>JABCYQ010000015.1 GCA_013290125.1 Vulcanimicrobiota bacterium
TTGAAGCTGCGCTTTCGTGTTCATCACGATCGGCCCGTACCACGCGACGGGTTCGCCGAGCGGCTTCCCCGAGACGAGCAAGAAGCGCACGCCGTCTTCGCCGGCTTGCACCATGACCTCGTCCCCCTTGTCGAAGAGCACGAGCGACTGGTTCTCGGCTTGGGCGGGCGGCGCGGTATCCGACCAAGTGCTCGACTCGGTGGGCACGGCCAACGGTTCGGATGCGTTGCAGAACTTCGCATCGCCCGAAAAGATGTAGGCGAACGCGTGGCGTGTGGTTTCGACCGGCAGTGACTTTTTCCGGCCAGGCGGCACGGTGACGTCGATGTAGATAGGATCGATGGCGACTTCCGCCACCGGACCGGTCTTGCCCCAGAATGAACCGCACACAACTCGGACAGCCGTGCCATCGTCGTCCGTGACCTCTGGGATATCTTTCGACACGACTTCCTGGTAGCGCGGCTCCGTCATCTTGCGCGCCGCCGGCAGATTCGCCCATAGTTGAAATCCGTGCATGCGTCCGGTCGGGTCGCCTTTGGGCATCTCTTGATGGATGATCCCTCTGCCTGCCGTCATCCATTGCACGTCGCCGGCGGCGATCGTTCCGCTATGCCCGATGCTATCGCCGTGTTCGACCGTACCGGCTAACACATAGGTGATGGTCTCGATTCCACGATGGGGATGCCACGGAAAGCCCGCCAAGTAATCCGCGGGAATGTCGTTGCGAAAATCGTCCAGCAAGAGGAACGGGTCGAAGTCCGATGTGTTGCCGAAACCGAATGCGCGACGGAGATGCACGCCCGCGCCTTCCAGCGTGGGCTTCGATTTGATGAGGCGTTTGATCGGTCGAATGGACATGTCGGCACTCCGTCTTTCCGCGCTGCGGGCGAAGGCCCGCTCATTCTGTCAGACATCTCGCTTTTCCGCCGAACTGCGGAACTTCTATCCTCTGCGCTCCGTTACTCGCTGCAGCATGCTAGCTCGACATACGGCAGTCGTTTCAGCGCTTGGGCTTGTTGCGGCCATCGCTGCGACATGCTGTGGCGGCCTGGCTGCCGAAGCGGCGAATACACCTTCGGCGGGCGGGGTCCCGGGGAGCCCGCTGACCGTCACCGACCGGAGTCGCGTTGTCCTTCTGGAATACGAAGCGTGGTTCGGTCCAAACGCCGTGACGTTTCAACTTGCCGAAGCCATGCCGCTGCTGCAGTCGGCGGACATGCAAAGCCTTGGCGGCGGCTACGATAGCGCCGACCCGCACGTCATCAAGCAGCATGTCAAGTGGATGGAGTACATGGGCATTGACGCAGCGACGATCGATGTCACGAACAACGTCGGCTGCATCTTCAGCACGGGGCCCGTCTCGAGCAAATTCTGCAATCCAGACAACGAGCTTTTTCGCCAGCAGAACCGGAATATTCTCAAGAATACGGGCAACCTCTATCCGTCGTGGACGGCGCTCCACACGCCGCTGAAGCTCGTTCCGCTGCTCGGCTGTCAGACGTACAAGGATCTTGCGGTCGGCAGCGACGGCAAGACGGGCATCGAGAAGGAAGTGGAATACTTCGGGCGGCTCATGGACGAGTATCCGCAGCTCAGCGTCCTCTATCTCGGACATCCGCTCATGATGCTATACACCGGCACGCCGGTGAACCTGAACATCCTGAACCGGGCAAGGGCGGTCTTGCGCGAGACGGGTCTGGACGCGAAGTACACGATCCGAATCACGGGCGGTTACCTCGATAGCCAGCCGACGTTTTGGGCAAATCCGAATCAACGGCCGAACGGCCCCCTCGAACTCGCGCAGCGATATGACTTTTGGAGCGTTGTGGATCGATACAAGCCGTCGTTCGCGCTGTACCCGACGTTTAACATCGTGAACGGCCGAGTTGAAAACCTCACGGCTTCGATCGCTACTGCCGGCCAGAGCGGCTGGGGCTGCCCTCAGCCGACTTATTGCGGCGACGATGCCTTGCGTTACGGCGACGTAGGAACGAACTATGCCACGCTTGCTGGTTTCATGACGCTTGCCCGTCAGCTCCGACCGACATTTCTGATCGTTGATCAGTTCAACGAATTCACGATGTCCGATGAAGGCTGGGATGCCGAAGCCAGCGACGACACCGAACCGACATTCTTACCGAACGGATGGGGATATACCGGGATTCAAGCGGTGCACGATGATATTTCGCTCTATCGCCGGGGATTTTGATCGCCCTCTATCCGCCGACCATCTCCTCGATGCGCGGATGGTCGCCCTCGACCGTCTTTATCCATTGCTTGAACGGCGGCACCTTTTCCCCGACGCGATAAAGGAAATAATACGCGCTGATGCCACCGACGAACTTGAAGCGCCGCTTGAGGTCGGCGGTCAATTCGTCATACGAATCGAGCGATCGTAGGTAATTGCGGAATCCTTTGTGTTCCTTGTCGAGCGCGCGGATGGTCGCGGCATTTTTAATCGTCGCCTCGATTTTTTGCTTGCTGTGCAAGATTCCGGGCGTGGCCATGAGTTGCTCGATGTCTCCGTCGTCGTATCCTGCCACTTTCTGGACGTCAAAGTCATTGAAGGCGCGCAATAGTTGATCCCATTGACCGTCGATAGCCGCCCAACTCAAGCCGGCTTGGAAGACGGCACGGCTCATCACCGCGAGGTAGTCGGCTAGACTCGGCTTTGCGATGCGATCGTGCCCCATGCGTCCTCGATTCGCAACATTTTATCTCGAGTCCGTTCAAACCGCCGTGAAAACTTCGACGCTTCGGTCGAATGACCGATCGAGGGAACTCGCGTCACGAAGACCGAACGTCACGCACAGTTCAAAGGAGAACACTTATGAGAACTATCGTTTCGATGCTCGCGATTTTTGCATTTGTGGCTGTCTTCGTCACCGCAATCGCGCTAGCCGCAAACGACGTGTACCTTAGCGATCTGCCGTTTAAGGCGTCCGGACTGAAGGGCAACCCCGCGGGCGGTTATTACGACGGGATCCGCGTGAACAGCCACGAGACGATTATCACAAATTCAGGGTCGCAGGCCAACGACTGGGAACGGCCCACTCAGGTCGACGGGCAAGAATATGACAAGAGCCTTCTCTTTCACGTGGTCAAAGATGAGACCGTGTCAGCGACGTGGACGCTCAATCACGGATTCAAAAAGTTGACCGCGATGATCGGCCTGGACGACACACAGGACATACCCGGTATCTACCCGTTGGTGACGGTCGATTTCGTCGGGGATGGAAAGGCGCTCGGTAGCGCCTCGATCCAATCCGTGTACGGAAAACCAAATCCGACGCCGGGCGTCGATATCGACGTCTCAGGCGTCAACTCGCTAACGGTTCAGATCACGTTCAAAGGCACCGGCGGCGGCACCAATATCGATATCGTCAATCCGGATTTGCAACCAGTCAGCGACAACAGCAGTTCGTAAGAACAAGTCCGCCACTCACCGAGGAGTAAGGGATGACTCAAAGACGCTGGACGGTGCCTTATGTTCTCACTTGCGCTCTTATCCTCGTATCATCGACACAAAGTCTTCCTCAACCCGCGCCTCCGACGCCGTATAACGGTCGCATTTATGGCCCGACACCGCACCCTAGCTGGGCGCCGTCGGAGTTGAGGGCAATGGAAGCGGCCTGGGGCCGTGTGCAGTCCTATCACGGCACTCTTACGACCGACAGGACCGGACTGGGCGAGACGCAACATGCGAAAGGGCGTGTGATGCTCACCTCCGGAGTTCGCATCGGAAATTTCGTTTTCTCGCAGCAATCCAGCGAAGGAACTATAGAGTTTGTTGGATCCGCCCACGAAACCGGAACGATCACCGACGTCGATTGCGGAAGCGGCACGGCA
Source organism: Vulcanimicrobiota bacterium (assembly GCA_013290125.1). GTDB lineage: Bacteria > Vulcanimicrobiota > Vulcanimicrobiia > Eremiobacterales > Eremiobacteraceae > JABCYQ01. The sequence goes on from JABCYQ010000015.1 coordinate 3,850, forward strand.
ACCTCAAACACCGTCTCTGTGGATCTCACCGTGAACGTCGTTACCCAACTATATATCCTCAACGTTGGTTCTCTTCATATCGGCAAGCTAAGCCGAGGTGATAGAACTCTATTCAAATCCGCATTTTCTGGGGACGAAAGTTCGTGCCCGCAACCCAACGACTGGTCTGTCGGAGGATTTACGTACGGCCCCCAACATCTGCCTGCGCCAGGGGCCGACATCTCTGGCCACAGCGGTTTTGCTCACGAAGCAGGAGAGCAATCTCAAGCTTGGGACTTCGCCCCGACGGTTAAGAAATAAAACGGAGCCCTGCGCTACGTGCGCAGGGCTCTAACTTTACACTTTCGGGCCGACTGGATTCGAACCAGCGATCTCCTGCCCCCCAGACAGGCGCGATAACCAGGCTTCGCTACGGCCCGACCAAGTAATATAAGGGTTCTAGGCCCGTTGCACCTCCCGCGTGTCCCCCGATGTCCCCAATGCCGTTTAATAAAGTATCCATACGTTCCGCAGACTCCCTTTGTAGCGTCGGCGCGGCGCGACCGTTTACGTCCAAGGTCACCGTAGTAGGACAAGCCCCGAGACGATCGCGGCGTTGCTTGCCCATGACGGCACTTTGGCAGAACTAGTGCAAGCCAGTGATCTTCGGCTTCGGAGGCTCGTTCGCGGGGAGTGGATGGAATACCGGAGCCCTGAAGCCTGCGGGTCGCATCCCTTGCCGGATGATCGTCATCGGCAAGCGCGCTGCCGCGACACCGTACGGCTTTGCGACGATCCGGTAGTCGAATGCGAGCGTCGAGCGCCCCGCCTCGTTCTCGCGAACTGCGAAGCCCAAAGCGGATTTTTGCGCCACGTACAACCCTTTGCTCTCGCCTTCAGGCGTGATGAACACGAGGTAGTTCGCGTCGGTGTCGACGACGTTCGCGAACGCGGGATCGAGCTTCACAAACGCCTCGCCGTTCACGAGCTGGCCCTGACCGAAGTCCTCGGTCACTGGTTCGCTCGCCTGTGTCGCGTAGGTTGACACGTGACGGCCGGGATGGTGCCCCACCGTGCAGCCAAGGTGGCACGAGCCCGATGTGGTGAGCAACCCAGCGATTGTTAGATTTCCTGAATCGTCGAGATCGAAGACCGGTGTCGAATTGGAATTCTGACCTTCCATAATGATGCCGCCGCCGCCGACCGCTTCGAGGCCGATGCTCGATTGCGCTGTCGCTTGTGCGAACACGCCGAAGCCGTTACCGCTTGATGCCGTAACGGCAGCCTGGCAAGCTGCTATCGAGCAGTTCGATATGAGACCGCCGGCGGCGAATACTGCCTGATCGTCGAAGAGGTTTCCGCCGACAGTCACGTCGGCCGAGTCGCTTACGGTAAAGAATTTACCCGAATTCGTGCTTTCGCCGTAAATCATGTAGCCGCCGCGATCTTTACTGCGCGCACGAACGGCGATGCCGCTTCCCGCGCCCTGCGATTCGGCCCAAACGCCGTACTGGCTCCCGGACGCGAACACGCCAGTGCCGTCTCCGTTCGAGCTTTGCGCGTCGGCGAAAACGCCCAGGCGGTTGCCGAACGCGATGAGACCGGTACCGTTTTGTGACACTGCCGACACCCCTGCGTTCGTGGTGGTCGTGTTGAAGTCAATGCCGGCAACGCCGGAATTGGTCAGGCCCAAAGGAGACGATCCCGACGTGTGGCCCTCGACGCCGTTGTTCTTGTGTCCGACGCCAAAAAGACCGACGCCATTGCCCTGGTTAATCCACGTCAGACACGGGTTTGGTGTGTTGCACGAGGTGAATGGGTGCGGTCCCACGGCCGCGTGTGCCATTCTCATACCAGCGATACCGATATTGATCGACACGAACGCCGCAGCGATGCCGATCCAGAGAAAACGTTGCATGAAAAGCTCACTCCTCAAGTCTCACGCGCGTCGTCCGTGGAGGAGGCGAAGGCGAGTGCCAACGCCGCGGACGGCTTTTGGTAGAGCGCATCATACTATCTGGAGCGTTCGCCAGCGTTCGGTCGGCACGGTTACCCGTAGCGCGCGCTTGCGCAGGGGAGAGTGGTAGTTCTACCCTTGGCCGGCCGGCAAAGGCATCCGGCGCTCGCCAGCGCTAGGAAGCCGCGCCCAACGGAGGAGAGCGTCATAAAGCCACGTATCGCAAGAGCCGCGCTGACGCTCGCGTCGCTTTCGGCGCACTCGCGGGCATCATTGCCATCACGTTAGAGCACTTCGATCCTTCGTACTCGCGGAGTCAAATCGCCCTGATGGTCGGTGCGGAACACAGCGATGCTGCCGCACGGGCTAAAATCAAAGCACAATTCCACTGCGAGGACGGTGACTGACGAGGGGTAGGGCCGTGCACGCGGGGCGCACGGTCCTCTGTTAGCGTGAGCTCCAAAGGAGTGTGGTCCCCATGAATTTTTCCATCTCGAGTTCGCGTGGCCAAGCTGGCGGCGCCGGTATTGGAGTTCTGCTCCTCGTCGCGCTCCTGGAAATCGCGCTGGGGATTTTTCTCTTCCTCTGGTGGCGCGCCGGTGTCTGTCAACCACCGCTGCCGGCAGCCATACAGCACGCTCTCTTTGGAAGCCGAGCAGGCGGGCAGATCGTGGGCAACCTAAACGGCGGACCCGGCCAGGAGCAAAGTACGCAAACGCAAGTACAGAGCGATGCCACTATCGTGCCTCAGGGTGATGTAACGTCGACAAACGCGGCCGCCCAGAATGCCGGCGGCAACGCTTCCGGAGGCACTACTTCGGGGGGTCTGAACGACGTGCCGGATCCGAACTGTGTTGGCAAGACAACCGCATCGCTGCTCAGCTCTGGAAGTTCGACACCCGCGCCTACCTGCGCTCCGATGAAAGCACCCGCGCAACTGCAACAAGCGGCTCAACAAGTGCAGAACATGAATGGCGCGACGAATGCGCAGAGCCAGCCCGCCGGGAGCCCAACGCCATGATCCGCCGTTATGCTTGCTGGCTCATCGCCTTGGGAGCCGTAGCGATCGTTGGTTGCTCGCATGGCAGCAGCCAAGAGTCGGCTCCCGCCGCCGGCGGCCAAGGAACGGCTCCCGTCGCCGGCAGCAGTTCAACGACCGCGCCAGCTGCGCTCAACTCTCGTCAAAGTGCCGCCAGCCCGATCGCGACACCGGCACAGAGCACCTTCAACGTCACGTGGAACCCGCAAACGAAGGTGATCGACGCCGCCACGGTGAGCCAGTCGTATCGCGGCGTCGCTCAAGACGGTTCGTTGACGTTCGATGCAGCATCTGCGCCCGCGATCGCAGCCTTGACCCCAGGAACGGTGACGGTGTTTTCGGGTTTGGCGCTTCGAAAGATCGTGAGCGTCCGCAACGATGGGTCGCAACTACACGTCGTCACGGCCCCCGCTGCACTCAATGAAGCGATCAGCGATGGGCACATCGGTTGGCAATACAACGTCAGTTTCGCAAACCTCGCGTACGTGACGCCGACGGGTTTCCATCGCGTCGACGTGGCCGATGATCCGAACACATGGATCGACAGACTGATAGCGAGCCCAGCTCTCGCCGATGCACCGGTCCACTACAAAGGCTCGATACAGGACTGGGATATCGACATGACGTTGACGCCGAACGGCGACAACCTCGAGATGGAGCTCACGGCCGACAAGAGCCATGGCGGAGGCACGCTCGAGGTAAAAGCCACGGGCGAACTCGACAGCTTGACGAACTCCGTCAACATAGACTTGGCCAATGGTCAGACAAAGCGCATCGGCATCAGCGACGGGAACCTGCACGGCAAATTCGACCTCACGTGGAGCGTCGCGTTTGACAAAGATCACGGCGGCGATGATAAAGATGTCTTCGACGAGGCGGCCGTCATCAAGCTCCCGCTTGGGTTCAGAATACCATTTTTCGTCGGACCGCTGCCGTTCGAACTAAACATCAAAACCGGTTTCTCATTTTCCCCCGCCTTTACGAGCAAAACCACCGTCGCGCAGGGATCGTATCATGCGTCGTTCGGTGGAGACGTCAGCGTCAATGACGCCACTTCGAGCGGCGACGCGCAAACCACAATGGACAGCGACGGAGGGCTCGACTCGTACGGAGGAACCATGTCGGTCGCGCCGCTCGGCCTTTCGCTCACGGTGATGATGCCGAAGATCGAGGTGAAGCTTGGCGCCCCCGAAGAACTCGAAACGATTCTTGGCGAAACGAGTGGCGATGTGTTCGTGGCGCTTTTCATACAAGCGAATTTCGTCGCCACCGGGCCGATGGCCATCGCTCCATGCGAGCGCCGCGAACTCAACGTCTCCGGTACGTACGGTTACGACGCCGGGCTCCTGGGCATTGGCATCGCATCGTATAATCATCAGATCTTCAAACGGACCCGTACGTACGTCATACCGAGCAACATCAGACTATGTCAGACGTCCTAGCAAAGTCGCCCGCCGGATCATGAGTTCGCGCGGGCTCGCATACGTTCTCCTCGCGTGCCTGATGGCTGGGTGCACGAGGGATAACAATCAAGGAGCCGGCGCCCGGCAAGCGAGTGCGCCTGCTTCGGCCGTGTCTGCGTCCTCGGCCGCCCCGATAGAGTCGGCGGCTCCGATCGAATCAACGGCGAGCGCTTCGACTGCGAGCGAGGGTCCAAGCCCGACCCCCATGTCGACGCTCGTGCAGTCACCGACATCAGCGGTCTCCTCCGCGACGCCGTCAGCCACGCCCAACGACAATATCCTGTCCATGCTCAACGGTGCGTTCATCCGACGATGGACACCCGGCGCGGGAAGTGGGGTCGAGAATCTCGCGGCCGGGGGTTCATGGGCCCCGCCGGAAAGTTTTTCCAAGCCGATCGAGCTAGTTTATGAACTGCAGTCGTCGGCTCACATCACGAGTTTTGCGTTCACCGCGAGTGGGCCGGCCCACGTGGATTTCGCCACTTCAGACGACGACCGCAGCTATGCAAACGCCGGCAGCATCGACTACTCTCCCAGCGCATCTGCTGGGCCATTGGCGGTTGATGCAAACGCGAGGTTCGTGCGGGTCACGGTCGCTCGTTCCGGACAAGGCTTTTTCGGCATCAGCCAAGTCGCCGCTTTCGGGTCAACATCATCGCCGCCCGCGGCCAACCTGAGCGGCTACTGGTCGATGGCGGACTCACCGACGGCGTATGGCGACTATGTCATCAATGGGTTCAGGGGCGAGATTCCGCGCGTGTGGCCCGCTGCTTCGCGATCGGTATTGGCGACCGGGGTCGTCGGCAAAACGCTCGTCGAGTTTTCCTGTATCGGCTACGAAGACGTTTGGCGCGGCGCAGTCGATGGCAACGCTGCCACGGCTCCGGGCGACTCGCTGAGGGTGGTCGACGGCGGCGACATGCTCGTCGGCATCGCGCGCACCCAGATCGTCGTCGCCCACCGAATCTCGCGGCCTCCATCTTGTTACGATCAGCCCTCCGGAGTTGGCCCAGCGGTTGTCGTCTTCACACGGCAGGCAGGCATGAAGGTGCCCGAATCCGACCCGAATCTCATCCCCGGTTTTCATTTCACCCGAGTGCTCTTGCCGCTGCTCGATGCTGCTGCTCTGGCGCCGGCGCGCGTTGCGCTGATCGCTGCCAGCTGCAGCGCGCAGCAGAACTTGGACGCCGAACAGACCGCGCTTCTGCTGCGTTGGGTGGGGGCGGGCCGCACACTTATCATCCGCGACGCCGATCAGTGCACGAAGTCCGACTATCAGTTCCTCCCATATCCGTTCACGACGTCGGCAGCGGGCGCGGGCGCCGCCCGCGGCACCGTTCTCACGATCGCCGACCCTTCGACGCTTGGGAACAGTCCTTCCGATCCGGCGCACGCCGTCGATGTGAAGGCCTATCTCGCCAACACGTATCAACAGCTCGGCGATACCGACATCATGACGACGAGCGACCCGCACTGGTGTGGCCTGATGTTCGCGCAAAACCTGAAAGCTGCGCAAGGCTGGATTCATGCCTACGCTCGATATCAGCGCGGCCTGATCATCTACAACGGATTTGATGCCGATGATATCGGCGCGCAGATTCCTGAAGCCGAGAAAATCGCGCATCTGGAATATGCGCAAGCGCCGTCGGGAGCGCTGCCGTGCCACGCGCTCGTCGCTGCGGGAGCGCCCCACGCACTCGTCGCCGCTCGACGGCCCCACTCGGCAGTCACGCGGGAATCGCCGAACATAGCGCAAGCGTTGCTCCAAGCCAAGCGCGCGCGCATCTATGGGATCCACTTCGACGTGGCTAGCGCTCGGATCCAGCCTCGCTCAGAAACGGTGATCGCCGAGATCGCGCAAGTGTTGCGTCATTACCCTTCCTGGCACATGCGTATCGAAGGCTATACCGATTCGGATGGCGGGGCGGATTACAACCTGGATCTTTCCCGTAGCCGGGCGGCGGCCGTCGCTCTCGATCTCGAGGGGCGATACCACATCGCCCCGCGGCGACTCTCTGCCGAGGGCTTTGGTGAATCGCATCCGATTGCCCCGAACAGCTCCGACGCCGGAAAAGCGTTGAACCGGCGGGTCGAGCTGGTGAGAGTGTAGCCGAACTCACTTTACCGCGCACGTTAGTATGTTGCGGCTTCGCCTTGCGTGCGCGCCAATCGCTTCACATCCTCGCGCAGTTCGGCTAGCTCGCGGAGCACGAGCTCGTTGGGCTGCTCCAGTTGCGCCGAGAGAACGTCGAGTGCCGTGCCGACTCCGTGCGCAAGAGCGAGGAGTGCATCCGATTCGTCGGGTGCGTAGTTTTCGCCGCTGCTCTTTGCCCCGCAGACAAGTACCCCCACGAGCGTGCCGCGCGAGACCATCGGGAAGGCGAACTCGCCGCGCAGGACCGTGTCTTCGATCGACCCGAGATCGACCGGCTTGTGCCAAGCGCGCAGCGCTAGAATACCGGGGTCGTTCTTGCTCGCGATAGTGCGCGCACCGTCCGCTATCCCTGTCGAGTATCCCGCGGCTCCGTCCTTAACGAGAATCGTCGCCTCCGCGGCGTCGGTGTGGTCTTTGATCTCTCGAACGGCTCTCTCCAATAGTGTGGACCGATCGGTGATATAGGAAGATTCGTGCGCGAACCGTCGCAACGCCGCCTCGTCCTCATGCCGCTTCCGAAAGAAGACACGGTCGACGAATTGATCGACGTATCCGTGAATGAAGCGCAACGACAGACCCAGACCAAGAGCCAAGCCCATACTGATGAGGGTGCTTGCAGTGTGGCCGACCGTCACGAGCCACTCGCTCACACTCGACTCGACCAGAACGAACGCACCGATCACGATCGCGGAGACTATCGTGAAGACGGCCGCGCGGTTTAGGAAGAAACCGACGTCGATCAGCCGCCGGCTGAGTGCCGCGTACGTCAGCGCGACCGGTGCGGTGAGAAACACCAGTGTGCTGACAAGGCCAACGCCGACGGAATAGGCGTACGACGACGACGACGAGTTGGCAATCCAACCAATGATGTACAAGCAGAAAAACGCTGCAAGAGGTATGAGCGTCCACGCCGCCCGCTGCCGCTCGACGCCGCGGGATGCGGCGATGGCTGAGATGCCGCAGAACACTGCCGCGAGCACAGCGGCCGCAATTGGGAGCAACGCCGCGATCCCGGCAACGATAGGAAGCGGATCGAACCGCAGCGTGATAACTCCGACAATTCCAACCAGCGAGAGCACGGCGAATATCGCGAGGAATAGGTAACATAGCAATTGGGCGGTACGGCGAAACAGTGAGAGCGGTTGAGCGAAACCGCTTGCGAATGCCGCCAACAATCCCACCGACAACGGCCCAACGATAGCCAACGAGATGTTCAGGAGAACATACATCCAAGCCCAGGGCGACGCGAAACCGAGCATGGCGCCCGTAAGAACGAAAACCGCCAGCCACAGCGAGAGCAGTCTCATCTGCGGCACGTCTGAGCGGCGCCATGCGATCATGGCTGCGAAAAGCAGAAGCCAGAGCGCCGCGAAGGCGCCGGGCCAGAAATTCCACGTAGGCTTTAACGGCTGCGGTGTGACCGAAAGCCTTTCTTGGGCCGAATCAGTCCCGTGCACAGAAAGGACGATAGGCCGTCCATTGAGCGGCGCATCTAAAAGGGAATACCGCTCGACGAGGGAGTTCGCGCGGATGTCGATGAGATCGCCCCTGCGGAGTCCAGCTCGGTCAGCCGGTCCGCCGGGATCGACAGCCGTTACCTCGATAGAAAAGGGCTTTGAAGAGGCGCCGCTGTTTGCTCCCAACAAGCCCAGCCACGGTGGCGCGCTACCCATTCCCGTCGCATCGATCACGCCCGCAATCTGGATCAGCGCCGCAAGAGCGCAAATCGCGAGTAGGACCGGGCGCCAAGAAACGCGACTCATGGTCGAACGACCGTTTCCGGGGACGGAGAAAATAAGTGACGTCGTCTTGCTGATTCCCTTGGTTGCGCGAAAGTGCATCTAGGTGCCCCAGATAATAATAGGGATTTACGAATCTTTCGGCATCAGCCTGGAGCGACAGGACCGTACACGCGCTCAAAGAACGCGTTTTATCTCCCTTGCGCAGCGCCGCTCGCAAGCACGCACCCTGCTGGGGAGTGAGGAGGAAGTCGTATGGGTTGGCTATCATGGATCGTCGTCGGCATCATCGGCGGATGGCTCGGGCGCATGGTCGTCAAGGGTGAGGGCCCCGGCGGGCTGATCGGCGATCTCATCATCGGCATCATCGGCGCCATCATCGGCGGATGGGTGTTCGGCTATTTCGGTCACGCCGGCGTCACGGGCATCAACATCGGCAGCATCATCGTCGCATTCATCGGCAGCGTGATTCTCTTGCTTATCGTTCGCGCGCTCTCCGGAGGGTCCAGGCGGACGGCGTAAGACGACCTCTCCCAGACTCCCGGGGCCCATGGAGATCTGTCCATGGGCCTCTTTGTACTGGGCAGGTCCCGCGTCGTCGAGCTTACTAATCTGCTCCGCTGGAGAAACGATAGCCATGATTGTTGACAGCACGCGAAATGATGGCGCCGGTCCGTGGCATGTCCTGGACGTGTCGCAGTGGGCGCCGACGAAACAGTACTTGCATCTGTACTCGCAGATGCTCGGCAAAATCCGCCTCGCGCTTTCACCGCCTCAACCGAACTGGATGTTCACTCCGCTCTACCTGACTCCGCGCGGGCTGACGACAGGGCCCATCCCATGCGTCGATTCCTCGATCGAAGGCCTGCTCGATATCTTTGATTCAAGCGTCACGATATTCAAAAGCGACGGTCGATCTCGTCGCATCCCGCTGCTGCCGGCTCGCACTGTCGCCGAGGGTTACGCAGAAATCTCGGCAGCGCTCTCTGAGCTCGAGATCAGTTGCGCGATCACGCCGGTCCCACAAGAGATTCCCGACGTGACGCCGTTGCACGAAGACCGACGGCCGCGGGACTATGATCCGACCGCGGCGTTGCGCTGGTTCCAGACGTCCACGATGATCGCCGGGATTTTCGATCGTTGGCGCAGCCGCTTCTTCGGGCGTTCCGGCGTCCAACTGTGGTGGGGGGCGTTCGACCTCGCGCTGATTCTGTTCAACGGAAAACGCGTCCAAGCGCCCACCGATCGCGGCTACATCATGAAGTACGATCTCGACGCAGAATTGATGAACGTCGGTCTGTATCTGGGAGACGAACAGAACGGGCCGCTCTTCTACGGCTATATCTATCCGGAGCCGAAAGGTGCGGAGGCCATTTCGCTCGAGCCGAGAGGGTCTGCCTGGTCAGGGCAACTTCATGAGTGGGTGCTTGGATATGATGAGGTTCGTCGATCGCCGAATCCGAAAGAGGCTCTCACCTCGTTCCTCGATTCGATCTATCTTCAGTGCTTCAAGGTTGGGGGCTGGGATCGTGACGCCTTGACCTACGAGTTGCCGAAGCGGCACCAAGTTCGCTGAAACGGGGCAGCCATGAAAACGATATTGGTTGGATTCGCGTCGCTGGTCGCGGTGATCTCAGCCGGCGTCGTTGCCGTTGCAGATGTGGGTCCGGCATCCGCCATCGCCGCCGTGAAGGCAGCCGTTCATCAAAAAGACGCGGGGATGTTCATCGACGAAATCCACGTGACCGGCGACTACGCTTTGTTGAAATGGCATTGGAACCCCGAGGGCCACGGTTACTTAGCCTACAAGCGCGTCACCGGCGAATCATGGAAGCAAATCGCGCACGGCGGCAGCGAAGGCGCTCTGGGCGTGAAGGGCAACGGCGCGGCGAGCACACTCGCAAAGAGCGGCGTGCCGGCATCGATCGTCAGCGAACTCTGCTTGAAATGGAAATTGGATTCGCCCTGCCCCGACTATTAGCGCGGCGCTATAGCGTTATTCCACGACAAAGCCGATGTCATCATCGTGTGCCTGCCGAGCGGCGTCGATAATGTGCATGACCGTGCCCCATGTCGCGTCTTGATCCACTACGAGCGCGATACGGATCGACTCGTGCCGGAGCCGATGGTCGTGCACGGCTTCTGCAATGCCCGGATAAAGCCGCTGCTGATCCGAGATCGATTTGTCTCCGAGATAAATGCGATTGGTTTTGTTCACGTAAACAGTAAGCGAACCCGAATCGGGAGCGCGCGGCGAATTCCGCGCGTCCCCAATGGCTTTCTGAAATCCCACGAGATGTTCCGTCATTTGCCCCTTGACCCCTAAAGCGATTCGCGAGACCGAACGTCGTGAAACCCGCTTGATTGGCCGTATACATAACGGTCACAACCGTTCCGTATTTTACATCTTGCGCGGCCTCAACTACCAAGTCGGGATCTGAGGGCTGGTAGTCGGCGGCGAAAGCCGTTTGAAGCTGAGGCATAGCGATTACGACGCCATTCACGCTGATCACATCTTGTCGCGCAGCGGTGTCGCGTGTAATCGTTGCCGTCACGTGCGCACGCTCTAGTGGGACCCGGTTTATCGCTTCCGGCAGATCGACAGCGGGCGCGGAAGTCCGCAAATTCTGCCCACAGCCGCCGAGGACAGCTAAGAAAGTAAATAGTGCGGCGCAATAGAAAAATCGAGTCGTGCGAGTACGCTCACCCATCCTCCGTCATTCGCAGGACGCGTCCAGTTGTCCGGTCGGAGAGGTGTGTGCCAGACCCCGTCCGCTAGCGGCGGGCCGGAAAGGCGCCGATAGTCATGCTATCAGGCTTCACCCTGCTGGAAGGCTCGCGTCATGATGCCAACTCAGGTTCGAAATATCTCGCGGCAGCTCGCGGTGGTCGCTGGTCTGGCCGCGTGCTTGCTATCACTGGGAGCGACTCCCGCGGTTCAATCGACGGATGCCGGCGCGCAGCTCAGTTCGCTGGTCGGGGCCGCGCTCGCTCAGGCGCCGCTGAATTTCGCCGCCTGGCGAGCGGGCGCAAAGAGCACCGACGAAAACCAGGTGTCGTACAACTTGAGCCCTGTCATCAAGCGGCAATGCCCCGTCTGCGGAATCTTCGACGAATATGCCGCAGCCGACGCCGACGAGCGCTACGCTTTGCAGTTCGATTGGAAGGTCCCGAAGTCGTGGTCGCGCGCTCAGACGATCGCGTATATCGAACTTCGCGTGGGTACCCTCGTTCCGAGCTTCACCGCCACGCAGGGGACGAACGACAGCGGCGATAGCTGGTTCGATTGGCAGAAGGCCTCAGCGCATCAATTCGTCTACGTGGAGACGTATTCGGATTCGAAGAACGCGGGCTTCACGGTGCGCGTCGGTCACTATCTTCCGGCGAACCTCCACTGGGTTCCGTACGCGCGATTGAGCGCGACGCAGCGCGACGACCTTGGGAAAGCGGTGCGAAATTTCGTGCAGATCGGTGTCCAAAACGGGTCGGACAACTTCATGTCGTTGCGCGGGAATCCGACGAATAAGGAAAAGACGTACTTCGACACGAGCGTGACGTTCGGCGAATTCATGAAGTCGTGCGATGTCAACGGTGATTTCGCAAACGAAAGCGGATCTGGCGGAACGTCGAAGTGGTTTCTCGAGTGTGATACGCCGTCGCTTGGCGGCGCGAAAAGCGATGTCATCGCGATCATCCAGACCGCTATCGCAAACATTCTCCCATCCAATTTCGCTGTGACGACGGACCCGACATACCTTGGTATGTCGGACTACCGCTGGGATCGCAGTTCCGACTTGATGGCCGTCGAGGTGTCGTCGTACGACAATAACGACGGTACGTTCGGCTACCACATAGAGGTCATCCACTTCACGTCGTAAGCCGCCGAGTCGGTTCGTCTCCGTTCGGCGCGGGGTCAAATAACGTGGACGGCCAGCCTCGCGACGATCAAGCCTTTGGGTTTTGCGCGACCCACGAACACGAGATCGCCTGGTGCCACCGGCGTGAATTCAAAATCGAGCGTCTTTCCGATTGTGAGCGTCTGATCGGCCGGCTGATCTGTCTGCCGAGCTGCCGGCAGGTCAGCGCCGTCGATGGCGATGGGTCGCCAGAGTACCGGTTCGGCGTTCGATTCGAGCGAGACGACGAGCTGTTGGTTAGCCGCCGCCACATTGATCAGACGAAATCGCTGAGTGACGCCGGCGTGGATGATCAATGGCGGCGGATCGCGATACCCATTGACAAGCTCCTTGGTCAAAATGTCGCCGACCGCACTCGGAGCGGTCAGCATCACGATGTGGTCCACAGTCGGATCAAAGCGCGAGCCGGGCGGAACGACGATCAACGGTCCCGCCAGTCCTCCGCGGAACTCCCATTGATCGTGCAGATGCGTGTGGTAGATAAACGTGCCCGCGCGAGGCGGCGTGAATTGCACGCGAAAGGTCGCGCCCGGCGCTATCGCCGGCGCGATCCGGTCGCCGTAACCGCTGAATCCGCTCGCACCGTCGTAAAAACTATCGGCTAGTTCCATGCCGTGCCAATGGACGCTCGTCGGCTCGCTCAAGTGATTGACGACGTCGATCGCGACCGGCACGCCTTGCGTGAGCACGAGCGGCGGCCCGATGTGGCTGCCTGAGCGAATTTCTTCGGCGCCGTCACGGATCGCGTAGCTGAACGACGGTGCTTGCGGCGTGTTGTCGGGGGCAGTTTCCACTACGAGCGCAAGATGGCGCGCCGGTTTCGGTTCTGTCTGCGTGCGCCACGAAGGACTGGGATGCACGGTGATGCCCAATACCATGTCGCCCATCTCTGCGTGCGGCACATAGTCGTTCACGAATTGGTCGATGGAGACGGCCGGCGTACCGGACAGCATATCGGGGAACGGGAGATGCGCCACCGTGTGCGCCGGAATGTGGCAGTGGAACAACCAATTGCCGGGCCGATCGGCTTTCCACGTCATCGTAAACGTGCCGCCGGCGCGGACGAGTTCTGTCACCTCTTCGTCGCGGTCGGCGGCCGGGTAGTCCAGTTGGTTGATGCCGTCGCCGCGAGAATCCACGCGGAAGTAGAAGCCGTGCAGATGGAGTGGGTGGGCTACCGACCCCGCGTCGATCCATCGCCAGTGAACCACGGTGCCCTGCGCGTACGACAAGCGCTCAGTGTACGGCCATGCCAAGCCATTGAACGTCTCAAGCGTGTAGCGTTGTGCGAGGACTTTGGGAGCGTCGTTGACGTTATCCCACGTTCCAATCACGAATATGCGATCGGTATTGCCACCCTTCGGCGCGCGCGAGCCATCCGTGACGATGGCGCCGGATAGCTGTGAATCCCATCCGATTCGATCGATGATGGTAGCCGAATGCGTGGTGGTCGCCCAGTAGGCATATGTGCCGGCCGCGCCCGCGCGAAATCGCACCACACGCGCCGCGCCAAAGGCAACGCTGACCGAGCGGTCTTCGCTTGACGGTCGATCGATCAGGCCGTGCACGGTGAGCTCCGTCGCCGGGATGAGATTCCGAATCCTTAGCTCGACCTCGGTGCCAACCGGAACGCGGATCAGCGGGCCGGGAATCTGCAGCGGCTTTCCGGTTTCGCCGAACGCTTGCATCGGCACGCCCGGGCGGGCGCCACCGTCGGGATGCCATTCTCCCCAGCGCGCGTCGATCGACAGATGCAAGACGCCGCGGACTATCGTTCCCGCCGGGATGCGATTGTCGTTGGCGCTGATCGCAGTGTGAATGGCGGGCGGCGGCTGGACAACGCCGGGCCCGGAAATCGCAAGCACTGCTATTACCGGAAGAAATAGCATGAAGCCCTTTCGTCTAGGTCGCGATGAGTTCTCAACGTTGCGGCGCACACCATCGCCCGAAGCGCGGAATTAAACCGCTCGGCGGGACGAAACAGGATTCGATTGCGTTGTGCGGCAACGAAAGACGTGGCGTAGGCTGCTGTACCATGCTGGAGGACGTAAGAGTTCGCATCCAGTGGGTACGGCTATGATAGCGTCTCGACGGAGTCGGTTGGTGTTCGGCCGCCGGACATCCGAAAGCGTTCTTCCCACGATATATGTTTAGCGACTCTTACTAAGCGTGACAGAAGGAGATACGTTTCAATGAACCTCGTTCGCGGAATGGCCGGCCTCGGGCTGGCAGCGGCCCTCATGATGAGCATGTCGGCGTGCGGCTCCTCGGGGAGCTCCGGCTCGGATAACAGTCAGTCTGCAGCGACAGCCATGCCGGCGGCGACAACCGCGGCGGCTGGCGGCGCGATGTCGGGAGCGGCCATGGCGCCGAGCGACACGGGCAAAGATACGAAGATGGGCGGCGAGATGCACGGCCGCTTCGGCGGACCGGTCTACACCGGCGCGCCCGCGCTCAACGTCACTGCTGCACTTGTTGCCGCGGGCGGCGGACCAGAGTACTACTCGACAGCGAAGGCATTGACAGCGATGGTCGGCGCGGCCACGGTCAAAGCGGAAGTCGCGAAACTGACAAAGCAATATGGCGCGGCCGAAGTGGGAATGTGGCTGAAGACGTTTGACTTCGCCGTCGGCGATTCACTGAAGATCGCGACCGCTGCGGGCGTCAAACTTCCGGCGGCCGATCCGAAGATGACTGGTAAGTTGCTCGCGACGACGCTTGCGACAGCCGGTACCGCCAAAGATGGCACGTTCCAGATCGAATTTCTGCTCGATAAGGCCGTGAGCCACAAGATCCACGTGCAAGTCATGAACGACATCGACAAGGCGCCGGGTCTCGGGAAGAAAGCTGACCTGGATTATCACATGATCAGCAACCAGGCGTTCTTCGACGTCGCGCAAGCCCTCGGCGCGAAGTCCATCATGCTGGCGCCGCTGCACTAGATCCTCGAATACGAATGAAGGGGCCGACGCTAGTCGGCCCCTTTTATTTTTCGCGTTGTTGGTTATCCGGTAGTCGTTATTGCGGCGGGTAAGGCGAATCGTCCGGCGCCGGAGTGCTGTCGACCGGCGGCGGGACTCGCGAGTGCTGCGCTGCCGTGAACGGCATGTCGGTGATCGGCCCGATGCTGACCGAGCCGAACATGTCAGCATACGTATCGATCGTGATGTCCATCGTGCCGACCTGATCGGTAGTTGACTTCGCCGGCAGTTTCAATGCGAGTTTGATATGCGACCCGTCTCGCGTGCCGCTCAGGGCGTACGTGGTCTTCGGATCGTACTCCCACGTGCCGGTCACGGTCGTGCCGTCGTCCTTGAGCGTCATATTCGAGTAAATGGGATACCCGGTCGGCTGCAATATCATCAGCCATGTGCCCGTCGGAATTTGATCGAGGGCAAAAGACGGCGTCGGTGGGGCAGTGGGACTTGGGCTCGGGCTAGGGCTCGGTTGCGGACTCCGATGCGGGCGCGCCATCGCCATACCGGAGGCGGCGCCTTGCGCGCCTGCCGATGTGACGACGCTCGCGACCGCAAAGCAGAGGGCGACCGCGGCGGCGCGCCAAATTGAAGTCATGCCTAACGTGCTCCTGTATGTTCAAGGGGTGCGGTATTGCGTTCGTTTAGATGAACGCATGGCACCGACCTTGCCGTTCCATCGTCCCGGCATTTTG
The DNA here is from genome assembly GCA_013290125.1 of Vulcanimicrobiota bacterium. Lineage (GTDB taxonomy): Bacteria > Vulcanimicrobiota > Vulcanimicrobiia > Eremiobacterales > Eremiobacteraceae > JABCYQ01. The sequence continues at coordinate 19,769 of JABCYQ010000015.1, forward strand.
AGGTTGGTCTCGACGCGAGAGGCTCACTATGAAGTCGACGCCTATCTTGCTGTTCGTTCTTGGCGTCCTCACAATGGCGCTCGCTTTAACGAGCCCTTGTGCGATCGCAAGGGCCGATGGCGCTCCGCCGTCGACTGCGCTTCCGCCCGATGCGCCGCCACCCGGTCTTAGCCCGAGCAAAGTTACGGTCGCCGACGTCATCGCAAAGTGGAAGACCGCACACGGCACGGAAAAAGCCAAAGCAGCAACCGAGATCGAGGTCGATTCGATCGATGCGTATGGCTTGACCGGCAGCGATCGAACGGTGTCCGTGGGCGACGATTACCTCGATACGTACACGCTTGGTCCTGTGACAACCGAGTCCGGCCGGTATCACGGCCAGCGTTGGCGTCTGAACGAAAACGGCATCGTCGTCTTGGAAGTCGGCGTGCACAAAAAAAATCAAGTCGACGCACAGGCGCTGCGCGACGCGATGATCGCGCCGACGAGCGGTGTCACTGTCGCGGGCGAAGTCACCAGTCCGGTACCCGCCTACGTCTTGAAAGTCAATCCGCCCGACGGCCGCCTCGAGTGGCTCTACTTCGACGAGAAGACCGGATTGGTCGATCGCGCGGACGCGGCGTATCCGGACGAACGCGTTACGACGACCTACGACGACTACCACCCCGTCAACGGGCTGATGGAGGCATGGCACACGCACGTCTCTGACGGATGGGTGGCGAACGATACGGACATTCGCGTGCTTTCGGACGATGTCGATGTGCCGGTGTCAAGCGATCAAATCAAGATCCCCGATGGTCGTGCTCCAATCGCGAGCTTTCCGGCGAACGTGAAGAGCGTCGTCTTACCAGCGCGAATAGATGACGGCGCGGTGATCGTCCGCGTCATGATCAAGGGACGCGGTTTGGATTTCATCCTGGATTCCGGCGCGGGCGGTATCTTACTGGATAGCGAGGTCGCAAAGGAACTAGGTATCAGCACGTTCGGCAAATCCGTTCAGCAGACGATGGGCGCGTACGAGTCAACGCAGGCGATTATCCCGAACATGGACGTCGGGCCGATCAGTCTTACGAACACGTACGTCGACTGCGTGCCTTTCACGCAACAGCGCGGTTACGATACGAAGATCGTGGGATTGCTTGGGTTCGACTTCATCGCGAATGCGGCGGTGACGATCGACTTCGACAAAGGACAGGTCACGGCAACTCCGCCAGGCGATTTCGTCCCGCCGACGAGCAGCATAGCGGTGCCGATTGCTCTCGACGACGGCGTCCCCTACGTGCAAGCGCAGGTCGGCGCTGCGATCGGCGATCATTTCATCCTCGATACCGGATCGACAGATGTGCTCGTATTTTCAGCATTCGCCGGGGCTCACCCGAAGGACGTGTCCGACGAAGGACTCGGTCGAAGTATAAGCTCCTACTTGCCGTTCATATCCGCGAGCGGGGTAGGCGGCGAGATCACGATGATCCCCACACAAGTCTCCTCGTATCATTTCGGCTCGGTAGCCTTCACAGATTTTCTGCTGATGCGCACGACCGGCGGCAGCGCGTTCGAAGCTGAAGATTCCGACGGGCTTGTAGGGTACGACGTGCTGCGCTACTTCAAAATATCGTTCGACTATCAAGACGGCTACGTCTATCTCGAACCCGGCTCGTTTCTTCAGGGGCAGAAGGCCACGACGCAGCCCACGCCGCATCCCAAGTAAGTGAAAAAAGACGGCATCTGCACGATCTACACCGACGGTGGCGCACGCGGCAATCCGGGTCCGGCGGCGGGCGGCGGTGTCATCGTCGCGTCTAACGGCGCGGTGATCGCCGAGGTCTCGGAGTTCCTCGGCGTCGCCACGAACAACGTCGCCGAATATCGCGCACTTATCGCGACGTTGCAACGCGCAATCGAGACAGGCTGCAAAGATGTCGAGGTCTGCCTAGACTCCGAACTCGTCGTGCGCCAGCTCAACGGCGAATACCGGGTCAAAGATGTCAAGATGCGACCGTTGCACGCTCAAGCCACAGCGCTACTGCAAAAGTTCACGTCATCGCGCGTGCGGCATATCCCGCGCGAAGAGAATAAACGAGCGGACAAACTCGTCAACGACGTCCTCGATGCGCAGGCCACCTCCGCGCGCGAGGCGCGCGTCGGGCTATGAGACCGGTGTACGGTCCTTCGGATACGATCGTCGCGCTCGTCGACGCCGGCGGCATGGTCACGCTTGGAGAAGCCCCCGGCCCCGCTATCGCGAGCGTGCGCGGCGGCGAGATTTATGGTGACGCGTACGGAGCAGCGCTGCTCGGACACGTCGACGGCACCGGTCGCGTGTTGGATGCTGATCGCGCCGTCGTCGGACGCGTCGACGCGTCGCTAATCGTCTATGACGCGGCGAATAGCCGCGTGGGGCGCGTCATCGATTCCATAGACGGCGGCGTATTGCTGTTGGTCGTCGCCCGCGCGCACCCGGACGCGGTGCGACCGACGCTTGCGCCGGACAAGATCGGCGGCACGGTCATGGACGAAGTCAACGCCGTTGAATCGCTTACGAAGAGTCCCGATCTGCGCGGGCGCCGCGGAGAGTTCTAATTATGAAGCACAACAATGTCTTGACCATCGTGTCTCTGCTCTCGATCATCCTCCTCTCGCTTCATTTTACGGATGATATCGTCTATGGGAGCGATAGGTCACCGGCCTCAAACGCCGTGGTAATCGCTGTCCTCGTCATCTGGCTTTACGGGGCGCTGGTGCTTGCCGAGCGGCGATCGGGGCACGCGATCATGCTCCTCGGATCGCTCGCGGGCTTGGTGGTTTTCACTGTTCACGTGAGCAGAGCAGGTGGACTGCCGGCCGGCGCGCTCGCCGAGTCCAGCGGGGCGTTCTTTTTCGTTTGGACTCTCCTCGCGCTTGCCGTGACCTCCGTCTTCTCCGCTATCCTCGCAGCGCACGGGTTGTGGAATATGCGACGTTCAAAGGCGCCGAATGCTGATCCAATGAATTGAGATACCACGCCGTTTTTTGCTAACTCATGCGGGGAATACCGGCTAATATGTCTATCGCGTCTGACGGACCGTCCATTTACATCTCCGTCGACATGGAAGGCTGCGCCGACATCGTCCATTGGGATGAAGTGCGGCCCTCAACCAGCAAGGAGTACGCGCGCTCGCGCGAGATCGTCACCGACGAGGTGAACGCGGCTGTCGGCGGTGCCTTTGACGGCGGCGCCAAAGCGGTGACCGTCAACGACTCACATTCGACCATGCGCAATCTGCTGACCGAACGGCTCGACCAACGCGCCACCATCGTCTCTGGCCGGCTCAAGCCCAACTTCATGCTCGAAGGGCTGACGCCGGAATTCTCCGCCGCATTTTTCATCGCGTATCACGGAGCTATCGGCGCCGGCGAGGCGGTCATGGGCCACACATATAGTCCGCGCGTGATCTTCGAATGCAGGCTCAACGGCGCGCCGATCGGCGAATTGACGATCAATGCGGCATTGGCCGGGGCGTGGGGCGTGCCGGTCACGATGGTCAGCGGCGATCGCACCACGCTAGAAGAAGCCGCGGCGACGCTGCCGTGGGCTCATACGGTTGAGACGAAGCGAAGCATCTCGTATTTCGCGGCCGAGTGCGTCTCGCCGTCAGCGGTCTGCGCGGCGCTGCGCAGCGCCGCCGCGCGCGCCTGCAAAGCAGAAGCGGCGAAACCGTTCGCGCTGCCGACGCCGATCGTGATGGAGATCGACACGTATCGGACGGCGCAAGCCGATCACCTGGAGCTCATCCCGAGCATCAAGCGGATCGCCGCGCGGACGATACGGTTCGAGTCAGCTGATTTTCGCGAGGTATATCGAGCGCTGCAGGCAGTCATCTATCTCGGAGCGGCGGCGACCGCGTGACGGAGAAGTGGCGCGCCGTCATCGTCATCGCGTGCATCGTCGCGGGCGCAGTGCTGAGTTACAAGCTGTTCTTCGGGCCATGGCTGCCGCAGTTCGAGGCCGTTCGCCAAATCCAAAATGAGAACAGCACGTGGCAGGTGACGCTGCAGTGCTACTACGCGGGCGGTGCTGTCTCCAACGAGACGTTCAGGCTTGCGAACGATAACGGGAAGACCTCGCTGTTCTATTCGGCGACGAGCCGGAACGGCCTCATCACGAAGCAGTTCACGGTTCCGCTCGCGGGGCCCGACAGCACGTTCCTCTTCGAACAGCTGCGCGCCGACGGCCTCTGGGATGTCGACGACAAACCGGCGCTGCCGAACCCGAAGGACGAGTACATCATCGCCGTCCAGCAGACGTTGGGAGACGAGGGCGGCAGCCGGGCGTTTTCGTTCACGGATCCGGAGTATTGGGCCACCACAAAATCGGTGGAGTATAAAGTCGGCATGCCGGCGCGATCGGATCCAAGCGCGCCGATCGATATCAGCGCCGGCGTTCCGCGCAAAGACCCACGCTATCTGACTCTCGTGCGCGAGATCCGCGCGTTTGGCCCTCCGAACGTGATAGCGGCCGAAAGCCGGATCCGTCAAGAACTCGCCGTGGTGCATGCTGTGCACGCGCTTCCGGGCGGCAGATGAACCTGAAACGGATCATCGTCATCACGGCAATCGTCGCGGTGCTAGTCGCGGCGGCGTGGTACATCTCCGAGGCGCCGTACAATCAGATGTTCGGCGCGACTGTGACGCAAGTTCCGGTGCATCAGAAGGTCGTCGCGCTCACGTTCGATGACGGGCCGAATCCGCCGTACACCGATGAGATCGTGGCGTATTTACATGGCGCCCACGCGCCCGCCACGTTTTTCGTGGTGGGAAAGGCGGTCGCCGCGCATCCGGAGATCCTGCGCACCGAGCTGCGCGACGGCGACGCGCTCGGCAACCATTCGTGGGATCACGCGCACCTCGTGCTGCTGTCGCGGCGGCACGTCGAACGCGAGATCGACGACTGCGAGAACGCTATCTATCAAGCCACAGGGACGCGTCCGGCGCTTTTCCGGCCGCCGTTCGGCGCACGAGATTTTCTCGTGCTGCGCGTTGCGCGCGAGAAAGGTTACCGGGTGATCATGTGGTCGGTGCCGTTGCCGGCGGACTGGACTGGCCCGCCGCCCGCCGTAATCGCAAAGCGCGTGTTGGCGCACGTGAAGAACGGCAGCATCATCGTTTTGCACGATGGGGACAGAGGGAGATCCGGCGATCGGCGCGCCACGGTCGAGGCCACGAGACTGATCGTGATTGCCCTGCGCGCGCAAGGCTACAGCTTTGTGACCGTGCCGCAGCTGCTGAAACTCGGCTATCCGAACGAGCCCACCCCTGCGGGCCCAACCGAAAACGATGGAACGATCTGACGCCGAAATCGGCCCCTTCAAATTAACCCTAGGCGTAGCGGTGGCCGCGCCACTCTATCCATCCGCCGCGGTGCCAGCCCGGACCTGGGCAGTGGTGCGTATCGTGGATGATCGACTCGCCTGCCTTCGGCACCAGTTGTCCTTGGACCACCACGGTATCGCCGACGTTGACGGGGATCGCGGGCGCAAGCAAGACATTGTCGATCACGCGCAACGTGAGCCCGTGTTCGGTGACGATGTCGAACGTCTCGTGGCACGCATGCGTGTGCCGTCCGGTGAAAAAAGTCGGCTGGTCGATGACCGAGCCTTCAACGGCGACATCGGTGACGCGATGTGCGGCGACCGCCGCGAGAGCGGCAGCGTCGGAGTAGTCCGGCAGAATTGCCAAGGGGTGATCGATCATGCCGGCGCTATCGCGCGCCGCGCTCGAGCGGTCTAGTCTTCGTCGTCGGGCGGCGGGGTTGGCGCATCGTCGAGCCGCCCGCAGATCTCGCGGAAATTGCAGCGCCGGCAGAGCACAGTGTTGGTCGTCATCGGAAATTGCTCGATGTCGCCAGCCACGTTATTCGGGATGTCGGTGAGCCGATCGCGCACGTCGGCGGCGTACGTGGCGATCATGCGCTGCGCCTCGCCGACGCCTTCGCGCAGATTAGCGTAACGGTCCGCCTCGCCGGTCACGAGATAGACGAGGTGAGCGACGACGTTCTCGATCGGCGCCCCGAGTTTTTCGGAAACATATAGGCCATAGACCGCGAGCTGCGCGATATTCGCCTTGCTCGGCCGTCCGGTCTTCCAGTCCACGATGTGCAGCATGCCCTGCTCGTCCTCGACCACGAGGTCGGGCTTCGCGAAGACGGTCACGCCGTCTACGACCATCTTCGCGTCGTCGAAACCGGGCGGGTCGATGATCCGCAGCCGCTTGCGCGGTATCGCAAACGACCGCCGCGCATAACTCGAACGGCCGAATGTGTCGGCGCACAGGCCTATCTGCTTCAACGCGGCATCTTGCTGCGCCGCGCTCACGCCGATCCCATAGTAGTCTTCGAACAGGATCGCGTACTGCTTGGGCTGACCGAAGCGCTCCCAATCGCGGTTGCGCGACTCGCGAACCCGCTTAAGGAGACGGCGCTCGACTTCGTCGCGGATCAGTTGGATCGGAACCGGTGAAGGCGCTTCACTGCGCATGCGCAGACGCTCGCCTATGACGTTGTGAAACGACTCGCCCACGAGCATCGCGAGGCTCTTGAGTTGGGTCAGCCGATACGCGAGCGCGGAATCTTTCGAAGCGTCGCTCTCCCAACCGCCCCACGAGCCGTAGTATCGCCAATACGTGCGCCGCGGGCATTCGTAGAACGTCCGGTGACGCGACCAAGACCAGGCGAACTCGTTCTGCAGATCGGCCACGTCAGTCGCCGGCTTCCTCTTCCCATAGGTCGAATTCGTCCGCGAGGATGTCGAGCGCCGCTTCCGCGTCCGCCTCGGGAACGCAGACGAGCGTTTCGCCGCCGAAGAGCGATCCGCCGCTGCCTGGTCCGAGCATCGCGAACGGAAGGTCGCCCATCAAGGGAAACGGTTTCGCGTCTATGCCATGTGAGCGCAGCAGATCGATCGCCGTCGCGTCGCCGAGGTCCGTTTGCCCGAAGACGGCGACATAGACGCCTTCGACGTGTTCCGGGGGATCGATCAGGTAGCCCACGATCGAAAAGCCTTATGCCTGTCTGCCGAAGAACGGCACGACGGTCGTCTCTGGACGGAACGAGAAGTAGCGGCGGCCCAGGTCCCCTGCAAGCGCCGCGACCACCGGAATGCGCAGCACGTCGGCGGCGAGTAACGCCGGCGCGTCACTCGTGGCGACGAACCGCGCCTCGACCACTGCCGGATCAGCGGGTTTCGGCGCGGCGCGCTCGCCGATCTCTTCCATAAAGAACGTGCAGTTGACGACGTGGTAGCTGTGATCGGGATCGAGCGATTCGCTGACGTAGGCAAGCGATAAGGGACGCACGTGCAAGCTGGTCTCTTCGGCGAATTCCCTGACGACCGCTTCCTCGATCGTCTCGCCCGCTTCTTGGCGACCGCCGGGCAAGACCCATAGAGCTTGCGGCTCGGCTGCGTAGACGCAGCGAACCAGCAACAACGAGCTATCGCGAACGAGAAGTCCCGAGCATAGCTGTACCTTGACGAGCTCGGGGGGCGCGGTCAATTCCGATATCGGGTCAGTGGAAGACCCAGTGACGCCACTCCCAGCCGACGGACATCGCGACCGGTGACATCAGAAATCCCATGTAGACGGCGATGGTCATCTGAAGGGCGTTTGCGAGGAATCGCTTCACGGATCGCTCCTGATCGGTCTGTCGGTCCGACCGTCATTCGACCGTGATCCCCGTCACACCATTTCACCGCCAGTCCTAATTCTCGGGGTCAAACGCCCGGGCGATCAGGGCCACCGGTATCGTGCCGAACGAGAGCAGCCGGTCGTGAAAAGCCCGCAGGTCGAAGCGCGCGCCGAGCCGCGCTGCCTGGCTCGTCCGCAGGTCGAGGATCTGCTGCTTACCCGTGAGATAAGACATAGGCTGGGTGGGCGACTGGGTATAGCGCCGCACCTCGCCGATCGCGTTCGGACGTTCGAGGCGCGCGACGTTCACGAGCATGTCGACCGCTTCATTAAAGGTCATGCGGCCGGTGTGCAGTTTGACGTCGATGACGACGCGGCAAGCGCGCCAGAGCTGGTCCTTGAGTTGAAAGATTCGGTAGCGCGGATCCCGCGTCATGCCTTCGTCGAGCATCATCTGCTCGCAATACAGCGCCCAGCCTTCGCAGAAGACGGTGCTGTCGAACAACCCGCGGATCGACGACGGCGTGGCATTCGCGCAGACGAGCTGGAGGTGGTGACCGGGATACGCTTCGTGTACGTTGGTCAGCAGCATCGCATAGCGGTTGTGGCCGAGCAGCGCTTCGGCGCGATCCTCGGGCTTTAACTTTTCGCTCACCGGTGTGACGTAATAAAGCCCTTCCTGGCGCTTGTCGAACGCGCCCGGCGGCATGTACGCCGCATACGGCACGGTGGGCCGCAAGAACGCCGGTGTCTCCACGACTTGCAGCTGTTCGCCGCCGGGGATCGTGGCCAAGCCGCGCGATTGCACGAATTCACGAGCCTGATCGACGCCTTCGCGATACCGCGCCAAAAGTTCGCCGTGCGGTGGATGGTCGGTTCGTAAGGCTTCGACGATCGCGCCCCAATCGCGTTCGGGGTCGACGCGCTCGGCCTCTTGGCGCAGGCTGTCAAGCGTCGATGACACAGCGTTCTCACCGAACGCGAGCAGCGACTCGCAATCGTAGGGAAGAAGATGTTCGTCGCGGAGTTTGAAATCGAAAAGCTCGCGACCGAGCGCGAAGCTCATGCCGTCGCGCTGCGCATGTGTGTCGCGCAAAAACGTCTCGAAGCGCGTGCAGGCGGCGAGCGCAGCATCGAGCGGTTTGCGCATCTGCGGGCGGTCGATCGCCAGTGGAGCGACGACGTCGTTCAGGAAATCGGCTGCGCCTTGCGTCTCTTCGATCGCGATCTCGGTCCAGATCGCCGGCGAAGACTGCAGATTTTCGATGCCGGCATCGAACAGCGACGGGATGCTCTCAAGCCGCGACTGGACGGCAGGCAGGCGCTCGGCGAGCGGCGCGAATTCGCGCGCGAGCAGCGAGTAGACGCCGTTGACCGCGGTGTCGACATAGATGGACGGATCGTGATGCTGCGGTTCGAGCGCTTCGAGTTCGCGCGCTTCGGTCTCGAAGCGCGCGAGAAGCATGCGATGGTCGATACGGTCTTCAGCCGAGAGCGATTGCGGCGACCAAGCCGCTAAGGCACGCACGTTGTCTCGCGCGCGCTGCGCATCTTCGTCGAAGCCGTCGGCGCTGAGGTCGGGTACCTCGTGGTCGTGGTCGTGGAGCCCGTTCCAGGTCGCATCGATGGGATTGCGGCGTAGGGCGTCGAGCATCATGGCCCGCGCGGCTTGTTGGAAGTCGTTCGGTTGCATGTCGTCCATTATACGGAACGTGAACTGGGAGTTGCAAGAGAGTTGCTAAACGTCGCGCTGGCCGTGGGTCAGACGGTCACGCGGATTACCTCTTGCAGCGTCGTCTCGCCTTTGAGCATACGATCGACCGCGTCCACGCGTAAGTCCTGGAAGTCCGTCTTCGCGACGTACTCTTTGAGAATCCCGGCGTTTGTGCCGCTCGTTCCGATGAGGGTTCGCAGCTCGTCGTCGATCACCACGACCTCGTGCACCGCGAGCCGTCCGTAGAATCCCGTCTTATGACAGTGCGCGCAACCACGTCCGCGTTGCAGTTGTTTCGGCGGCACGTCGACGCCAAGCATCTCCTTGATCACGCCCGTCTCGCTCTGTGTGAGCGCATAGCTCTCTTTGCACCAGTCGCAATTCTTGCGCAAGAGCCGTTGACCGACGACGCCGATGAGGCTGGCCCCGATCAGGGTCCCGTCAACGCCGATATCGACGAGGCGAGAAATCGCCTGCACCGCCGTATTAGTGTGGAGAGTGGAGAAGAGCAAGTGACCGGTCAGAGCCGCTCGTATGGATAGATCGGCGGTCTCGCGATCGCGGATCTCTCCGACATAGATCACATCGGGGTCGCTGCGCAAGATCGAACGCAGCACCGTGGGGAACGTGACGCCGCGCTTGGGGACGAGCTCGACGTGGTTGATCCCGCGAACGCGGTATTCCACCGGGTCCTCGACCGTCACGATGTTCGTCGTGCCGTCGTGGATCTCTTGAATACAGCTGAAAAGCGTCGTCGACTTGCCGCTGCCGGTCGGGCCGCAGAACAAGATCATGCCGTACGGGCGACGGATCAGCGGCGCAAACAGCTGATAGTTTCGTTCGCTGAAGCCGATCGATCGCATGGTCTTGAAGGTTGGATCTTTTTCCAAGAGCCGCACGACGATCTTCTCGCCGAAGACCGTGGGGAGCGACGAGACCCGCAACTCGAAGTCTTTCCCACCGTAGCGCATGGAGATGCGGCCATCTTGCGGTATGAGCCGCTCCGTGATGTCCATGCCCGCCATGACTTTGATCCGCGAGACGACGGGGGAGATCAGATTGCGCGGCAAGGTCCGCATTTCGTGCAGGATGCCGTCGAGGCGAAACCGGACGACGATGGCGTCCTCCATCGGCTCGACATGGATGTCGCTGGCACGTTCCTCAACGGCCGAGCGCATGAGGGAGTCGACGAGCGAAATGATCGGCGTTGCGTCCGACAACCGGCGCAGCGTCTCGAGATCGGTGACGTCGGGGGCGGAAGTGACGATCTCGATCGACCGCTCGGGTGATGCAGACGCGCGGTCGATCAATCGGTCCGCCGCGTTCAGCGAGGCCGCCTGGTAGACGGATTTGATCGCCTTTTCGACATCGCCGATCATGGCGAAGCGTAGATCGAAGCGGCCCTTTGAACGCAACTGGATGATGTCCAGAGCCGGCAAGTCAAGCGGATCGGCCATCGCGACGACATACGAGCCGTCCACGTGCTTGATGGGCACGATGTTCTGTGAAAGGGCGAAGCTCTCGGGGATGAGTTCGGCCGCCCCAAGGCTCGGCTTGATCGCACTCAAGTTCACAAACGGAATGCCGTAGATCGCGCCCAGGTACTCATCCAACTTGTCGAACGTCGTGAGGTTGAGCGACAAAAGCGAACCCGCAAAATCGTAGCGTTGGTGGAGCACGGCGAAGAGCAGCCGATCGACGTCCGCCGGCCCGACCTTCGCGACGCGCTCGAGACGCCTGATGAGACGCATGTAGTACGTGTGATGCGGCTCGGAGAGCGGCTTCGGCACGCGCGCGGTCTGTTTATCGATGGCCAGATCCGCGACGTCGAAATGCGCCTCGAGATTCCCATCGTTGATCGGGGCATAGATCGCATCGATGAGTGCGAGCCGCCCATCATTGTCGAATTCGGAGAAGCGTACCCCGTGTTGGTGCGCGCCGTCGATAGTCTCGGACCAGAGCACGCGGGCGTTCGTCTGCGTTTTCGCGCCGGCGCGAAGTTCGAGATATGCGATTCCCTCTGTACCGGGCGTGAGCGGACCGCTCGACTCAAAGCGGACGCCATCCAAACTGAGGTCGATGGATGACCCTGCGATCACGTCGCCGGCCGAATCGACGATGACCACCGGCAGCGCTGATTTGCGCCGGTGGAACATCCGTTGATTCGCCTTCGACTCCGCCTTCTCGGGCTGGAGTTTCGTTGCGCCGTGACGAGGTGTCATCCGCCCTACTTTTCTATGAACGACATAATTTTGTAATTCAATGCCTTGACGGGCTGCGTGCCAGCGCCGTCATCGTAGTTGAACGCACCGTTCGAACCGCCGCCGCTGAACACGACATCGACGCCCGCGACGACCGCGCCGGTTATCGCACCGTTGCCCGCCATCTGTACCGATCCGTAGGGCGCGAAGATCAGGCCTACGTTGACATCGCTGTTGCCGGTGATCGTCACCGCGCAGCCTCCGCCGCCCGAAGCGCATGTTTGCGTATTCGGATCTGAAGCCAACACCATCAACTGACCGCCGCCCCCGGTTGGCTGGCTGAGCCCGCTGGATGCCCACGTGCCGTTCACAACGATGAGGCTGCCGTTCTCATTGATCATCGAGCCGTGACCGCTGATCGTCACGTTGCCGTTGATATAGACCGTGCCGCCGCCGTTGAACTGAATCGTCCCCTGGCTCAAGTTGACCGGTCCATTGATGTAGACGTTGCCGGTATAAGTCCCGGTGGGATTCGAGCCGGAAACAGTCGTGCCGCTCTCCGCGAGGCCAAGCGCTGTCGCTGCCAGCGCCGCGTCCGCCTGAGATGTCGGAAAGACCACCGGAGCGTAGTTCGCGTGATTCGCGTATGCGTTCGTCCAGTTGTTGATGCTGCCTGCAGCATAGGTCGTGCCTTGCACGGCGCCCTGGTTGCCGCCAACTGTGATGACGCCGTTGGCGTGTACGTCAGCCGGCGTGTTGTCGGGCGCTTTGTTGACCGGCGCATGACCGCCGTCGAAGATGTTGTTGGCGGCATCGATGGCGCCGCCGGGTATCGGAAGACCGGTCGCCCGCTGCACGATCGCTCCGTCGACCTCTTTGCGGTTGCCCGGAAGCGATGCTGTTGCGCTTATATACGCCGAGTTCGCCGGAACGCTGATCCCGCCGGAGGTTGAGCCAGCTTTACCCAGATCATTGACGACCATCGTCCAGGTGTACGTTGCGCTCGTTTTCGACAGCGTACCCGTGCCGGTCGTGCCCGTAGGCGTCGTTCCGCCCGACACGTCCAACGCCCGCATCCCGTCGTTTACGCCGGCTTCGGCCGCATCAAAGGCGGCCTGTTTGAACTGGACGCTGCCGGCGTCGGTCGCAGAGTGTGTCGCGAACTGCAAGATGACGATCGCGGCGAGGAATAGTACGGCGATGGTGATGATTGCCAAACCCACCGCAAAACCGCGCGCAGTTGCACGTTTGCGGACTTGTGACGTCCTCGTGGTCATGGCGCCCCCTTCTAGTTCCGAGCCAAAACAGTTGTGGTGTACGTTGAGGAATTCTGTGTCGGTCCGGCGCCGGCAGCCGAGATCACTTGGAGCGACACCTGTCCGTTCGCATTGTTGACCGCGATCGCCATCGACTGCGCGTCGGGAAGCGCAGGCGCCGTGCCGTTAGGAAGCAACGACACCGCCGTGACGGCTGCGACGGCTCCGGCCAGCGGCGTCGCGGGCGGCGTCTGCCACGCCTGATACGTTCGATAGATGATGTTGCCGGACGGCTGTGAATAGACGACGTAGGCCACCCAACAAGGCGTCGTCGAGCAACTTGGCTGGAAAACGCCGGCGGCATTGTACGCAGTAAGAACAGCGAGGTACGGCGTTGTCGTCAACGCGGTCGGTTGCGAGCAGGTCACGGTAACGTTTGCCGTGCACGCAAACACCCCGCTGACGTCGGTTCCACGGATGTCACGTTCGATGATATCGAGACCGTACGCCGCCGAGAAAACGGTTTCGGCTTTTGCTGAACCGCGGAGCGGCGCGGTCATCGTCGGCAAGGCGAGCGATGCGATCGCGACCAGCATCAACCCGAGGATGATCGTGGAGACGATCATCTCTGCGAGCGAAAATCCGCGCTGATTGCTCATGTCACAGCTGACTTGTGATGTAGGATTCCAGCGTGAGCTGGCGAGCTGCATTGTTCTCGTTCCAACGAACCGTGACCGAACAGTCTTGCGTGAGCGGCGAGCCGTTCAGCGCGGCGCACTGATTGGTCAAAGAGAAATTGCCGGTGACCACGTCGGCGCCGCCGCCCGAAAACGATTGTCCGAAGTCGATCGGCGCAGTCGTGCTCGTCGGAACCGGGGCGCCGTTCACGACGTCGTAGCGGATGGAATCCAGGAACTGCTGGCCCACGGCGTTCGCTTGCACCGAGATCGAGTTGTATTCGATCTGGACGAACGAGTACGGGATGACGCCGAGCAGTCCGGCAGTCGCAACGATGACGAGAACCAGACCAATAAGCGAATCGATGATCGTGATACCGCGCTGTGCGGTCGACCTGCGATCGGACGAGATGTCTAGACCTCCTGGCGATCACGTCATGCGCTCCGTGACGCGAATCACGCTTTTGTCGATTCAAGTAGTGCCCCCAGTTGGCCTTGACCGTCTAGTCGGAACTTTCTCACGCGAGCTCATATGATGAGGCATTTTTGCTCGCTTTGCTGAGCAAGCTGCCGCTCGCCGATTGCGCTGAGATGCATGAGCGTGCGCGGTTTGCGCGCTCTTTCGTGGTGAAGTTGCGGGCTGTTTCCGGGTTGGAGTTTGTATTTTTCGGCGTCGGTGTTTTCGCGAGATTGCGATCGATCGGATCGACGTCGGGGTCGTGGTAAGTCGTCAATCGCGCCAGGTTCTATCGGCTACCGACCTTCCATGATATGGAACGAAAATAGGGCCTTGTAATCGAACGTACGTTCGATTATACTGACCTCCCTAGCTACAACACAGCCGTATTTTTTGGTATTTTTGCCCGATGCTCAAGCCGTCGGTCGCCGACCTCCGCACCCTCGTAGAACGCCGTTGGCACGGCACGGTGGCGCGCGTCGGCGCGGCGCCGCTGCCCGGGGTGCCGACCGGGGACGCCGCTTTGGATGCTGCGCTCGGCTCGAACGGCATTCCGCGCGGACGCATGACCGAACTGTTCGGCGCAGCATCGTCGGGCAAGACCACGCTGGCATTCGCCATGCTCGCCGCCTGCACGCGCGCGGGGGAGATCGCGGCGTTGGTGGATGTGCCGCACGCGTTCTTCGCGCCGGCCGCCGCGGCTGCGGGCATCGATCTGCGGCGCTTGCTCGTCGTGCAGCCGTCGAACGGCGCAGCGGCTCGGCATGCGGTGGACGCGCTCGTGCGCGGCGGCGCGTGCACGCTCGTCGCGCTGGATTGCGCGGATCGGCGCGACGCACTTCGCGCCCATCATTGTGCGCGGCTCGTGGGGCAGGCCGAGAAGACCGGCACTGCGCTTGTGGTGATTTCCGAAGGCGACATACCCGCTGTCGCGTCGTTCGCGAGCGTGCGCTTGCGCGCCGAAGGGCTCACGCCATGTTGGCAGACGGGCAGCGCGGGTTCCGGCAGACTCGCGGGCTGCATCGTCTCGATCGCCGTGGCGAAATCGCGCACCGCCGCGCCGGGGAAACGCGTGCGCGTGGCGGCTTTCGTGCCCGACGTCGCCGGCACGTTCTTCGCCGAGCCAGCGGATCCGCGGCTCGCGCCCGCGATTCCCCACCTCGATGAAACGGACGAACGACATGATCGCTCCCTCGTCACCGCCTGACCGTGCGGCGCGCACCGCGTGCCTGGTCATCCCGCGCTTCTCCCTCGATGTCTGTCTGCGGCGGCATCCGAGTCTGCGCGGCAAACCTATCGCCGTCGCGGACGGCGTGCAGCGGCGCGAGATCGTGTGCGCGTCGCTCGATGCGCTCGGCGTGCACGCGGGCATGACGCCGAAGCAAGCGCGCGCCGCATGCCCCACGCTTGCGGTCATCGCGCGCGATCACGTCGCCGAACGCACCGCCGGCGAAGAACTGCTGGACGCGCTCGAGACCTGCAGTCCGGACGTGGAAGGCGCTGCTCCCGGACTCTACTATTTCGATGCAAGCGGTCTGCCGGCGGGCGAGGCCAGCGCGCTGGGCGCGGCGCTCGCGCTCGCAGAGGCGCTCGGCTACACCGGCGCTGCAGCGGCCGCCGCCGACGACAAGTTCACCGCGCGTTGCGCCGCGCTCGTGGCCGGCGCCGGCATCAGCATCGTGCCGTCCGGCGGCAACGCCGCGTTTTTGGCGGCGCTGCCCGTGTCGTTGCTGCCGCTCGCTCCCGGCGACATCGAGCGCTTCGATCTGCTCGGCCTGCGCACGCTCGGCAGCATCGCGGCGCTGCCCACCGCGCCGCTGGCCGCGCGATTCGGCGAACGCGCGCGCGCATATGCGCGTCTGGCGCGCGGCGACGACCGCGAAGCGCTGCGTCCGCGCCGCATCCAAGCGCCCTATGAGGAACGCATCGCGTTCGATGGTCCGATCGATCGGCTTGAAGCGTTGTTCTTCGCATTGCGCGGCTGCATCGCCGCCGTGGCCACCCGCCTCGCCGGCGCGGCTCAAGTCTGCGACCGCGTCGACATCATTCTCGAATCCGATGACGCGCGTCCGCCATTGGCCTCTGCACCGGCCATGCCGTCGCCGGGGACGCGGCGGAACAACGGGATATCCAACCTCCGCCGCTCGACTTCGGCGGCTTTCGCCGCCTCAGACGCCCCGGCTATCGGCATGGCCGCTGCCGCGGCCGGGTCGCCCGCGCGGTGTGCAGCGGGGCGTCTGATGAACGAGCTGGATGCGAGTGAAGGAGCGTCCCCGCAGCATACCGTGCGGGGACCCGGCGACGGCATGGCCGGTGAAGCGGTGGAGGTCGTCATTCCGGTGATGCTGGCGGAGCCGACGGCTGCGGCGGCGACGATATTTGATTTGGCGCGGGTCGCGCTGGAGGCGCGCGCAGGTCAGGGCGCGGTGAGCGCGGTGACGGTGCGGGCATTGCCCTGCGCGGATCCTCCGCCGCAATTGAGCATCTTCGATGGCAGCAACGGCTCGCGGCGTGCTGCACTTGCGGCCACACTTGCGCGGCTGCAGGCTGCGTTGGATCGCGACGCGGTCGTGACCATGCTGCCCACGCCATCGCGTTCGCGCTTGCCCGAACGCATGCAGCGCGCGCAACCGATCGCATCGCCGCGCGAGTTCGACAAAGCCGCGAGCGACGTGCGATGTAAAACGGGCACGGTGGATAGTCGAACAGCGTGGGCGCCGGCGCTGCGCCTGGTCGATCCACCGACGCTCATGGAGCCGCCCGCGAGCGGCGTGGCATGCGCCGGTCCGTTCCGGTTGAGCGAGTCGTGGTGGGAGCGTCCGATCGAGCGCGACTACTATCAACTCGCGGGCGGCAGCGAGCTGCTGCTCGTCTTCCACGATCTGCGCGACGGACAGTGGTACGTGCAGGGCGTCTTTGACTAGCGCGTATGCCGAACTGCACTGCCGATCGAACTTCTCGTTTCTGGACGGCGGTTCGCATCCGGAAGAGCTGATCGAGCGCGCCAAAGAGCTCGAGCTTGCATCCATCGCCATCACCGACCGCGACGGTCTCTACGGCGTGGTGCGCTTTTCGCAAGCGGCGCGGGCCGAGGGCATCGACGCCATCGTCGGCGCGGAGCTCTCGCTCGACGACGACACGCGCATCGTCGCGCTCGCGCAAAACGCGCGCGGCTACGCCAACCTCTCGCGGCTGATCAGCCGCGCGCATCTCGATCACCCGCGCGGCGCGCCGCGCATCTCGTACGCGGAACTTGCGGGCGGCGCGAACGGCTTGATCGCGCTCGCCGATTTCGAGATGGGCCGCCCGGCGCGCGCGTGCGCGCGCGGCGACATGGCGGGGGCGATCGCGGCGGCGGCCGCGCTGCGCGACATGTTCGGCCGCGAGAACTGCTTCCTCGAGATCCAGCGCCATCTGCTGCCCGACGACGGCCCGCGCATCCGTGCGCTGCTCGAAGTGGCGAAGTCCACGCGCCTCGGTGTCGTGGCCACGGGCGGCGTGGCCTATGCTATCCCTGAGCACCGCGACATCGCCGACGTGCTGGCCTGCATCCGCGCGAAGACCGATCTGGATTCTGCCGGCACGCTCTTGCGCCCGAACGGCGAGTACTATCTGCGCTCGCCGCAAGCGATGACAGCGCAGTTCGAAGATTTGCCGCAGGCCATCGCAGCAAGCGCGGAGATCGCGCAGCGCTGCACCTTCCGGCTCGGCCGCTTGCAGAACGAATTCCCGGACTTCCCCGTGCCCGCGAGTGAAACGCCGTTCTCGTATCTCCACCAACTCGTCCACGAAGGCGTGCGCCGCCGTTACCGTCCGGTCTCGCCGGACGTGAGCAAGCAGATCGCGCACGAGCTGGCCGTGATCGAGAAATTGGACCTCGCTGGCTATTTCCTCATCGTCTGGGATATCGTGCGTTTTGCGAACGAGCACGGCATCTTGGTGCAAGGCCGCGGTTCAGCCGCCAATTCCGCCGTCTGCTACGCGTTGAACATCACGAGCGTCGACCCCGTCGGACTGAAGCTGCTCTTCGAACGCTTTCTCTCCGAAGAGCGCGACGAACCGCCCGACATCGATCTCGACACGCCGTCGGGTGACCAGCGCGAGAAGATCATCCAATACGTCTACGACCGCTACGGCCGCGACCACGCGGCGCTCGTCGCCGAGGTCATCACTTATCGCGCACGCATGGCGGTGCGCGACGTCGGCAAAGCGCTCGGCCTTTCGCTCGATCAGGTCGACGCGCTGTCGAAATCGCTCGATAGCCGCGTCGTGCCGGACGTGCGGGATGGCGGCGGGTCGTCGGGCGAAACGGGCGCATCGGTCGGATTGGGTGGCGGCGAGATCGCGCCGCATCAAGCGCTCGGCGTGACTAAACACGGCGATAAGTTGCCGATGTCGGCGGCGGAAGTGGAAGCCGCGGTCGCCGCGCTACCCGAAGCGCTGCGCGCGGATATCGGCGGCGACGTCGCGTTGCGGCTCCACGCGCTCTGCCGGCGCATCGACGGTTTTCCGCGTCACTTGAGCCAGCATTCGGGCGGCATGGTGATCACGCGCAGCCCGCTGATCGAAGTGGCGCCGCTCGAGCAAGCGGCCATGCCCGGTCGCACCATCCTGTGCTGGGATAAAGACGATTGCGCGGTGCTCGGGCTCATCAAGATCGACATCTTGGGCCTGGGCATGCTCGACGCGATCGAGCGCTGCATCGCCGAAGTGCGGCGCGTGCGCGGCATCGATGTCGACTTGGCGGACTTGCGCGCCTGCGACGATCAACGCGTCTACGACATTCTGTGCAAGGCCGACACGGTCGGTCTCTTCCAAGTGGAGTCGCGCGCGCAGATGTCGTCGTTGCCGCGCATGCAGCCGCGCAAGTTCTACGACATCGTCGTGCAGGTGGCGATCATCCGGCCCGGCCCGATCCAAGGCGACATGGTGCATCCGTACTTCCGGCGCAGGCTTGGGCAAGAGCCCGTCACGTATCCGCATCCTGCGCTCGAACCGGTGCTCGCGCGCACGCTCGGCGTGCCGCTCTTCCAGGAACAGGGCATGCGCATGGCCGTGGTGGCGGCGGGCTTCACCGCCGGACAGGCCGACGAACTGCGGCGCGCCATGGGGCACAAGCGCTCACGCGAGAAGATGGAGCGCTTGCGCGAGCGGTTGATCGACGGGCTGCGAAATAACGGCATCGATGGCGAGCTCGGCGAGCGGCTCTACCACATGCTGAGCGCGTTCGCCGATTACGGCTTTCCGGAATCGCACGCCGCGTCGTTCGCGCTGATCGTCTACGTTTCGGGCTATCTCAAAGTGCACTATCCTGCGGAGTTCGTCGCGTCGCTGCTCAACGCGCAGCCGATGGGTTTTTATTCGCCGGCGACGCTGGTCGGCGATGCGCGCCGCCACGACGTCACGGTGCTGCCGCCGGACGTCAACGTCTCGCGCTACGAGTGCACCGCCGAGTCCATCGCCCGGGCTATTGACCTCCACGGCTCGACTTCGGCGGCTCTCACCGCCTCAGACGCCCCGCTTCGTGGCTCCAACGCCTCGGTGTCATCGTCCGCACGGCCGTCGCTGGGGACCCCAGCGAGGGCCGTGCGGACGATGGTACCGACGACGGAGCAGCGCAGGGAGATAGCGCTGCGCATCGGGCTCAACCAAGTGCGCGGCATCGGCGAGAAGCATCGCGACATGCTCGAAGCCGAACGCGCGAAAGGGCCGTATGCGGATCTGCGCGACTTCGTGCTGCGCACCGGTCTTGCCAAAGATATCTTGGAGTCGCTTGCGGCGGTCGGCGCGTTCGGCTGCTTCGGCCTGAGCCGCCGCGACGCGCTTTGGGATGTGCAGCGTCTCGGCGGTCTCGCGCGCGCCGGTGGACTGGAGCGGCGTATGACGGTGGACGAACAGACCGTCGCGCTACCGGCGATGCTCGAACAGGAAGAGGCCGCCGCCGACTTCTGGGGCCTCGGGCTATCCACGCGCTATCAAGTGATCCAGTTCTGCCGCGAGCGGCTGGACGCGATCCGCGTGCGGCGCGCAGCCGACCTCGCCACCTTGCCGCACCGGCTGATCATCAAGGTCGCGGGCGTGGTGACGTCGCGGCAGCGGCCAGGCACTGCCAAAGGCTTCGTCTTCACGACGATGGAGGACGAGACAGGCTTGATCAACGTGATCATCCGGCCGGATATCTATAAGAAGTACCGGGCGATAGCGCGCGAGGAACCCGCGGTGATCGTGGAAGGCGTGGTGCAGAAGCAGGAAGGCACGATCAACCTCCTGGCGCGCAAGTTCTGGAAGCTCGACCTGCGGGAGTTGGCCGAAGGCCTGAGTTCGCGAGACTTCCACTGATATCTGCGCACGCGGGGCGTATGGTGAGGCGATATCATGATCTCGTCGCGGTCTGGCCGCCGGGGCGGCCATCGCAGCGCCGAAGGAGGCAATCGTGAACGTCCGACGTTCTATCCAATTCGCTGGCATCGCTTTGACGCTCTTTGTGATGGCGTCGCAAAGCTCGCTTGCCCTCGCGGATGGTGGGTCTCTCCCAGTCTATCCCCATCGCATCAACTCATGGTACCACGGTCGCTACAATAACAAGGCAACAACCGGGCAACTTGAGGTGGCTTTAAAGCAGGGCTTTGCCACGTTTCTAGACACAACGGATTCCCGCAGCGTCGTGACCGCTTGGTATGAGGCGCGGCTCACCGGCTATTCGGAACACACGGTCTCCGCCGGGACTACATTCAGTGGCGGCGGCGGAATCGTCAAGATCCTCCCGTACAAAGGTAAGATTCGAGTCGCACTCATGCCCAACTAAAAGTGCAGCCTGCATAGTATCGCAATGTCTTTCTCGACCGGCCGGAGTACGCGAGGCCGCGGCCGAACGTTTGAGCGTGACCGAAAACAATCGAGTCCCGGCCGCCGCGCACCTTGCCGCAGCCAGAGCAAACTACAAGAACGATGACATCGCCGCGATGCGCGAAGCGCTCGACCAGCTCGGCCGCTCGTCAGACCGCACCGCCGTGCTGCTTCTCGAAGCGGCGAAGATGTACGCTGCCGCCGGCGCCAACGACGATGCGGTGCGCTCGTACCTAGAGGCCGGCACGGCATTCATCGATCCGGAGGCCGAGCTCACCCGGGCGCGCGAGGCCTTCAACGCTGCGCATGCGCTCGATCCGGTCAATCTGGACGTCATCTTCCAGATCGGCCGCGTATATATGATCGAAGGCGACGCACAGCGAGCGCTCGCGCAGTTCGTGCACGTGCTGCGTCATTCGAAGTATACGCACGCGCCTGCTTTGTTCGAAGCGGCCTGCGTCTACGAGCAGCTCGGTCTGCACGATCAAGCCGTGCTGACATTTCGCAAAGTGCTCGACCGCGACCGGACCAACGTTCCCGCGATCGTGCGCATGGGCCAGCGCTTGCATTCCATGGGCATGCTGCCCGAGGCGATCGGCTACTACGTGCAAGCGGCCGAGGCCGCGTACGCCGCCGGACAGATCGGCACGTGCCGGCACGTGATCAACGTCGTGCTGGGCTTGGATCCAAACAACCACCGTGCGCGGTCGGTGTTGTCGGACCTAAACGAGATGCTGACGACGCCCAAGCATGAGCCGGAGAGAGTCGACCGCGTCGCCGACCGGGTGGCTGAACCGCCGCCGGCGGAGGCGCCGACTGCACCAGCGGTAGTCGCGGAACCCGGCGCAACTCAGGCGGAGCCGGCCCCGCCCGTCGAATATGCGACGCGCATGGATGTGGCCCGACTCGCCGCGAAATACGACCGCCATAAGCGAAAGCTTGACGAACTGATCGCGGCGGTCGCAGCAATCGAAGAAGCGCTCGCGCGGGTACTTACTGAGGCGGCTGCGCCTCCTCCGGCGATTGCGGCTCCGCCACAGGTAACGGCGCCGACGCCGAAATCGACTGCGCCGACGCCGAAATCGACTGCGCCGCCGAAGAAGGCAGCGCTTGCGAAAACGGCCGCGCCGAAACTACGGAAGCGTTAGACCTAACAAATCTAGCGAAGTTGCGCGACAAGAAGTCATGCATATCGTTTCCGCCGCTTTGCGCCATCGAGACTATTGACGCTTCCAATAGTGAGCGATAATGGCTTTTACCGACTCCCGCGTGTTTACGAGCTGTCAGTGGCAGCCGCGCCGAAGCCGGCGAGATATCGAGGACTTATGGAAGCGCTATTCCACGGTCAGCGATACGCTCGCGGTGTGAGTCAGGCCGTAACAGCATCCGCCCGAGACGTCCTTCGCGGTGATAGCGATCGTGTAGGTTTGCTTCAACGTCAGGGCAGTGGTGCTAAACGTGACCGCTACAGCGGCCTTGCCGTTTGCGTCGAGCGGCAAGTCGTACCGCGCCTGATGTGGCCTCGGTCCATTTCCGTTGTCCGCCGGCGAAATGCGCGTTGTGCCCACGTTAATGCTTCCCGCAAGTCCGCACAGACTTGTCAATCCGATCTGGTATGTCTTCGATGATCCGGCCGTTACGTTCGCATTCGACGGCGTCACAGAGAGCGAGAAGTCACGCGTGCATTGCGGGGTGACGTGTGGGCGCATTGCTTGTGGTACAAGTGCCGACATTTGGGCGCCTGAAGCGCATGCGGCGACCGCAAGAAACGAGATCGGTGCGATTAGCGCCAAGGACAGCCTTAAGAAACGAGTCACCGTACACTCCTTGCAACAGGATATGCTGCTACATGATTGACGTTATCCGCATATCCTGAAGGGTCGGTGAAAGCGCGCACCACAAACGTGTCACCGTGCCGGAATAGCCGTCACTTCAAAGTGCCGACGTTGTGCCAATGATGTTGAGACTACGGACCTGAGATCTCGCCAGTGAACATATCGAGCGTTACGGCCGCCGCGTGATAGTGGTCCGCTGGGGGCGTCAGCGTAAAGGCTATCGGCGGTCCATGCTGGTCAACCCATTGCGTGCCGTCGAAGTACTGTGCGCTGCCATTGCTCGCGAAAAGCAGCGGCGTACTCGCGTTGATCGGCCCGTCGCCGAGAGTAACATCTGGAAAGCTTCGCTGCACGATGAGGGCGCCCAACGTCGTGCGTGGATCGAGGTTTGAAGGACGCCCGTGATAGCACGAATACGCGAGGGGCGACGTGGAATCGATCTCAAGCGTCGCGCCGGCACCTTCGTCGTTCTGCGCGCTGCGCTCGAGCAGTGCGATGTCTTGCGCCAGAGTGCTCGCGGCGTCGCGCGCCTGCCGCTCGCGGGCGTACGTGGCATAACTCGGGATGCCGATGAAGAGCGCGATGAGCGCGATGATGCCGGCGACCGCCAGAACCTCCAGCACGGTCGCCGCGCGTTGAGACGTTACGGCAAGACGCCGCCGCCGCTCGTGTTGCCGTCCGACCATTGCAGTCCTTGGAATTGGTCAGCCTCTTGCGGCAGGCCGCCTCCCACCGGTTGAACGAACGCGCGCACCACGAGATCCGTGGTAGCCGGCGCTGCCAGTTGCCCGGCCGCATCGCCGGGACTGTCGATCGCATCCGGGCCGGCGTCGTCCACGACGCCGACGACCTCAGAATAGGGCCGCGCATTCAGGAAGACGCGAAGCAAAGTGGTGGTCGTGCGCTGAGCCGTCTGGACACCGTCGGTCGTGACGACTGCCGTCGACACGATCTGCACCGGCGCCTCATTCACGTTGGCGTTATACTCGAGGTTCGAATCGTTGTGGTTTCCTTCGCTGCCGCTACTCGCGAGGATTGGCGTGACCGTCACGCGGATGGTCGTGTCGGTATCGATGGCGATCGTCTCGACGCCGCCTTGCTGTTGCAGCGCGACGATCGCGGCGTTGAGGTCGCCGCTGTTCGCCTGCAAAAGCGCGCGAAACCAGCCCGCGCCGGCGTCTGCGCCGCCTTGGGCTTGGAGCGAGCGTAAGTCCTCTACGCTGCGGCGCAAACCCGACGTTGAGACGTACAGCATCACCGATAAGACGGCAGCCAACACGAGGCTCGCAAGGAGTACCGTGATCAGGGCGACGCCTCGGCTACTGCGTCGCATCATCCGCTGGGCCACGAACTTGGTGAAGGTGAGGGCGTCGGCGGCGGCGTGGGCGGCGGAGTAGCGCCGGACGGCATGGGATTGGGCGTCGAATTGGGCGGCGGCGGTATTGGTACCGCGGGACCGACGGTGCTGATCGCGCGTGCGAGCGTGCGTCCGCTCTGATCGTTCACGCTGACGATGATGTCGCTCGCACCCGCGGCGCCGCTCGCCGACGGTCCGACGGTCACGGTCAACGTGAGCTCGCCTATCTGCGAAGTGACCGTTCCATCCGGCACGACGCCGTAGGCGCAAGCCGCCTCCTGATCGCTGAGCGCGTTGGCGGCGATGCGCACTGCGTCTTCCTGCGTGGCCGCAATTGCGTCGCCGCGCGCCATCACGACAAGCGTCGGGAAGACGGCGCCGACCACGACTGTGGCGAAAACCGCGACCGCGACGAGCGTCTCGATCAGACTGAATCCGTGCGCCGACCGGGTGCGACTGGATGGCGCGGACACGCCGTGCGGCTTCACCGCGGCCGCGAGCGGACGGAACTTGCGCGCGACGATGACCGCGCGCGGAACTTCGCGCGATCCGATGCGCAAGAAGAGCGGAGAGGCTTGCACGACGGCCGTTCGATTGTAGAACTGCGCGCCCACGCGATATTCCGATCCGTCGAACCAGAGCCGGCCTTCTGGCGAGACGAAGACCGAGACGCCGCGCATCTCCCACCCGCGCGGATCATCTTCGACCCAGCGGCACAGTCGCTGGAGCAAGGCGTCTCGGCGCGTCCAAGCAACGGCGATCAGCGCGAGCAGCAGTGATCCGAACGCGGTCAGGAATAAGCGCCACGGGAATTCAATCGTCGCGAGTCTGATCGGTGGTTGGGCAGCCGTCCACTCCACTGATCCCGCGACGATGTGGCGATGTGCCGGCGCCGGAGTTGGCTCCGCCTCAATGGCGCGCAGCACGGAATAGTCGCTGATCGCAAACGCTGCCTCGGAGACACCGCCGCGCAGTCGCATGACTTGCTTGGGAAGAAGCATTCCGGAGACGTCGACCCAGTCGTCGAAGGAAAACGAGACATCGCCGATGCCGGCGGTGTCGGCCATGCCGACGACGGAGTCGCGTGCGTCGTTCAGATACAACCGCAGCCGCGCGGTTTGCCAGACGCCGTCGCCATCTATGGAAGAAACCGGTTGAGTCGCGAGCGTTCCGACTGCTATGGCCCACGCATTGGCGATCGATCCAGCCGCCAGCGGATCGTCCACGCCCACGTGAACGCCCGTGCTATCGACCGTTGCGCCACGCGTGCCGGCACGAGCGACTTCAAGTGGTGCGTGTTCTTCAAGGGTCCAACCCGACCGGTCGACTACGAGCTGGCCGCTAATGCCGGGAGCGGACGTCCCATCCGCAGGCCGCACAGTGTACGTTATTCGGCCGCGAAATGCGTGAGCCTGATCCAAAACCGGATAGGCGAATGCCGGCGCCGCAACGGTAAGCGCGCCCGCAAGCGCCGCAATGGCAAGCGCGGAGGCCAGCGCAAAGATGCCGGCTGTCGGACGCATAGGCGGTTCCTCAGTCGGTGGCGGGTATAGAGGCCATTGTACTCGATGTTGGCCGAGGCGGCTAGCCGAACATTCGTTTCACTAGCGGCGCGAGCGACGACAAGGGCCGCCCCGGAGCGCCAGACTAACAACCGGATTTCACAGCCTCGCATTGAACAGTGTCCTCACCTCTCGCTGTCTCTTTGTGCTCAGGTGTCTGAAAAAATAACGAAATGGCGTACCTCGGACGTATTTTTCTAGCGTTCGCCGTGCTCACGGCGCTCGTGCTCCCGGCAAGTCCGGAGCGCTCAGATCAATCGTCCGTCGGGGAAGCCGAGACACTTCAAGGCTACGTCAATGCGGACGATGATCCGCCGCTCAAAGCCGCGGTCCTAGGGCTGTGGCACCTCTTCGCGGAGGCGCGTGATGCGGTTGGATTCTATCAAGTGCTGTCCGTCCACGATGACAACGGGAACGTCAAACTCACAGCGCAGACACCATCGATGGACGAGTGGACCAAGGCGAAGAAAAACGCACCGGGCTGGTACTTGAAAGCGACCGGCGGCTGTGTAGCACAGATCATCATCGCGCGCACGCTCATCGTGACCGGCGGCCTTCTCGCCGAGCAAGCGCGTCGAGCAGACAACGAAGAACAGTCGAAGTCGCTGCTCGCCCGCGCGAACGCGCTCTTCGCGCAAGCCGGCGCAATCATCGAAGCCGAATGGCCCTGCATCAAGCTCTACGCGTTCACGCCGATCATCCCCGGCCCGACCGCGAGCGTCGCTCCATTCCCGAGTCCTTCAAGTCCGAACGGCACGCCGTCGCCCCGCCCATCGCCATCGCAACGTCCTTCCCCGAGGCCGTCGCCCTCCAGATCGCCGCGCCCGAGTCCTACGCCGTCGAGATCACCGCGCCCAAGTCCGTCGCCGGCTCCGCCATGCGGAGTTCCAAACGCTTTCCCGATGTACGGCGGCGCCATCTACGTGGTCGGGGATCCCGGTCATCGAACCAAACTCATCTCGATGTTGGGTGACGTATTCTTAAATCGAACTGGAAACAATCTCATCTACGCGATCGAGGCGATTCACGCGCTGCATCCGACCATCTACGTGTGCGTCGTGTATCGCGCGAAGCAGTTGCGCACGGTGGCGGGCACCGGAGCGCTGCTCGATTCCGATTCGGCATGGGTGCTCGGATCGGCACGGCGCAATCATCCTGTCTACGTAGGAACCTTCACGCTCCTGCAATTCCCTATCGGATCGTTGCGCGCGCTCGAACCTACGGGCCAATTGGCGAAGCTTCGCGGCACCGGCGTTTCCAGCACGGTATTCTTCGACCCCGATGTCTTCCCGATCAATTTCCGCAAGACACCTGGCCATGTCGGTCTCGCTCACGAGTTGACGCATGCGTTCCATCTCGCTCGAGGCATTTTCGACGCGACGCCACTCGATCCGCTGACGACCAACGGCATTTGCTACCACGACACCGAAGAGCTCGTGACCATTGGATCGCAGCAAGGCGTTCCGTCATACAGTGAAAACGCATATCGATTGGCGATGCCGTGGGCAACGCGCTCATGTCACAACGCGCTGGCATTCTGATCGCGGCCGCGTTCGGAAAATCACATCCCGATATTTTCTATCCCGTAGTGCTTGAATTGCGGCCACGCGATCGGTAGCGGCGGGTGCAGGCCGCGGCACAGGACGATCGGTCGATCGTGCTCGTAGGGCATCGCATACGGGGACGTGCCGAATTTGGCGACGACACGCGCCGAGTCGCACAACGCAGACCATTCTCGAGGATCGACGTTTACGGCGATGACGAGCGAACCGTCATATCCGCGCGGACCCCAGAGATAGTATTGGTTGTTGCCGCTGAGCGCCGGCGGGAGTCCCGAGCCGTAGAAATCAATTGCGGCAGCGTCGCCGTAGTTCGCGGCAAAGATCGCCGCCTTCGCCCGATCACCCGGTGGCAACGCGCGATAAACGTCACCCACATCGGCGGCAAGATCGCGCCAGCCGAACTCGTCGGAGAACACCTGCATGAGCGGCGCGCCGATGCCCGCCCTCTCGAGCGGCGGCGGGCGATTCCCCATTCGGTCGAGCATGTGTTGCAGCTGAGGCGGCGCCATGACCGGCAGTACGTAGGGCAAAGCCGCCGCTCCGTTTGCCGCCGCGAGCACCGCCCAGACGGCGACAAACCAGCGCCACAGGCCGGTGCACGCAGCGGCCCCGAGCGCGAACATCGTCGGATAACCGCCGGCGAGGTAGTAGGCCTTGCCGTGGGTGACGAGTATCAAGACGGCTGTGACGGCAAACGTAATCGAAAGAAACCGAAACGGTGCGAGCCGCGCCGCCACAAATGGGGCGATAACGGCTGTGACCCACAGCGGCGCGAGAAGAGGACTGACCAAGAATATCTGACCGATCAAAAACACGAGCGGCGTACCGATGAAATTCCCCGAGTTGTCGTTGTGCACGAGTTCGAGGAACGGAAGACCACGCATCGCCTGCCACGCCACGTTCGGCGCCGCGATCAGCGCCGCGATGCCGACGCCGATCCACAGATCGCGCGATCGGAAGATCTGGCGCTGCGACGTCAGCAAGACGCCGACGCCTAATCCAAACGCCCACAACAGGATTCCGTACTTGGTCTCAAATGCGATGCCCGCGATCGCGCCGGCCCACCAAAAGGCTCGCTGCTCGCCTCGAATAACGGCGCGTGCGACGAGATACGCGACGGCGGTGAAATCGAGCGGCTCAAACGTAGACGTCGTGAGCGTCGCGGTCATCGCCGTCACGAGCGGCGCGCTCGCCGCTGCCACAGCCGCAAGCCACGCTCCCCGTGTGGTCGCACCGAGCAGCCGCGCGAACGCCACCGTGAGCGGCACGAGTGCTACGGCCGCGATCACGGCCGGCAGGCGTAGGAGCCAAATGTGGATACCGCCGAGCTGCGTCAGTGCTGCAATGAGAGGTACGAACGGAGGCTGGTCCACGTAACCGAATGCCGGATGGCGACCGCAGATGATGAAGTACAACTCGTTGCGAAACGCGTCGTATTGTCCGGCGACCGAGAGATGGACCGCTGCGACAACAGCGGCCACGCTCCACGCCGCCCATTTCGTTCCATTGATCATCGTGAGAGGTGAAACGCTCATTCCGCCTCCGTAAACAATAGTCGGGGTACCAAAAACCGACTTTCGGTGAGCGATTGCGCGCGACAAGACCAAAGCCTGCCGTTACAGAACGTATGGCGCCCAGCCCCAGTGGAGGGTTTGTGGCTGCCACGGAGAGACCATGAAAGACTTCAACAAACTGACGGAGCGCGCGCAGGCCGCAGTCATCGGCGCTCAACGCCTGGCAGAAGAATATCGGGCGCCGGAGATAGACTCCGTGCACCTCCTCGCGAGTTTGCTAGAAGACCCGGAAGGCGTTCCGGCCGTCGTTCTGCGGCAGCTCGGGACGGACGTCGCGCGCCTCGAGAAGAGCACGCGCGCCGTCTTGGACTCGCGCGCGAAGGTGTTCGGCGCCGCGGAGCCCACGCTCGGCCGCGAACTGCGCGACGTGCTCTCGCGGGCCGGCGACGAAGCCCTCTCGTTCAAAGACGAATTCATCTCGACCGAACATCTGCTGCTCGCGTTGGTCGACGTCGGCGGGCGCACGGAAGCCGGAGGTTTACTCACGGGGGCTGGCGTCACGAAAGACAAGCTGTTCGCGGCGCTCGCCACGATCCGCGGCAATCAGCGGATCACGGACCAAAACCCGGAAGGGAAATATCAGGCGCTCGAGCGCTACGGCCGCGACCTCACCGCACTTGCCCGACAGAACAAAGTGGATCCGGTCATCGGCCGCGATGAGGAGATCCGGCGCGTCATCCAAGTGCTGTCGCGCCGCACGAAGAATAATCCGGTCTTGATCGGGGAGCCGGGCGTCGGCAAGACGGCGATCGTGGAAGGCCTCGCCCATCGTATCGTCAGAGCCGACGTCCCCGAGAGTTTGAAGAACCGGCGCATCGTGGCCTTGGATCTCGGCGCGCTCATCGCCGGCGCGAAGTATCGCGGCGAGTTCGAAGACCGCCTCAAGGCGGTGCTGAAGGAGATAACGCAAAGCCAGGGCGACGTGATCTTGTTCATCGACGAGTTGCACACCGTCGTCGGTGCGGGCGCGGCCGAAGGCTCGATGGATGCTTCGAATATGCTCAAGCCGATGCTCGCGCGCGGAGAACTGCACACGATCGGCGCTACGACGCTCGACGAGTACAGAAAGTACATCGAGAAGGACGCCGCGCTCGAGCGCCGCTTCCAGCCGGTGCTCGTGGGCGAACCCACGGTCGAAGACACGATCTCGATTCTGCGCGGTCTGCGCGAGCGGTACGAAGTCCATCATCGCGTCAAGATCAAGGATTCAGCGCTTGTCGCAGCAGCTGTGCTTTCGCATCGCTACATCGCCGATCGCTTCTTGCCCGACAAAGCCATCGACTTGGTGGACGAGTCCGCGAGCAAGCTGCGCATGGAGATGGATTCGATGCCGGTGGAACTCGACGAAGTCGAGCGCCGTCTCATGCAGCTTTCGATCGAACGCGAGGCGCTGAAGAAAGAATCCGATCAGGGATCGACCACGCGCCTCACGCATCTCGAAGATGAAGTGAAAGATCTGCAAGAGCGGCGCGATGCGTTGCGCGCGCGCTGGGAAGCCGAAAAAGGCGCATTGGGAGAGGTCAGCAAGCTCAAGCAGCAGATCGAGGAAGCAAAGGCAGCGCTGCAGCGGGCGAAGGATGCGGTGGACTACGCCAAGGCATCGGAGATCGAGTACGGCCTTCTCCCCGAACTTCGCAAGAAGATCGCTACGGCGGAAGCGGCTTCGGCGCACACCGACGGCAAGATGTTCAAAGAAGAAGTTGACGAGCACGACATCGCAGAGATCGTGGGCAAGTGGACGGGCATCCCCGTCTCCAAACTGCTCGAAGGCGAGATCGAAAAACTGCTTCACATGGAAGATCGGCTGCACGAGCGGGTTATCGGGCAAGATGAGGCGGTCACGGCAGTCTCGGCAGCGGTGCGCCGCGCGCGCGCCGGCCTGCAAGACCCGAACCGTCCGCTTGGATCCTTCATCTTTCTCGGGCCGACCGGCGTGGGCAAGACCGAGCTCGCACGCGCGCTCGCCGAATTTCTCTTCGATGACGAGCGCGCGATGATCCGCATCGACATGTCCGAGTATATGGAAAAGCATACGGTCTCGCGGCTCATCGGCGCGCCGCCCGGCTACGTCGGTTACGACGAGGGCGGGCAGTTGACAGAGAGCGTCCGGCGCAGACCGTATTCCGTCGTGCTCTTCGACGAGATCGAAAAGGCGCATCCGGATGTCTTCAACGTGATGCTACAGATCCTCGACGACGGACGGCTCACGGATGGTCAGGGGCGCACGGTCGATTTCAAGAACACCGTGCTGATCATGACGAGCAACATCGGTTCGGCTGTGATCACGGAGTTCGCGGGCGACGACCAAGCGATCCGCACGCGCGTCATGGAGGCCATGCGCGATCACTTCCGTCCGGAGTTCCTCAACCGGATCGACGAGATCGTCATCTTCAAGAATCTTCAGCTCGACGACATCAAGCGCATCGTGGAGATCCAAGTGCGCGGTTTGGAGCGCCGCCTTGCGACGCGGGGCATCACGCTGCGGCTGACCGATCGCGCAAAAGCGCTGCTCGCCCACCACGGGTTCGATCCGATCTACGGTGCGCGGCCGCTCAAGCGCGCGCTGCAGAAGGAGATCATCGATCCGCTCGCTTTGCGGCTGCTCGATGGTGAGTTTGTCGACGGCGACACGATCGAAGTCGACGTGGTGGACGGCGAGATCGCGTTCGTGAAAGCACTCGCCGCGCGTTGATCGCGGCCGCACGTCTTCGAGCGCGCAAGCCTGAGCGCGCCCGCCATCCGTGGATTTTTGAGGGAGAGATCGCTGAACTTCCGCACGAGGTGAAGGACGGCGAAGTCACGGCCGTCCTCGATCATCGCGGCTCGTTTCTGGCCCGAGCGTACTGCAACCGGCGCTCGAAGATCGTGTTGCGCGTCTTGACCTGGCAAGACGAGCCGGTGGACGGCGCGTGGTGGAAGCGACGGGTGAGCGAAGCCATCGCGCGGCGCGGTCCGCTGCAGGCGGGCGGCGCATTGCGACTCGTCAACGCCGAAGGCGACGGCCTGCCGGGACTCGTCGTGGACGCTTACGCGCGTTGGCTGGTCGTGCAGATCTCGACGCTCGGAATCGAATGCGTGCGCGACGCGATCGTTGAGGCGCTGAAAGAATCGTATGTGCCGGACGGGATCTACGAACGCAGCGACGTGCCGGAACGGGAACTGGAAGGCCTGCAGCAGCGCACCGGCGTGCTTTTAGGTGATCCACCCAAAGAGAAGATCGAAATCGTCGAGGGCGCGGCGCGGCTGCTCGTCGACATCGAACGAGGCCAGAAGACCGGGCTGTTCTTGGATCAGCGCCTCAATCGAGCCGCGGCTGCAGCGTATTCGCGCGATCGCTCCGTCTTGAACTGCTTTGCATACAGCGGCGGGTTCAGCGTGCACGCCGCGCTGGCCGGCGCGCGTGCTGTCACTTCTGTCGACATCTCCGCGGAAGCCTGCCGCCTTGCGCGCGAGAACATGTCGCTCAACGGCTTTCCGGATTCGGAGGTGATCGAAGCAAACTGCTTCACGTACCTCCGCGACGCAAGCGACGCCGGCAAGACGTACGGACAGATCATCCTCGATCCGCCAGCGTTCGCACGCGGCAAGGCGACGCTGGAATCGGCTATGCGCGGCTACAAAGAGATAAACTTGCGCGCTCTCAAGATGCTCGAACCAGGCGGCATCCTGGTCTCGTGCTCGTGTTCGCGGCCACTGTCGCCGCGCGATTTTCTCGGCGTTCTTTGGAGCGCAGCGGCAGACGCCGGGCGCTCGATGCAGATCGTGGAAGAACGCGGGCATCCGCCCGATCACCCCGTCTCGCTCGATGCCCCTGAGACTTCCTATCTGAAATGCGTGATCTTGCGTGCGCTCTAAAGCGCCGGCGGTTCTCATTGAGCAGGCGGTGCGGTGGCGATCGTCACGCTGATCGTGATGACGGGCTTTCCATAGTTGGTGCTGATCGTCACGACGCGAACCTCGCGGCCGGCTTCGCGCGTCCACTGGTAGGACGACGTCGACTCGTCGCCGACATTGAGACTTGACGCCTGCGCATCGGCCGGCAGATGCGCCTTGTACCACGCGATTACTTTCGCATACGTGTCGATGGTCGAGAGCGCGGTGATCTGCGTCGAGCCATCCGCCGCGGTGCTCGAAGAGCTGCTGCTCGGATCTTGAACAGCGCCAGGATAGAGCGGCACGCCCAAGGACGATGGATCGACAGCGCCCTCGCCGATCTTGACCGTGCCGCTTTTGTCCGAAAGGGTCAGCGAGGACGGCGTTGACGTTGATGTCGTCGCTTGCGTTGAAACCTCGGGAACCGGCGATTCAGTGCTCGCAACGGGCGGAGCGTGATCGGCGGCGCCGTTGCTCCCCGGCGCCACGTGACCGCAGCCCGTGCACGAGATGACGATCGTCGCGGCAAGCGCCGCGACGAATAGCCTCACTGTCCGTTCGTTGTCTTGTGGCTCAAGACGATCGTCGTCTTGCTGCCGTCGCTTGAGATCTCGACGCTCTTCTGGTCGGTGTCGGTCGACTTGCCGACTTGGAACACGGCGGATGAGGTCGAACCGCTCGTGACGTTCATCACCTCGCTGCCGGCCGGCAACTGCGCCTTGTACCATGTCTCGACCTTGCTGAATGAATCGTCGCTCGTCAGCGAGACTACTTGACCCGTGCCTTCCTTCGATCGGACGGACCAGCCGCCGCCGCCGGCCGACGTCGCGCCAGGATATACGGGAACGCCGATCTTCGACGCGTCGACGTTTGTGCCCATGCTCATCGAGCCTTCTTTGGTCGTGATCGTCATGGAGCCGCCGCTGTTCGAGGCGCTGCCTCCGCTTGAACTCGTGTCCGGCGCCGCCGTTCCGCCGGCGGCGCTCGCGTCTGCTGGCGCGGTGCTCGTGTCAGTCGAGGCGGTCGTCTTTTGCGACGACGAGCATGCGCCAAGCGCGAGCGCAAACACGAAGACGAGCGCTGTCAATCTAAGCCGCATCGGGAATCCCTCCTCGCGCACCGGCTGCAAGCGCGGCCGGTGATTGGGCCGCTGCTTCGTCGCCGCGTGGACGCGGCCTTGCCAGCTTGAAGGGGCCGATTTTACGTCGGCGAGCCTGAAGGGGCCGACTTTATGTCGGCCCACGTTTTGTTAGCCGGGGCCGACTAGTGTCGGCCCCTTCAGAAACCGGCCCTACATCAATCGTTGCTGGCCGCGACGAATCGTTCGACCACGTCCGCAGGCGGCGGCGCGGTGAGAGCGCTGACCGCGATCGTGACGGCGAAGTTCAGGGCAAGAGCGACGATTCCGGGATTCATGCCGTACAGCAAAGGCCCGAGCCAATTCGCGGCGATGAGCACCCCGATCCCAGTCACGATGCCGCTGCCGACGCCCCACGCGGTCGTGCGTCGCCACCCAAAAGCCAGCAGCGTTCCCGGCAAGAATTGCACGATACCGTTGTATGCGTATAAAAGTAAGTCGACGAGATACACCTTGAGCGCGAACCAGAGCGCGTACGCCACGAGCGCGAGGACGAGGACTAGGATACGCGTGAGCCGCGTCCGCGAGCGATCGTCCGTCGCGATGTTCAACATGTCTCCGGCGACGTTCTTGGCGAAGATGCTCGCTGCGGCCAAGAGTTGCGCGCTCACCGGAACGAGCGCTGCGAGGCAGCCCGCTGCAGCGACAAGGCCGAGCAGCCAAGGCGGATATAGCTGTCTGATCGACAGCATGAACGCTTGGTCGCCGGCAGTTCCCTTCAGACCTGGGATGATCAACAGCGCGGCAAATCCCGCGAAGAGCACGAACACGACGAGAAGACTATACACGGGCAACAGTATCGCATTGCGCCGCAGCGCATCGCCGCTCTTCGCGCTGAAAATCGCCGCCGTTGAAGTCGGCCACATGAAGAAGCCGCGGCGGAGACGAGCACCGATGTCACAAACCAGGCGACGCCATGTGGCGACGCACCCGGCGCTAGTGTCAGCCAGCCCGGATGCGATGCCGAAACCGCGCGGAGCATGGCGCTCCATCCGCCGGCCGCGTGCAGTGGCAGCGCGACCCCTGCGAATATCGCCGCCGCCAGCACGAGCGTGTCTTTGAGAACGCTCGCCCACGCCGTGCCGCGCAACCCCGTCGCCCATACAAAGCCTGTGATAAGCGCAACCGCGACCGCGACCGCGACATACGGTTCCACAAGACCGTAACCCGCGATAGATAGCAAGAGCTGTAGCCCGGTCAACTGCAGCGTGATGTAGGGAATGAGGAAGAAAAAGCCGACGAGCGCGGCAAGCCCGGCCAGGGCCGAGCTTCCATAACGCGCCCGGAATATGTCGGGCTGCGTGATCATGCCGAACGCAGCGCCGACGCTGCGGATCTTTGGCGTTAGAAAATACCCGATGATATACGCGACCGGACCGTAACAGAGGATGTAAAAGGCGGGCGCGCCCAGGCCATACGCGTATCCGGCGGCGCCGAGAAACGTGAAGCTCGTGTAGATCTCGCCGGCCAAGAGCAGCCAGAGCAGCACCGAACCGAGCGCTCTTCCGCCCACCACGAAATCGGTGGGCGAGTTGAGGTTGGCGCGCGCCGCGACGACGCCGAGGGTGACCGCCGCGACGATCACGATCGCGACAAGTCCGAGTGCGATGACGGCGCTCGTCACGCGCGGCGCTCCAACTTCGATATCCCAAACAGGCAGATGGGCGTCGCGACGACCCAGCCTACTATCCAGAGCAGCAGAAACGGCGCACCGCCGACCGTCGGCTCCATGCGATTCGCGAGGGGAACAGCGAGCGTAAGAGCTAGCGCCGGCATCGCCGCGAGCCCGATCACTGCAAGCCGCTTCGCGCGGCTCACGGAATCACAAGATGCACGGTTACGATAGGTACGGCGCCACGCCGACGCCGGCTTGCGCCGCGTCCATGACCATCTCGCTCACAGTCGGATGGGCGTGGATGATCGAGCCGAGTTCGGCGAGCGTCAACGCATCAGACATCGCGACGCCGACTTCGTGGATCATTTCGACCGCGTGGATGCCCACGATCGTCGCCCCTAAAATGCGTCCAGTCGCTTTGTCGGCGATGAGCTGCGCGAAGCCGTCCGGTTGTCCCTCGGCGAGCGCCTTGGCCGATCCGACGAACCGCGCTTGACCGACAACGGTCTCATAGCCGGCTTCTTTGGCCGCGTCCGCATTGAGACCGACCATCGCGATCTCAGGATGCGTGTAAATGCAGCTCGGCACGACGGTGTAATCCATCGGCATGCGGTCGTGGCCAAGCGCGTTTTCGGCGGCGCGGTGCCCTTCAGCCGATCCTTTGTGCGCGAGTTGCAATCCGCCGACGCAGTCCCCGATCGCATAGATCTTTGGATTGGCCGTCTGCAGGAACTGATCGACGACGATATTGCCGCGCGCTTCCACCTTGACACCGGCAGCTTCGAGACCGATGCCTTTGGTCAGCGGAGCGCGGCCGACCGAGACGAGCAGCTTTTCGCAGTCGAGCTTCGAGCCGTCGTCCAACTTGATCGTGATACCGTTCTTGCGATAGTCGTCGACGCCGGCGACTTTTCTGCCGGTGAGAAACTTGACGCCTTCCTTCTCGACGATGCGCTGGAAGAATGCGGTGGTCTTTGCGTCAACGGGCGCGAGAATTCGCGGCATCAATTCCACGACGGTGATATCAGACCCGAGCGCGGCGAAAAGGCTTGCGAATTCGCAGCCGATGATGCCGCCGCCGATGATAACGAGGCGTTTAGGTATCGAAGTCAAGCGGAGCACGTCGTTGGATGTCATCACCGCAGGATGGTTCATGTCGAGGCCGGGCAGACCGACCGGTTCCGTGCCGACGGCCACGATCAGGCTGTCGTACGCGTAGCGCTTTGCGTCGACCACGACGGCGTCGCCTTCGATGACACCTTGGCCGCGGATCACCGCGACGTTCTTGCGTTTGCAAGCCGCTTCGACGCCGCCGCGCATCTTGAGGACGATCTCTTCTTTTCGCGCCATCATGCGCCCGAAGTCGATCTTCGGCTCGCCGACGGTGACGCCGAACTCCGCCGCATGACGGACGGTTCGCAGAACATCGGCGCTGGCGAGCAGCGCCTTTGTGGGGATGCAGCCCCAGTTCAGACACGTGCCGCCAAGTTCGGCGCGCTCGATCAAGGTCGAGGATGCGCCGAGTTGTGCGGCGCGCAAAGCCGCGACGTCGCCTGCCGGACCGCCGCCGAGTACGACGACGCGTGCGCTCACGACGGCGACGAGCCCGCGCGACGCGGTCCGAGCGCTGCCGTGACGATACGCTCTTGTTCCGCTGCGTGCGCTCCGGGATACCCTTCGCTCGGGCTAGCGCGGTCGGGCCTGCCCTCATAGTCGAGCGCGATGCCGAGCGGCGCGAGTTTTTCGCGGATGCGCCGCGAGACGAAAGCCCGCGCGCCCATGTTGCGCGGCTCTTCTTGGACCCACGTGACCCGGTCGAGATCGGGATAAGATTTGACGAGCGCCATCACGGCATCGAGCGGGAACGGCTCCAACATCTCGACCCGCGCGATCGCGAGGCCGCGTGGGCTCAACCGCTTCACGCCTGCAAGGAGGTCGTAGTAGATCTTCCCGCTGCACAGTAAAAGACGCTTGATGCCTTTGCGATTCGTGACGAGCGGATCGTCGATGATCGGC
This sequence comes from Vulcanimicrobiota bacterium, assembly GCA_013290125.1. Classification (GTDB taxonomy): domain Bacteria; phylum Vulcanimicrobiota; class Vulcanimicrobiia; order Eremiobacterales; family Eremiobacteraceae; genus JABCYQ01. The sequence continues at coordinate 57,111 of JABCYQ010000015.1, forward strand.
TGGAGCGAACCATCGCTCAGGTCAGCCGCCTGAGACGTCGCGACTTTCAGGCGTAGCAGACTCTTCGGTGTCATGACGACGAGCGGGCGCGCTTTCGAGGACAGCGCCTGATCGCGCAAGAGATGGAAATACTGCGCCGGCGTCGTGCAGTTGGCGATGCGTATGTTGCCGTCGCTCGCCAATTGTAGAAAGCGTTCGAGGCGTGCGCTGGAGTGTTCCGGTCCAGCGCCTTCATAACCGTGCGGAAGAAGAAGCGTGAGCCGAGACGTCTGACCCCATTTCGCGAATCCCGCCGAGATGAATTGATCGATGATGATCTGCGCGCCGTTGGCAAAATCGCCAAACTGCGCTTCCCACAAGACAAGCGCGTCCGGCGCAGCAGTGCTGTAGCCGTATTCGAAGCCGAGGCACGCGTACTCGGAGAGCGGGCTGTTGTAGACTTCGAAGGAAGCGCGCGCGCCGGCGAGGTGCTGCATGGGCACGTAACGGGCGTCGGTCTTGGCGTCGTGCAGCACGAGATGGCGGTGGCTGAAGGTTCCGCGCTCCGTATCTTGGCCCGTCAGGCGTATGGGCACGCCTTGGACGAGCAACGAACCGAACGCAAGCGCCTCCGCGTTCGCCCAGTCGATCTCGCCGCCGGGCTCGAGCGCCCCGCTGCGGCGCTCCAATTGTTTGGCGAGTTTCGGATGGACGGTGAATCCATCCGGCACCACCTGGAGCTGGCGGTTTAGCGAACGCAGAACGTCCGCCGCCACGCGCGTGTCCGGGTTTGACGCGACTTGCCCGTTCACGGGCCGCTTCGCGGCTTCGGCGGCGCCATTCTCCTTGATGCGTTTCTTGACGTTCGCGTGGGCTTCGGCCACGCGCGCATAGGCGGCATCGAACCGCTTCTTGACTTCGTCGACGGTGACCAGGCCCTCGTCGAAGAGCCGCTTGGCGAATATCTCCCTGACGGTGATGTGATTCGCGATCTTCTCGTACATGCGCGGTTGCGTGTACGCCGGTTCGTCGGCTTCGTTGTGGCCAAAGCGGCGGTAGCCGATGAGGTCGATCATCACGTCGCGCGCGAACTGACGGCGATACTGCTCGGCGAGTGTGATCGCGCCGATGCAGGCTTCGATGTCGTCGGCGTTCACGTGGACGATCGGCATGTCAACGCTCTTGGCGAGATCGCTCGCGTAGCGCGTGGAGCGCTCGTCGGATGGCTCTGTCGTGAAGCCGATCTGATTGTTGGCGATGACGTGGACGGTGCCGCCTACCGTGTATCCACGAAGCGCCTGTAGATTGAGCACTTCGGCGACCACGCCTTGGCCTGTGAACGCGGCGTCGCCGTGGATGAGCAGCGCGGCGGCCTTGTTCTTGTCGATCGTGGCGATCGCAGGGTGCCGATCGGTCTGGTCGGCGCGCGTCCGGCCGACGACCACGCCGTCGACCGCTTCAAGATGGCTCGGATTGTTGACGAGCACAACGTCGATCGATGCGCCGGACGCGGTGGAATATTTGCCCTGTGCGCCCTGATGGTACTTGACGTCGCCGGTCACGTCGCCCTGGCTCTCGCCGCCGCGCAGTTCTGCGTGTTCGAACTCGACGAGTACGTCTTCGTACGGCCGATCCACCACGTGCGTGATGAGCGAAAGGCGGCCGCGATGCGCCGTGCCGATCTCGAGTTTATTCACGCCGTCGTCGACGAGTGAGTGGAGCAGTTCTTCGAGCATGGGCACGAGCGCATCGATGCCTTCGATCGAGAACGTCTTCTGGCCGAGGAACGCCTTGCGCAGGTAGCGCTCGAAGGCTTCCACGCGTGTGAGGCGGTCGAGCAATTCGAGTTTGCGTTCGCGCGTCAGCGGTTTGACGTGCGCCCCGGATTCGATCTGCTTGCGCAGCCACGAGCGCTGCTCGTGACTTGTGATGTGCTCCACTTCATAGGCGATCGTCGAGCAGTAGATGGAGCGGAGATTTGCCAGCACTTCGGCGAGCGTATTTCCCGGCGCGTACGTCCGCACGACATTCGCGGGAACGCGCGCGGCGAGCGCGTCGTCGAGCTGGAGCGAGGCCGGATCGAGCACGGGATCGCCGTCCTTCGGCCCTTCGAGCGGATCGAGTGAAGCAGCGGTGTGTCCGTGCGTTCGGATGCGGCTGATGAGCGCCATGCCGGCGGCGGCTGCGGCGATCAAGTCGGGCGACGAGTCGATCGGCGCGACGGTTGGTGTTGGCACTGCAGCCGGCGGTTGCGTTCGGTCGACTGCGGCTGGGGCTGCAGAGAGTTTCGGCGAGGCTTCCTCTGCGAGTACGACGTTCAGCGACTTCGCGATTCCGTCGTAGAAGGCGTCCGCCCCGGTTAAGAGCTGTTCGATGCGCCGCAAGAATTCGCCGGACTCGGCGCCTTGGATCACGCGATGATCGTATGTGCTCGTCAGCGTCATGATCTTGGAGACGCCCAAAGCAGCGAGTTGTTCGGATGATTGTGGCAGTCCGGGCGCGTAGCCGATAGCGCCTGCAGCGATGATCGCTCCCTGGCCCGTCATGAGCCGCGGCACGGAGGCGACGGTTCCGATCGCACCTGGGTTCGTCAGCGTGATCGTGGCGCCGGCGAATTCATCGGGCATGAGTTTGCCGTCGCGCGCTTTGGTGACGAGCTGTTCGTAGGCGGTGTGAAATGCGGCAAAGTCAAGATCGGCGGCGTTGCGGACAACGGGGACGACCAAGAGCCGTGAGCCATCTTTTCGGTGGAGGTCGACGGCGATTCCGAGTTGGACTCCGCCGGCGATCCGCTCCGGGCCTTTGTCCGAACGGTGGAATGAAGCGGTCATGCCGGGCATTTCGCGAGCGGCGCGGGCCAACGCGAATGCGATGAGGTGCGTGAACGATATCTTTTCGGATCGTTTGGCCAACTTCAGGGCGTTGTTGAGCGCAGCGCGCCTAGATTCGAGCACCCCGACCGCGATCGTGCGGAAACTCGTCGCCGTCGGAAGGCCCAGACTCTGTTCCATCGCAGCAGCGAGCGCCGCCGCCGGGCCTTTGAGCGGCGTCGCTCCTTCAATGTGTGGCGCAATGTTGGGCGGACCTTTATGGTCCGGCGGGGCAAGCGATGCTTGCCCTACGACGGGAGCGACGCGCGCGACGTCGGATTTTCGCACCGCACCGCCGGGACCAGAACCGTTAACCGTTGCGACGTCCACTCCGGCAAGCGCGGCGGCACGCCGCGCGAGCGGCGATGGCTGCGCGACAGGCTGTGTTTTCGGAGGTATAGCAGGAGCCGGCCGCCCGTCGGCTTTCGGAGCCTGTTCATTGCGCGGCGGCGGAGTCGCGACTTGCACGGCCGGCGAAACGACAGCATCCAACGGCCCGATCTCGCAGAGCGGCGCCCCGATCTCGATGGCCGCGCCTTTCCCTGCGACGATGCGCGTCAATCGTCCGCTCACCGGCGACGGGATCTCGATGAGCGAGCCGTCCGCATCTACCTCAACGATGACGTCGTCGCGCTCCACGACATCACCGAGTGCCTTTTGCCAATTCTTGACGACGCCGCGCTTCAGCGCCTCGCCGATCGACGGCATTTCGACCGTCGTCGTCGCACCCGATGCAGCAGGCGAATCCGAGGCGGCCGGTGTCGAAGCGGCCGCCAAGGCGGATGTGGCGTTAGCAGAATTTTGTGGCCCCGCAACTTCGATCTCGGCGAGCAGCGCGCCGACCTCGACCGTATCGCCGTCCTTGACGACGATGCGTGCTACACGGCCGGCCTCCGGCGACGGGATTTCGACGTCGACTTTGTCGGTCGTGACATCGATGATGGTTTCGCCTGCAGCGATCGTGTCGCCGACGGCCTTGCGGATGCCCGTGACCGTTCCTTGCGTGACGGACTCGCCCATGGATGGGAGGACGACTTGGACCAACGCGTCCGGCAAAGGATGACTCCCTATTTGTTGTTCACAGCGATGCGAATCTGGGCGCGATTTCTTTGCCCGACCGCCTAGTCATGGATTTCCCTACGCCGGGTGATGCGCCCTTGGCCGCGACCGCGTCAACGAACGTAGGAGCCGCCGTTGACGTCGATGGTCGCGCCGTTCAGATACGATCCGAGCGGCGATGCGAGAAATGCCACAATCGGCGCGACTTGGTCCGGGCGTCCGACATATCCGACCGGAATCTCGCCGACGATTTTCGGGCGGTCCAGTTCCAAGTCGTGTGCAGCCATCTCGGTCTCGATAAAGCCAGGCGCAACAGCGAACGAAAGGATGCCGTCGGCGGCGCAGGAGCGGGCGATCGACTTCGTCAGATTCACGATCGCGGCTTTGCTCGCACCGTAGTCGGCGTGTTCGAGTTCACCGCGATGCGCGGCGCGCGACGCGATGTTGATGATGCGCCCGCCGCCATGAGCTCGCATGTAGCGGATGGCAAGCCAAGCGAGATCGGCGGCGCCGAACACGTTGACGTCGAACGTGCGGCGCCAGCCCACGCGCCACGCGTCGAACGATCCTCCATCGAATGGGTTCGTCGCGAAGATCGCGGCATTGTTCACGAGCACGTGCAGCCCGCGGAACTTGCTCACGCAGGCGTCGACAAGGTCGGGCAAACTCGCGGAGTCCGCCGCGTCGCAGCGCGCGCTAACGGCGCGGTCGCCGAGTTCCGCGGCGAGACGCTCGGCGAGATCGGAGCGTGACTGATACGTGAAGAAGACGGTCGCGCCTGCAGCATGCAGATGCCTGACGATTGATTCGCCGATACCGCGTGATCCGCCGGTGACGAGCGCGACGGTTCCAGTGAGATCGATGGCAAGCGTCATAGATATTCTCGCATGCGGCGCATCCACGCGGCGAGCTGCGCGTCGTAGTGGCTCGCGTCAGAGCGATCCGGCAGCGGCGGTGGACTTGTGTAGAGAACGACGACGTAGCGCCGTCCGTCTGGGGTGACGAGTATTCCGGCGTCATGACTCACTTCGTCGGTTTCGCCGGTCTTGTGCATGAATAGATCGGCGCTCTGCAAGCCCGCGGTGAGTTTCTCGCTGTGCACGCAGCGCGCGAGGATGGCGCGTTGCTCGGCGGCGTAGGGCACGCGATCCAACGCGATCAACGCGAGTAACAGCGCGATCTCATCGGGCGGCAAGCGATTTCTGCCGGTCATGCCGGGGTCTTCGATAAGCGGCTCGGATCCGGAGAGCTTGCGGCCCGCCAGAAACGTCGGCAGTCCAAGGTGGCGCATCGCGTCCGTCACGGTCTCGCGGCCGAGCAGATCGTAAAGCTCGTTCGTTGCGATATTGTCGGAGGTCGTGATCATGAGATCGATCAGCTCGCGCAGCGTCGCGCGGTAGCCCGGCTTGAGCGGCGTAGCTTCGGCGGTCGTGGTCTGATTGGCGGCGCTCACGGTCACGCTATGGTCGCGCCCGAGCCTGCCGTCCGCGATCTGCCGGAACGCTTCCACCATGAGCGCCACTTTGATGACGCTCGCAGGGTAGATGTTCTCGGTCTCGCGGTAACGCCCGCAGCGCATCGTCTGCAGATCGATGACGACGGCGTGCCCGATCGTTTCGAGAGCGGTGCTCCTCAGCGCATCGCGGACGACGATATCCAGCGCGGCATCCGGCTGCGGCGCGACCGCAGTCGTCAAGGGTGCGCCACTGCTGTGGTCCAGGCTGCGGCCGTGAACGTGTCGTCGAAATCGATTCCGATGCGCGTGAACATCGGGTGGGCGGTCCACTCGACGTGACCGGTGTACGACTGCGTGCCGGGCAGACCCGTAGTGAGGTCGAATTCCGCGGTTCCCGTGAGCGTGAACGTCGACGGCTTGAAACCTTTGGCTTCCAGATCGCTTGCGGGTTGAGCCATGCCCGTGCCGGTCACCGATATGGTTGCAATCGTGTGGCCGGCGCGCTGAGCCAACGATTTGAGCGTGTCGGTATACGTCATGGTGGCTTGCGCGAGCGATCGGTCGAGCAGCACGGGGCGCGTAAAGGTCCATATTGCACCCACGGCCACGGGATCATGCGGAAATTGGTCGAGCGCGCCGTCACCGGCGTCCGCAAGGCTGGCCTGCGGCGGCGTTCGGACGCCGTCAGATGCGAGTTCCCCGACGTACTTCTCGTGCCGGGTGATCGTCGACTTGTCTTTTGGCGAGGAGCCGCCGAAGTGACGAAGGCTTGTGTCGTCGATCGAGACATGGGTGCCGTCCGCGCCGACATCGATGACGGCACTGCGATCGTCCACGAGCGTTGTCGGGGCCGCGCGGCTTCCAAGCAGCGACATGAGCGTGTGATTCATCTGGTACGACACGACGTGCGTGATCGTCCGCGCCGCCGTCACGTGCGAATTTGGTGCGAGATGGAGCGCGAGCCGGACGGTATTCGCCGCTTGCACGCTAGGCGACGCGGCCGCCGGCCAAATCGCAACCGCGAGCGCGATCGCGGCGCTGAGGATGCCCACCGCGCGTCCTCGATGAGGCCAACTCCACTTGCGCGGCGAACGCGCGAGCGTGTTCACGAATCGCGCGCGCGGCGCGCTTGCTTGCGTCGTTCTCGTCTGCTGCGCGCCGGTCGCGCGCTCCTCGGCTTCGGATGCATTTCCGCCCGTGGCTGGACTGCAAATCGAATCGTCCGCGCACGAGTTGAGCGAGATAGTCGGACCGGGAGTCACGTACGATCGCTGGTCGCTCGTCACCGTGCCGGGTCCGCTTTCCATCTCGATCCTCACCATTGATCTGACCAATCCGCTCGTGTCGCTGAGCGCCGTCGCCGCGAACGGCGAAATCGGCGGGCCCGGTGCACGCCTTTCCGTGATGGCGGATGCGGTTCATGCAGAAGCCGGGATCAACTCGGACTATTTCGATATCAATGGATCGGGCGCACCGTTGAATTCACTCGTCGTCGGCGGACAATATCTGCACGCGCCTGACGGCGCGGCGACATTCTCCGTCGACTCGAGCGGGAAGATCGCGATCGGGCCGATGGCATGGAGCGCGCACGTGCAACCGATCCGCGGCGCGGCGTTGACCATCAACACGGTCAACGACTGGTCGGCATCGACGCCGCTCACGCTTCTGACGGCGCAGCTTGGGTCGGATCTTGGATACGGCGCCGCCGAAGTGGTGCTCACGCCGACGGCGAGCGGCGCATACGCCGTGCGTTCCATTGCGACTAACCTCACAAACCTGACTCCCCTTAGACCCAGCGAGATCGCCATCGCTGCGCACGGCGTGCAGTCGGCCGGCCTGCAGCAGAATTTCACGGTCGGCGACACCGTCGGCGTGACCTACGAGGGAACGCCGTCGCCGGCGTCCATCGCGATGGCGATCGGCGGCGGACCGCAGCTCTTGCGGGCCGGCCTGCCGTACGCGGATCCGGTCGCACCGGCGCCGCAAGAAGCTGATGTTCGCTATCCATTGACTGGCGCCGGAGTCTCCACCGATGGACGAACGCTCTGGCTCGTCGTCGTCGACGGAAGGCATCCAGGTTTTTCGATCGGCGTCACGCGAGCGATGCTCGGTCAGCTGTTCGCGACGCTGGGCGCATCGGATGCGATGGCCTTCGACAGCGGCGGTTCGAGCGAGATGGTCGTCCGTGGGCTCGGCGACCCCACCGTTCATGTGGCGACCGCGCCATCGGATGGTCGCGAGCGATCGATCGCCGATGGAATCGCCGTGATCAACACAGCGACACCAGGCCCGGCGGTCCGATTATCGGTGAGCGCCGCCGATCCGGCCGTGCTGGTCGGCAGCCGCGACCAGCTGACCGTGAGAGCAGTCGACACAAACTTGCAGCCGGTCGCCGTTGCGGATGGATGCGCGGGCGTGTCTGCATCGCCGGCAGGCGCAGCAACGGTAGACGCGGCGTGCGTTCTCACAGCGAACGCGACCGGCGCCGTTTCCGTTGCGGCGACCGACGGTCAAGCGAGTGGGCAACTCAGTATGGACGTTGTCGCAGATCTGGCCGCGGTCAACATCACCGGATTCGAGCCCGACATTCCGATCGGTTCGACGGTGCAGCTCACCGTGTCGGCCATGGATTCGAACTCCGAACAGACGGCAGTGGATGCGAGCGCCGTCACGTGGACGGTCACCGGCGACGCGCACATCGATCCAGCCGGCCGCCTTACGGCAGGTGCCCGCCCAAGCGTTGTGCGCGTCGGCGCGACCGTCGGCGGGATACACGCATACAGCGATGTGGACGTCGGCGATCACGTGTCAATGTTGGCTCCGGACTTGCCGGCGGGTGATTTGCCGCAAGCCTGGTCGTTTGTTGCGTCGTCGTCGCTCGTGACCGGGTCGGTCGCGGATTCGTCCGCTCCCGACGGCTCGATCGCGACGAGGCTCATATACGGTATCGCTTCGGGTTCGGGCGTTCGCGCGGCGTACGCGGACGGCTCGATCGCGATCTCCGGCGAACCGCTTGCGCTCACGTGCGACGTCTACGGCGACGGGCAGGGCGAGTGGCTTCGCGCCGCTTATGTGGAGCCGGGCGGGATCGTCGATACGGTCACGCTTGCGCGCCACGTGGATTGGCTCGGTTGGCGATCGCTGCGCGTCGCTCTTCCGGAGCAAGCGCGCACATCGCTGACGTTGACGCGAATGTACATCGCGCAGCCGGCGGCGGATGAGATCACGGGCTCGATCTGGCTCCGCAACATCGGCGCGGTCTACCCCGGCCCGTGAGCGTTCTTGCCCTTCAGACGGTCCGTTTAGGGGGATTCGACGATCGTCGTGACCGCGACGTTCTCGTGTTCGTCGAATCCGATATGCTCGTCACCGTCCGGCTTGATCAGCGAGTTGTGAAGCGAGTACGCTTCGCGCACGAACGTGCCGCTCGCGCGGTCGAAGACCGCGGTGCCGGATATGAACATGCGACCAGGCAGCAGGTGCGGCAGATCATATTCGGCACCAGTGATCGCTCCAAGACCTTTGACGGAGATCGTGGCGCTATCGCTCGTCAACGCAGTAACGGTATGGAGAACCTGCATCTCGCCGCTGCCGAGCTTTGTCAGCACGCGTTCGTGCGTGGTCCACTGCGCCCCGAGGTGAAGATCAGAATGCGGCAGATCCGCGAGTGCCGCAT
>JABCYQ010000016.1 GCA_013290125.1 Vulcanimicrobiota bacterium
ACGGGGCACGAGAAACCCTGTGGGAATCTGGGTGGACCATCATCCAAGGCTAAGTATTCCTTAGTGACCGATAGTGAACCAGTACCGTGAGGGAAAGGCGAAAAGAACCCCGGGAGGGGAGTGAAAGAGAACCTGAAACCGTGTGCTTACAAGCCGTGAAAGGACTATGCCGCGCAAGCGGAATGTCTGATCGCGTGCCTTTTGTGTAATGATCCGGCGAGTTAATGGTGCAGGCAGGTTAAGGGTGATGAGCCTGGAGCCTCAGCGAAAGCGAGTCTGAATAGGGCGCCAAGTGTCTGCATCATTAGACCCGAAACTGGGTGATCTATCCATGGCCAGGCTGAAGCGCAACTAAACTTGCGTGGAGGGCCGAACCTGTCGTTGTTGCAAAAACGTTGGATGAGCTGTGGATAGGGGTGAAAAGCCAATCGAACCCAGAGATAGCTGGTTCTCCCCGAAATAGTTCTAGGGCTAGCCTCGGATTTTAACCCGTAGGGGTAGAGCACTGACAGGGCTAGGGGCCTTACCAGGTTACTGAACCCCATCAAACTCCGAATACTACGGCGTACAATCCGGGAGTCAGACAGTGGGGGATAAGCTCCATTGTCGAGAGACAAACAGGTCAGATCGTCAGCTAAGGTCCCCAAGACATGGCTAAGTGGGAAAGGAAGTAGAGCCGCAATAACAGCCAGGAGGTTGGCTTAGAAGCAGCCACCCTTGAAAGAGTGCGTAATAGCTCACTGGTCGAGTGGTTCTGCGCCGAAAACGTAACGGGGCTCAAGCCATGCACCGAAGCTACGGACTGGATATCAGTTCGCTGATATCCTTTGGTAGGGGAGCGTTCTGTGATAGGCTGAAGCGCGACCGCGAGGACGCGTGGACGAAACAGAAGTGCGAATGCCGGAATTAGTAGCGTAAAGTGGGGTGGGAAACCCCACCGCCGTAAGTCTAAGGTTTCCTGGGCTCTGTTTATCATCTCAGGGTTAGTCGGGACCTAAGCCGAGGCTGAGAAGCGTAGGCGATGGACAAGCCGTTCATATTCGGCTACCACCGATCCCGTTAGAACCTCTTCTTAACAAGACGCGTTTTCGGATGCGTCGCGTTAAGGCGAGGATCTAGAAGCGAAGGCGTGACGCAGGAAGTTAGTCGAGCACCCTATCGGATGGGTGTTTAAGCAAGTAGGGTGGGCCATAGGTAAATCCGTGGTCCGGTAAGACCGAAACCCGAGGAGCGATGACGATCCAAAGCAATGCGGAGAAGTCGACGATACTCAACTGCCTAGAAAAGCGTCTAGCAAGGGCCATTGGTGCCCGTACCGCAAACCGACACCGGTAGACTGGCAGAGAATGCCAAGGCGACGAGAGAACCCCTGTTAAGGAACTCGGCAAATTAGCCCCGTAACTTCGGGAAAAGGGGTGCCTGAGTAGCGTACACGCATTTACTGTGGTGGCGCGAAAAGGTCGCAGTGAATAGGCCCAAGCGACTGTTTAACAAAAACACAGGTCTCTGCAAACGCGAAAGCGGACGTATAGGGGCTGACGCCTGCCCGGTGCTGGAAGGTTAAAAGGAGATGTTAGCCGCAAGGCGAGGCATTGAATTGAAGCCCCAGTAAACGGCGGCCGTAACTATGAATGGACCCCGCGCACGATCGTTAGATCATGAGCGGCTTTGTAGTTCCGTAAACAAACCTGGCTATATGCTGGAAAATCCGAGTATTCGGTAGTACGCGATCACAAGTCGCGTGATAATCTATCCGATGCGGACAATCAGCAGGAAAGACGGCCAGTTGAGCGCGTGGGTCGCAAGCGTACCCGATTCGATCGGGTACTTCCTAGCCGGTTTCACAGACGGAGAGGGAAGTTTTAACTTCTCGTTCCGCCGGCGACCGGACTACCGGATGCCTTGGAAGGTGTCTGTCAGCTTCAATGTATCGCAAAAAGACAGGGAAATACTTACCCTGTTCCAGCGGTACCTGAGCTGCGGATCTCTTCGGCCAAGATCGGATGGCATCTGGTATTATGAAGTCACTGCGTTGGTCGATGTCACGGAAAGAGTGATACCGTTTTTTGAACGGTTCAACTTTCAGTCGGCAAAGAAGCAGCGCGACTTCGCCAAGTTCAAATCGATTGTCGCTCTGATGCAAGTCGGAGCTCATTTGAGCGAATCGGGCATAAGGGAAATACTTGCGATTCGAGTTGAAATGAATAACGGCGGAAATCGCCGATATTCGGACCAGCAAATCATCGCTCAGCTTGTCGAATCCTCAGAGACTACACGCCGGGCGTCGCGCGAATCGCGCGCGACGATGATATAGTCCGATCTGCATGGCGACATGCAGGGTCGCAAGACCGCGTGACGATGCAAATGGTCACGCAACATAAATGAACGGTCCTAAGGTGATATCGATTGCCCCGCACGATCGTAAGATGGTGCGAGAATTCGGCTATATGCTGGAACATCCGAGAATCCGACGGTACGCGATTTCGATAGCGTGAAAATCCGAGCGGTGCGGACAATCAGCAGGGAAGACTCGAGCACATCGAGTCCCCTCAGAGACTACATGCCGAACGCCGCGCGCAAGCGCGGATGATGATATAGTCCGAGCCTCGCAGCGATGCGAGGAGGCTCGCAGAAATGACGAGTCCGCCGGCTGCTTAAAAGCAATCGGTCGTAACAAAACTGAGCGAAATTCCTTGTCGGGTAAGTTCCGACCTGCACGAATGGCGTAACGACTTGGGCACTGTCTCAATGGGGGGCTCGGCGAAGTTGCAATACGGGTGAAGATGCCCGTTACCCGCAGCAGGACGGAAAGACCCCGTGGAGCTTTACTGTACCCTGATCTTGATTTCTAGAACTGACTGCACAGGATAGGTGGGAGGCTTTGAAGCCGGGTCCTCGGACTCGGTGGAGCCACCCTTGGGATACCACCCTGTTGGTTCCGGGAATCTAACAAGCGGCCGTTATCCGGTCGGTGGACATGGTCAGGCGGGCAGTTTGACTGGGGCGGTCGCCTCCCAAAGAGTAACGGAGGCGCCCAAAGGTCAACTCAGGTTGGTCGGAAATCAACCGTAAGAGTGCATAGGCAGAAGTTGGCTTAACTGCGAGACGTACATGTCGAGCAGGGACGAAAGTCGGGCTAAGTGATCCGACGGTTTTGTATGGAAGAGCCGTCGCTTAACGGATAAAAGCTACCCCGGGGATAACAGGCTTATCTCCCCCAAGAGTCCACATCGACGGGGAGGTTTGGCACCTCAACATCAAGGGGTGAAGCGGTGGAAACATCGCTTACCAATTCAGAATCGGCTAATAACGGTGAACTCCAATCGTCTTTAGGACTGAAGACGAGGACAATACCGTGGGAAGTCGGACGCGAAAGCGTCTTGACCCCGTAACGACTGAGTCGCCGTCGCAAGACGGATTGACGAGATAGCGAGTCTTCGTTCGTAATACGGACGAAATCTATGACCGCTATAATACGCCGACCCCTCACTCGAGCAATCGAGAAGGGTGAAGATATAGTCTACACCATCAGGAATGATGGAGACATGTGCGATGTCGGATCGTCGCATCCTGGGGCTGTAGTAGGTCCCAAGGGTTTGGCTGTTCGCCAATTAAAGCGGTACGCGATCTGGGTTCAGAACGTCGTGAGACAGTTCGGTCCCTATCCGCTGTGGGCGTCACAGACTTGAGGAGCGCTGACCCTAGTACGAGAGGACCGGGTTGGACGAACCGCTAGTGAACCGGTTGTCACGCCAGTGGCAGAGCCGGGTAGCCACGTTCGGATCTGATAAACGCTGAAAGCATCTAAGCGTGAAGCAGACTCCAAGATAAGGTCTGGAACCGCAAGGTGAAGACTCCTGGTAGACCACCAGGTAATAGGCCGGAGGTAGAAGCGCAGTAATGCGTGCAGCTGACCGGTACTAATCAGTCGGAGAGTTATTCACTCGCAATCATCATAGTTGCGAATGAAGTTGCAAGATACACACCACACTATTGACGATTTCCCGCTATGCAGTTTTCAGCGAGCATGCACGTGCGCGCTGCAAAGTTTCCGGTGCCGATGGTGGTGGGGCCACACCCGTTCCCATTCCGAACACGGCAGTTAAGCCCACTAACGCCGATGGTACTGCAACCGCAGGGTTGTTGGGAGAGTAGGAAGGCGCCGGATTACTAGACGAGCCGACCGCGAGCGATCGCGGCCGGCTCTTTTCTATGTCGCATGACCCAAACGTGCTGCGCCGAACGTGAGCTTTAGCGATGAACGAGAAAACTTTGACGGCCGCTCACGAAGCATCCATGAATCACCGGCCGAGGATCCTGGCGAGCACTCTCTGCGGTTGCTTCTACTGCCGCAAGTTCTTCGAACCACGCGAGATCGAAGACTGGACAGACTTCGACGATAAGGGAGTCGGCATGACCGCACTTTGTCCCAGGTGCGGGATCGACTCCGTACTCCGTTCAATCTCCGGTTTTCCGTTGACCGAATCGTTCCTCGGCCAAATGAACAATCGCTGGTTCGGAAAGCGACGACCCGACAAACAGTCGAATAAGACGCGCTAGACCGCCGCCTCAGCGCCATGATATACCGCCCCGTAAAAGAAGGCACATACGCGACATCGTTCTTCCGGAGGTCAAGCCAGCGCTCGAGTGGACCGGCGGACGACCCGAAAAGGTTGCGCGCGCATTCTCGCAAAGTCGAACGCGCCCGCTAAGCCGGGTCAAGTAGAAAGCCCGCCATTGCGCAACGTGAGGTAGCCTCATGCACTTGGATGTCGTCAACGTCATCGCCACGGTGGGCACCTTCGTCGTGATCGCGGCATCGGCGGTTGCAGCGTTGATTCAACTTCGGCATATGCGCGGCAGCAATCAGATCACGGCGCTCAATGAATTCCGCGAGACACTCGAGTCCGGCGAAATCAGCGACGCCCAGCGTTTCGTTTCGTTCGTGCTTCCCGAGCGGATGCTTGACCAGGCCGAGCGATTGAAAATGATCACGCTACCGTTTAGCGGTGACTACGAAAAGATCGGGACGATCGCCAACCTTTTCGAGAGCCTGGGCGAATTCGTGAAGATCGGCATCATTGACGCGAAGATCGCGTGCGACATCTGGGGGGTCGTGGTGGTCCGCAATTGGAACGCGCTTTCGCCTCTGACTACCTATATTCGGACTACACTCGGTATCCCGCAACTTTGGGAGAATTTCGAATATCTTACAATTCTGGCAAAGCGCTATCTGGAGCGGTATCCGAATGGAACGTATCCCTCAAACATGCCGCGCATGCCCGAGGACCGGCGGTTGCTAGATACGATCAAACAAGACCCGGGTCCCCGACCGACTCCGTGACGCGCTAGACCCCCGCGCCGGCGCCGTGATATACTGCCCCGTGAAAGAGTGTACATGCGCGACATCGTTCTTCCGGAAGCAAAACCCGCGCTCGAGTGGATCGGCGGCCGCGTCGTCCAAAAGGTGAGCCCGCAGCGAAAGCATGCGCTTGCGCAAACGCGATTTGCGATCGCACTTGAGGCGTGGGCGCGAGCAGGCGGTCGTGGAACGGTCGGCACCGAGTGGGAATTCCGGCTCAAGCCGCCAGAGGAAGTGCGCCGCCCGCTCGTGCCCGACGTCGCGTTCGTTTCATTCGACCGTCTGCCATACGACGATGAGGCGGCCGCCGACGTACCGCACGTCGCACCCGAAATCGTGGTCGAAGTTCTCTCACCAAGCGATCGGCAACGCGACGTCGACGAGAAGATCCGCATTTATCTCGCATGCGGCACAAATCTGATTTTCCTGGTCGACACTGAAGTGCAAACCGTCACCCTACGCGATGCCTTCAACACAGCCTGCTATTCGCGCGAGGTCGTCCTTGAACACCCAGCGATGCCCGATTTCGCACTTCACGCCAGCGAATTGTTTGAACGGATCAGGCCCAAGCCGTAGCGAGCCCTACGACGATGACTTGGGCGGTTCAGATCCTATTTCGATAGTGATCCTCACGATAACATCGACCGACTGACATTCCTCAGACGAACGCGCCTCCGGTTCAGCCGGCTTTTTGAATTCAAGTGTCGAGATCGTCGGTATAAGCGGAGCGCGGCGCCGCAACGTCGGGTCGTTCATGACCGGCTCCGCGCCACTGCGCCGCTAAGGACTCACAGTGACGGCGACCTTCACCGTCTGTCCATTAGTGTCCGTGACATTGATAGAGCACGATCCAACCGCGAGCGCCGAAACCGAAAAGGCGTTGGTCGTGTTCTGCACAGGCGTCACCGTCGCGATGGTAACGTCACTGCTCTGCGCAGTAAAGAACGTATTGCCCGTTTCACTTGCGGTGATGGTCTGAGTCTGGGTTGGCCCGCTCGTTTTCATCGTCAGACTCTTGGGCGTCACGATCAGTTGAGGCGTTGGAGATGGCTTCGGTATCGGGAAAAGGCCGCTTAACGCCCCAGCGCTACAACCGGCCGCGAGAGTCGACGCTGTCAAAAGCGCGAGCAGTGCGATCTTCACAAATCCACCTTTCCGCGGGATTATGCCCGCCCCGGAATGCGGGAGCATGCCCGCCTAGGAATATGCTACAGTCGAAGCAGCCCAGATTCTATCCGTGAAACCACGCAACGTCGGCCGGACATAGCTGTCTAGAACGCAGCACTCAGGCGCGTGACAGGCCGCAGGCCGCCGATGCTGAAATCGCCGAGCCCGAACCGGAGAACGGAGTCGTGCGATGATCTCGTCGCCAATCACGTGCCGCCGGTTTGTCGGCCGGCGGTCTCAGCTCGACCTTCTCAAGGTCCAGTGGCGCTCGAGCCGTGCCGGGCGCGGTTCAACGGTCCTCGTCGCCGGTGACGCGGGCCTCGGAAAGTCGCGATTGGTCCGCGAGTTCTGCGAGTCCGCGATCGGCGACCGCCACACCACAGCGTTCGGCGAGTGCCTGGAATATGCACGCGGCTCGTTCGCGCCGTTCGTCGCCGTCCTGCGCGCGCTCGTCGCGTCGCGACCCGAAGCGCTTGACGATGCCCTTGCCGTGCGGCGCATCCTCGCACCGCTCATCCCGGAGTTTGCCGCCGCTGGAGTTCCGCCACCGGAAGTGAATCGGCGACAGCAGTTCGACGCCTACGTCGAGGCGCTCAACCGTCTGCTCGGTCCGGCCGGCGCCGCCATCATCATCGAAGATATCCACTGGGCCGACGAAGGGACGCTCGGGCTGCTGCAACACCTCGTCGGCGCCGTGCCGGACCTCCCGCTCCTTTTGATCGTGACCCATCGCTCCGACGAACTCGACCGGAGTCATAGGCTCGTACCGGTCGTCGCCAAGATCGCTCGCAAGAGCGCGGTTCACCAGACGCGAGTGGAGCGATTCAACGAAGACGAGATGGACGAGTGGCTCGGTGAAATCGCAAAGGCCAATCCTCGGCTATCGCGCGTCGCTTTGCAGAACGCCCGGCATCTCGCCGAAGGCAATCCGCTTTTCGCCGAAGAGCTGATCACGCATGCGATCGGCGGCGCCACAGGCGACCTACCGCTCACGTTGCGGCAAGCCGTCCTCGAACGACTGCGGCCACTGCCGAAAGATGCGCGCCTCGTTCTCGTCGTGGCGGCAGTTGTCGGTGAGCGCTTCGATCCCGAAATCGTCGCGGAGGCAGCGCGCCAACCGCTCGCGGATGTGTTCGAGGTTTTAAGGCGCGCGCGCGATCTCGGACTTGTCGCCGGCGAAACGCGCGCGGCGTTCGAGCTTTACCGCCGGATCGGGGCGTCGCGAGACGCTCGCCGGCTCGACGCGATACTTTCACCAAAAGGCCGGCGGGGAAAGCGCTCCGGCGGGCTCAGCGAACGCGAGCGCGATGTTGTACGCCTCGTCGCTCTCGGGAAATCGAACAAATCGATCGCGGCCGAGCTGTCGATAAGCGGGCGAACCGTCGAAAATCACATCACCTCGGCGCTCAAGAAATTCGGCGTGACATCGCGAACCGAGCTTACCGCGCGGCTTGCGCGAAACCAGGACAACGTCACGCCGTGACGGCTTACGACGGAATTCGGTCGGGATCGAAATTCAACCGGATGGCGCGACCGGAAAAAGGCCGCCAGCGAGCATCTAGAGGGAATCGAGCCGACCGCCGTCCACGATCAGCGTCGTGCCGTTGACGAATTTCGCATCATCTGACGCCAAGAAGCAGATCGCGGCTGCGAGATCTTCCGGCTTCCCGATAGCTCCGGTCACCTTCTCCGCGCCGCTCTTTACGTTTGGATTATTCCAGAGCATGGGAGTGTCAACCGCTCCAGGGGCGACTGCATTGACCCGGATCTGCCGCGATGCCATCTCGATGCTAAAGCCGCGCGTAAACGCCTCAATAGCGCCTTTAGACGAGGCGTAAGGCACCACATTCGGCGTGGTGGCGTGCGCGTGCACCGAGCTGAGGTTGACGAACGACGAGCCGGGGCGCATGTGCGGGGCGCCGTACTTCGCAAAAAAGAAGACCGAACCGAGGTTCGTGGTCAACACGTGGAAGAAATCAGACTCCACTGTTTCCACGATCGGCGTGAACGTCATCATTGCCGCGTCGTTGACGATGACGTCGATAGCGCCGTATTGCGCGACCGCCTGAGCGATCACTGACTGTACTTGCGCCGTATCCCCGACATCGACCGCGACGGCGATCGAATGCCCGCCAGCAGCAGCGATCGCGGAAACGGTGGCGGAAGCAGCGTCGAGATGCAGATCGGCGACCACCACGTTGCCACCTTCGGCGGCCATCTGAAGACAGGTCGCGCGGCCGATCCCCGAACCGCCGCCGGTCACGATACACGTCTTTCCGGTGAACCTCATGATGGCAAAAGGCGTTCGCCCTTTGCGGCGAACATCCGTCGGCATGCAGCGAGATTTTCGATTCGGCGTGGCGACGGCCGACCATCAGTGCGAGGCGTACAACGGCCGTGACGATATCCGCGATGTCTGGGAGCGCGTTCGCGGCCTGACCCCGCGCGGTACGGCCACCGACTTCTGGAACCGCTATCGCGAGGATGTGGATCTCGCCAAAGGCCTCGGTTGCCGCGCGTTCCGGTTCTCGCTCTCATGGGCTCGACTCGAACCCGAAGCGGGCGTCTGGGATGAGACCGCGTTCGCGCACTATCGCGACGTCTTGCAATACATGCGCGACGCCGGAATGGCAACAGTCGTCACGCTCCATCACAATACGTGGCCGCTGCACGTCCAAGCCGCAGGCGACGGCGCCGGCATGCTCGACGAGCGATTCCCGGAGAGAATGCGCGCGTACGCAGAGCAGGTCGCCGTCCGGCTCGGCGATCTCATCGACTACTACGTCACGCTCAACGAACCGAATCAGCTCGTCTACGGCTACATCAAAGGTTTTTGGATGCGCTCGTATCCCGTGCCGCCCGGTTTGGAGCCGTATGCCACAGGCGAACAGCAGATGGACGCGGTTCTGCATCTTATCCCCAATCTGTTCCGCGCTCACGCCCAGGCGCGTCAGGCGATCCGGTCAATTCACCCGGAGGCGAAAGTCGGCTCGAACCCGTTGGTGTTGGGCTTGCCGCGCTGGCTGCAGCGGTTGATCGACAGCAACGCGACGCATCTCAGATCGCCCGAGCAGGCTATTCGCCAGGCTGCGCGACTCTCGCAGCACAAGATCGTAGATTCGGGCTTGGTGGACGTCTCGATCGCGCAGCTCGCGATGACGCAGCAGCGGATGAGTCACGTGTTGTTCTCAGAACCGTACGCGATCGCCAAGCCGGCCCTGTTGCGCTCGGCATCGCTCGCAGTCCCGTCAGCACTGCAATCGTGGCCGATTCGCGTGGGAGTGATAGCGGACGCGCCTCCGGCAGCGCGCGTCGGCGGTGTGTTCACCGCCGCGCAAGTCGAATACTATCCTGACATCACCTCCGCGGTCGATGCGCTGCGAAAAGGCTTGATAGACCTCATCTTCGACACCGACATCGTACTGCAGCAATACGCGACGACCGGATTTCAATTGACGCCGCTTCCGGGTCAAAGCTGGCCGATGTCTGTTGCAGTCGCGCTCGGCAGCCGTTCGCTACTCGATGCAGTGGACCGTGCGCTGCGCGCATTCAAGGAGCGCTACCCGGCTCTGCCGCGCGATCACAACCGAAAGACGATCGCCGACATCGGAAAGGACGAGCAGTCGCACGGGCGCACGGGCGACGTTCCCGACCTCGACCCTTCGCTTCGCGCCATCCGCAAACGCGGCGTATTGCGGGTGGGCATTCATCCCAGCGTGGAGGGGATGTGCATGCCGGACGGCACGGGCGGGTACTTTGGGCTAGAGCCGGACCTGGCGCGTGCAATCGCGGATGGGATTCTCGGACCGGGCGCGCAGATATCGTTCGTGCCTCTCAGCGGCGACAACCGCTGGAAGTCCACCCGGTCTTCCATCTTGAGCATCTTCGACGACGTGCGCAAAACGGTCGGCATGTTCGGCACGCTTGTCGGAACGAATTGGTGGAACCTCGGGATGGCGGGGAGGCTGCCGTCGTTCCTGTGCCCGCCGGAGTGCATAGGTGCGCTCGACTTCGTCGGCATCGACTACTACTGGGGTATTTCATCCATTTGGCCAGGAGAATTGCACCGGCTCACGGCGGCTGCGGAATGCCACTACGCGATGGCGCCGGTTTGGCCCGGTGTGCTCGACGGTATTTTGCGCGAAGCCGAGGAGCAATTTCCGGGCAAGCCTATCATCATCATCGAGAATGGTTGCGTGACCGCGACCGACGGATTCACGCGCGCGAATTATCTGAAGGCTCATATCGGACAAGTGGAACGGGCGCTGAAGCGAGGCTCGCCAATCGACGCCTACCTTTGCTGGAGCATCACGTCGAACCGGGAATGGGGTCTGCCCTTCGACGATAACAGCGATTTCGGATTGTACCACATCGATCTCGATCACGATGCGGCGCTGCAACGCATCCCTACCGAGGCGAGCGAGCTCTACGCCGATTTGATCCGCGCGCACTCCGAACTAGCGACGTAGAAGCGAGTACCGATAAGTCTCGGGCGCCTATGGAGTCCTGGGATGTATTCCGGAATCGTTGTTGAACTGCGCCGCGAGATTTCGCGTTCCGGAGATCGTGCCGGACAAAAAGCAAAGCAAGGAGCGCAACCCGTGCAACAAATCGTCCTCACACAAATGGAAGCGGCGACGAGCAGCCGCAATCTTCTTGAGCACTCGTTCTACAAGCGCTGGCTCGTGGGCGACCTGACGAAGAGCGAACTGGCGGACTACGCAGCGCAGTACTATCACGTCGTCGCAGCACTGCCGAGATGGTTGGAAACAGCCGCCGCACAGCAGCCGGCATATCGCGAAACGTTGCTCGCCCATGCTGCCGAAGAATCGGCCCACGTGCGCCTGTGGGAGCGGTTCGCAGGGGCCTGCGGAGTTTCGACCGACGCGCTGCGATCCACAAAGCCGAATGAAGCCACTGCTTCCATGCTAAGCAACTGTGACGTCGCCGCAGATGCCGGCAACGCCGCCGCTGTCGCATGGGCACTCGAGGTGCAGACGCCTGCCGTCTCCAGAGAAAAGATGAAGGGGCTCGAAAAGTTCTACGGCATCGATGCTCGCAGCGGCGGCGAGTACTTCGCTCTCCACGAGCGGCTCGACGTGGAACATGCGGCCGAGCTGGAGCGGGTGATCGCAAGCCAGGAGCCGCCATTTGGAGCGGGTGCGCCCAGTGCGGCGTTGGTGGCGGCCGACGGTCTCTGGAAGATACTGTCCTCGGTCGAGCACGCGGCCTGAGCGAGGGCCCCTTGCGAAGCGGGCCGACATAAAGTCGGCCCCTGCAGAAAGAACGCTAGCCGGTCGCGAACTATCGCGCCCGGCTCTCGAATGGTGCGCCGACTGATGGCCTAAGACCACGGCAAAGCCTGGGGCAATTTCCATCTTGTGATAGTTTCTTGGCAAGGACTTCCCAAGACCGTACAGGCTCGCTCCGCGGTGTGACAGAAATTCCGGAACGTGTTCGTCCACCGTCTCAAATTACGGCCACCGCAAGTTCTTGCGACGTGGCTCGAACGGCCACATCTCGAAAAGCGCCTGCATTCGGCTGTTCGAGTTGTGTCGCTCGCAGCGGGTCCAGGATACGGCAAGACCGTGCTCGCCGCACGGCTATTCGGCGAGTGGACGGGCAAGCGGCTCTGGTACGGCTTAGATGCGACCGATCGCGATCTCTCGGTCTTCGCCGCACACATGAATGCCGGCATCAAATCATTCGACGTCGAACCGCCGAAGTTCGACGCATCGGCGGCGAACACACTTGGCTCGCCCAAAGAAGTGGGAACGCGATTCGCCGAGTGCCTCGCGGAAACGGCGCACACGACGCTGTTCGTCTTCGACGACGTCCACCAACTTGAAGGCGGGCGCGCGCTCGGCGCGCTCGCGGAATTCGTCGAGCGATGCTGCAAGCTCGGCGCGTCGTTCATTCTTTGCGGTCGGACTATCCCGATCTCGCTTCACAACGTCGCGGCGTCGGCACAGCTGGTCGCGATCGGCGCCGGAGACCTCGCATTCAGCCAGACCGAGACGGATACGTTTTTGAAGCGTGCGCGCGGAGAATCCGAACGGCCGAACGGCATCCATCATCTCGCAGAACGCGCCGAAGGGTGGGCAGCCGGCCTGGCGCTCATCGCATCGAACAGGTCGACGGGCGAGGCCGATCCCAAGCGCGACGCACTGACCGCGCGCGATGACGACGCTCGGCAGTATCTCTTCGATTACCTCGCCGCAGAAGTGCTCGACAGCCTTAGCGAACGCGAACGACGGTTTCTCGAAGAGACGTCCATCCTCGACCAGCTCGAAACTGCCTTGTGCGACGCGATCCGCGACGCCGACGATTCTCGCGCGCTGCTCGAGTCGTTCACGCGGCGCGGACTTTTCGTGACGCGCCAGTCGGACGATGCGTACAACTACCATCAATTGTTCCGCGACTTTCTAAGGCACACCCTGACGCGCTCGCATCAATCCGATGCCGTGGCGCAACTGCATCGCAGGGCGGCGGCATTCCTGACCGCGCGCGGCGACGCGCCACTCGCGATCGAGCACCAACTCGATGCGGGCGACGACGCCGACGCCGCGGCCGCGCTTGAAGGCGCGGCGTTCAAATTATTGCGCGCCGGGCTCGTCACGTCTGTGAATGGTCTCATGCGACGGCTCGGGACCGCGCGCATCGAAGCGAGCCCGACTCTTTTGGCAGCGCTCGGCCATGTGCAGCGCGATCGCGGGGAGTGGGATGCCGCGCTCTCGTCGCTCGAGCGCTCGATGTCTGCGGCGCGCGCCTCGAAAGCATACGATATCCTGGCGGAGGCGGTGCGCATCTCCGCTCCGATCCTCGCATCGCGCGGCGAGTTCGACCGGCTGCGGACGATGCTCGACGAAGCGCTCTCACCTGGATTCGAACTGCCTGAAACGAGCCTCACCTCGTTGCGCATGACCAGGGCCGCGGTAGACGTCGAAACTGACCGGCTGGATGACGCGCTCGCCATGTATCGCGAGATCACGCCGACACTCGTCGCTCGCGGCGACCTGGCCGCACACGGACAGGTGCTGCACAATACCGCGGTGGCGCATCTGCGCCGCGGCGACGTTTATGCCGGCCTCTCCATGTACGAGCGAGCGCTCAAATTGAAGGAATCCGCCGGCCAACGCGTCTCGATGCTCACGACGCTCGGCGACCTAGTCTACGTCAAGACGTTGCTCGGCGACGTGGACGAAGCGCAACGCCTCGTCGAACCGCTAATATCGCAGGCCAAAGATTTGGGCGCGACCGCCATCGTAGCGCGGGGGCTCGAACAGCGCGGCGTGCATTGTCTGCTGCACGGCGACATCGGCGGCGCACTTGAAGCCTTCCGCTCGGCTGAGGCAGTATGCGATCCGGGCGACATGCTCGTGTTGCCCGACATCGAACACGGATTGGCCCAATGCGCGCTACGTGCCGGCCAGATCGCGGATGCCGACACGCTGTGCGCGCGCGCGATCGCCGTCTTTCGCGGCGCGGGGCGCCGGCAGCAAGTCGCACCGATATTGCTCACGCGCGCTCTATGCGCGCTCGCGAGCGGCGATGTGTCGCTCGCGACAAGGCTCGCGCGCGAAGCTCTCGCGGCATCGGCCGACGGTCCAAACGCGCTGTTCAATGCGAGCGTTTGCCTCGATGCCGCTTCGGTGCTGATGCGCTGCGCTCCGGAGATGCCGGCGGCCGATGCCGCGGACTGCGACCGAGACGCATCGCAAGCGGTGACAACGGCCGTGGCGATCGTCCACCAGCGCGACTACCGCTTCTTGCTGCGCACGAAAGCCGCCGCCTTCGAGCAGC
Organism: Vulcanimicrobiota bacterium; assembly: GCA_013290125.1. GTDB lineage: Bacteria > Vulcanimicrobiota > Vulcanimicrobiia > Eremiobacterales > Eremiobacteraceae > JABCYQ01. The sequence goes on from JABCYQ010000016.1 coordinate 14,333, forward strand.
TCTTGCCGCACATGCGGCGCTGGCGCGTCGGCTCGGGATTGATCCCCGACATCAAGAGCGACGCTGCCGCGGTGCCGCTACGGATTGAGATGCTCGGTCAGTTGCGTGTACTGGTCGAAGGCGAACCCGTACCGCCCGAATCTTGGAAGCGACGGCGCGCGCTGGAAATCTTCGCCTACCTCGTCGAGTGCGCCGGCGCCGGCGTCTCTCGCGCGCGGCTCATCGACCTGTTCTGGCCCGAGAGCGATGCCGATGCCGCGCACGACAATCTCCGGGTCACGATTACCGCGATCAGAAAAGCGGTCGGCGACATCATCAAGTATGAGTCGAACGCGTACCGCTTCGTCGCGCCTATTGGCACGACCGTGGACGTGCAAGAGTTCAACGCGCACATCGATGCGGCGCGCCAGGCCGACGGCTCGGGGAACGTCGCCGAGGCGCGGAAACGCTACCAATCAGCCGTCGACCTCTATCGCGGAGACTTCCTCGAAGGCATGCAGGAAGGCGGCTGGCAATGGCGCGAGCGAGAGCTTCTTCGCGCCGGCTGTCTGGAAGGGCTGCGCTGGCTTGCGGACCTTGCCCGAGAAGCCGGCGACGTCCGCGGACAGCGATTTGCAGTCGAACGGCTGTTGGAAGTCGCACCCTTCGAACTCGAGGCGGTGAAGATGCGTCTCGAGGCCCTCTGCCGCGAATCCCGCGTTGCGGAAGCTAAGCGCGACTATGAGGAGTGGCGGTCCCGCTACCGAGCGGCTGTGGGGGCAGATGCACCCGAAATCTGGGGGGGCGCCGACGCCAAGTCAGCGGCGCAGATGTCCCAAGAATCGACGCCAGCAGCGATATAAAACGGCAACTCTTGTTCGCGGTTTGTCACAGTTCCGGGTATATGATGGGCACGCCAGGAGGACGATTGATGAACCACCGCTTCGCAGTCGCGTCCGTGATCGCCGCATGCTCGCTTTTCTGGGGCACGTCTGCATTGGCCCTCGCCGGTGACGGCGTTGCGGCGTCCGTGCCTATGTTCGAACAGGTCGCGACGCTCGTCGGGCCTGCTTCGCCGACGCGGCAGATCCATTTGGTGGTCTTTCTCGCATATCCAAACCAGTCCGCCGTCGACAACTTCACGCAGTCGGTGAACAATCCGGGATCGCCGATGTACGGCGCGTTTCTGACGCCGCACCAGTTCAATGCACAGTTCGCGCCGTCAGGGAGCACCTACTCGACAGTCGAGTACCTGGTCACCGGCGCTGGCATGAAGGTCGTGCAGTCGTACGCCAACCACAAGGTGATCGACGTCGTCGCAACGGTTGCGCAGGCGGATGCATTTTTCAACACGGTCATCGACGAGTACAGTTATCAGAACGTCGCGTACTACGCGAACTCCGTTCCCGCGCTCGTGCCCAGGGCTCTGCATGGCGTGGTCATGGCGGTGAGCGGCTTCAATAATTTCGCGCATAAATTCGCGACCCCGCTAGCGTCATTGCCGGGGCCGAGCGGATTCGGACCGCTCGACATCCAGACAGCGTACAACGAACCGATCCACGTCAACCGCGCGGTCAACGGCGCCGGCGCTACGCTCGCGGTCGAGACAGTGTACGACTATATGGACTCCGACCTCACCGGCTATTGGAGCGCCTTTGGCGTGCAGCACCCCGGTTTCGTGGAACGCGTTATAGTCGGCGACCCGGTGAATCAAGGTCTTCCGGCGCCCGGACAGAGCGATGAGACCACGTTGGACGTGCAGCAGACCACGAGCAACGCGCCCGGCGCGAACGCGCTCATATATGAAGGCGCGGATCCGCTCAACTCGACGTTTGACGACATCTACGAGCAGACCGTGGTCGATCCGCGCATCGACGTCGTGACCACGTCGTGGGGATCATGCGAAGCCGGTGCCGACGCAAATGAAGTCGCGGCGGATAACGATCTGTTCGAGCAAGGCGCCGCAGAAGGTCAGACCAGGTTCGCCGCGTCCGGCGATAACGGGTCTAAGGATTGCGGAACGAACAACCCACCGGACGGCCTGCCCGGCCAACCGAATCCGATCAACGTCGATTTCCCAGCGAGCTCTCCTTGGATCGGCGCATCCGGCGGCACCACCCTCGTACTCAACTCGAATCGAACGATCCACTCCGAAATCGCGTGGTCGGGAAGCGGCGGCGGCGTGTCGGGTTTCTTCGCGTTGCCCCCATATCAATCGGTCGTCCCGACGCTGGCCAATCCGAACTATCGAAACGTGCCGGACGTCGCGCTGGACGCGGATCCCAATACTCCGTACGCGCTATTCTACTTTGGATCGTGGGCTCTATCCGTGGGCGGTACGAGCGCAGTCGCGCCGAATATGGCAGCGCTGTATTCGCAGATCGACGGCTATTACGGACGGAGACTCGGCCTCGCCCAGACCGGGCTCTACTACGGCTTCGTCCGCCAGACATACCCTGGTCGGACCTGGCACGACATCGTCAGCGGAACCAACGGCGACTTCTCCGCGCACGCGGGCTATGACAATGTGACCGGTGTCGGGTCGCTCAATGGCAACGCCTACATGCAGCAGGTTCCGCGAACGCGCCACAAGACGCCGCTGTAAGAAGATTGAGTCGGCCGAATGACCTCGTGCGCCCGCTGTAGTCGGACGGATGCGCCGCTCATTCGTGTCGACGATAAGATCCTATGTCTGGACTGCGCGCGTATACTGGGCAAATTGCCGCCCTCCGATCCACACGAGAAACAAATCGAATAGCAACACGTTTTTAGCTCGTTGCTGAACTGTTCGCGGGTTGTAACCCTCGGAGTGTTATGGTACGGATGCCGGCGAGCCACGGTGTGCCGGTACTGTATGCCATGCCGGCCTAGCCGGTCCGTAAGGAGTACGAACCCGATGAATGTATCGAAGATCTTGTTCGCGACGGCACTGCTCGCGATCGCGGCGCCTGCGGCAGCAGCCGAGCGCTCGTTCTCGCGCAGCATTCCGAGCGTCACCTGGGCGCAGACCGCCACACAGGCGGTGCCCCTTGCGGCGACGCCGCAACGCGCATTCGCGCTCGGTCGATTGTCGGACTCGGTGCCGCTGCGCATCGTCGTAGGTCTGGGCATGCGCGATCGTGCGGGCGCCGACCGATTGATCCGGCGACAATACACGCCCGCCGACGTGATGTTCCACAACTTCTTGACTCCCGCGCAGTTCACGGCTGCATTCAATCCTACGCGGTCTCAGGCGGTCGCGGTCGCCGCGTACCTGCAGAGCAAAGGCTTTACGGACATCGGCATCGAGCCGAACAACCTGATCGTGACTGCGACAGCCAATGCCTCACGAGCCGAAGCGGCGTTCAACACGGCGATCCGCGCGACGCAGTACAATGGCCGAGTCTTCTATGGCAACGTCACGCCCGCGATGGTCCCGACGCAACTTCGGGGATTGGTCGTGGCCGTGCTCGGCCTGACGAACGCCTATCGCATGCGGACCCACAGCCACGTGACGCGCTACAATCCGCCGGCCCAGCCGCACAACGCCGGTCCCCAGGTCGCTGCGGCGAACACGCCGCCTCCGTGCCTTCAGGTGGTGAACGGGATCTGCATCGGCGGCGAATACAGCCCTCCGCAATATCAGGTCGCCTACGACGCATGCGCGAAGGCCTGCACCGGCGCCTACACGTCGATCGCCGTGATGGCGGAAGGCAACGTCACTCAAGTCGTCAAGGATTTGCGTTATGCAGAGAACTTCTGGGCTCTGCCCCAAGTGCCGTACTCAGTGGTCAAGGTCGGCGTGTCCAGCATCGACGTCTCCGGCCTCGATGAGTGGGATTTGGATACCCAGATATCGAGCGGAATCGCTCAAAAAGTGAAACATCTCTACCTCTACGACACGTCGTCGCTCAACGATTCGGACATCTCGCTTGAAGTCAGTCACTGGGTCAACGATGATCTCGCGCAAGCCGGCAACTCGTCGTTCGGCGAACCTGAGACGCTGGCGTACGCCGACGGCTCGATGCTGGTGGACGACGAAGAGTTCAATCAAGCAGCGGCGCAGGGTCAGACCATGTTCGCCTCGACCGGTGACAACGGCGAAGGCTGCCCGGTGCTCGCCGCCACGGGCGCACCGCTCACGGGCACACCGGAGAATTGCTATCCAGCTACGTCGCCGTACGTCGTAGCGGTCGGCGGCACCACGCTCGATACGAACGCGAACGGCACCGGGCCGGGAACGTACTATGGCGAGCATGCATGGGTCGCGACCGGCGGCGGCTTCAGCACCGTGGAGTTCGCGCCGTACTGGGAGACGAATGGCATCGACCAGGGCGCGACGGTGCTCGGTGAAGCGGGCACAGGCCGGGGCATGTCCGACATCTCGATGTGCGCTGACAACAACGGCTGTCCGATGGACGTCGTCGTGAACGAACCGGCGACTTCCGGCGTCGGCGGCACGAGTCTCTCGTCGCCCATGTCGATGGGCGTCTGGGCTCGGCTAGAATCGAGCAACTTCAACAAACTCGGCTTTGCGGCTCCGGTGCTCTACGGAGTGTATGGCTTCTACGAACCATGTCCGCTCGGATCAAAGGAGTGCGTGCCGGTATCGGAGACGATGACGACCGCGCTGCCGCCGGACGAGACCGGGATCATCGGCGGCTTCCACGACATCTTGTTCGGCGACAACGGCTTAGGAGCGCCGGCGGGACCCGGCTGGGATACGCCGACTGGCCTAGGTTCGATCGACATCTGCGCGATGCAGGCAGACATCAAGAACTCGATATTCTCAGGTCACTGACACGAAACGAATCTCGTAGTAGGGCAAGCATCGATTGCCCCGGGGCCAGAGGGGCCGATATTAAATCGGCCCCTTCCATTTTAAAATCGGCCGCAGCGATCACTAGAAACGGCGGATGTGTGCCTGCCCGGTCAGGCCGAAGACCGTCACGCTGTTCGCGCCCGGCACGTAGACCTTACCGTTCATGACCGTAGGAACGAGGTATGCGCCGCCCTTCGGATTCTGCCACATCGAGACGGGCGCCGAATACAATTCGGTATAGACAGAACTTGCATCATACGCGGCGAGCATTACCGGCGTGGTCAGGTCGTTGTCGGGGCGGATCAGTGCCCACACGATCCCGCTGCCCGGCATCGATCCATTCGACGATACGATCGGCACCGATCCGCCCAACCCGGTGAAGATGTTCTGGGACTTCGCCGAGAGCGTTAGGTGCGGAGTCGAGCCCGTCACCAGTTTGAAGGCCTTGAGTTTATCTTGATTGCCGATGTAGTACACCATCGGCCCCTTCGGCGAAAGGTAGTACGCCGGACCTCCGTGGACTCCAACCGATTTGAACCCGACCTCATGCACCATCTCCTGCACGACCTTGTCCGGGCCGCCGGCCGTGTAACCGCCAAGCGCGTCGCGATTCAATAGATAGAGCCAGCCCGACTTGCCGCACGCGACCGCGAAATGCGCGATCGAGCCGGGCTGATCCGGGAGCAGCATGGTTCCCGCGCTTCCGAGATCGATGTCGTTCGCGTTTAGCGATGTAAACGTATACGGCGTGAAATAGTCCTCTACGGAAAGCGCCGGGCTGAGCTTTACGACGCTATTCCCATAGTCGCCGTTGCCCGGAATCGAGTTCGGAAGCGAATTGCCGATCGCGGCGAACACGTTGCCCTGCGCGTCGGCGGCTGGAGCGAAACCCGAACCCCAGATCGTCGCCATCGTCGGGAACGCGGCGTCCGTCGTCGGGCTGAAAACGGCGAGCTGCTGCAACGTGTTCTCATTGTACGCGAAGATAAAGCCATTGGAGAGCATCAGCGAAGCATCGCCGTGCGATGCGAACGGCACGTAGAGCACGCCGTTCACCAAGAGTAATCCCGCGCGCTGCAGCTCCCACTGCGAGACGAATGGTTTGAATGAACTATCCGACATCGTGACGCCGCCGCCGATCACGACGGGGCTGCCGGAATTGTCCAAGCCCGAGTCAAGCGCGATGGAGTGCAGCACATGCTGGAACACCTTGCCCATCGATCCGGTCTGCAGCGTCGCGGCCACCACGAAGAGCGAATTTGCCGATCGGTCGATCACTGGCGTTCCCGTGACGCCCACGGTCGGCCAGACATTCTGGTTCTGATAGTTGACTTGGACTTTGGTGACGGCGGTGACGCCGTTCATCGGATCAACGAGACTGCGCTGCCAGAGTATGACACCGGTGTCGGCATCAAAGGCGTAGACCGTGTCGTTCTCCGTGCACACATACAAGACGTTGTGCAGCAGTCCGTCCGGCATCAGCAAGCCGTTCACGATCAGCGGTTGCGCGTAGGCGTTCCCATCGATCGGCAATGTGAAGAGCGGACCGAACGTCGATGGCGAGACGTTGGCTGTGGTCAGGGTCGTCTCGTACGGATTCCAGCCGGTGCGCAAATTGTCGAAATGGTAGGTAGTGGCGTCGGCTTGTACCGTCGCCGGCCGCAGCGTCCTCATGCCGGCTACCCCAAGCCCGGCAATCGTTGCTGTGACCGTCGTCCCCGGGCGCAGTGGGAAGCGCAGCGGAACCTGCGCGGTGCCGAACCGAGAGAAGCCGCGTCCGAGCCAGTAGCCGCCGGCGTAGATATCTACGGCGGTTCCCGGCGCGACGTGCGTCACGACGACGTAGCGCGACGATTGATCGAGGTCGAGCACCTGCGGTTTGGCCGGCGCCGCCAAACGCAGGCCGGCAAAGGGTTGCAGCAAAGCCGCGATGATCAAAACGAATGCCATCATATACAACTTGGGTTCGGCGCTAAGCCTGATTTGCATTGGTTTTGGCGCGCAGGCAGCCTCAATTTGGGACCTCCACACGCGACCGTTAGGCGCAGGGTCCTAGGCGCCGAGGGAACTGCAGGCCGTGCCGAAACGTTGCTCCGGTGGAGGATGACCCCGTGCGCATCTCTTCGAGCCTGCTGATCTTCGTCTTTTGGCCGACGGCCTTCTTGCCGTCGGCCGCTTCCGCCGATGCCGCCGCGACCGCGCGGATTGCCGTCAACGGAACGATCGTCAAATCCGATGTCGCACCGTTTGTGGAACAACACCGCGTCGTCGTACCCATGCGCGCGGTCTTCACTGCGCTCGGCGGCTATGTCATGTTCGACGCGTTATCGAAGACGGTGATCGTCGCGCGGCCGCATTCCACCGTCGAGTTGCGGATCTACAGCCAGCGCGCGGACGTGAACGGCAACACCGTGTGGCTCGACGAGCCCGCGATCGTGCGCCACGGCCGCACCATGGTGCCGCTCCGCTTCATCGCCGAAGCGTCCGGCGCCGACGTGAGCTTCGACGAAGTGCGAAACGTGGTCGGCGTGACGTTGGGCGGCGTGCCGGGCACAGCTTCGGGCGGCGGAGCCCCGAGCGGCACCGCGCCGGCGATCAAGTCGATGACCGTGGACACGCACGGCAAACAAATGCTCGTCACGGGTGACGTGTTGCAGGTCTCGATCGTCGGCACACCCGGCGCGTCGGCGTCATTCGATCTCGCAGGTGTCGCAGCGGGCGTCGAGATGCACGAGATCTCGCGCGGAACGTACACCGGGTTTTATGTAGTTCGCGCTGGCCGCAACGTCTCGGGCGTCAACGCGTACGGCCATCTGTCGCTGGATGGGCAGACGGCGTACGCGGCGTCTGGCACGACGTTCTCCATCGTCGGGCGTTCGCCGAGCATCGTGTCGTCGGCGCCCGCAAGCGGCGAGCGAACATTTGTCGGTCAGCCGTCGATATCGGCGGCGATCGACGATCACGGTGGTCCGGCTGTCGACGCGAACTCGCTCCGCGTTTTCCTCGACGACTCTGATGTGACGAGCTACAGCGGCGTGAGTTCGCGTAGCGTCTATTTCACTCCGTACTATCCGCTTGCTCCGGGATGGCATCGCGTCGGCGTATACGGCAACGATGTCGCGGGCATTCCGTTCTCATCCGACTGGTCGTTCTTCGTCGAGCCGTCCTATCAGTACGCGTACTATGGCGGCGCCTGCTGCTCGAACGTCGGCAACGGATTTGGTAACGGCGGCTACCCGATCTACTCCGTCTCGCCGCTGCAGTTCGGCACGTACGGCCCGGGTAGCGTCATCACGTTGGTGCTGCAAGGCTTTCCGGGCGGCTACGCGATCGCCAACTTCGTCGGCGTCCCAGGGTCCGTATATCTCTCGCAAGTCGGCGGGATGCCGGGCTATTACGTCGGGTCGTACACCGTGCCGCCGGGCATCAATCTCTGGCCGGTCAACTTCGATGTGACGTACTACGGCGCGAACGGCATGACGGCGCACGCGCGGCAGGGGACGGGATTGCGATTCGTCCCGTCCACCGTGGCCGCGCGCAATCAACCCGTGGTCCGTCGGCCGGCGTTCGCTTCCGGGACCGTCGCTGCAGCGCGCCTGACTCACGTTCCCGTGAGCATCCCGAGCGCGCAGCCAGTCGCGCAGAGACCTTCGCCTATCAAGCCGCTGCCGATCATGCGGTTGCAGCCGATTACTCGGCCGCCGACCGTGGCCCCTAAGCTGCCACCGACACCACGCCCGATCGCGACGCCGCGGCCGTTGCCGACAGTTGTACCGAGGCCGCTGCCCACGATCGCGCCGCGACCGATGCCGACGCCGCGAATGGTCGTAACTCCTCGCCCGCCGCCGTCACCGCCGGTGCCGCAACCGGGCGTGACGCCGCGCCCAACGCCGAAGCCCACGCCTATGCCCGCGCCCACGCCGAAACAAGCGCCGACCGCCGCTCCCTCGCCCATACCGACGCCGATCTTGTAGGGCGGACCCTTGTGGTCCGCCGCACGGGCCGACATAAAGTCGGCCCCTTCAGATCGCCCCCACGTCAACGGTCGCACCGGGTAATCCGAAACGCGCCTTCGAACGTAGAAATCGTTATGGAACAGGCAACATTTGGTGCGGGTTGTTTCTGGGGCGTCGAGACTGCATTTCGCGAGGTTCCGGGCGTCGTCGATGCAGCCGTGGGCTTCATGGGCGGGCGCACCGTCAATCCCACGTATCGCCAAGTCTGCGATGGCAATACCAACCACGCCGAAGTGGTCAATCTTTCGTTCGACCCGTCGAAAGTCTCGTACGATCAATTGCTCGACGTGTTCTGGAAGATCCACGATCCCACGACCCTCAATCGCCAGGGACCCGATGTGGGATCGCAATATCGATCCGTGATCTTCACGCATTCGCCTGAGCAGGCCAAGGCCGCAGTCGCTTCTCGCGACGCCCTTGCTGCATCGGGGCGAGCGGGCCGCAAGATCGTCACGCAGATCGAACCCGCACAACCGTTCTATCGCGCCGAAGAATATCACCAGCGGTATTTCGAAAAACAGGGCGGCGGCGCCGCCTGCCATCGCATAAGCTAGTCCTCTACACAGGCTAGTCAGCCGAGCATCAGCCGGGGAATCATCTTCGTTCGTCCAGCTTTGAACGGAGGTGTGGGATGGAGATCAACGCGACTTGGCGCCCTTACACCGGCGATCCGGCCACGCCGCGCGCCGATCTGCCGGATTCGGTGTTCGCATTTCCGGCCGAACGGGCCGAGCCAATGACCGACGCAAAACATGTCCGCAGCGCGATGGCGCGCTTCAAGCAAGTTCGTCACGTGACCGACGCCGAACGCGACGCCGCTTTCGACAACATCAAGACCGCGGCGCACTTTTACGGCGTCAACGTCACAGAACGGTCGTGGCGCGACATCGGCTCAGAAACTAGGCTGCTCGACCGCTGACCGATCAGCAGAATCCCGTGACAACGGCGCTGGTCTGCACAACTTCGAACGCGTTCGCCGGCAGCGCTTTGAGCTGGTTGAGGTTATTGTCATCCCAGCTCGTGTTCGTCTCGCCCGTGAAATACCAGTCCGAGCCGTTGTCCGCAAGGATCATGCCGTAGGTCTTCATCGCTTGCGCGATTGCGCGCGCATCGCCCGTGAAGGCTGAGATGTCGTACGACGACTTAAGGCGCACGCGCAAACCCATCGGCGGATAATACGGGAATTGACCGTGCGGATAACCCGACGTGCAATGCTGCGCCGGGTGGATGAACGCCGCTTGCGTCCGGCTCATCGTGAAGCGGAATGCATGCGTGATCGTGCCGGTATCGGCTTCGAACTTTTTCACAAGTCCGGGGAGGATCGCGAGTCCGGCCGCGTCCGCCGACGTCCACCCATCGGTGCGCTGCGGATTCACCTTGCCGAGCGAGAACGTCGCGCCGGAGAAGGCGTGGAAACCGTTCGACGGCGGCGGACCGAGATACGTGGTCGCGAACGTCTCGTACAATTCGCACGTGCCGGTATCGATCACGATCGCGTGACGATCGCTGCCTGACTCGATCGGCACGTTGGGCGGAAACGGATACGGACCCGGATTGCTTTCCTGCGGATCGTCAAACGTGACCGGCAAGAACGGTTGATTGGCGGGAACCGTGATCCAGGGAATGCCGTACGTCGGATTCGAGCCGAAATCCGGATGGAGATGGGCGCTCGGATTCATGTTTGACAGATATTGCGCGGAGTGGGGGTCGACTGGATACTGCGAGATGTTCGTGTTCCACGGGTCCATCCGCGGGAACACTTTGCAGCCGCCGATCACGGGCACGTGATCGGGTCCGACGCCGCCGAACTGGCCGGAGCCGAGCGCCGCTCCACTGCCGCCGCCGGAGCAACCGGTGGAGGCCAGAATGAGCAGGCACAACGCGAAAGACAGACGGCGACCGAAGACTTCGTTCATCATAGTACCCGAGCACTTCGACGCTGCATCCAGACGAATCCGGCGGCAATGCTTCTTCGACGCGGAATGTGTGATGCGTCTCAATGCCGGGTGGCGGCCGATTGCCCGGTCTGCGACGCGCCGACGTCGCCTACCCGTTAGTACACTTTGGGCGCGGGCTGCTATTTGACGACGACCGCGTAGATGAACGAGGCGCTGCCACTGGCTGGCACGGAAAGGGTCCATTTCACGTGATCGGTGCTGAGCTTCGTGTGCGTCAGAGTTTCCTGGTAGATCTGCCAGTCGCCCGACATCGTCTCGATGATGTTGACCACGACGGGTTTCGTTTTTGCGTTGACCACGGTGATGCGATAGTCGGAATAGTAGAATGTCCTCTGCGGACTCGTTTGACTGACCAGCGGCTGGTCGACCATTTGAAATGACGTCTGCACTCGCGAGGCCTTGATGTCGAATGGTTCGCCGACGTTTAACCGCACGTCAGCGCCGCGCCCCGTCAGATCGATCGTGTCTTCGCCGACAAACCGATCGATGCCGAACGAATCCTTCTTATACATATGCACGATTCCGGTCGGAAGCGGAATGCCCAGCCCTTTGCCTTCGTTCGTGAACGCGATGAGCGAGCCGATCTGCAAGGGATGCTCGTCGCCATCGGACGCAGAGTAGTCCGGCGGGTTCTCGTCGTCGATCTCATACACAAGCGACACCGGAACGCCTTCCGCTGAGAACAGCGTTATCTGCTTGGTCTGCCTATCGTCAAGCGAAACCGGATGCGGCACGGTATAGAGATAGTAGTCGAGCAGCGCTTGCCGCCCGGCGCGGTTGACCGCGTTGATGGAATATGTGTCGGCGGTGGTGACTCTTCCGAACGCCGCAGCTTTGGGCGCATACGATTGCACGCGGTGCACGGCTCCCGAAACGAGCGAGAGCGACGCGTTGTCGAAGGCGAGCCCGCTCTGATTGGTCACTGTTGCGATGGCATCCATGTCCATGCGGTCGCTCGCTGCATTGAGATCGGCGAGGTAGTCAGTGGTCCACGAGAATCCGCCGGTCGTATAGTAGAGCGCCAGATCGGGCCGACTGGCGCTAGTGCTTCCCAGCGACGCGACGAGCGCAGGTTTGGTCACTGCGACGTACGGCAGCGACAAATAGGCGATCCGCGAATTCGGCGGCATCTGATTTTCGATCCGATCCGCGAAACGAAGAATTGGTCCATCCGTGGAGACGAGTATCGCCTGTTCTCGTTTCGTTTCTCGGCCCGTCACGGGATCGATGGTGATGACCAGGACGTGATGGTTGACGGCACGCTGGAAGAGCGTGCTAGCGGCAAGACTCGTCGTGTCCGTCGCGTCGTAGTATTGGTCGTTCACCCAGACGGGATGCGCGGACGCCACGTCCGTGAAAAATGCCGTCTGCGGCTGGATCTGCGGCGAGACGTCGCCGAATGCGATCCGATTGGTGCCCTGGTAAAGATCGACGATCCGTTCGTCGCGAACGACCGCGAAGTCATCGTAGACAGTCAGCGCGATCGACTTGCGCTGCGCCGCAGTGTTCGTGCGAAGCGAAGGCGCGGCGTTCGATCGGGTGTCACCCCATACGAGCGATGCCGCCGCGGCCACGGCGACGACAAGCGCAGTTCGAACCGCGTTAGACCGGGATCGTCCGTGCATGCGCTGTCACTCCAAAAGGCGACGTTCCATGAAGTCGCCGACCAACCGCGCGATTCGGTCGAAGAACCTGCGGTCCTCTCCATCGAACGCAGCGAGGCGGTGGCTGTCGACGTCTATCTCACCGACGGGTTTTCCGTGCGCGCGGATCGGAGCGACGATCTCGGATTTCGTGTCGAGCGAGCAGGCGAGATAGCGCGGATCCGCGTTGACGTCGTCGACGATCACCGTCTCATCTTGGGCGACCGCGGCACCGCAGATGCCTGAGTCGATCGGGATGCGGACGTGCGGAGTCGGCGCACCATTGAAGGGTCCAAGGACGAGCATCCGATCGTCGCTCGGATCGAGCATGTAGAAACCTGCCCACGCACAATCGGGCGAGAGCGCGACGAGCGTGTCGACGATGCTTTTTTGCAAGGTCGCGAGGCTTGTCGCCGTCACGGCGCATTCCTCGACCCGAGCTATGATATCAGACCAAGTCGTGCCGACTACCAGCTTCAAGCGTTCCTCCGCGACCTAACTCGATTCCACAAGGTGCTCACGCGACGCCGACGAGAACTCTGCCGCATGGCTGTCGCAGATACACTCGCATGGATCGGTGATGTCGCGCGCGCTGCTCGCGCATCCTTTGCGCCCAAACCCCGAGGCATTGCGTTCACCATGCCATCCGGCCGGGTCATCCTCATGACGGAATGGCAGAAGAATGGCTTTCTTCGTTGGAACATCGACGATCATTTCTTCGGCGACTGCCAACCGGCATTCGGCCCCGAGATGTATCCCGATCTCGAACGGGGCATACGCAAGGACCCTGGCGTCGCGCGCGCCGCGCGCTATCTCGAGAACATCGAGCAGACGCACAACTGACGCGATCAATCGAATAGCTTCAATCGGGGATCAACAGCGCTTACGGCGGGCACCGCGAGCGCGACGTCCAAAAACCCCGCCATCTGGCGCGCGTTGACCGCGGACTGCCCATTTGCATGATTGTTGAAAAAGACGTACGTCTCGCGCGTCTTGTCGGCGACCTGTTCGATCCGCGGAACCCACTCTGTCAACTCCGCATCGTTGTATAAATAGGAATAGCGGTCAGAAGGTTTGTCGTGATGCCACCACGCGGCGGCGTTGCGTCCGTGAAAGCGCACGTAGCCGACGTCGGACGTCACGTGCGCGCCCGGCCGCAAGAGCGTGTCGTGCGACGGCTCGTCGACGTTGCACCAGCCGAGGTTGAGCGCCGTCAGCCGCCGCAACACGTCGGGTTTTTGCCAATCGCGGTGACGGAATTCCACCACGATCGGCGCGTGCGGCCACGACTTGCGCAACGCTTCGATGCGCCGGTAGGCCGCGGGTGACGGACGAAAGCCATTGGGGAATTGCGCGAGGATCGCGCCGAGTTTCTTTGAGGCGCGGATCGGCTCGAGGCATGCGGCAAACCGCGCCGCTTCATCTACGGCCGGTTCGGCTTCCGCTGGCACGTGGGTTATAGCGGACGGAGCCTTGACGGTGAATCGGAACGTGGGCGGCGTGCGCCGGTCGAGTCGTTCGAACATCTCCGCGCCAGGAGTCGCGTAGTAGGTGCTGTCGATCTCGACTGCGTCGAAGCGCTCAGCATAGTACGCGATGAAATCCGATTGCGACACACCGCGCGGATAAAATGGGCCGACCCATTCGCGATAAGAGAAACCGCACGTGCCGACTCGGATCATATAGCCGTTTTCGGCGCGCGCCGATTCTTCGCCTTATCATCTGAAGGGGCCGACTGGCGTCGGCCCCTTCAGATGGCGCGGCGATATGGTCCTAGCGCTTTGGGGCGCTCCTAAAGGCCGAGACCATCGCGTCGAAGACCGGCGTCGGTTCGAGATTCGAGCCGAACGGCAAGCCGCGGACGACGCCGCCTTTGGCCGAACCGCCTGGATCCCAGCCATTACGCCAGTTGTACTTGTCCGCAAGCGACCACGAGATGACGGTGCTCAAGCTCTTGTTCTGCAACGCCGTATTGAGGAAGCCGTTGTATTCCTTGGCGGAGAGATTGTCGCGGGTAGCATCGTCATTGCCAAGCCGAGTGTCGAGAAGGTCGAGCTCGGTGATGAACAGTTTCAGACCCAGCGAGGCGACGTCGTGGAGAAACGTCGCATATCCCGGCGCGACGAAACCCCCGGGATCGCCCGCGAGATGGCCTTGCATCCCCAGTCCGTGGATCGGCACGCCGCGCGATTTCATCCCTTGAAGCAGATCGAGGACGAACTTGCGTTTTTGTATGCCGGACGCGCTATCCGTTTCCATGTTGTCGTCGTTGTAGAGGAGAATGGCGTTCGGATCGGCCTGCGCCGCTGTGTGAAATGCGAGGTCTATATAGTCCTGGCCGGCGTTTTGGAACCACGAATCGGTTCGAAGACCGTCGGGCCGGCCGTCGCCGGGATGAATCGCCTCGTTCACCACGACCCAAGAATACATCTTGCCCGCGTAGCGGCCGACCACCGTCGAGATGTGATTCGTGAGCATCTGGCTTGCGTTCTGTGGCGTTAAATAGTGTTTGAGCCATTTCGGCTGGCCGCCGTGCCAGATCAGATGGCATGACGCGACCTTGAGCGCTTTGCTCTGCGCCCAGGACATCCACGCGTCGGTCTGGTCGAAGTTGAACGAAGTCGGACTCGGTCGCAGATTTGCCCATTGGAAATCGTGGCCCGATTCCACGAGTCCGCACTGCTGCGCCATAAGATCGGCAAGGTCTGGATACTGTTGGATGAGTGCGTAGTCGCGCGCGTTCGCGCCATACAATATTCCGGCCGCTGCGGCCGCTGACTTCAGAGTGGTCGAATCCGCAAGCGCCGCCTTTGCGAAAAAGGGCGCCGCCGCCGCCGCGGCGATGAATGTCCGTCGTCTCACCGATCTGCCCTCGCTGTGGTTCCGTGAAGTTCCGTCACGGGTCTAATACGTCTACGATACAGGGCGAGCCGCCGTTTCCAAATCCCCTGACCGGGACGTACTACGGTCGCGAGAAAAGCCCAACGAGCGTGGCTTCGCCAAGCAGATGCTTGCTGAGAAGCTCGGTGAGAGCGGGGCCGGTAGTGGCTTTCGACGCGCCAGGCAGTTGCGCGACGTCTAACGCATAGAGCGTGAAGATGTAGTGGTGCACGCCGCTTCCCACTGGCGGACATGGCCCGCCGTATCCCGGTTTGCCAAAGGAGGTCGTGCCTTCCACGGTGCCCGTCGGCGCGGTTGAGAAATCGCCGCCGCCGGCCGCAGCTTTTAGACCATCGGCAGACGCAGGGATATTGAGCACAACCCAATGCCACCATCCGCCGGGCGCCTTGGCGTCGGGATCGTGCACGGTCAACGCAAAGCTCTTCGTTCCGCAGGCACGCCGCTCCAGTGCAGCGGCGGCGACACGTCATGGCCGGTGCAACTCATGCCATCAAACTCGTAGGTGGTCGACAAGACCGTGCGATTCTGGAAACCGCTGCTCGTCAACGTGAACGGCGACCCGGTCATCATGGATGCCGCGGCAAGAAGTGCTATCAGCGTATTCATGCCGCCGACCATTACATCTCCGGGCAGGTCGTGCCTGTTCGCCGCGGGTATCATGGGAAGATGAAAAAAGTCGCGGTGACCGGCGCGTCGGGCTTTGTCGGCCGGGCGGTCGTGGCTGCGCTTGCGAAGCGCGGCGATGCCGTGCTCGCGCTTGGACGATCCGCATCGATCGACGGCATGCCGCCGGGCGTGAAAACGGCGCGCTTCGATCCCAACGACACCAAACCGCACCCGGAGTTATTCGAAGGCCTCGATGCCGTCGTCCATCTGGCAGGCGAGACGGTCGATGGCCGCTGGAACGAGGAGAAGAAGCGGCAGATCTTCGACTCGCGAGTGGTCGGCACGCGCAATCTCATCAGCACGCTTGCGAAATGCGAGATAGCCCAGCCCCCGGTCCTTATCTGCGCATCGGCGGTCGGCTACTACGGTTCACGCGGTGACGAAGTGTTGTCGGAGTCGTCACCGCCAGGCGACGACTTTCTGGCGAGCGTGTGCAAAGCGTGGGAGAATGAAGCCGACGTCGCGCTGCTGCTCGGCATGCGCGTCGTCAAGGTGCGCGTCAGTTTTGTCTTAGGCGACGGCGGCGCTGTACGAAAGCTCTTACCGCCGTTCAAAGCGTTCATCGGCGGACCGTTCGGAACGGGGCGCATGTGGTTTCCCTGGATCCATCTCGAGGACATCGCTGCGATGTTCCTCTGGGCGATCGATCGCGAAGAGGTCAGCGGACCGGTCAATGCCGTCTCACCTGATATCGCCACGAATGCGCGCTTCGTCCAAGCGCTCGGCCACGCGATCTCGCGGCCGGCGATCGCGCCGGTCCCGCCCTTTGCGCTTAAGCTCGTCGTCGGCGAATTCGCCGACGCGGTGCTCGCGAGTCAGCTCGTGCTGCCCGCGAAGGCGATGGATCTCGGCTTCTGCTGGGCGCACGAATCGCTCGAAGAAGCGATGCTCGACGTCCTCGCGCCGAACGCGAACAAAAAACCGGCCACGCACGAATTGCGTGCCGAACAATTCATCGCAAGACCGATCGAGGACGTGTGGCGCTTCTTCAACGATGTGACGAAGCTGCCGGAGATATCACCGCCGAGGTTTCACTTCGCGATGCCCGGTCCACCGCCCGATCTGTCGCGGGGGACGACGATCGACTATACGGTGCGGGTTCGCGGGATGCCGGTGAAGTGGAGGACGCTGATCGCCGGGTCAACGCGCGAGTCGGGATTCGTGGACTACCAAGTGCGCGGCCCGTACGCGTTGTGGCGGCATCGCCATGGATTTGAGAGCGGAAAGTCGGCTGGAACGATCGTGCGCGATGAGCTTCGTTATTCTCTACCGTGGGCGCCGCTGAGTGATATCGCTTTGCCGTTCGTGCGCCACGAGCTCTCGGACATCTGGGCCTATCGCAGGCACAAGATATCCGAGATGTTCTCCTGAAGTACCACGTCGTTAACCGATGCGCACGCCCCAGCCTTCAAAGGCGCCCTTTTCGACCGCGGGCGAGATGACCGTCGGTCGAATGTTTGCAGCGAGAATGTGCGTCACCATTTGGTTCTCCTCGTCCGGCCCTGCCGGGGTGTTTGATGCGTTACATACACATATACTCATGTGACAAGCGGATGTTGCAGATAGTTTCAGCGCTTGTCGTTTTTTCGACATTGTCTGGATGCGGTTTTCATGGCGGCGGGCCCGGGACGAAAACCATCGTCATCGGCGCGGACTTCCCCACGAGCGGCATCGACGCAGCTGCCAACGTCCCGACGCAGAACGCCGTGGCTTTGGCGGTCGAAGACGAGAACAAGCGTGGTTTGCCGGGGGGTTACACGATCCGGCTCGATACGCTCGACGATTCCGTCGGCGGAGTGCACAACCCCGAGCAAGGCGCACTCAACATCCAATCGTTCATCTCGGATCCCGCGGTGCTTGCCGTCATCGGCCCTGGTAACTCCAATGTCGCGCGGGCCGAGATCCCAGTCGCAAATGCCGCGTCGCTTGCCATCATCTCTCCGTCCTCCACATCGATCAGCCTCACCGACGACGCGTCCGGCGCGCGCGAACTCAGACAGTCGAATCCCGACCTGCACACGTTCTTCCGCACGGTTATGCGCGACGACATGCAGGGCGCTGCCGACGCCGACTTCGCATTCCATGCTTTGGGGGCGCGCCACGTCTACGTGATCGACGACAACGAATCGTACGGCAAAGGCTTAGCCGACGTTTTCGTGCCGGCGTTTCGCAAACTCGGCGGCGTCGTCATCGACCGCGCCCACTTCGCCAAAGCGCAACAGGACTTCATCGCGCTGCTCACGTCCGTGGCGTCCACGAAACCGGATCTCATCTTCTATAGCGGCGTCGTGAGCACGGGCGGTGCCAAACTTCGCCGTCAGATGCTGGAACTCGGGCTTAACGCGAAGTTCATGGGCGGGGACGGCCTGAAGGATCCCGGCTTCTTGCAAGCCGGCGGCGCCGCAGCCGACGGCACGTACGCGTCTGAAGGCGCACCCGAATTATCCCACATGCCGAGCGCGCGCGCGTTTCTCTCGGAGTACGCTGCGCGTTTCCCCGGCCAGCTGCTCGGCACGTACAGCGCCAATGGCTACGCCGCCACGCAAGCTGCGATCGAGGCGATTCGAGCGCTGATGTCAAGCAACGGCGGAGTTCCCCCGACGCGCGCACAGGTCGTCGCGCAGATCGCGAAGAGCACGACGCCGGACACGCCGATCGGGCCGGTCGCTTTCAGTCGCAACGGCGATATCACCACGCCCGTGGTCAGCATGTGGATCGTGCGTGGCGGGAAATACGTCTTTCTCTCGCAGGAGCGCACGAAACTATGACGGGCCAGGCGCTCACCCCACTTGTGCCGCTGATCGAAAAACTCGGATTCACCGTCGAGTTCATCGATCGCAACATCATCGCACGCGAGGGACCGGTGACCGTCTCAGAGATCGCGATGCTCTGGCAGGGCATGCCGAACAAGCACGATCGAAAGCGCACGCGTCAGCTGCTCGACGCGCTGACCGAGGCGGGCTTGCTGAAAGTTGTCGACGACGAAAGCGGCGTGTTCGCGCGCGTCGGCGGTTAGCTCGCGTCGGGACTAGTTCTTGACCCACTGCCACGCGTTCCAGGTGGCTGAGAACGGACTAGGCCGAAGGCCGCTTAACGACGGCTGCGTCGCATAGCCGTAGCGCGGCGCGTAAAGATAGTCGTACGGTACGTCGCGCGCCACGATGTGTTGGATCTGCGAGTAGAGCGCTTTCCGATCGCGTTGCGAGGTGCCAACGAGCGCTCGTTCTTCGAGCGCGTCTACCACGGCGCTGCAGTAGCCCGCGTAGTTCGCGACGCCGCGGCACGTGACGATCCCGGAGTCGTCCGGATCGGCCCCGGTGCGCCAGGCGATGTATGCCATGTCGTACGTACCCGTCAGCAGCAGACCGCCTTCGCTCTTCGGAAGATAGAACTGCGCGAGTGAGATCTTTTTGACTTCCACCGCGATGCCGCGATTTCGCAGCATCGCTTGCGCGTACTCGGCGGTGCGCACTGCGGTGTCACCTTCAGGAAAGGTGACGAAGACGAGAGCAAGCGGAGAGCCGCTGCGATTGTGGCGCATGCCGTCGGGACCGCGCGGCCAGCCAAGCGCGTCGAGCATCCGATCCGCCGCTTGCGGATCGAACTGCGGCAACCTCGCGGAAGGGTCGTACGCCCAAGAGAACTGCGGCTGGTCGCTATCGGTCACCGGATATTGACCACGCGTTATCCCGATCGACATGCGCGACCGCTCGATGGACATCGCAACGGCGCGGCGCATGCGCACGTCATCGAACGGCGGTTTGCGGCAGTTGAACGCGATCGCGCCGAAGCCGGCGAACGGGGCGTAGACGATGCGTAGAGCAGGTGATGTCCCCAGCGCCAAGCGCTGTGCTGGAGAGAGCAACGACCAGTCCAACTGACCGCCGCGCAGCATGACGAGGTCCGTGTTCGTGTCCGGCACTTCGCGCGCCCAAATCCCCTGCGCCGCCGGCGCTCCTCGGAAATAATCTCGGTTTGGCGCGAACGTCAGGCCCTCACCACGAATCCACGACGTCAGCTTGAATGGCCCCGTTCCGATCGGATGTGTGTTGAAGTCCGATGCGCGCAACGATCCGGCGCCTTCGAGCACGTGCGCGGGAAGAATCTCCATCGGGGTCGTGCCGTAGGTGAAGAACGTCGCGACCGCCGGCGCCCACGCGTGGCGCAGATGGAAGATCGCGGTCAGCGGGTCCGGTGTGTCGATCGCGGTTATCAAGTCATAGCCGTGCGTGGATGGCACATCGTTGCGCGGATCGTCGATCGCTTGCCACGTGAAGCGCAGGTCGCGGGAAGTGAACGGCGCGCCGTCTTGCCAGCGTACGCCGCGCCGAAGCCGGTAGGTGATCGTCCGCCCGTCCGCGCTGACGCCGCCGTTGGCGGTCGTCGGAACGACGGCTGCGAGTGACGGCACGAGCGCGCCACGGTCGTTCACATCCAACAATACGTCGAACATCAGCCGCGCGACTTGATGCTCGTCGTCGTTCTGCGCGAGGATCGGATCGAGGCTATGCGGGTCTTCGGAAAGATTGAAAGCGATCGTGCCGTTTGATTCGGCAGCGGACTGGTGTTGCGCCTGACGTGAACACGCGTAGCATCCCAGCGCCGCGAACAGGAGCATGACGATCGTCAAACGACGCACGCACTGCGCCTTCGACGTGGGGAAGGCGGGCCTCTTTTCGCGCGCGAAGGCGGCGCCATGACGGACGCGGAGCGCGGCGCACCTTCGAGTCCACGCCGTAGCACGACTTGGCTCACGCGGACCGTCATGGCGGTCTCGATCGCCAGCCTGCTATCAGACGCCTGTTACGAATCCATCATTCCATTGCTGCCCGCGTTCATCGCTTCGCTCGGCGGGGGAGCGCTCGCGCTGGGCACGATAGAAGGACTGGCCGACGCGCTCGCCGCCGGATTCAAGCTTTGGGGCGGACAGCTCGCCGATCGCAGCAAGAAGCGTCGAGTGCTAGCCGGCAGCGGTTATCTCGCCGTCGGCATCTTCATGCCGGCCATCGCGTTCGCGCACTCGATCCTCGGCGTCGGTGCTCTTCGCGCGGCCGCGTGGCTTGCGCGCGGGTTCCGAAGCCCGATCCGCGATACGCTCATCGTCGACGACACGGACCCGAAGTTCGTCAATCGTGCGTTCGGCTTTCAGCGCGGCCTCGACACGGTAGGTGCGGTGATCGGTCCCGCGATCGCGATGATATTGCTCGCGCACCACGTCGCGGTCGCGACCGCGATCGCCGCCGGATTCATTCCCGGCGTTCTCGCGGGCTTGGCCTACTTCTTCGTGCGCGAGGGCCCGCGTTCGGTTCCGCCGCGCGCTCCGCTGCATCTCGCGTTATCTGGCATGCCGCTTGCGTTCAAACGCTATGTGATTGGCGCGGGCGTCTTCGGCCTGGGAAATTTCTCGACCACGCTTCTGGTTCTCGCCGCTATCCACGCGCTCACTCCGGTCGTCGGCATCGGGCCGGCGTTGGTCTTTGCTAGCGGCATGTATCTCGGGCACAACGTCATCAGCGCATCGCTATCATATCCGCTCAGCGTGGCGAGCGAGCGTCTCGGGGTCGGCCGGCTGCTCGTCGTCGCGTTCGGCCTCTTCGTCGCGGTCTGCGCGATCTTGGCGTTTGCGTCGACATCGATCCCGGCGATCGCCCTCTCGTTTGCCATCGCAGCCATCGCCGGGTCGATCATCGAGCCGATGGAAGCGACGTTGGCATCGGAACTAGTGCCTGCCGCGACGCGCGGCACCGGGTTCGGCGTGCTCGCAGCGGTGAACGGCATCGGCGACTTCGTCTCAAGCGCCGGTGCCGGCGCGCTCTGGCAACTCTCCGGTCCCTTGGCTGCATTCGGAGCCGCCGGCGCAGTCTGTCTGGGCGGCATCGCTCTCGTCGCGCCCGTCGTATGGACGCTGAAACGTGCGTGAAAACGCGCCCGGGCACCGGCACGGAGCGCCGAAACTCGACGCCGAAACGTTATCCAATCGAAAGGGGAGTCATATGCCAGTAAGCCACCGATCAATAAGAGGATACGTCGCTGTCGCCGCTCTCGTGTTGGCGTTCGCAAGCGCTGCCGCGATAGGCCGCGGGGACGCGATGTCGAGTTCAGCACCTGCGCCGTCGGCGTCACCCGTCGCGGTCAAAATCGCCAACTTTGCGTTCTCGCCGCAGACGATAACCGTGCCAGCCGGAACCGTTGTGCAATGGACCAATACGGACAGCGTCGCACACACAGCCACGGCGTCGGACAACTCGTTCGATTCGGGCAATCTGAATCAGAACAAATCGTGGTCGTACACGTTTACGAAGCCAGGAAAGTACGCGTATGTCTGCTCGTATCATCCGAACATGACTGGCACCGTGATCGTGACGGCTGCCGCAGCCACCCCCGCCCCCACCAGCGGTTATTGATCTGAAGGGCGCTTACTGAAGGGGCCGACTTTATGTCGGCCCGGGCAAACAAAACGTGGGCCGATATAAAATCGGCCCCTTCGGCAAATCGGGCCGATATAAAATCGGCCCCTTCGGCAAATCGGGCCGATATAAAATCGGCCCCTTCGGCAAATCGGGCCGATATAAAATCGGCCCCTTCAGCAAATCACAGCACCCAGGAGTGCAGTGTGCGAGACCAGCGCCACATGCCGCTCGAATCGCGCCGCCAAAGCTCCGTCGCGCCGTGGCCGCGCAGCGGCCCGTGCCATAGCGCCCGCGTGACGACCGCGTCACTTCCGTCCGGCCGCGCCGAGACGATTCCGAGTTGCGCGGGTCGCGATCCAAACTCCGCCTCCCAGCGTTTCTCATCGGCGATCGTGCGAAGGATCAATCCCGGCGGAACGATCGGGTCGGCGATGTCGGTCGCGAGGACTGCGTGAACGCCGACGACGCCCTGCAACTCCGAGACGGTCGCCTCGAGCATGGACGGGTCGCCGAAACCATCGAACGCATTCTGCGCGCTTCCCGCATGGCGTAGGCGTGAGAAGATGTTTAGACCGGCGTCGTCGGTGCCTGATAATAGTGATTGATCCAAGCGAAACGCCGACAGCGATCCTTCGGCGCCCGCGGCGCGGCCTGGCGTCGATCCCCAAATAAGATACGTTCCGGCCGGCAGCGCGGCGAAGAACAATTGCTCCCCGGCATACGTCGCGCCGGTGACATAGCTCGCCGGATTCGCGTCGCCCATGAGCGGGGCGACGCAGATCATCGCGACCTCATCGACCGGTTTTGTCTCCGCGACCCACAGATCGCCGGCCGTGGCACCGACCGCGCCGGGCGATCCGTCGAGCGAATACCGCACGCGCCAATGCGTGCCGTCGTGCGAGGACCAGAGCAGAGCGCGAGGGCAAGCGTTGCTTGCCCTATTACAAGACGTGTTGACGAAAGAAGCGCCCCACAACGCGCCGTCGTCGGATCGCGAGAGCACCGCGAACGGAAAAGAAGGGGCAGACGCACGGACGAATCGGCCTTGCGCATCGCCGAGATAGACGCGTCCAAGATACGATGCGATCCAGTGCGATCCGTCGGCCGCGCCTGCCGGATAGACGCGCCACTGCAAGATCGCCGCGTCGAGAGCATCCGAATCCGGCTGGAGCGCGGGCCAAAGACCGGTCTGACCCTTCGATTCGGCGGCCGCGATCAACGGTTGGACATCGCTATACCCGGCTGGAAACGTCATGGGAACGCT
The DNA here is from genome assembly GCA_013290125.1 of Vulcanimicrobiota bacterium. Taxonomy (GTDB): domain Bacteria; phylum Vulcanimicrobiota; class Vulcanimicrobiia; order Eremiobacterales; family Eremiobacteraceae; genus JABCYQ01. Next base: position 37,971 of record JABCYQ010000016.1, read on the forward strand.
CGCAAAATCTCCCGCGCGCTGCACGGTCAGTGACGACCCTTCGGGCCACGCGAAGTACAATTTCGCGTCTGCCAACGCACCGAAGCCGTCGCCCACCGAGTACGCCGGGTCCGACGGTCGCACCGGATACCAATACTTCACGAAATCGCGGGTCGCAGCGACGACGCGTGTGAGACCGTACGAGAAGACGAAGTATGCAACGCCGTCGCGATAGGCGCCTTGATACACCGTCCTTCCGAGCGGCGCGATCGGCGCGAGCAGGCGTCCGAAAGCGTCGTCGAAATGCGGCGCGAGCTCATCGATCGCACCGGCGCGCACGAAGCGCGGCGCGCGCTGCGCGCTCGAATCTACCCACGCGATGCTTTCACCGAGCAGCACGAACGCGCCGTGCGCCGCCACGCCTTCGACCCGCCGTCGCGCGCCGATCTGCCTGATGACGAACCTTCCGTCGGCGCGCGTGTAAACGCTCAACCGGTCGGAGTCGGGCGGCGTGACATCGCTCATCTCGCCGACGAGTGTCTGATCCGCGGACATGCGGTGATCGGGCAACGCGAACGCGCCGGACGTATCGCCCTCGGCAGCCAGCGCCAGCGTCATCTCGAGATCGCCATCGCGGATCGAAACAGAATTTGCGCCGGACCAGCGAGCGCTCTGTGCGAGTCCGTCGGACGTCAACTGTGTGAGCCGGTGCGTGCGAAGATCTAACAGAAATGCCTGACTAGGATTCATTTGAGCCGGATCGCCGAACAGCGCCGCACCGTCGAACTCCGCGACGAACACAGCGCGCGAACCGCCGCCATCAAATGAAGCATCGCCCACGATCGCGCCCGGCATGATACCAAGCGGCAACGATTGGATATGCAGATACGCGCCGGCGGGCAGCGAAATCGTCTTCTCAGGATACGGCGCGCCGATGTCGCTCGCCGCGGCGCCGAATCTCGTCATCGCCACGAGTGCGACGAGGACGACGACCGCGGTCCCAGACACGAGAACGCCTCTAGTCCACACGCGCATATGCCGCGCTACGACCGCGACTCGGCGAGGCCCTTCGCGAGCATCCGCGGAAATGAACGACGATGCGCGTGACGCACCTTTGGCGTTATCCTTTCAAATCCATGAGGGGCGAAGCGTTAACCGCGACGCGGATGGAACTCGGCGGCATAGCCTTCGACCGGCGCTTTGCGTTCCGCGACGACACACCGGGTTCCACACGCCTCGGCAAACTCGAGACCGCGCGCCAACACCTGGCCATGCTCGGCTATGCTGCGTGCGTCGTAGACGGATCGGTCGTGATCGCGACACCCGACGGCAGCCGGCTGGCCGTGACCGACCCAGCCCTTGCAGCGCGCGTAAGCGCCGAGACCGGGTCGCGGCTCACAGTGACGGAAGATCCGAGCGGCGGCAATCACGATGACGCCGACGTCCTCGTCATCAACGCGGCTTCAGTGGCGAAACTCGCGTCGGAATGGGGCGGTGATGTCGATCCTCGGCGCTTCCGGCCGAACGTCCTGGTGGCCGGCGACGAGCCGTTTCAAGAAGAAGCCTGGGTAGGCCGATATATGAAGATAGGAGAGGCCACGCTCAAGGTCGTTAAACCGTGCATACGGTGCGTCCTCACGACGGTCGAACCTGAGACGCTTTCGGTCGATCCTTCGTTCCTTAAAGTGATCGCGCAAAAGCATAACGCGAGCTTCGGAGTGTATGCCAAGGTCGTCGAACCCGGTGCCGTGCGCGTGGGCGACGACCTAGCGGTCACCGAGGGACAGAACGTGCCGGACCAGGTAAATGGTGTGAAAGTGTGATGGCGATGGAGATTTTCAAACGTTCGGCGATCGTGCTCTGCGCGACGATCGCTCTCGCGGCGCCGGCGGCGTCGCAGCAGGCGCCGTTCTTGCCTCCCAAAGGTTGGGTGCTCGCACCCGCGCCGCACGAGTTCATCGGAAAGTGGATCAAGCCGGGAAGCGACTCCTACCATCAGAACGTCAGCGTCCTCGGCCACAAATTCGGCGGATCGCTCGACGACTTCTATTCGATCGCGATCGGCCAGCTCAAAGAGAAATTTCCTGGCGGCGCGATAGCGGTGAGCCAAGACACCACCGTCTGCGGCGACCATCCGGCCAAGTACGTCTCGTATGGCCTGAACTCAGCCGACGGGCCCATGATAATCGAGCAGATCGACACCGTGGAAAATGGAGCGGCTTACGTCGTGACGTATGCTCGCTTGGCGACACAGGATTCAGATCCAGCTGCGCGTGACTCTATGACGTCGATCTGCGGAGTCTGAACTGCATGAAGAAGACCTCGAGCGTGCTTGCGACTTTCGGCCGAATCCGCGCAGCTGCAGTAGCGGCCGCGGCCGCCTTGTCTTTGGTCGCTCTGCCCGCCGCGCAAGGCCGAGCGGACACGACTCCGTCGCCGCAAGCGACACCCGCCAGTCCGTATAGCCGCGTGCCGGTTCCCGGCAACACCGTGGTCTTCGACGGCACCGTCGGCGGTCAGCGAACGGCTTGGGCGTACTTCAGTCAGTTCTGGCTCGAGCGGTATCTATCCGTGACAGTCGACGCAGCAGAGTTCGCCGTTCAAGGCACGACGCTCGACAACGAGCTCAACACGATCGCCGATCACGTCATCACGTTTCCGAACGGCACGCACGGCAGGGTCGAATCGATCCAACCCTACCATTACAAAGATCGGCTCGATCTTGAAGTTCGCGTTAGCGTCTCCGACGGACCGATGCGCGGCAAAGACGTCTGGACCACCGCGGCCGAACTGACCGACGCCACAGGCCACCCCTACGTGAAGATGTAGCTCGCGATCCGGTGTGCAAGCGCCATGATCGTGAGCATGGGGTTCACGCCCGAAGCCAGCGGAAAGATCGACGCGTCAGCCACGTGGACGCCGCCCAGACCATGGACGGCGCCTCGTTCGTCCACGACGCCTTTTCGCGGATCGCGATGCATCCTGCACGTACCCATCTGATGCGCTGAGAACACCCCTAGTCGATTCGCGCCGGCGCCCTGCGATGCGATCGCCTCACCAAAGCGGCGTCTCCCGGCAGCATCAGCCTGCGCACGCTCAAGAACGAGGGGCTCCGTGTGAAGCGTCATCACGCGCGTCGCACCAGCGGCGAAAACGATGTCAGTCAAGCCGGCAAGCGCGCGCAGCATATGACGCGCATCGTATGGTCTTAACCGGTAGTTGACGTCGTCGCGCCCATCGAGCGAGATCGTGCCGGAGCCGCGATCGCGCGTGAGAACGATCAGTCCGGCGGCAAACCGCGCGCGCTGCATGAGTTCTGCGTGCGGCGCCCGGCCGCGCCACGGCAGAGCAAGTGCCATGAGTCCGGGATGCGCCGGTACGGCCTCCAATTTCGCGCCGTAGCCATTGTCGAGATCGGCGAACGCATCGGAATGGACCGACTGCATCGGACCGGTCCACATCTCCACCGGATGATCGAACTGCCCGAACGCGGCGGTCGTGGGGTGCAGCCGCAGATGCCGCCCGAGATGCGGTGACGTAACGCCGCTGCGCGCCAAAATGCCCGGCGACCGTAGGCTTCCCGCCGCGAGCACGACAACCGGCGCGTTCACGCGCAGCATTCTGTGCGCGGCGCCTTCTGCGCCGGCGACCGACGCCTCCACGCCCCGCGCCTTTCCGTCTGTGATAAGAATGCGCTCGACTTTGGCGTGGGCGATGACGGACGCGCCCGCGTCGACGGCATCGAGGAGATAGGTCGCCGCGGTGCTCTGCTTCTTGCCGTAAGCGCAGCCGAAGCCGCAGTAGCCGCAGCCGTCACCGCATTCGGCTCGATTGCACGGCGTGACGCTTGCGTGCACGCCTGCGGCACGACAACCGCGCAAAAGCGCCGCATTGTTCTCGTTGTGGATCGCCGATTGCTGCACGGCGATGTGGCGCTCCACCGCATCGTACTGCGGTGCGAGCGACGAGTCGAAATCAACGCCGCCGCTCGCCTCGCGCCACTGGGCGGCAACGGCGCCGTCCAAGCGAAGGCTCGTGCACCAGTTCACGACCGTGCCGCCGCCAACGCACGAACCGGCGAGCATCGCGACGCCGAGATCGTCGCTGGCGCAGAGAGCCGACTCCAAATACAGGCGGCCCATCGCGTCCGCTTCCATTTGATCGAACGTGGCGGGGTCGCTTGACGGCCCTGCTTCGAGAATCACGACGCGCTTGCCGGCTCGCGCAAGAAGTGCGCCTGCAACGGAGCCGCCCGCGCCGGATCCGATGACGACGACGTCCGCATCGATCACGGGCGGCGTCTGCGCCATGAGTCTAACGGCGGGTCCGGGCGCCGGCCGATCCGACCGCGGGCCCGGATACGAAATCTCATTCCAGAGCGGATTGCAACCAGATTCGTCGACGGTTGCATACGCAAGGAACATCGCGAGCCGTTTGAAGGCTTGAAAGCCGGACCGCAATGCCGGAAGCGGGCTGTCGGCGAGCGCAAGGAGCAGCCGCTCTCGCTGCGGGTGGGCCAGTCGATCAAACGGCGCAAACCGTCCGATGAGGAGCGCCGGCAAAGGGCCCGCAAGAAGCCCGAGCAGCTTGCGCAATTCGGCTAGCCTGTGCGGCGCAAGACGCGACAGGGCGATTTCGGCGGCCTGCGATGCGCGCGCGACGTCTGATCGCGCGGGCGCAAACGTCTGCTGCAAGCACGCTAGAATCGCTCGCTCGCGCGGCGTGAGGGGGGCCGCCATCGGAGCATCGTGCTGGCCAGTCGAAAGAGGTTCCTGCGCGGCGCTTCGATGACGACGCTTCAGGATATCGGTGCACGCGCGGCGTACCGACGGACGGCATGGCCAATTTCGGCGAGTTCCTATCCGCGCGTCCAGGTTTGCAGCGGCGGTTGTTCTTTCTTGCCAGGCGCTTTGTCGCGGGCGAAACGGTGGAGACCGCGATCGCCGCAGTCCGCGCGTTGAACGCTGCGGGCCTCAGCGCGACGCTCGACTTCCTCGGCGAGGACGTCCACGACGAAGCCGCTGCGGCGCTGACGGCCGATACCTACCTGCGGATGATCGACGCGATCGTGGCCGCCGGAGCAGATGCGAATGTCTCCGTCAAGTTGAGCGCGATCGGCCAGGCGATCACCGACGACGTCGCGGTCCGCAATCTACTCCCCATCCTCGAGCGCGCCCGCGCCGCCAAGATGTTCGTCCGGCTCGACATGGAAGGCTCGAAAACCGTCGATTCGACGTACCGGATTCTCTCGCGCGCGCGCGCGACCTACGATCAGGTCGGTCCGGTGGTGCAAGCATATCTGCATCGCGCGCAAGAGGACGTTGAGCGTTCGATCGCAGACGGCATTCGCGTCCGTCTCTGTAAAGGCGCGTACGCGGAGCGGCCCGATGTCGCCATTCAAGATATGCCGTCGATCCGTCGCAATTACATGCGCCTCGCCGAAGCGCTGCTGATGACGCGCGTCTATCACGGCATCGCGACGCATGACGACAATCTGATCGAAGCCGTGCGCGCGTTCGTCGAACGCAAGGGCATCGGACCGGACCGCTTTGAGTTCCAGATGCTGTATGGGATCAGGCCGGAGCGACAGCGCGAGATCGTGAGCCTCGGATATCGGCTGCGGGTCTACGTGCCGTTTGGGACGCATTGGGCGGGTTATTTCTATCGCCGGCTCGCGGAACGAAAGGAAAACGTGTACTTCGTGGTCCGCAGCCTGTTCAGCCGATGATCGTCGGTTTGCATTTCGGCGCCGTCTACGTCCGATCAACACCGATACGACGCGTGATCGAAGCACTGGAACAACTTATGGACGAATCCGACCGCGAGCGGACGATGGAACGCGGCCTGGAGCCGACTCCGGACGACGTCAGCGAGGAGAAACTCGTTCGGAGCTTTGCCGTGCTGCCGGAAGAAAACGAATGGATATCGGTCCTCGAGGACGGGCATTCGCTCGACGACGGCGGCGTGGCTGAAGGCTTGAGCGAGATTCTGCTGACCGAGACGCTCCATTTCACCTACAGCGATGCGCAGAACATGTGGACGTTCACGAAGTTCATCGACGGGCAGCCGCTCGATGCGGGTGGCGCAGAGGATCGCGACTACGATGTGAGCGCGATGCAGTTTCTCGAACAGAACGCCCTGCCGCATTTCGGCGTATACTATGAAGAGATCGCGGCGTCTGCCGGACCGGACGCGCCTGCGCTCGAGGGCTCGCTCGAGATCTTCGGCGACATCTCGATCCGTCCGCCGATGGGCACCGAGATCCTCACGTTCCGCCGTCGTCCTTAATCTTCGATAACCGCCTCGCGAATAAAACATCAACACGATGGCTGAAGGGGCCGACTTCATGTCGGCCCCGTTTTCCTTGAAGTAGGGCAAGCATCGCTTGCACCAATTCCAATATGAGGCGATCCTTTGAAGGCGGTCCGCCTTTCCGCGGTCTACATACGACGCATGCGAAAGCGACTGTTCGACAGCAAGATGCCATTGACGTTACGCATAGTCGCATGGGTGCTTGTAGTTCAAGGCATCCTTTCATTTGCAGCAAGTCTTACCCAGACAAACGCCGCGGGCGCCGGATTGAGTCCCGTGCCCGTGGGTTTCGCAGCCGTAGCTGCTGATGTCGCGAACGGCATAGTCGGCACGACCATTGGCGTGGGAATTCTCTTCCGCCGGCGATGCTGGCGAGCAGTGGCTGCGATAGGAGTCGGCGGCAATTGCGGCGCGCAGCTCGCTGGAATCGTGGCAACGTCAGGGGCTGATCTCTTCTATTTCCCTCAGTCGATAGTAGTGCCGATATCGCTCGCCATCAGTGGTGTGATGCTATGGGCTTTGACGGATCGCCGGGCGCATCTCGCGATGATCGGATGACAAAATCGCTGGCGCGTTACGAAGTGTGATGCGCCTCGCCGAAGAGGCGCTGCGTTTCCGCGTATTGATCGACCCGGCGCAGCGCCGCTTCGGCTTGTGCTGAGGCCTGCGCAACGACGTCGGATGCCGTGGCAAACGACGTCGGAGCGTTAAGGCCCGCGATGTGGATCAGCACCGCGGCCAGGCCGGCGGCCAACTTGACAGTGCTGATAAAACGTCCCGACATCGCGTTGCTCCTCGCAATGGAAACGTGGAAACCGTGACGCGTTGTTTCAATGGCGATGAGAGCGACGTTAGAAGTTAAATTCCCGTAGTAGGACAAGCATCGCTAGCCCAAAAAAAAATCGGGCCGATATAAAATCGGCCCCTTCAGTTAAATCGGCCCCTTCAGTTAAATCGGCCCCTACAGCAGAACGACAAACCCCACGATTTACAGGTGCTGCGTCACCGTGAACGTCAGCGCCCGGCCCGGCAGCGAGTACGCGTTTGTCGGAGACGGTCCAGTCGGCGTCGGGTATGCAATGCCGGCCCCGAACAGCGTGAACTTGTCGGCGAATTGATTGGTCAGGTTCTGCAGGCCCAACGTCACCGTTGTCTGCTGGAACTGCTTGTACACGCTTCCGTTGAAGAGCCAATACGACGGTCTGTTCAGCTCGTTATTCGCGCTTTCGTAGCCAGCGCCAACGGCGTAGCCGAATCCGGTCGAGCCATGTCCGTCAAGCGAGAGCAATCCTTTGTGCGGCGGAATGCCCTGGAATTGTTGACCCGAGACGACATTTGGCGCCGAAGGATCGAACGCGGCAGGATCGTTCAACGGGTAGGCGATGTCGATGCCGTATTCGGCATGCAATGCGCTGTATCGCGACAGCTGCTTGTCGGCGCGAAGCTCGACGCCTTGGTAGCGGACGTTCGCCAAGTTCTCGATGAACCCGAACTGTCCGCCGCCCGGATTCGAACTCGGCACGAAGAAGATCGGGTCGCGCAGCGCGGTGCTGTATGCATCGATCTCGATCCGCGGTGCCAATTCGTCGCCGCCGAAACGATGTTCGTAGCCGACTTCAAATTCGCTCGTGTGCTCGGCCGTGAGCTTCGGATTGATTGCGCGTTCGGTCATGAGCGGCGCGCGGAAACCCGTACCGAAGGACGTCCGGAAGACGTTGTCGGCGTTGGGCGTCCAGACCATCGCCAACCGGGGATCGATGCTGGAACCAAACGTGTCGTACCGGCTGATGTACGCCGCCGCGGTGTAGTGCAAGTGCGGCGTAGAATCCCACTCATACAATCCCGCGAACGATCGCTCCGTCTGCTGCGTCGACAAGATGCCGGGCGAGAACGGGGCGCCCGGCGGCAACGCGAGCGCTTCGTGACGAACGTCCGTTAGAAGTGTCCATGTGCCGCTCGCCAAGTCGCGATCGTATTGGATCGAGTCGTCGCTCACGACGTCGCGGTCGTCGAATAAGTACGGGTTGGCGAGCGTGTCCGGAACGCCAGGCACGGTCTGATCGGTGACGTTTGTGAGGTGGCGCATGATCAACGTGCCGGGCGCTACCCCTGTCGCGCTCGAGTCACCGATCGGCAATTGGACGTCCAAGCCGTATGCCGGCGAATTGGTGAGGTCGGCAGCGCCGGGATACGCGGTGAAGATCGTGTTCGGTCCGACGCCATTCGGATTGGTCGGGAAGCTGAGCGGCGCCGAAAGGTCGCGATACGCGGTCGTGTTGCGATACGTGGCTTCCACAAATCCGTCGCCTATGCCGAGCGAATAACGCAGCTTCAACAGCGACGAGGTCGCGTCGATCGTGCTGCCGAGCGTCGTCGATGCGACCGCCGGAGCCGATGCCTGCGGGTTGGGCTCGTATAGCGCGTTGTATCCCGTGACCGCGCCGTTCGTACTATAGCGATGGAACGAAAGCGCGTAGCCGAGCCGGCTGCCCGTCGTGCCGGTCGCCTGGAGAGTATAGCTTGACGTCCTGAACGTGCCGAGCGAGAAGCGGAGCAGGCCCTGGTCTTGCGGCGTCGGGTCGAGTGTGCGGAAGTTGATCGTGCCGCCCTGCGTGTTGGCGCCATCCAATGATGCCGGCCCAACGCCGTACACCACCTGCACGGCGGAGAACTGCGCCGGGTCCAAAAGCTCGAGGTCGAAGTCGCCGGTGTTTGCATTGTTGACGACATGGCCGTCGATATCGATGAGCGTTTCCGACGGATCCGGGCCGCGCAGGCTGGCGGTCTGCGGCAAGCCCGGCGCGCCGCCGGCCGGACGCGTCATCGTGACCGCGATCTGCTGGCCGAGCGCATCGGCGAGATTCTCGACGCCGCGTCCGGCAAGATCCTGCGGATCGAGACTTGCGGAAGGCGCCGATGCGGTCGAGAGCACCTGGCGGCCGTTGACCGTGACGCGATCGAGCGTCGAGATGCTGCCAGTCGTTGGCCGGGCGAGTTGCAGAACGAGCGCAGAGGTCTGACCCTCGGCCACGGAGATCGTCCGCGGGGCGAGCGGAGCGAAGCCGCGCGCTTGCGCCGTGACCACATAGGTCAGTGCCGGGAGGTCGAGCGTGAACGATCCATCTGCGCTGGAAACAGCCGAGAGTCGCGCCGAACCGGATACAAATTCAATCCGGGCAGCAGCGATCGGTTTCCCTGCGGAGTCGACGACGCTACCCGCAATGGTGCCGGTCGAAGCCGCCAACGCCGGCGTCAGCAACGACGCCGCGAGCACTGCCGCGAGGGTAAGTTTAATAAATGTGAGCATTCTCATGGCATGTATTGAGTTATCCCGGGCGCCGCACCCCGCCTGCCGCGCGTTGACCAAATGAATTGGGACGTTTTCCCCTTTGCTCAGACAATCGTCGGCGACTGCACAGGACCGGGTTTTCAGGCGTGCGTAGTGGCGTTGCACGGTTTAGCCCAGCGCGTTAACGGGCTCTCATAATGAACTAGAACGCAGGAGTGCCATGAACGACACATCGGACAACAGCACCCGGACCGAGCGCGACTCGATGGGCGAGATGCAAGTGCCGGCCCACGCCTTGTATGGCGCAAGCACGCAGCGGGCGGTGCTCAATTTTCCGATCAGCGATCTTCGCTATCCGCGGCGCTTCATCAAAGCCTTGGGTCAGGTCAAACTCGCGGCGGCGCAAACAAACGGCGAGCTGGGGTTGATCGACGAGAGCGTCGCCCGTGCGATCGTTGAGGCAGCGCAAGAAGTCGTGGACGGCAAACACGACGCTCACTTCGTGGTCGATATATTCCAAACTGGTTCCGGTACGTCCACCAACATGAACGCCAACGAAGTCATCGCGCACGTCGTCGCGGGCCACAAACGCACCGACAAAAAAGTGCACCAGAACGACCACGTCAATTTCGGCCAAAGCTCGAACGACGTGATTCCGACCGCGACGCATCTCGCCGCCGCCAGCGCCATCAAAGAAGATCTGCTGCCGGCGTTGCACGCGCTGCAGTCGTCGCTGGAGAAGAAGAGCCAGGAATTCTGGCAGATCGTCAAGACCGGCCGCACGCACCTGCAAGACGCCACGCCGATACGCCTCGGTCAGGAATTCCTCGGCTACGCCGGCCAGATCGAGCGCGGCAGAGCGCGCGCCAACCATGCCTTGGACGAACTCTGCGAAGTGGCGCTCGGCGGAACGGCGGTCGGCACCGGCATCAACACGCATCCGGAGTTCGCGCAGCGGACGTGTGCGAAATTGGCGCAGATGACCGGTCTGCCGATCCGCGAGACATCGAACCATTTCCAAGCGCAATCGAGCCTGGACAACTGCGTCGCCGCCAGCGGCGCGCTAAAGACGATCGCGGTCTCGCTGACGAAGATCGCAAACGACCTCCGCTGGCTCGGCTCGGGACCGCGCGCCGGCATCGGAGAACTGGAGTTGCCTGCCGTCCAGCCCGGTTCATCGATCATGCCAGGCAAGGTCAATCCGGTCATCTGCGAGAGCGTGCTGATGGTCTGCGTGCAAGTGATCGGCAACGACGCGGCCATCACGGTCGGGGGACAGAGCGGCAACTTCGAGATCAATCTCACGATGCCGATCGTGGGCTACGATCTGCTGCAGTCGATCTCGCTGTTGGCGCACGCCTGCACGAATTTGGCAAAGCAGTGCGTGGACGGCCTCAAAGCCACTGACAAAGGGCCGCAGATGGTCGAGCGCGGACTTGCGATCTGCACCTCGCTCGCGCCGATCATCGGCTACGACGCTGCCGCCGACATCGCCAAGGTGGCGGCCAAAACCGGCAAGACCATCCGCGAAGTGGCGCGCGAAAAGACGAAGCTCACCGACGCCGAGCTTGATTCGATCCTGAATCCCGCGCTCATGTGCGAACCCAGCGCCGATCGAGTCGGCGCCGGCGGCGGATAGGGCCCGGCCATGAAGACTATCGGCCTCATAGGCGTCGGCGCGATGGGCGAGCCCATCGGCGCGACGCTGCTGCGTGCAGGCAAGACGCTGCGCATCTGCGCGTACCGTCGCCGCGATCGAGTCGATCGCCTCATTGCAGCGGGGGCCGTGGAAGCGGCGGATCCGGCGGCCGTCGCCGAAGGCTGCGACGCGCTGATCACCATGGTTCCGGATGCCCCGCAGGTCGAAGAAGCGCTCTTCGGATCGCGTGGCGCAGCGCAATCAATGCCCCGCGGTTCCTACGTCATCGACATGTCGACGATATCGCCTGTCGCGTCGCGTGACTTTCACAAGCGCCTCGAGCAGCGCGGTATCGGCATGGTGGACGCACCCGTCTCAGGCGGACCTGCGCGCGCAGCCGACGGCTCGCTAGCGATTATGGTCGGCGGCGATCCGGCGTCGTATGCGGCGTGCGAGCCGGTGCTTCAACTGCTCGGCACGCCGACGCACGTGGGTCCCCCGGGCATGGGCGAGACGGTCAAGCTCGTGAATCAGATCATCATCTCTTCGGTCATGATCGCGAATGTCGAGGGGATGCTGTTCGCGAAAAAAGCGGGTGCCGATATCGACCTCGTGCGTCGCGTCATCGGCTCCGCGACCGGCTCGAACTACATCCTGGACAAATGGCTGCCGCAGAATTGGTTTGCGGGAACGCATAAAGGCGGATTCGCGCTCGACCTCTTACGCAAGGATCTCAACGCTGCACTGCAAGCCGCTGAAGCCATGGGGTTGGCGATGCCGCTGTCCATGTGTGCCGCGCAGCGCTACGGCGACGCTTCGCGCGATGGATTAGGCTCCGACGACTACAGTGCGGTCGCGGTTCCGTACGAACGTGCCGCGAGAACGAACATCACCGACTAGTTCTTCGTGCACGAATCGTGTGCGGTCTGTGCCTTGCCGTTCATCGTGAAGTTGAAGGTGCGGTCGATACGTGAGGCTGACGACCGGCGCCAGAGCACCGAGCCGTTTCCCTCAGCGTTAGGCTGGTAGTACGTTCCCGTCCACGTCCAGCCGTTCGACGCGGGGCCTGGTGAAGTATTGGTCGCGAACGTGCCGTCGCCGTGAAAATCGTAATAGATCCACTCCTTGAGCTTGGGCACGAAGCCCACATATGCGGTGCCGCCGTCCGCAGTGCGAGGTCCCCATTGCACGGTCGTCCAGCCGACTCCGGGCGCCGGTACGATGTGCCAATGATAGCCGCCGGTGCAGGTCCACGATCCGGCGAACGCCTGCGCGAAGAGACTTGTCGCGACGGCAGCAGCTGCAAGTAGCATGGCGATCATCCTCTCGTGATGATGTCGATTTGATCAGCTGAGTGCGCGAACATTGGTCGCGTTGAGCCGCGAAGCCTACCTTAAAAGGTCACGCATTACGGCGGCGGCGTGCCGGATATCACGCAATCGATCCGATTGGGCGTATCGAAATTATGATCTTCTTCCATGACGCCTTGGCCCAACGCGTAGCCGTAGCCGTCCGTCGACGTCGCGATCATGTGCGAGCCTTCGAAGAATTCGTTGACCTGGTAGACGCCGAACGTGGTCGGGTTGGTCGGCCCGGTGCCCCAATAGAAGCGGCTCACGGTCCCGCCGTTCTCCGCCGGGTAGTCGTAGATTTTTCCGGCCGGGCCGGGGCTCGGCGCCTGGAGGACTACCGGTGACGCGAGCGGCTGCGGCGACGAACCGGCGGAAGCCATGTAGCCGAAGAGCAGCGTATCGCCGGCGGCGTCGTTCGCGAGCAGCTGAATCTCATTCGTGCTCTGCGTCGGCGAGGACGGGAGCTGCTCTTGGTACTCGTACGTCAGCGTCCCGTTGACTGTGACGCTACCGATGACCTGATTGGTCTTCGGAAAATTCGACGCGCCGGGCGCCGGGGTGCCGAGATAACACTTGTACGTCCACGTGTCGCCGACGGCAAGCGGCTGGTAGAACTGCATCACGGTCGGCGATGGCGATGGCTGCGGGCCCGGCCCCGGCATGCTTCCGCCTCCGCCACCCCCGCCGCCGCACGCGGTGAGAAGCGTGACCAATCCTAAGAGTCCAATCGTCCACTTCATACGCCGATCATGCCAGGTTCGCCGTCGAAAAGTCTCAAACGAATGCTCAAGAATGTCTCAAGACGATTCAGTTTCCGTGAATGGGGCGCGCATCGGCGCAGTGGAATTCTCCTTTGGACCGTATCGCATGCGCACCGACGATCTGATTCTGCGTTGTCGAGGTGTCGCGGTGCCGCTCGCACCGAAAGTGGCCCACACGCTGCTCGTGCTGCTCGAGCGCGCCGGCAGCGTCGTATCTAAGGAAGAGCTTTTCGAGACGGTGTGGGGCGGGGCGGCGGTCGAGGACGCAAATCTCTCGCAGAATATCTACACATTGCGCCGTCAGTTCGAGGCGACGGGGGACGATTCGCTCATCGAAACGCTTCCGCGGCGTGGGTACCGGTTCTCCGGCCGCGTGCGACGATCGACGCCGGACAGCAGGGAAGGTGGGCGCACGAAGCTGGCTGCAGGCGCGGTCCTTGCGGCGGCGGCAGCTTGCGCGGCATGCGGCGCCGCGCTTATCTTCGCGGCTTCAAACGCCGGCGGGCCCGCTCCGGTCGCGATCACGCCTTCGGCGCTCGTCGCCACACAAGCCTACTGGACCGGCTGGCTTTATTATCGCGAAGGCACGGATGACGGATTCCGCAACGCCCTGCGCTCGTTCGAGCAGGCGGCAGACGTGCAGCCGTCGGATCCGCGCGGCGCCGCAGGAGAAGCGATGACGTACGCTTCGCTCGCCGATAGCGAGGGCGATTCTCCGTCAGGCGTGGCGGACGGCGCGCGAGCGGATTGGCTGGCCTATCACGTGCTCGCCAGTCACACGAATTCCGCCGAGGCGCTCGCGGCGAAGGGCTTCGTCGAATTCGATATCGATGGCGCCTTCGCGGCTGCGACGCGCGATTTGCGGCGCGCCGAACATCTCGATCCGCAAAATGCACCGGCGTTCATGTGGTACGGCAGCGTGCTCATCTGGGAGGGCAAGTTGTCTGCGGCGCGCGCACAGCTGTCGCGGGCCACGCGAATCGATGCGTCGCTTCCGAGTCTGGATTATCTCATGGCATGGGATTACTATTTCAGCCGTGACTTCAGCAATGCGATTGCGTTTGCACGACTTGCGATCGCCGATCCGTGGACCGAAAACGCGGGGCGCCTACTGCTCGCTGCAGCCGACGAAGGAGCCGGGAGATTCAAACCGGCCATCGACGCCGTTGCCAACTTGGCCCCGGGACCGACAGATGTCATCGCTGCGTGCGCCACACGCGCCGATGTCTATGCAACGATGGGCGATCGAGTTGACGCGGCCCGCGAGCTTCGAACGGTCGAGCGGCTCAGCGAACGCTATCAGCAGCGACCGTTGCTCACAGCCGTGGCGTACATCGCGAACGGAAAGCTTGATGAGGCGTTCGCGTGGCTTTCACGACTGTCGCAGATCGATCGCACGGTCCTCGAAATGGACCCGCGCCTTGATCGCGCTCGCCACGATCCGCGCTTCTCGCAATGGCTCCACGGATGATGCAGGGCGGACCTTACGGTCCGGGTTCACAACGTCGAAAATGAACCGGCGTTCGACGGGCCGCAGACGTTCGGCAGCAAGACCGTGTATGTCGTCGTCGGCGCATACGTTGGAATCGCCGAAACAAATACTTGATCTCCGGGCGGCGGAGAGGCGGTGCCCGGCGGCATTGGTCCTGGCGATGGTGTTGAATACGGACCACCGAGGATAGGCGCGCTGCCGTGCGAGTTGAGACGTGGCTTTCCAAACGCTGTATCCGGATTGCGTGGATAACCAAAGAACAACGTGAGGTGACCGTCAGCAATGCCTGTTGCACCGGGTTGCGGGTACAAAAGCGTAGGTGGCCTAACGCCCGCGCAGCCACCGGCAGGTGACGTTCCCTTGCAAGAACCCAGGAAGACTGCGAACGCGCAGATCACGAACGCCATGAGTACATTCCGCATGAGGGCGACGTTTGTAGGCGAAACGCCACAATCCTAGACAGGGCGGGTTCTGACGTACCCGCAAACTAGTGCCAACATGATGACGTACGCCACGCTCGACGGGCCGCGCGCGATCGGCTGGCGAGAGAAACCGCTTCCGACGCCTGGTCGAGGCGAAGTGCTCGTGAAGATCCGCGCGGCGTTGACGTGCGGCACGGATCTCAAAACCTATCGACGCGGACATCCGAAGTTGCAGTTCGGCCCGTTCGGCCACGAAGC
Organism: Vulcanimicrobiota bacterium; assembly: GCA_013290125.1. Classification (GTDB taxonomy): domain Bacteria; phylum Vulcanimicrobiota; class Vulcanimicrobiia; order Eremiobacterales; family Eremiobacteraceae; genus JABCYQ01. The sequence goes on from JABCYQ010000016.1 coordinate 53,475, forward strand.
TTCGGGTGACGTGATCGCTACAGGCGAGGGCGTGACTGCGTTCTCTCCGGGCGATCCAGTGATGTGGGTGCAGACCGCACCGTGCGGCGCATGCGACGCGTGCCGCGCCGACAACGAAAATCTCTGCGAGAAGCTTTTCGACGAGATCGCGCTCGGCGCGTATGGAACGCATCTGCTCCTCCCCGCTAAAGTCGTGCGGCACAATCTTTACCGAAAACCAGAGCACCTTACGTATATGGAAGCCGCGTTCTTGGAACCGCTTGCCTGCGTCGTGCACGGCTGGTCGGTGCTCAGACGCGCAAACGCCCGCGAGCCGCTTCCCCCAAACGTCGCGATCATCGGTGCTGGCACGATCGGCTTGCTGCATTTGCTGAACGCTGTGCAAGCCGGCGTGCATGCGACGGTCATAGCGCGCGGCGCAGACCGCCTCGATCTCGCGATGCGGCTTGGCGCGGACGAGGTGCTCGACGCCGCAAATGTCGAGGATGATCCGGCAGCGCGCGAAAGCAGCGCCGCACGATTCGCCGCGGTGATAGAATGCGGTGGAACGGCCGAGAGTTGGAACACGGCGGTGCGCCTCGTCGCGCCGGGCGGCCGCGTGCTGCTGTTCGGCGGACTGCCGGCCGGCGAACGCGTCGCTTTAGACGCGGGCCGCATCCACTATGACGAACTGACCCTCCTCGGCACGTTCCATTTCTCGCCGAACGATGTGCGCGAAGCGCGCGATCTGCTCGCGGGCGGCGCGGCCAACGTGAAGCCGCTCGTAAGCGGTATCGAGCCGCTTCGGGCGCTTCCAAACGTGTTCGAGCGGCTCGATAAGCGCGATGGCTTCAAGTATGCTTTAGTCCCAGAGCCCGCGCTCGTCGGGTGGATTTGAGGCGCGCGAGCGCGAAACGCCGAGATTCCGATATGCCGACGACGACAACGCGCGCAGCCGTCTACGACCGCGATGGCAGCATAACATTGAAAGATCTCGTGCTCGACGCGCCCGCCAAGGGCGAACTCGTCGTGCGCATCACCGCGTGCGGCATCTGCCCGGGCGAAGTGCTCGCGTGGTACGTCGCGCGCAAGGCGCCGTTCGTGCTCGGCCACGAGCCGGTCGGCGTCATCGAACACTGCGGCGAAGGCGCCGCGCCTGGATCAAACGGTGCCAAGCCATTCGCGGTCGGTGAGCGCGTCTTCGTCCACCATCATGCGCCGTGCATGACGTGCAGAGCATGTCTGCGCGGCGATCACGTCCAGTGCGCGACGTGGCGTTCAACGCACCTCGTGCCGGGCGGCATGTCTACCTTTGCAGTCGTGCCTGAAGCCAACGTGCGCGCAGACGTGCTGCGCCTGCCCGACTCGCTCGGCGACGACGTCGCCACGTTGATCGAACCGCTCGCGACGGTCGTCAAATCGGTGCGTCGCTCGCGCATGCGCGCGGGAGATCGCGTGCTTATCATCGGCCTCGGCGTCATGGGTCTGCTGCACGTCGCGTTGGCGCGCAAGCGCGGCGCGGGCTCGTTGCTCGCGGCGGATCGCGTGCCGGAGCGCCTGGCGTGTGCGCTGCGCATGGGCGCAGATCGTGCGCTCGACGTCTCCAATGGAAAAATAGAAGAGCTCGTCGCCGCCGAGACGGGCGGCGCCGGCGCTGACGTCGTCATCGTCGGCCCAGGATCGACGTCGGCCATGGATGACGCGCTGCGATGCGTGGCGCGTGGCGGCACGATCGTGCTCTTCAGCCCGCTGCCGGAACACGAGCGATGGCCGCTGCCGGTGCACGACGTCTACTTCAAAGACGTCACGATCACGGCAAGTTACTCTGCCGGCCCGGACGACACGCGCGAGGCGCTGGAGCTCTTGAACGGCGGAATCGACGTCGCGCCGCTCTTCACCCATCGGTTTCCGTTGGACGGCGTCGTCGATGCATACCGGCTGGTCGCCGAAGCGCGCGCGGCGCTCAAAGTCGTCGTGTATCCAGGTGCGCGATGAAGCACGAGTTCGACCCGGCTTCGTTCTCCTGGCGCGGCGTCGAGACCGAAGGCTACCGCGCTGGGCGCGAAGATCTGCCGGACCAAGGCTACCGCGGCGTCACACGCTACACGATCACGTCGCGCGACAACACCCCCTGCAATTTTGAGGTCCGTTATTTTGAGATCGAGCCCGGCGGCTACACGCGCCTTGAACGGCACACGCACGTGCACTCGGTGACGGTGTTGCGGGGCTCGGGCTACGCGGTCGTGGGCACGGAAATCCACGGACTCGGATCGCACGACCATGTTTACGTTCCGCCTCAGACGCTGCACCAGTTTGTCAATGACGGAAGTGTGCCATTAGGGTTCTTGTGCGTCGTGGACGGCGAGCGCGATCGGCCGGTTCAGCCGAACTCGGGTGATCTAGAGCTATTGAATAGTAATGATGCGACCCGCGGGCGATATAGGCTCTAGCAATCAGCAGGCCCGACACAAGCTCCCAATAAATTAGTTGACGGTCATTTTTCTGAAGGGGCCGACTTTATGTCGGCCCGCCAAAACGGAGCTTAAATCGATGACGCGCGCTTTTGCATGCATTGCCTCGCTTTTAACGTTGATCGTCGCGTTCTCTGCGCCCGGACCGGCCCGAGCGGCCGGATCCGCAAATCCTAATCCGGCAGCGTCGCCGAGCGACTATCAACAGTTCGTCGCCGGCCTCACGCCGCAAAGCGGCCTCTTCACGCTCTGGCGCAAGGACGGCAAAGTCTACTTCGAACTGACCAAAGATCAGCTCGATACCGACTTCATCGAAACGTCAACGCCGGAAACCGGGATGGGCGGCCTCGGCGTCGCACCGGGCAATCCGTACTTCCAACTCGCGCGCATCATGCGCTTCTCGCGTCAAGACAACAATGTTGTCATCACGTTCCCGAACACATCATTCGTCGCACCCGACGGCTCGCCGTCTGCGCTCGCGATCTCGCAGAACTTCCCGCCGTCCGTGCTGGCGGTCGAACCGCTCGCGGCGACGGACCCTGCGACCGGTAGCGTCGTCATCGACGCGTCGCCGTTCCTCGGCGATGTTTCGGACATCCAAGACGGGATCCGCGGCATCAGCACGGACCCACAGAGCCAGTATCATCTCGATCGCGGCAAGTCGCTCTTCGGCGTCTCAAAGGCCTTCACCGATAACGTGATCCTCGAAGCCGTCCAGACGTGGACGACCGACTTGCCGGACCCGTCGGTGGACAATCTCATCGACCCGCGCAATTTCCAGTTGAAGATGAAGTATAACATCGCAAGGGCGCCGGCCTCAGGATCGTACATGCCGCGGATCGCGGACGACCGCGTGGGCTACTATCCGAACATACTCTTGAACTATGAGGCGAACTTGACGCGCGAGCGCCAATTGCGCTACATCGTGCGTTGGGATGTGCGGCCATCAGATCCGAGCAAGGGGTTGTCGCCTGCGATCCATCCGATGGTCTACTACTTGTCGGACACGATCCCGTTCGAGTACCGCCAACCCATCAAGGACGCGCTGCTTACCTGGAACAAAGCGTTCGAGAAGGTCGGAATCAGCGGAGCGGTCGAGGTCCGCAACCAGCCGTCGGATCCGTCCTGGGATCCCGACGACATCAACGTGAACGTCGTCCACTGGCTCACGCAAGCGTATAACGGCGGCTACGCACAGGCGGGCACCGTCTGGGATCCTCGCACGGGCCAGATCCTGAAGACATCGATAGTGATCGACGCCGACCTCGTGCACTTCTCGGGGCTGACGATCCAGGACTACATAGCTCCGACGATCGATTCGCGCACGCAAGACGCGCCATTCAGCGATGAAAACCGCTACGGCCTCGAAGCTCGGGCATCGGCAGCGTTTGGCATGTACGCCCTCGCGGCGATGGGGACGCCGCTCTCGCAGTCGCAGATGCTGACGTATGCGCAGAACTATCTCAAAGCGATCGTGCTGCACGAGTCCGGCCACGAATGGGGATTGCAGCACAATTTCGTCGCGTCAGAGGCATATTCCGCAGAGCAGCTGCAGAGCAGAGCGTTCACGTCGCGCTTCGGCATCGTGAACTCGGTCATGGAATATACGCCCGTCAACTTATGGCCGCGCGGCGAGTCGCAGGGCATGCTCTTCCAGACCTTGCTCGGTCCATACGATTACTACGTGATCCACTGGGGCTACGCTCGCATCCCGGGCGCGGCTACGCCGCAAGCTGAAGTGCCCACGCTTTCGCAGTGGGCGCAAGTGTGGCAGCAGCCCAAGTATCGCTTCGCGATGGATGAAGACGTCCAGTGGGGCAACGGCCACGCCATCGATCCGCGAGTCAACCAGTTCGATCTTTCCAACGACAACATCGGCTGGTGCGGCGCGCAGCTTTCCATTGCCGACGATCTGATCGGCAAGATCTCCTCGCGCTTCACGTCGCCCGGCAGCACGCACGACGCGCAGCAGCAAGCGTTCGGCGCCGCGTGGCGCGTCATCTCGCGCTGCGTTTCGTTCGCGAACCACTACGTCGCCGGCGAATACATATCGCGAGCGCATGTGGGCGACCCGGGCGCCCCGCTGCCGCTGACGGCGGTCTCGCGGTCGGATGCGCGACGAGCGTTTGACTTGCTCGATCGCCGGCTGCTCGGGGCCAGCGCATTCTCGTACCCAGCGCAGACGCTGCGGCAGATGGTCTACACGGAATGGGTGACGGACTTCCCGCAGCCGCAGTGGGCCTACAATCCGCCGCTGCGCCACGACGTGCCGGTCGCGACCATCGCGGAATCGCTGCAAGCCGCAACGCTTTCGCGCCTTTTTCAGCCGACGATGCTGCAACGTCTCGACGATCTCTCGCTGAAATATGCAGCGGGATCCACGATGAGTCTGGCCGATCTTTTCGCGTGGACGCAGTCGTCGGTATTCGGCGACCTGCGTTCCGGTGGAGCGCCGAGCGAGATCCACCGCAGCGTCCAGCAATGGTATGCACATCTACTCGCGGGGCTTGTGCTCTCGCCCGCTGCCGGAACGCCTTACGATGCGCAGTCGCTTGCGCGCGCCGAACTCGTGGATCTGCAGTCCGAGTTGAACGCTGCGCGGACCCGCGGCGGAAACGACGCGCTGACTGCGGCGCACTTGGCTAACCTGCAAGTGCTCGTCGACCGGACGCTCAACGCACAGATCACGATGCCTGCCCCCGGCTAGTCGCCGGCGGGCAGCAGCCGGCGCGCGTCGTCGGGGTAGTCGCCGTGTGGATGCTTCTCGATCCACGCCTTCGCTCTGCTCGCGAGGTGCTCGAAATTCTCGAAGATGTGAGGTCGATTCGTTCTGGCGATCGCGATTGATTCTCTCAACAATTCCCAGTACAGATTGACGTTAAACCAATCGGTTTGCAGGTATGTATCTTCATCGATGAGGCCGCTGCGCACGAACGACCCGACGTGATTGTAGATATCGCAGAGGTAAAATTCAGGATGCTTGCGACGATCGACCGGAATCTCGAGTAAGGAAGCTCGGAACTCTTCGTCTTTCATCCGCTCGGCGAGATCGTGGCGGACGAAGTTCACGAGCTCACGCACGCTTGGGTCTTGGAGCATCGCGAACACGCTGAGAAGGCCGCTGAGCTGATTACTCGTTCGAAGATGGCGAAGCTGCACCAACGCGGCGATAGCGGATGCCGCGATGACGACGAAAGTACCGACCGCAGCTGCGGTATTTAAGGCTTCGAGCGCCACGATGCGGCAGTTCTTGCCTTGCCTCGATTTGACCCGCAGGCTCAGAACGCCAAGGGGCCTTCGCTTACGCGAAGGCCCGATTGACGCGGTTGGGCCGCTTTGTAACCTAGAGCATTTCGTGGTGCTCTAAGCCGGCGCTGATCAGAGTTTGATCTTGACGCCGAAGAACGCGTTGAAGGGCAGGGCGTTCGATATCGGATTTTCTTGGTACGGGTACTGCACCATCGGCTGGAAGCTCGCACCCGGGTTGTAGAAGTTCGATCCGAACGGCAGCGGCGCGTTGTAACCCGGCAACGTGTAGCTGCATGCCTTGTTGTTGGCGAGGCGCGTCCATGGCTCCGATGTTCCGCCCGAGCAGCTGCTGACGAGGTTCACGAGGTTGAGCGTCAGCGCGACTCGCGGACTCACATCGTAACCGATCTGCATGTGCATCATGATCTCGTTCGGAGATTTGAATGCGCCGAGGTTGTCGAAGTTGCCCGTGAACGGATCGGGCACTGGTACTGACGTCGGGAGGCCGTTTGGATTATTGGCCGCTGCGCCGCATGTCAATGCGTCGAACGGATTTCCAGTGCCGCCGAACTTGTAGCGCGGGTCGCCGGCAACGCTTCCGCCGGTCAGCGCGGCGCAAGTCGCCGGGTTGACGCCGTAGCCCACCAGAGGAGCCCCGTACGGGACGCCTTCGAAGAATTGGAACTGCGGCGATATGGAGAGTTTGTTGACCTTGTAGTTCAGCACGAGCGTCGCCGTTACCGGTGTTTCGTACGAAGCGTTCGTGGATTCGATGCCGCCCGGGATCGTGTTGAACGGAGCGTACGATCCATTCAGATCGAAAAGCGGCCGAACCGGTGCGTTGTAGTACGGGTTAGCAATGCCGTTCGTCTCGGTCGCTACCGCATTGCCATTTCCGAACGTACCGCATAGCGCAGTCGGACTGTTCGAGGAGACCGCGTTCTTGCACGCCGCCGTGAACGAATTGTACTGTTGGATGGCAAGGTTCACCGTGCTGAGCACGCTGCCGCCATTTTGCAGCGGGCTGTACTTGATCAGGCTGTTCGTGAACGTCAGCGAGAACAAGCCGGACAACCCGTTGCGGTTGAAGTCGCCCTTCGTCAATTCGAACTCCACGCCGTCTGACGTCTGTCTGCCGGCATTGAGGCCCGAGACGAAGTTCGTCTTCTGATCCAAGAAGAAGTTCTGGATCTGATCTTTCGTCTGGCGCAAGAACGGCGTCACCTTGAAGCTCATGTCGCCGGACTGGTGCTCCCACGAAAGGTCGTAGTTGGCGGAGGTCGGGGGCCGGATCGCGTGGGTCGTGGTCGTGAAACCGGCCTTCCAGAAGTTGTTGGCATCGTACGAAGCAAGGTCTTGCTGCAGCAAGTTGTACTGCTGGAACGCGGTGTTGGGCGCCTGTGTGTACTTGCCGTAGCTGAAGCGCAGTACGTTGCTCGGGTTGAGCGTGTACGTGCCGCCGATACGCGGCTCGAACACGTTGAACTGCGTCGTGTCGTTGGGCAGGTTCGTTAGGTGCACCGGAACCTGACCTGCCGGGCACGGCTGGTTGACGCCTTTAGCATCGTTCGGATTGGGTGACGGGGTGTTTCCGGCTCCCGGCAGGACGCACCAACCGGTGTTCAACGAGTTGAACCAGAACGTGCGTGCAGATCCGCCGGTGTCCGAGAGCTTATAGCGGAAGCTATCCACGCGCACGCCGTAGTTGAACAGCAGTTGCCCTGTCGGCTTCCACTGATCTGTGATCGATCCAGAAATGAAGGTCGGATCGGCTTGGTTGCCGCCGCCGCGACGTCCGTTTTCCGCCACGAACCATTCGCATGATCCGGAGCCGCAGCTCGAGGGCAACGTCAGAGCGGCTTGGCTTATGCCTCCGAGCGTCACTGTGCCCGCGAACGGACTGTAGCAGTTGACCGGGGTTCCGACGGCGGGATCGGTCGGGTGGACCTGTGCCGTTACGTAGCAGGTTCCCGATGTCGGTGAGCTCGAGTTGACTGCCCACAGGAACGGCCGGTTGGCGCCGTTGACCATGGTCGTGTCGTTGGCACGATAGTCGTGCGCGTAGCTGTCGCTGACTTCCACGTTGATCAGGTTCTTGTCGTTGATCTGGCTCGCGTACGATGCGCTGACGCCGTTGGTGGTCGTCTGCACATAGTAGTTCAACGGGAAGTAGCCGATGAAGTTGGTCCACGCCGTATTCGGGGCCGTCTGCGGCCACACTGAATAGTTTGAGAAGCCGTAGATGCGGAAATACGACGACGTGCCGATGTTCTTCTGGTACTGCAACTTGATGATCGAGTTAGGGTTGGCCGAGCCGTCGCGCTGGTTCACGGGAATCGCAGCTAGCGCGCCGCCGAACAAGGCTGACGGATGCGTGCTTGCTGGGTTGTAGGGGAAATAATACGGGGTGACCAGGCCCTGTAGCTGGCCGGCATTGACGCTTGAACCGAGTCCAACGCCAACTTTACCAAGATACTGGGCGCCGAAGCCGGGTCCGCTCAAGTAACCGAACGCCGGGCCGCCATTGAGGGTTTGCAGCGGGCCAGGCGTTGTGACACCCCAATCGGAGGCGGAACTGTAGTCCAAGTTGTGCAGATATGAATTGTCGTACAGCAACTGAATGTCGTCCTTGCCGGCGTCGTTGCGATGCGGCAAGCCGAAATGCAAGTTGACGACGTTTTCGTAGTCCCAGACATCTGAGGCATTTCCAAAGAGGTCCGGCGAGGCGAGCGCGTATCCGCCGGGTCCGATTTGGGTGGCGTAGCACGATGAGAGGTTCGGATTGCCACCGGCGGATTGCGAGGTACCTGCTGCAACCGGGCATCCTAGCCGAGCTGCAGGCGTGCCCCACAACTGCGTGATCCCCGCGCCGTTGCTCTGGTCGTACCAGCGGAACTGCTGGTGATATCCGCCGAGGCCGACGAAGTACGTGAAGTTGCGATCCGGCGTGGCGCCGCCGACCTGGATGTTGGCTTTGTTGTACAGCGTGGGTGTGCCCACGCCGAAGTTCACCTCGCCGAAGCCCGGATACGTGCCATTGCGGATGACCTGGTTGATGTAGCCGGCCAAGCCTTGCGACTCGGAGCTGGCGGGAGCGGCGCCGGTGTAGACCTGCAGCTCTTGCTGTCCTAAGGCTGAAGCCGTCGACGCCGGATAGTTGTCGTACGAGCGTAGGACGGGGACGCCGTCGAACTCGTAGCCGACTTGGTCGTTGTCACCGCCGCGGATATGGATCGTCTGGAACCAGCCCTGCTGGCCTGGGATGACGACGACACCCGGGGTGGTCGCGATAGCGCCGTAAGCAGCATCAAGGCTGCCGCCGCCGCCGAGCGAGCCGACTTTGGCTTGCGTCGCTGCGTTGACCGAATAGACGTCAGCTGTCGTTCCGGCCTTTACGAGCGCGCTGGCCGCAGTCGTCGTGACGTGACCGAGGACCTTGGTCGATGCTCGCGTCTGCAATCGTATGCCCTGAGTGTTGTCGGCAAACACCGAGACACCAGGCTGTGAGATCGTGTCG
>JABCYQ010000017.1 GCA_013290125.1 Vulcanimicrobiota bacterium
CGGTGGTTCGCGATATCGCTCGCAAACGCGCTCGGGTTTTGACACGCTTGCGTCGGATGGCCGAAAACGCGTACGTCGATAAGGCCTACGTTGTAGCCGACACCGGCAACGTCGAAAGCGTTGTTCGTATCTGCGGCGGCGATGCCGCTGACATTGGTGCCGTGCCCATCATTGTCTTGAACCGTGGCGCTCGGGGGCGCGCCATTGACGAAGACGTTCTGGCCGACGACTTTGGTCGCGACGTCGGCGTTCGTCAGATCCACCCCCGTGTCGATGACCGCGACCGTCACTGCCGGATTGCCCGTTGAAAGAGTCCACGCGCCGGGCATGTTGATGTCGAACATATCCCATTGCTGGTAGTTGTTCTGCATCGTCGGATCGTTCGGCACCGAGAGGGCGTACCGGTACGCATCGTGCGTCACCGACCGCACGCCCGGCAAGGCGCGCATGTCGGCCATCGCCCGATCGGAGTCGCTGCCTTGCGGTACGATGAATACTTGGAAGCCGAGTCTATTCGTCAGACCGAGCGGCGTGGCGCCGATTCTGCCGATCTGGTCTTCGATCTTCGCGGCTGCGTCTGCGCGAAATGCCGACGGAGCGAATCGCACGACGATGCGCCGCGGATCGTAGTGTGGCAACTTATCCTCAGGCAGTGCCACTCGCAGCGCCATCGGCTTGCCGTTCGGCCCGACGACTTCTCTAACGATTGATTGCGCGGTGTTGCAGGGCGGCGCAGTCGAACTCGGCAACGGCCCGGGGGTCGAGCTGCCGCCGCCGCCGCATGCCGAAAGCGCAACGCTCGCCGAAGCAAGGATCGCGGAGAAAAGAATATTGCGGGGCGAATTCATCATGCGACTCCTTGCCGTCGACGGTGCGATTCACTCCTAACGTATTCGGGCCGTCAGAAGTCTCTCATTACCTATTACCCGCGTGCCGCCGGACGAATCGCGAGCTCGCGCCAGAGCATGGTCAGAGCCGCGATCACGGCGCGCCGCTGAATGGCATCGCGCGACCCGGGCCAGTCGAGCCGCCGGACCCTGACCGACCCGCCCGGCAGCGCCATGCCGACGAATACGAGGCCGACCGGCTTTTCAGCCGTGCCGCCGCCTGGGCCGGCTACCCCGGTTGTGGACAGCGCGACGTCTGCACCCAAGGCTGCTTGCGCGCCCAGCGCCATCGCCGCCGCCACGGCTTCGCTGACGGCGCCAAAGCGCTCGATCAGATCCGGAGAGACGCCGAGCAGCGAGGTCTTCGCTTGATCGGCATATGCTATGCAGCCGCCGTGGAAATAGTCCGAGGCGCCGGGCACCGCCACGAACGCCGCGCCGAGCTGGCCGCCGGTGCACGACTCGCCGACGGCGAGCGTCAGGGCAAGGCTGCGCAGTTGATCGCCGATCACGCCTGCCAGCGAGACGTCCCCTACACCGTAGATGCAGTCGCCCAAGCGCGCGCGCACGACGGGTTCGAGCTCGTCGATCATCGCGGCCGCGCCGGCCCGCGTTTCCGCTTTCGCCGTCAGCTTGACGTCGACGAGACCTGGGTGCGCCAACATCGCGATGGTCGGGTTCTTCTGCTCGCGGAACAGATCGGCGATGCGCGCGTCCAGATCCGACTCGCCGACGCCTGCGGTTCTGAGAACGCGAGTGACGAAGGCCGCGTCCGGCTCGAACCGGCCTTCTATCCATGGGATCGCGTGATCGCGCAGCATCGGGAATAGTTCGCGCGGTGGTCCCGGCAACGCCAAAATCGCACGCCCTTCGTGTTCGATCACGAAGCCGGGTGCGGAACCGTGCGGGTTTTCAAATACAGCAGCGCCTTGCGGGAAGTGCGCTTGCACGCGGTTGTTCTCCGCCATCGGGCGGTCGAGGCGCGCGAAAAGCGCCTCGAGGTGGCGCATGCTCGGCTCGTCTACGGTGAGCGGCACGCCGACGGCAGCCGCGATCGCGCCTCGCGTCATATCGTCGACTGTGGGTCCGAGTCCGCCGGCGCAGATGACGATTTCGGCGCGCGCGAGGCCTTCGCGCACGGCCACCGCGATGCGTACTTCGTTGTCGCCGACGGACGTCTCGCGATGGACGTCGACGCCGATCTCAAAAAGCGCTCGCGCTATCTCGGCGGTGTTCGTGTCCACGAGTTGCCCGAGCAGCATCTCGGTGCCGATGGTGATTATCTCAGCGCGCGCCATGCCCGTCCTGTTTGACGCTGTTTACGCTGCTGACCTACGCGCTCTCGCCCTGCGCGAGAAGATCCGCCTCGATCTCTTTGATGACTGTTGGTTTGGCCACGGAAAGATATGCGAATCGTCCGCCGCCCACGGCGAGCAGACCCAAGAAGACATAAGGCAGAATGTTGTACGGCGCAGGCGGCACCGGGAAAAGGCTGCCGAAGATCGGCACGAGGACGGCCACGGCTGCAGCCACGGCGATCACCACTGCAGATGCGGTGAGTTCGCGCCGCTTGCGCAGATACAGCGGCGCCGCAACCGCGACGAGCAAGTACGCGAAGAGCACTGCGAGCGTGCCGATCGTCCCAAGGTAGCCGAAGATATCGAGCAGCGCGATGTGGCGAGCGAAGAGCACGAGGGGCACGATCAGCACTGCGAGCGATGAGAGGTTCACCGCGATGTGCGGCGTCGCGTGGCTTGCGTGCACTTCACCGGCGGATGCGTGGAACAGACCATGTCGTGCCATCGCGAACAGCACGCGCGATCCGGAATTGATGCACGCGAGCGCGCATGCGAAGAAACTCGTCGCCGCGCCGGCTGCGATCACGATGCCGAACGCTGGTATGCCCGCGAGCTGAGACAGGACGCTCAAGGGCGCGTTGGCCTGATCCAACGTGGTGGCTTGGCCGTGAAACGCCAGCACGAGGGTATACGAGGTGAGCACGAACAGGACGCCCACCGCGATGACCGTGCCGATCACCGCTCGCGGAATCGTGCGCAGCGGGTCCTTCGCCTCGTGGCCGAGCGCGGTCGCGCTCTCGAAGCCGACGTAACTGAAGATCGCCAGCACGAGCCCTTGGCGGAAGCTCGCCGCCGAAACGCCTTTCAGCGCCAACTGGGCCGGGTCGATGACGTGGCCGGCCTTCAGAAAGTACGCGGCCACGAGTATGAGGATGAGTGCGATCGACGCGAACTCGAGCGCGAGCATGAGCTGCGCCGAAAGCTTGATGTCGCGGTAGGCGATGAACCATGCGCCGATGCCGCCGGCGACTATCGCCGCGAACGTCAATCCTTGATCGAACTGTCCGATTCCAGCCGCTTGCGCGAGCACCGTGATGTAGTTCGCGAGCGCCGCCAAGACCGACCCGCCGATGACGAGATACGCGATGACAAGCGACCAGCCCGTGATCACGCCCCACGTCGGTCCGAGCCCTTGGGCGACGAAGGTGTAGAGCGATCCCGGAGAAGCCGAGCGGCGCGCGAACTGGTTGATGCAGAGCGTGACCAAGATCAGTGCGAGCGTCGAGAAGACGTACGCGAGCCACGTGCCGTTGCCCGTGATCGCAAACACGACGGGCACGACGAGCGCGGGGGTGGCGGTCGGCGAGATGTTTGCGACCGACTGAGCGGTGACTTCCCAAACGGAGAGGCAGTTGCGCCGCAAACCCGACTGCGCGACACCGCGGATCGCTTCGGTCGCCATGTCAGATGTTGCGCGCTTTGGTCAGTCCGAGGATCTCGTCGGCGGCCGCTTCGCCGGTCGCGACGGCGCCGTTCATAAAGCCCTGGAAGTTCACCGCCGTATGTTCGCCGCAGAAGTGGACGTTGTTCTGGCGCACGCGTTCGTAGCCAGCGAAACCTGTGCACTGGCCCACCGCCCAATACGTGTACGATCCTTTGTGCCAGCGATCACCCGTCCAATAATCCAAAAATGCCTTGCCGTTCCACGCTTTGGTGATGCCGGGATACAGCGGTTCGAGGCCGGCGAGTTGCTTGCGGGCGACGTCCGCGGAGGCCGGCGCAAACGAAACGGGACCGTGCGACGCCCCCACGACGCCGCCAGAATAGAATTCGAGGATGCCGCTCTTGCCGGCTTGCCCGCGGCTTGAATCGAGCGTCTGCTGATATCCGGTGTCCGCGTAGGTGAATCCGTTGTAGCCCATCTGCAGCCACGGCCGGCCGGTGAACTGCATGTAGATCTTCGTGTTGGTTCCGAGCGGGAGCTCGCGGATCGCGCGCATCTTCAACGCGTCAAAGCCCGCGCGGGAGAGATCCACTCGCCGCAGTGTCGTGAATGGGAGCGCCAAGATCACGTGGTCGGCGGCGACATCGACGCTTTGCATCTGCGATTCGAACGTGCAGACATACGAGCCGTCCGCGCGCTGCCGCAGCGCGACGAGTGCGCTATTCGTGTGCACCGAGCCATCCGGTAGCGCGCCGGCGAGCCGCGCTGCGATCTGATCGTTGCCGCCCTTGACGCCGTATCGCTCGTCGGTGCCGACGAGATAGAAGCCGCCTTTTGGATTGTACGACGGCATGTAGCCGAGCATGCCCACGAGTTCGAGCGACGATTGCTTATCGGCCTCCCCGCCGTTCTCGGTCGTGGCGTCGATGTCGAGCAGCCAGCCGATCTTCGATGAAGTGCCGCCGGGAACGTTCTTTTCAATCCACTCGCGCGCCGACATCAGGTCGAGTGCCTTGCCGGCCGGCGTGTACTTGTTGTAGACGCACGGGTAACCGGCGTCGGCAGCCGCTTTGATCTTCGGATAGACGTGGGCATAGTCGGCCAGCATCTCGCGGTACGTGTAACGCTCGCCGCGCACGTAGTAGAGCTCTTGCGTGCCCGCCTGTTGCGCGGCGCGCACGTCGATGAGATCCAGGCCAAGTTCGCGCGCGAGGCCGCGGATCGCAGTGTGCTCGCTCGAGATGAACTCGCCGCCGTTCTCCGCGATCTGCCCGTCGTCGAAATAGTCGCGCAGCGTCCACGTGCGCCCGCCCACTCCGCTGTTCGCTTCGTACACGGTGGCGCGGACGCCGGCTTGGTGCAAGCGATACGCGCAGGTCAGTCCGCCGAGACCGGCCCCGACGATGACGACGCGCGGCGCGGTCCCCGCGAACGCGCGGGCAGGCCGGAGAGCCGTGACGGCAAGCGCGGCGCCGGCGCCTGCGAGAAATGTTCGCCGGCTTTGGAGCGCGCGTGCCTCCATCTCCGCGATCTCATCGACCGGCAATCCGGTCGCCGCAGAACCGAGGTAGGCTGCGTGCGCGCGCCGCAGCCCGTCGGTCAAGCCGCAGCGCGCCATCAGAGTTTGAAGTTGGTCTCGAGCGTTGCCTGAAGCGGGACCTTCTGCCCTTCCGCTCCGACTTGTTGATTGTAATACCAATTGCCGTACGGGTAGCGCAGTTGGATCGGCGGATTCGCGACGAAATTGCCGGCCGGAGCGAGCAGGTTCGATGCGAGCTGCGCGTAGATGCACGTGTTCGGTGCATCCCACGGTTCGCCGCGTTGGAAGCAGTGATCCACGAGATTCGCAAGCGTCAACGTCGTCTTCACGCGCGGCGTCACGTCGTACGACAGCGCGAGATTTGCCGTGAGCCGCGACGGTTCGCGGAAGTCGCCCATGTTGTCGAACACGCCGGTGAACTTGTCAGGGATCATGAGGAAATTCGAGCAGGTCGTGGTATCCGCCGTCGTTGTGCCCGGGAGGGCAGCGTTGCACTGGCTCACCGTCGTTCCAGGCAGCACGCTTGGATCGTATCCCGGCCATACCAACGGCGATCCGTACCATGTGCCCGAGCTGAACGTGAATGTCGGCGTGGCGCTGAACTTCGCGTGCTTGTAGCCGATGACGAACGAGGCTGTGAACGGTACGTCGTAGCCGATCGCACCGTTGAACGGCGAAGGGATCAAGTCATACGGCGTGTACCAGCCGTTGCGATCGAACAGCGGCTGCGGCTTGTTGTTCCAGTATGGATTCGTTATTGTATCCGTTCCGTTGCCCGCCGGATACGTCGCCTGACCGATCCCCGGCCAGAATTGTTGTCCGCACAAAGTCGCGTTGGCGCCCGGCTGACTGCAGGCTGACGTAAGCGCATTGTAGTGTTCGACGTAATTGTTCAGAAGGTCGATGACATTCTTGCCGTTCGGGAACGGGCCGTACTTGACGAGCGTGTGCGTCCATGTCGCCGAGATGTCGAAGGCAAAACCATCGCGGTCGAAGTTGCCTTTGTTTAGCGCCAATTCCACGCCCGTCGAACGCGCGCTGCCGGTGTTGATGCCGGCATCAACGCCTTGGCCGTTGATCGGGATGTTCTGCAGTTGGTTCTGCGTATCGCGCAAGAACGGCGTGACCTTGAACGCGATGTCGGTGCCGCGGACGTGTTGTTCGAGCGACAGATCGACGTTGTTCGAGGTGTCCGGGTAGACGGGGTGCAGCGGCGTGTTGTAGCCGAAGCCCACGAACTGGCCCATGAACGCGGGCAGATTCTGCTCGTGGGTGTTGAACTCTTGATACGATGTGGAAGGCGGCCGCGCATAGCGGCCATACGATCCGCGGATCACGGAATCCGGAGAGAGCGAATACGTGAAGCCGACGCGCGGCTGCGGAACGGTGAAATCTTCTGTGCCGCCGGCGTAGTTAGCTAGATGTGAAGGTGATGATCCCGCCGGGCACGGCCCCTCGGCTCCGGTATTCGGATCGAACGTTCGTTGAAGTGCTCCCAGCCCAGGAGCAGTGCAAAATTCATTGTTGAACGCATTGAACCAGAATGCGCGAGCCGGGTAGCCGCTTGCGAGATCCTGAAGCCGGAAGCGATAGTTCTCGAGGCGGATGCCTACCGTCATGCTCAGCCGGTCGTTTGGCCGGTAATTATCGGTCAGGGATATGCCGCTCGTATAGGGCGTCACGTTGTCGACCTGCGCATGCTGGCCGTTCTCGGTCATGATCCATTGCGCGTTCGCGAGCGCCGCAGGCGTTCCGGGGTTGGGCATGCCGGGTACTAGTCCTTGCGCCTGGCCACCTGCGATCCCCGTGATGAATCCGTTCGACTGATTGCCGTTGCCGTCGAACGCGTTGAAGCAGCTCGTCCGCACGCCTGTCATGAAACTGTAGCAGTTGCCAGCGGAGTCGATCAAGTTCGATTGCGCGTTCCAGAAGAAGTTGAAGTTGTAAAAGGTAGCCGAGTACGTCTGCAGCTTCGCTGTGAGGTACGAGGCCGTGAAGTTGATCAAATGCTTGTCGCTGAGCTGGTTGGAATACACCAAGTTCACGCCATACGTATGGTCGAGCACTTCGTAGTCGGGCAGCTGGCCCCCGAAGGTCTGCTGCGCGCTCACGGGCCCGCTGATGTACCAGTTGGCGTACTGCCCGTAGCCGAACAATCGCAGATAACTTTTCGAATTGATGTTGCGCTGGTACTGAAGTTTGGTCAGCCCCACGCTGTTGTCCGAGCCCTCGCGCATTTCGGGCGGAATGAAGTCGCCGACCTGGTGCACGACGTTGGGGAAGAGCACGACCGAACCTTTGGCCGGGTTGGGTGGCACGAACAGTGGGCCATTGTAGGCGAAGCCGTCGAAAAACGGGATGTCGCCGGTGCCAAACGTGGCTTGCGGAAAACCATTGACGCCCCATTGCAAGTCGTCGGGCGACCCGTAGAACTTCTGCAGAATGTCGCCGTTCATATAGAGGAGCTGCAGGTCGTCCTTGTTCGTGTCGTAGCGATGCGCCAGATGGTAGTGGAAGTTGAGGAGCGTCTCGTGGTCGGTCACATGACCGATCGCGTTGTTGTAACCCGGCGCGAAGATCGGCGTGCCCGAGCCATCGAAGACGCATGGCGCGATGTTGCAGAATCCGCCGCCCGATTGTCCGTTGTGCGACGGGATATAGAGAGGAAAGAAGAACAGCGGATTGCTCACACCGTTGTTCTCGTCTCCGTAACGATAATCTTGACTGATGATGGTCGACGCCACGTAATAACTAAGATTGCGATCCGGCGTCGCGCCGCTATATTCGAAGAGCGCTTTGTTGTAGAGCGCTGGCCCTCCGATGCCGGCCGTGAAATTCGCATAGCCGGGATACGTGCCGCTCTTGATCACTTGGTTGACGTAGCCAGCTAGTCCGGAGGCATCTGCTGAGGCGGGCGTGCCGCCCGTGTAGACTTGGACCTCCTGATTGCCGAGGCTCGTCAGCGTCGCGACCGGCGACGAGTCGGATTGCCGTACCACGGGTATCCCGTCAACTTCGTACGCGACTTGGTCGTAGTCGCCGCCGCGGATGAAGACGCTTTGATTCCAGCCTTGCTGGCCCTGCGGATATACGACACCCGCAGCGCTCGCTATCGAGCTGTACGCTTGGTTGAGCCCGCCGGAACCGGCGAGAGAAGCCGATGCGCGTTGCGCCGCTGCGTTGATCGAGTAGACGTCGCTCGTCGTTCCCGGTCTCACGAGGGACGCCGTGCCTCGCGAGGAGACGGTCGCGAGCGTCCTCACCGTCGGCTGCAGACTGATCGTGACGCTCCGGACCTGGTCGGAGATGACCGTCGCACCGGAAACGCTGCCGATCTCGTAGTTCGGCTTGCTGGCGGTCACGGTGTACGTGTCGGGTGAGAGCGAGAGGAAGCTGAAGAATCCGCTCGCGTCGCTGACGCCTGTTTCCGATTGCGAAGGAGACGAAGCGGCGATCTTCGCGTCTGCCACTGGCGCCCCGGTGCCGGCATCCACGACCCTGCCGCGCAAAGTGCCCGTGGTGCCCGCTGCGGCGGGCAAACCCGACGACGCACAGACCGCGCATGCGACTAGCGCTATGACCAAACGGCGAAGCAACACAAAACTCTCCCTCAGGCGTAGCGTTAAGGTGAGATTATGGCATGGAGTGTACGCGGAATTCATGCCCGCGCCTATGTATCCTTTGAACAAATTTTGCTTCAGGCATTATGAAGAAAGTCTAATATTCGCGCAGCTAGCTGAAGCCGGAAGCGGACGTCCGGATCGTCGAGGCGGATTGTCAGGACTTCCATCGCCCGATTCAGGCGATAGCGCAGCGTGTTTGGATGAACACCGAGCCGCTGCGCCGTCTGGCGAAAATTGAAACCTGTGCGTGCGTACGTGAGGAGCACGGACTTCATCACGTCACCGCCCTTGCGCGCTTGCAGCGCGCCGAAGAGATCGTCGATAAACGCCTCGCGCGCGCCGGCGTCCCCCATGAGGACCCGCGGGACCAGGGCGTCGTCAAAGCGCTTGATCATGACGTCGTCGCGATAGCCGAGGAGCGATTGTGCTTCCTTATAGCTCTTGCGCACGCCACGTGTGCCCGCATGCGCTCGACCCACGAGCAAAGCGATCGCCGGATCGCCGAGCGCGCGCCACACCGCAGAGACGTCTATGCCCTCGGGTACGAGGAACGCGACGAAGTTGAGATTGGTGGTCAGCAGCGGCCTGTGACGCCCTGTCTGCAATCGATGACGAAGAACGCTCGCGACCCGCTCACGCCGCAAGAAGCCTTCGCGCGTCAGCGGCAGCGGTTCTGGGATCACGGCGATCGCGACGCGGTGCGATCCGTCCGGATCGAATCCCAACAAGCGAGCGCGTTCAACCGTCTGCGCGTCGTCCTCCTCTCCTTCTAATAGCGAGAGAAACGATGCGTAACCGAGCCGCGATTCCATCGTCGCGAGTTCGCGCTGATGCGCGACGTGCAACGCCGCGACGAGCGCGGCATGTTCGGCGGCGCGATTGTCGAGTTCGGAGAATTTCGCTTCGCCCTCCATGATCCAGACGAGTCCGACGAGCTCGTCGCCCAATCGGATCGGACAGACGACGCGCGCGCTCAGGCCGATCTCGGGCCGCGCTTCGATGCGGACGGGCCCGCTGCTCGCGCGCACGCTCTCTAGCAGACCGTCGCGCTCGAGCGATTCCTGGATGACCGCCGGCGACTGCGCATGTTCCAACGTCTCGCGCCTGACGGCGTCGGCTTGCATCGCGTGCTCGTGGAAAGCGAGCAGTTTCCCAGCCGGATCTTCGAAAGTGACGGAACGATCGATCAGCCCGCCGAGCGCTCGCGCGAGATCGCTGAGGTTCGTTCCGCTCGCTGCGGCGCGCGTAAGCTCCCGATGGATCGCTTCGGATCGTTCGAGCAAGACGTACTGCTCGGCGATGATGGCTCGATGGAGGTCTTCGGTTATCTGGGCGAATGGAATATCGAAAGGGATTTCGACGAGCGGCAGACCTTGTTTATCTGCTTCATCTCTCGCCGCGGCGCCGAACTCTTCGACGTAACGCGGCACTGCAAGGCCGATGGCGGCAAGTCCATGTGCAGAAAGGTCGCGGATCTGCGATCGCTGGTCTTGCGCGCCTGCGGGCCACGCAAATCCGGTCGTCAGCAAGAACTGGCCAGGCCGAACCCACGGAGCAGGGTCTGGCATATCTATGACGTGCGCCCATCGCACCTCTCGCTCGAGCCCATTCAACCCAGCCACGAGCCTAGCGCCTCGCAACGAGTCGAATCCCAGCGCCTCGCGTACGGTCACGATGCTCCTTGGCTCTCAAGCACGAAGAAGTGGCCGAATTTTGTGCGCCGGCTACGTGGTGTTTCCCTGCCCCGATACTATAAGATAATGATGGCGGGACGCGTTTCCGCCCTCGGTGACGGCGACCTGAAAGGATGAGCGTGTGGCTGTAGCATCAACTGAAACGTCGGCGCTGCTCGAAGCGCGTGCATCCGAAGTCCCACGCGGCGTCGGCAACACACATCCGATCTTCGTCGAGCGGGCATCAGGCGCCAAACTTTGGGATTCCGACGGCAACGAGTATATAGATTTCGTCGGCGGCATCGGCGTGCTGAACGTCGGCCACGCGCATCCGCGAGTGCGGCGCGCGGTCGAGGAGCAGCTCGAACGCTTCACACACACGTGCTTCCAAGTCGCGATGTACGATTCGTACGTAGAGCTCGCCCGGCGGCTGAATCGACTGGCACCAGGCAGTTCGAAAAAGAAGACGCTACTCGTGACGACCGGCGCCGAAGCGACAGAGAACGCGGTCAAGATCGCTCGCGAGGCGACTGGGCGTCAGGCAGTGATCGCCTTCCACCATGGATTTCACGGACGAACGCTGCTCGCGTTGAGCATGACCGGAAAGAGCCAGCCGTACAAGCAGCGTTTCGGTCCGTTTTGCAGCGAGATCTATTTCGCGCCATACCCGTACGAGTTCCGCGGCTGGACGACCGAGCGGAGTCTGAACGCGCTCGCGCAGCTCTTCGAATCCGAAGTCGCTCCCGAACGCGTCGCGGCGATCATCATCGAGCCCGTGCTCGGAGAAGGCGGCTTCGTTCCGGCGCCGGCGGCGTATCTCCGCGAATTGCGACGCATCTCTGCCAAACACGGCATCATGCTCATCTGCGACGAGATCCAATCCGGCTTCGGACGCACCGGCAAGATGTTCGCGTGCGAGCATGCCGGGATCGAACCCGACCTCATGGCGATCGCGAAGAGCATCGCCGGCGGACTTCCGCTTGCGGCTGTCATCGGACGAGCCGA
Organism: Vulcanimicrobiota bacterium; assembly: GCA_013290125.1. Taxonomy (GTDB): domain Bacteria; phylum Vulcanimicrobiota; class Vulcanimicrobiia; order Eremiobacterales; family Eremiobacteraceae; genus JABCYQ01. The sequence continues at coordinate 11,471 of JABCYQ010000017.1, forward strand.
GATCATGGACGCGCCCGGGCCCGGCGGGCTCGGCGGTACGTACGGCGGCAATCCGCTCGCCTGCGCCGCGGCGCTCGCTACGCTCGACATCATCGAGGATGAAAAGCTTCTCGATCGAGCTGTCGCGATCGGTGCGCGGGTCGAGGGCGTGCTTCGCGCGCTGCAGCGCCGGCATCGCCGCATCGCGGATGTGCGCGGTATCGGCGCCATGATCGGCATGGAGTTTGCGGACGAGAACAAGCCCGGTGAACCTTCCGTCGCCAAGCGAATCGTAGCCGAAGCACGCTCGCGAGGTCTGCTCTTGATGCCGGCCGGTGCGAGAGGCAATGTCATACGCGTCCTCGTGCCGCTCGTGATCCACGACGAAGAACTCGACCTTGCGCTCAGCCGGCTCGAAGCCAGTTGCGATGCGGCGCTCTCTTGAAAGGATGACGTGCTAAAATTTCTCATCGACCAGATTCTGAGACCCTAGCCTATACGCAGACCGTTCTCGACTTGATCGCCAAGCCGTCTATCACGCCAGCAGACGTCGCGTGGATCACGTCCGAGACGGTCAACGGATTCCGCGATCATGTGAATCCGGGCTTTCTCGAGTATCGTAAAGCCACTTCGGTCGAACATGCGGAAGCGGCCATCGAATGGGAAGACGCCGGCCCCAACGTCTATCGGGATGTCGCGGGGAAAGAATACATCGACTGCCTCGGCGGATTCGGCATCTTCAACGTCGGCCACCGTCATCCGAAAGTGGTCAAGGCCGTCACGGACCAGCTGAAGCGGCAGGCGCTGCACAGTCAAGATCTCCTCGATCCCCTGCGCGCGATGCTCGCGAAAGCGCTGGCTATGCTCGCGCCGGGCAATCTCGATTTCGCCTTCTTCTGCAACAGCGGCACCGAAGCAGTGGAAGCGGCGCTGAAACTCGCGCGTGCCTACGATCCGAAAAAACCCACGATCGTCGCGGCGACCAAAGGCTTTCACGGGAAGAGTTTCGGGTCGCTCTCAGTGAGCGCCAAAGGCGAGTTCCGCATGCCGTTCGGGCCGATGCTGCCGAACGTCGAACACGTGCCGTTCAACGATCTCGAAGAACTGCGCACGGAGATGCACAAACTTCGGATGGTCGGCGAAGAAGCGGGCGCGGTCGTGTTAGAGCCGATCCAAGGCGAGGGCGGCGTCAATCTTCCCGACGACGACTACCTCCCCGGTGTGCGCGCGCTGTGCGATGAATACGGTGCGCTGCTCGTGCTCGACGAAGTGCAGACGGGGATGGGCCGCACCGGCAAGATGTTCTGCTGCGAACACTACGGCGTGACCCCGGATCTGATGTGCCTAGCGAAAGCGTTCGGCGGCGGCGTGATGCCGGCCGGCGCGGTCATCGGCACCCGCGCGGTGTTCTCGCGGCTCTTCTCCAATCCGTTTCTGCACACGACCACGTTCGGCGGAAACCCGCTCGCGTGCGCAGCGGCCCTCGCGACGATCAACGTGCTCATCGAGGAGCGCCTCCCGCAGCGAGCCGCCGTCATCGGCAAGCGCATGATCGAAGGTCTGCGGCGCGCCGCTTTGGGCCATCATGAGATCGTCCACGACATCCGCGGCATGGGGCTGCTCATCGCGCTCGAATTCGCGAACAACGAGATGGGCTTCGAGCTCGGCAAGCACATGCTCAAGCGCGGCGTGCTCGTCTCGGGGACGTTGGTCAACGCCCGCACCGTGCGGATCGAGCCGCCCTTGACCATCACGGAGGAGCAGACAGACTACGTCTGCAAAGCGCTCGCCGAATCTCTGGACGCGATGTCGTCGAAAGCCGTTACCGTCTGACGTTTTAGAGGAACCCACATGCTGACCATGCAGGAAGATCTGCTCGCCGATTTGCGCCGTGAAAACGGCGTCGCGCTGATGTTCGTGGACGGCGAGTTCGGTCCGGCGTCGGACGGCGCCGCGCGCGAGATCGTCAATCCCGCGAACGGCGAGGTGATCGCGCGCGTCGCTGAAGGTACGATAGCGGATGCGGACCGCGCCATCGCCGCGGCGCACGCGGCGTTCTACAAAGGCCCATGGGGCGACTCGCTCGCGCAAGATCGAGCGAAATTGCTCAATGCTCTTGCGGCGACTATCGACGAGCATGCCGGAGAATTGTCGCAGCTCGAAACGCTCAACAACGGCAAGCCGCTGCGCGAGACCGAGTACGACATGGCGGATGCTGCGAATTGCTTCCGCTATTACGCCGGGCTCGCCACGAAACCGCACGGCCAGACTTTCGAGGTGCCGGCGGCATCGCAGTCGTTCACGGTTCGCGAACCGATAGGCGTCTGCGGCCAGATCATCCCATGGAACTATCCGCTGCTCATGGCGGCCTGGAAACTTGCACCCGCTTTGGCGGCAGGCAACGCGTGCATACTGAAGCCGTCGGAGCTGACGCCGCTCACCGCGTTGCGGCTCGCGACGCTGATCGTCGACGTTGGTTTCCCCAAAGGGGTCGTGAACATCTTGACCGGGGCCGGCCCGGTCGTCGGACACGCGCTGGCCGCATCGGCACTCGTAGACAAGATCGCGTTCACCGGCGGCACGAAGACCGGCAGATCCATCATGCAAGCGGCGACAGGCAATCTCAAGAAGATCTCGCTCGAATTGGGCGGCAAGTCGCCCAACGTCGTCTTCGCAGACGCCGACTTCGATACCGCGATCGATTATGCGCTCTTCGGGATCTACGCAAATTCCGGTCAGGTCTGCTCGGCCGGCTCGCGACTGCTCGTCCAGGATTCGCTGCACGACCGCTTCGTCAAGCGTCTCGTGGAACGCGCGAACAAGATCGTCGTCGGCGACGGTTTCGATCCAAAGACGGAGATGGGACCGCTCGTGAGCCGCGCGCATCAGGAAAAAGTCGAGTCTTACATCAAGACCGGCATCGCTGAAGGCGCCAAACTCGAATGCGGCGGCACGCGCCTTGAGGGCGACTTGGGAAAGCGCGGCAACTTCATCGTGCCCACGATCTTCTCGCACACCACTCCGAAGATGCGCATAGTGCAGGAAGAGATATTCGGTCCGGTGCTTGTGGTGCAGACCTTCGCCGACGAAGCCGAAGCGATCGCGCTCGCCAACGATACGATCTACGGATTGGCCGGCGCCGTATTCACGAACGACATCGCCAAAGCGCACCGCGTCATCCGCAAAATGCGCGCAGGCATCACGTGGATCAACACGTATCATCCCACCTATAACGAAGCGCCGTGGGGCGGCTATAAGCAGTCGGGCATCGGCCGCGAACTTGGCACCTATGGCTACGACGCGTACACGGAAGTGAAGCAGATCAACGTCAATCTCGCGGTCGAACCGAGCGGCTGGTTCGCCGACCGGTGAGCGCGACGACGGCGGCGGCTCCAAAGCATCGCGCGCTGCCGATCGCCGGCGAGCGCCGTGCAACGCAAGAAGCCGCCCCGATCCATAACCCGTACGACGGCTCGGTCGTGGCCACCATCGGCGTCGGCACGGCGGCCGACATGGACGATGCTATAGCCGCCGCCGTCCGCGCATTCCGCGATTTCCGGCGTTGGCCGCGGCACAAACGAAAGGCGTTGTTGCTCGACGTGGCAACGCGTCTGCGCGATCGCCGCGCCGAATTCGTCGACCTGATGATCGCGGAGAGCGGCAAGCCGCGCATCTATGCCGGCATAGAGGTCGATCGCGCGGTGACGACGTTTACGCTCGCCGCCGAGGAGTGCACGCGATTCGGCGGTGAGGTGTTGCCGCTCGACCTTGCTCCCGCCACCGAAGGCTACACGGCGATCGTCGGCCGCTTTCCCGTGGGCGTCGTCGGAGCGATCTCGCCGTTCAACTTTCCGCTGAATCTGGTCGCGCATAAATTGGCACCGGCTATAGCGGTTGGCAACTGCGTCGTCCTTAAGCCGCCGCCGCAAGCCCCGCTCTCGGCGCTTCTGTTGGCAGACGTCTGCTATGCAGCGGGCATGCCGCCAGAAGCGCTCTCGGTCATCCACTGCCCCGTCGAGGTGGCCGAGAAACTCGCGACCGACGAGCGCATCGCATTGCTTTCCTTCACGGGCTCTGCTGCGGTCGGCTGGCATCTCAAATCCATCGCCGGCAAGAAGCGCGTGGTCCTTGAACTCGGCGGGAATGCCGCAGCCATCGTCGCCTCCGACGCCGATCTTGCGTGGGCCGCGAAGCGCTGCGCCCTTGGATCGTTTGCACAGGCCGGCCAAGTATGCATCAAAGTGCAGCGGATATTCGTCGAACAACCGGTCTTCGACGAATTCGGCGCTCTGTATCGCAACGAGACGGCTAACTTGCGGACCGGCGATCCGGCGCTTGCGGACACCATCGTCGGGCCGATGATCGATTCGCGCAGCGCCGATCGCGTCAGCGCGTGGCTGGATGAGGCGCTGCGTGGCGGCGCCACGGTTCTCGCGGGCGGCGCGCGACAAGGCAATGTCTTGCAGCCGACGATCCTCAGCGGAACGACGAGCACGATGAAGGTCGAAGCCGAAGAGGTCTTCGGTCCGATCTCGACGATAGCGCCTGTCTCTTCTATTGAAGAAGGTTTCGCGCGCGCGAACGAATCGCGCTATGGCTTGCAAGCCGGCGTCTTCACGTACGACGTGCGCACGATCGCAAAGGCATTCGAAGAGTTGGAGGTCGGCGGTGTCATCATCAACGACTATCCAACGCTGCGCGTGGACAATTTCCCGTATGGCGGTGTCAAGGACAGCGGCTTCGGCCGCGAAGGCGTGCGCTATGCGATGGAAGAGATGACAGAATACAAGACGCTCGTCGTGAAGTACCGGTAACCGCTCCCTTGATGCAGCGCATCAAGGCACTGCTCAAGCGGCTGGCGGCATGCCAGCCGCTTGACCGTATCCGGCCGGATCACGAAGGACCGAAACTGCGCCGAGTGCTCGGCGTCTGGGGTCTCATCGGCATCGGCCTCGGCACGATGCTCGGCGGCATCTTCCCCACGGTCGGCGTCGGCATCCAACTCGCCGGGTCAGGCGCGATCACCGCGTTTCTCGTCTCCGGCGTCGTGTGCGTTTTCGTCGCCTTGTGCTATGCGGAATTCGCCTCCATGGTGCCGGTGGCGGGGAGCGCCTACACGTATGCGTACGCGACGCTCGGCGAGTTCATCGCTTGGGTCATCGGCTGGGATCTCATCCTTGAGTACGGCATCAGCGCGGCGCCGGTCGCATCGTCGTTCTCGGGTTATCTACAGGAGTTGTTCGGCTACTTCCACCTCGCGATGCCGACATCGCTCCAGACCGCCGCCCTTGTTTCCACGCCGTGGCCGGTCTCTATCGGCTGGCTGCATTTCAACCTAGCGCATTTCGATTTCTTGCACTCGCAATACGACGTGATCGCCGCGCTCTCGGTCATCGTGGTCAGCGCACTGCTGGCTATCGGCATCAAAGAATCGGCGACGACAAACGCCATCTTTGTGATCGTGCAGATCCTTTCGTTCGTCGTGTTCATCGCGGTCGGGCTCGCGTTCATGCACCCGTCACATTTCGCGGGCGCAGCTCCGCTCGGCTACCATAGCGTCATCGCGAGCGCTGCGCTGGTCTTCTTCGCCTACATCGGCTTCGACACGGTTACCGTCGCGTCCGAAGAATCGAAGAACCCGCAGCGCGACGTGCCGATCGCCGTGGTAGGCTCGCTGATCATCGGCGCGCTGCTGTTCGTCGCGATCACAGCCGTGACCATCGGCATCGTGCCGCTATCGAAGATCGCGCCTGATTCCGCGATGAGCCAAGCGATCCGGCTCGCAGGCAACTATGCGATTCCCGTCATCACGGTCACGATAGGGGCGATCGTCGGGAACATCAGTGTGATGCTCACGTCGCTTCTCGGGCAGTCGCGGATCTTCTACGTGATGTCGCGCGACCGGATGTTGCCGCCCGCTGTGTCCGCCGTCCACCCGCGGTTCCTGACTCCCGCCAGGACGACGATGATCACTGGTTTCGTGGTCGCGTTCTTGGCGCTGATCGTACCGCTCGAAGATCTGCTGAAGCTCGTCAACATCGGCACGCTTTCGGCGTTTGCGATCGTGAGTATCGGCGTCGCGATCTTGCGCTTCGTCGCCCCGAACGCAAAGCGGCCCTTCAAGGCCCCGGCCGGTGTGGTGATCGGGATACTTGGTTTTCTGTTGTGCCTCTATCTGATCGGATACGGCCTCGCGCTGCCGACATGGATCCGCTTCATCTTCTGGTTCGCGGTGGGCGCGGCTATCTACGGCTTTTACGGGTACCACAATAGTCTGCTGCACCCGAAGAACGCGCAACCGAAATCGCCCGATTAATTTAACTGAAGGGGCCGACTTTTCTGAAGGGCCGACTTTATGTCGGCCCAGCGGTCACGACCTTCTCGGCTCCAACAACTCTACCGGAATCCCGTTCGGATCTTCCACGAACGCGATCCAACGCGTGCCGCTCGGGGCTTTCTTCGGACCCTTGATGACTTTGACGCCCTGGCTCTTCAGCTTCTCCACCACCGCCGGCAGATCGCCATCGACCTCGCATGCCAAGTGTTCGTAACGATTGCCGATGGCATACGGTTCGTGTTCCTCGAGATCGTAGACGAGCTCGATATACGAATCCCAGTCGCGGCCGACGAACGCCATATCGGCGTTGCCTTCGTAATGCGCTTGGTCGAGCAATTTCAGGCCGAGTTTCTCCGTGTAGAACTTGATCGACTCGGCCATATCGTTGACGAAGATCGACGTGTGCAAGTAGCGCGGCATGCTCTTGAGCCCTCCTCGGGGCGGCAAGTGTTGCTCCATGCGGCCCGCACGCCCTGCTCGGCCAAGCAAGCGTCAAGGAAAGTGCACACCGCGCCAGAACGCAGTTCGGACAATCGTGAGGAGGGACCGCATGACTTCATTCCGTTTCAACGCGGCTGTCGGCGCATTTGCGGCCGCCTGCGCCATCGTGATTTCGCCGGCTCTCGGCGCCTCCTCGCAACCAATGCCGAGCGCCGCGATGATGACGCCGATCCAAGCGCTAGTCCGCTTCGTCAACACCGGAACGCCGGCGCCCGCCGGCACGTATGCGCGCGGCGCGGTCATCAGCGACGAATTCGCACCATTTGTCTGGACGAGCGCCGACGCCGGCGCGCGCTGGAGTTCCGGGTTTGCATCGTACAATGCGGCCTCCAAGATAACAAAGCCGCATATCGTGCTGAACCTGCCGACCGAGTTCAACGTCTCAGCGATACGAGCGTACGTCGTTTTTCCCGCCGTGTTCACGCCGCTCCTGAATGGTAAGCCGTTCACCGAAACCGGATACTGGACGTTCGTTCTCGTCAAGGACGGTGCGCTATGGCGCGTGGCTTCGCAGACCTGGGCCGGCGTCACGTTCAAATGAAGCCCACTTCACAGATTTCGAGGTCGCTATGATCGGGTACGTTCTGGCGCTCGCATTGTTGAGCGCCGCGCCTTCGACGTCGTGGACCGACATGTCGAAATCACATGCCGGGTCGACCAGTTCGGCGCTGCCTTCATTTCTTGGCGTGCAGGTCGGTGAAAGCTCAGGCGCGGTCGATACTCGCTTCGGCTATCCCGACAACGTGAAGACGGTCGGCGACGGCGAGTTTCGACGGTATGTGCTCGCGGAAAAAGGCGCATCGGCAATGGTCAAGATCCACGACGACCGGGTCGTGCTCGTTTCAGCGAACCTCACGCCCGGCGGTGTTTCAGCGATCAAAGATCCATATGGTGTGACCTTGAGCTCGCCAGCGGCCACGGTGCAAAAAATTCGCGGCGCACCTATCGCGACAATGAACGACGGCTCGCTCATGTACGATGCCGCGCCGGCCGGTCACTGGTTCTACCGGATCGAAAACGGCATGGTCACGGAGATCGCCCTGACTATCTCCTACGAAGCGCTCGGGCTCATGAAGGCCGACGACACGGTCGGAGACGGGTCGACCCAAGATCGAGCGATCGTGATCACCGCTGCGAACGAGTCGGACGGCATCCAGGCCGAGCACGATTATATCGCGGCGCATCCATGCGCGTCGGGCGGCCAGTGGCAATGGACGAAGCAAGCGCTGCTGACTTCGCCGAACAGCCACTCGTTCGATCAGATCGACGTGAAGTGCTCGACGTCAGGCGAGACGCGGTCATACTACTTCGACATCACGAGTTTCTTAGGCCACTTGTGACCGCGAGATATCGCGATATCCCGTAGTAGGGCATCAATAGTCGACGGGGCGCAGGTAGAACTCGTTGATCGCCGTCGTCGAGATCATCGCCGTCGTGGCGAGGTGTCGCTTCCAGTGCGTCGCGCCGACCCGGCTGCGCACGAGATCGACTTCTCGCGCCGCAAAACCCTGACGCACGATGTCTTCCGGGGTAAAACCCTTGAGAATCGCATCGAGAATGCGGTCCGCGCGAGCGTACGTGATCCCAAGATCGTCTTCGTCGGTCTGCCCTTGGATGAGGTCGGCGGTGGCGGGTTTGTCGACGACCGCGGGCGGCACACCGAGATGGCGCGCGAGATCCCAGACCTGCGTCTTGAACAAATCGCCGATCGGATTGATCGGTGGCGAGTCGTCGCCGTGCCACGTGAAGTATCCGAACAGCCGCTCCGACTTGTTGCCTGTGCCGATCGGGAGGGCATTGAGTTTTGCGGATTGGTCGAATAGTACAAGCATGCGCGTGCGCGCCATGACGTTGCCGCGACGCTGACCGCCAGCTCGCGGTTCGTGCCGGAGGTATCCGTCGACGGCGCTTGAGATATCGATCTCCCGATCGTGAATATCCGCTGCGCTCGCGACGAGCCGCCCATGCTGGGAGCTCAATTTATTCGACGTTCGATACGGCATGCGGATACCGTAGACGTTTTTCGGCCCAAGCGCGCGCGCACAAAGAAAAGCGACGACCGCCGAATCCACGCCGCCCGAGATGCCGACGACGGCGCGCGAGATTTTTCTGCGGCGGATGAGCTCGTCGCGCAAGAACGCCACGAGCCAGCGCTCGACGAGCGCGCAGTCCAGTGCAAGAGGATCGGGATTCAGGTCGGCACGCACGACCGTAAACGCCGGCGTCTTAGCGGCTCGGCGCGCTGTGCTCACCGCCTCGTAGACCCGCCCGACTCGAGCTGCGCGACGAGTTCCGGGAGGTTTGCTTCCAGATCTCCCAACATCGGCAACGCGGCGCGCGCGACGGCGACATCTTCGAGCCTGATCGCCACACGCAAGATCGCCGGCTCGTCAAACGGTGCTTCGGCTCGCACGTCACCGGCGGGACCCACAACGCGCGACGAGCCGGTGAATCCCTTGCCGCCTTCAAAACCCAGTAGGCCGGCGTAGACCAGGAAAATGCCGTGTTCGGCAGCTGCGACGCGCAAGAGGTCGCGCCAGAGCCGGACGTTTGCAGGCTCGTGATCTTCGAGACCGCGCCCAGGCGACGCACTCGGGACGAAGATGATCTGCGCGCCCTGCACGGCGGCGACCGTGATGGCGAGCGAATGACACGCGTCTTCGCAGATCAGGATCGCAGCTTTGCCGAAGCGCGTTGAAAACGCCCCGACCGACGAGCCGCGCGAGACGAATCGTTCTTCGTCGAAGACGCCATACGTGGGGAGGAACATCTTGCGATGCACATGTCTGAGCACGGGCTTCGCGCCGAGAGACGCGTACAGCGCGCTGTTGTACAGTTTGCCGGCGTCGTCTTCGTAGAATCCAAAGACGACATCGATCGATGAATGCCGTGCGCCGAAGGCAGATTTCGCCAGCGCGTTGACGCGCCGCAGCGCTTCTTCTGCCGAGAGGGCCACTTCGCGGACCGCGCCTTCGACGAAGTATCCGGAGAGGCAGGCTTCGGGGAAGACGACGATATCGGGAACGCCGAGGGCGTCGCGTCGCAGCGTTTTGAACGCGGCGGCGATCAGGTCGAGATTTGCGCCGACGTCGCCCTTGCGCGGCGCGAACTGCACGAGCGCCAGGTCGACCGCTTGGTGAGACATCGCTTTACGTCTTCGACTTTTCGAGAACCCTGCCCCCGCGGCAGACCTTAGATCACGCGAAGATCATGCGTATTCCGGCATACACCATCGCGAGCGCCATGACGGGGCGCAGCCAACTCGTCGGAAGCTTCTTGCAGAGCCAAGTCCCTAAAATGACGCCGGGTATCGAACCGATCAGAAGCGAGAGCGTCATGAGCCAATTGACGTTGCCGATGGCCCAGTGACCGGCGGCCGCCACTGGAATCACCATGGCCGCGAACGCAACGTCGGAACCGATGATGTCTTGGATCCGCAGCATTGGAAGTATGAGGCAAAGTGCCGTCATCGTGATCGAACCGGCGCCGATCGACGTTATCGCGACAAGGTATCCGACCACGGCACCAATGAGCATCACGCGCCACTTCGAGCGCTCTACGGTTTCGTAAGGATCTGGGTCGGTCTTTTTGATGATGAATGGCGTGACGATGATGACGATCGCGACGAGGACGAGCAGGAATCCCAATCCGTGCTTGAGCCAGCTGTTGAGAGCGGCCAAGCCGATATGCGCTTCGACCGTATGCAGCGTCAGGACGCCCAAGACCGCCGCAGGGACGCCTGCAAGTGCGAGATACAGGACGACTTTCTTCGTTCCCGTGCGCTGGCGATGGTGGAAGAATGCTCCGACGAGATTCGTCGGCATGCTGTAGGCCAGGTCCGTTCCGACCGCAGTTAGAGGCGACACCCCTAAAAGGAGGACGAGGATCGGCATCATCAGCGAACTCGACCCGACGCCCGACATACCGACGAATATGCCGACCACGAAGCCGGCGAGCGAAAAATGCGGATCCATCGAGCCTACGTTAACAGAGACCGAGCGTTTGAGAAAGAACCATTCCGCCTAAGCGACGCATCGCCGCGAAGGTTCGCTTCGGCGGGCGTCCGGCCCCGCGCTAGTCTCAGGCGAACAAGCGCGTGCCGGCGGCGATCATCGCGACAGCCATCGCAGGCCGCAGCCACATCGTCGGCAGCTTCTTGCAAAGCCACGTGCCGAGAAGCACGCCGGGAATAGACCCGACGAGAAGTGCGATTGTCATCGGCCAATTGACCGTGCCGAGCGCGACGTGTCCGACGGCTGCGACCGGAACGATCAGCGCGGCGAACGCGACGTCTGACCCGACGAGGTCTTGGATTCGCATCATCGGCAGGATCAGGCAAAGAGCGGTCATCGTGATCGAACCTGCGCCGATCGAGGTGATGGCGACCAGGTAGCCGACGACCGCACCGACGAGAATGATTCGCCATTTCGCGCGTTCGACGGTTATATACGGATCGGGGTCGCCCTTCTTGATGATGTACGGCGTGATGAGGACCACCACCGCAACGACGAAGAGCAAGACGCCCAAGCCGTGCTTGAGATCGGCGTTCAGCGCAGCCAGTCCGATGTGTGATTCGACCCACCGCAGCGTTAGGACGCCGAGGATCGCTGCGGGCACGCCGCCGAGCGCGAGATAGAGGACGACCTTCTTGCTCCCCGTCTTCTGCCGGCTATGCATGAATGCGCCGACGATTTTGGTGGGCACGCTATACGCGAGGTCTGTGCCGACGGCGACGAGCGGCGAAACGCCCAGAAAAAGGACGAGTATCGGCAACATCAGCGAGCTCGAACCGACGCCGGACATACCCACGAGAACACCGACGACAAAACCGGCTATTGAAAAATGCGGATCCATGGAGCCTACGCTAACAGACGGCCGAGCGTATGGGAAAGAACCATTCGGCCTATTACACTTTCCTAGTAGACTTGGTGGTAAGGCCCGACTTGCTCGGATCCTGGCCCAGTTTCCGCCGACTGAAAGTGCGGGATCTCATGCACAGCGTGGATAGCTTGTGGACGAAAACGGCGCAAAAGTTCGCTTTGGCCTTACGCGGCTTGGCTTTGCCGGTCGGACAAACGGCTGTTCGAAAAAACTGTTGATTCTCATATTAAATCGCAATATAATGGGGGATATCGCCCTTGCCAACACTATGGGTAGGGGCGAATAGACGTTCGTCGAACATACGTTGTCTCCGACTTGCAACTCGGGCCGCTTGGATGGCTCCGGGATTTGCGCTCCCCAAAGAGGTTTAGTGCATGAAAATCCAGCGACGATTCACGAAGCTCGGCACAGATCCGCTCGACACGATTTCGTGGGAGAAACGCGAGTCTGTCATCCGCGAGCCGGATGGCACGGTCGTGTTCGAGATGCGCGATATCGAAGTGCCGGCGTTTTGGTCGCAAGTCGCTACGGATATCCTCGCACAGAAATACTTCCGCAAAGCCGGTGTGCCCCAGCCTGATGGTTCGCTCGGACGCGAAACCACGGCTCGTCAGGTCGTCCGCCGGTTAGCCGGCTGCTGGACCGACTGGGGACGCCGTTACAAATATTTCGATACAGACGAAGATGCGGCGGCCTTCGATGCCGAGATCACGCACATGCTCATCCATCAGATGGCCGCGCCGAATTCGCCGCAATGGTTCAATACCGGTCTTGCCTACGCGTACGGGATTACGGGCCCAGCGCAAGGCCACTATTTCGTCGACCCCGACACCAAAGAGCTGACGCGCGCGAAAGATTCTTACACGCATCCGCAACCCCATGCGTGCTTCATCCAATCCGTCGAAGACGATTTGGTGAACGAGAACGGCATCATGGATCTTTGGGTTCGTGAAGCGCGCCTCTTTAAATACGGTTCGGGCACTGGGACGAATTTCTCGAACTTGCGCGCCGAGGGTGAGAAACTCGCCGGTGGCGGTTCGTCGAGTGGCCTAATGTCGTTTCTGAAGGTCGGCGATCGTGCCGCAGGTGCGATCAAGAGCGGCGGCACCACGCGACGCGCCGCGAAGATGGTGATCCTCGACATGGATCATCCGGACATCGAGAAGTTTATCAATTGGAAGGTACAAGAAGAGAAGAAAGTCGCTGCACTCATGGCTGCCGGCTACGACAGCTCGTATGAGGGCGAAGCGTACCAGACCGTTTCCGGACAGAATTCGAACAACTCGGTCCGTGTCTCCGATAAGTTCATCGACGCCGTGCGCAATGACGGATCGTGGGATCTTCTCTGGCGCAAGGATCGATCTGTGGCTCGCACCGTACGCGCTCGTGATCTGTGGGAACAGATCGGACGCGCTGCGTGGGCTTGCGCGGATCCGGGTGTGCAGTACGACGACATCATCAACTCGTGGCACACGAGTCCAAAAGGCGGCAAGATCAAGGCGAGTAATCCTTGCGTCACCGGCGACACGCTCGTTGCGACCGCCGACGGGCTCAAGCGAATTGATTCACTCGTCGGGAAGTCGGCGTTTGTAATCGGTTCCGACTCCAAGCCGCACTTCGTCAGCAGCATATTCCCGACTGGCACGAAGCCGGTCTTTCGGCTGCGCACCAAAGCCGGATTCGAGCTTCGCCTAACCGCAGATCACAAGGTCCTAACCGTTGATCGGGGCGACGTTGCTGCAAACCTGCTCGTTCCGGGCGACAAAGTTCAGCTGAACGGTTCGGGTTTTGGCAACGTCGAGTTGGCTGAGGACGTCGCACTCGGCATAGGTGTCGCCATCGGCGATGGATACCTTGGTCACTCCGTGATCTCTGGACATGATGGCGAGAGCATCGCACTGGTGATGGTTGCTGAAGAGGCTCCGATACTCGCCAAGGTGGCGTCGGCTGTTAACGACCAGAAACGTCTGCTGAAGCCGCTCGGATCGGTCGGTCGCAATAGCGACGTCTCGGTGACATCGTACTCACCGGGAACGTCTCGGCTCGCGTTTGCGTCCGCGCCTGTCGTCCAACTATTCAAACGCTACGCGGTATTGGATGAAGGAAGCGATCGTAAGCGTTTCACGCCCGCGGTGCACGAGCTCACCGAGGCTTCAGTGCGGCTCATTCTGCGTGGCCTCTTCACTGCAGACGGCACGGTCGCGAACTACGGAGCGAAGAGCCAATACGTTTCGCTCGATTCATCGTCGTCCGAACTCCTCAAACAAGTTCAACTATTGCTTCTTTCGTTTGGAATCAAATCGAAACTCTATTCGGATCGGCGCGCCGGCAGACTGGAGAGCGATTTACCCGACGGAAAAGGCGACTCCAAGACCTACCCCGTTAAAGAAATGCATTCGCTTCGAATCAGCCGCTCGTCGCGCGTTGGTTTCGAGCATGCGATCGGCTTTGACCCCGATTCCGCCAAATCTGGGGCGCTCAGCGCTCTGAATTGCGACGTCGAAACGTACTCCGACTATATGACCGACGTCGTGGTATCGCTCGATCCGCTCGGCGAAGAGGCGGTCTACGATCTCACGGAGTCCGATACGAGTCACTTCGTCGCGAACGGCATTGTAGTACACAATTGTTCAGAATATATGTTCTTAGATGACACAGCTTGCAACTTAGCTAGCATAAACTTGATGACTTTCTTCGACACCGAGAAGAATGTTCTCGATGTCGAAGGGTATCGCCATGCCATCCGCTTATGGACGATCGCGCTTGAAATTTCTGTTCTGATGGCGCAGTTCCCAGGTGAAGAGATCGCGCGCAAGTCGTACGAGTACCGCACGCTCGGGCTCGGTTACGCGAACCTCGGCACTATGCTCATGGTCGCCGGCATCCCGTATGATTCACCGCGCGCACTTGCGATCAGCGGCGCCATCTCAGCAATACTGACCGGCGAATCGTACGCGACGTCGGCAGAAATGGCTGGCGAGCTCGATCCGTTTGCACGATATTCCGAGAACGCCGACGACATGCTGCGCGTCATGCGCAATCACCGGCGCGCCGCCTACAACGCACCTGCATCGGAGTACGAAGAACTTTCAGTCGTGCCGATGGGAATCGAACCGGCTCTCTGCCCGCCGTACTTGCTGGCCGCTGCGCGCCAGTCGTGGGATAAAGCGCTCGAACTTGGCGAAGCAAATGGTTACCGCAACGCGCAGGCCACTTGCATCGCGCCGACTGGGACAATTGGCCTCCTAATGGACTGCGACACGACGGGCATCGAACCCGACTTCGCGCTCGTCAAGTTCAAGAAACTCGCCGGCGGCGGCTACTTCAAGATCATCAATCAGTCGATCCCGATCACGCTGCGCAACTTCGGCTACACGCAAGCGCAGATCGACGACATCGTGCGCTACGCCAAAGGCTCGGGCACGCTCTACGGCTCGCCATACATCAACGCGGAGACGTTGCGCGCGCGCGGCTTCACAGACGACGACATCGCCGCCATCGAACGCGCGCTACCGACTGTCTTCGAGATCGCATTCGGATTCAACCAGTGGAGCCTCGGCGAGGCCACGCTGCAGCGACTCGGCTTCACCGCGGAACAATACAACGCAGCCGACTTCGATCTGCTCCGCGCTCTCGGATTCACGCGCGAAGAGCTCGATGCCGCGAACAACTACATCTGCGGCACCATGACGATCGAAGGCGCGCCGCATCTCAAAGAAGAGCACTACTCGGCCTTTGACTGCGCGAACAAATGCGGCAAGATCGGCCGGCGCTTCATCCAGCACATGGGTCACGTCCGCATGATGGCGGCCGCGCAGCCGTTCATCTCGGGCGCGATCTCCAAGACGATCAACATGCCGAACGAAGCCACGGTGCAAGACATCCAAGAAGCCTATCTGCGCTCGTGGGATCTTGGACTCAAGTCGATCGCGCTCTATCGCGACGGTTCCAAGCTCTCGCAGCCATTGTCCACGAAAGGCTCCGACAAGACGAGCGAGACAGCCGAAGACCGCCAGATCGCGCTGTCGAAGGAGTTCGAGGAGCGCATCGCCGCGGCGCGCCGATCCGCCGCCGATGAACTGCGTCCCGACGAGATCCTCGCCGCTGCGCAGCGCATCCTCGCCAACACAGACAACACCGACTTCAAGCGCAAAGTAGCCCAGGTCCTCGAGCGCAACCGTCTGCCGGCCAAGCGCCGCGGCTGGACGCAGAAAGCGAAGATCGCCGGCCACACGGTGTTCTTGCGCACCGGTGAGTACGGCGACGGCACGCTCGGCGAGATATTCGTCGATCTGCACAAAGAAGGCGCGTCGTTCCGCAGCCTCATGAACTGCTTCGCCATCGCGGTCTCGATCGGTCTGCAATACGGCGTGCCGCTCGAAGACCTCGTGGAGAAGTTCACGTTCACGCGCTTCGAGCCGAACGGCTTTGTGGATCATCCGAACGTGAAGTCGTGCACGAGCGTTATCGACTACATCTTCCGCGTCCTCGGCATGGAGTATCTCGGCCGCACCGATTTCGTACAGGTCAAGCCCGAAGACAAAGACGTCGACGAAACACACCACGAAGACCGCGCGCTCTCGGAGTTCGAGACCATGGTCGCGGAGCAGCAGGCTGCGGAAGAGACGCCGCAGACCGCTGTACCGAAACGGCCCGCCGCCGCTGCGCGCTCGCTCGGAGCGCAGCCCACGGTCGCCAACATGGACCCGACGGTCGCAGCGCGCATGAACGCGCTTCGTTCGCGCGAGGCGCAACTCGCCTCGATGATGGGTGACGCTCCCGTTTGCGACGGCTGTGGTTCCCTCACACGGCGCAACGGAGCGTGCTACGTCTGCGATTCGTGCGGCCGAAGCATGGGCTGCTCATAGTAAGGTGCCAATCGACAATCGTTGAGCGACCTTCGGCGGGGCTTTTGAAACTAAAGCCTCGCCTTTTTTTGCCTCGGCCATCGTAAGGGGTGCCATGGGTGCGAACTGGATCAACGTACGGCGGGTAGCCGGAAGAGCAATTTTGAGTTCGCCCTTACGCCAGGCATGACGCGAGCGAGTGTCGTTGCTCTAGAAAGTACCAACCACGGGCGCGACTTCGGAGGCGGCGCGCAACCGATCTTCCACGGTACCAGCCATCCGTTGCCGCCCGGAGCTCTCTCTGTCTTTTTCACGGACACCGGAACGTCGTGCATCGCGAGCGGAAAGCACTTCACTCTTTATTTCGACCACGAAAACCACCTTGTGAATTGGACTGTCCGCCCTTGGAGCGGCGTCTGTTAGGTCGGCGCCAACACTTCGTCGCCTGACCGTTCGGATTCCGAGGAGCTCTATGCCCTTTCGTCCACATACGCGTGGTACCAACGGACGCGGCACGTCATATCGCATTGGTTACAAGCCGTACGCTTGTACCGCCGGCCAAGGTCAATAGCTGGCTGCCCTTGAAGACGAAGAACACCACCATGGCCGTCTCACTTTCCATCGAAACTATCGATCAGTCTGACCGATGGTACTTCGTGCCCGGCACTCCAGCCGAGTATGAACTGCGTGTCAGAAACACGTCATCGTCGCCGCAGCAATGCTCGTTTTCAATCGAAGAGCCGATCGACGGCGGTTCGATTGAGCCGGCATCGGCGATCCTGCAGCCGCATGTTCCCATCGTGCTCCGCCTCAAGCTCAACGTCTCGTGGTCCACGCGCGAAGCGCACGTGGTCGTGGCGGTCCGCGACGCCGGCGGCATGATCCTCGCCACGATCGTCCGCTCCATCGCGACGGCGACGGTCTCCGACTGCACGATATCGATTGGCTGGAAAGAGGCGATCGTCGCCGACAGCTCGTTGCGCGGCTTCGTGCTGCACTGTTACATCCGCAACATCGGCAAGCTCACCGGCGCGTTCCAACCGCGGTTCAAACCGCATCCGGCACTTTCGTTTTCGTCCTTAGCGCCGTCCATCTTGGCCCCTGGTGAAGCGATCGCGATCGACGTACCGGTCATCTGGAACCGCGCGATGCGCGATGACGAAGGATTCAACCATCCCCGCATGTTGGAAGTGGAAGTTCCCGCGGGCGGCTCTCGGCGCAGCGCAACCACGCCGTGGGAAACCGTCCAGCTCCATATGCGGCGCTATTTGAACGACCAAGACACAGAGGTTCTGGTCCCGCTTCACTCACCGCCGAGCCGATTGCCCAAAGGCGGTTCGCCAACGTCGGCCGCACCGAACAGCGGCGGCTCAGCTGCTTCGAATCAGATGTCGGCAGCCGGGGCGACGCCGCCGAAAACGTCTGCACTCTTCGCGCGCGCGGTGCTCCAGCCGGCCAAGCGGAGACCGGCGAACGGCGCGAGACTATTACCCTACGCGTTCGCCGCGATCGGGCTCATCGCGATCGTGATCGTCGCGCTGCAATTGCCGCACTTGCGCGGTCTCGGCACGGCGGCGAATTCCGCCGCCGCCGTGCCGACCGCGATCGTCGCCGTGCCGCAGATAGGTTCCAACGGCACGCCAGGCGTCAAGCACTCGAGCCGCGTGACCGCCTCCGCAGCCGAGGCCGTGCTGCAACGCGTCACTTCGAACGCACCGGCCAGCGAAACCGCAAAGTCGGCACCGGCGACGACATCGAACGCCGGCGCGCCGTCAAATGCGGCTCCGCAAACGCCCGCGCCTGCTGAGCTGTCCACTGTCGCCGCCGCACCAGCCGGCCATCACGCGGCGCTGCCGCAGCGGCCCGCGCCGATCGATCGCGAACTCGTGGTCACTTTGGACGGTATCACGGCCTGGTATGGCCACAACGGGCATGCCGTACACGTGACGTGGGACTCCACGGCACAAGCCTCGGCCGACGTCCAGCTCCTTGATTCTCGCAGCGTCATAGTCGCCGAACGCCACGTCTCCGGGGCGTCCACGTCTACTACGGTAAACTTGCCGCCGCGCTTCCACGGCCCAGTGGTCGTCTCGGTGACGGCGATCGGCTACCACGGCGAGCGCGTCGTCCAGTCCGGATCGCCCCAATGACCGTCAGAGTTCTGCCGTCCGGACGATGACCCGTCCGGAACCTTCCATCGCGTCGGCTACGCTAGACGCGTTCTTCATCTTCGACGTTGCCGACACCATAGATCTCGCCGCGGTCGGCCGCAACATGAGCGCGCAACCCGCTCCTCTCCGTCCGCGCGCGCCATTGTCCGCGGGAAGCATCCGCTTCGCCGTTCCACCACTTCTTGTCGGCTTGCCGCCCGCGACGATCGCGGGCAGAGCAGGCACGGCGGCCGCGAAGATATTCGACTTCGGCGTCGTGTCCGTCCGGTTCGCATTTCCATACTCGGGGTCGTGGGCCGGCTACGCCGCGCTTGCGAGCGAGCTGCGCCATGACGACGATTTGCCGGCTACAGCGCGCCGATTGCTCGACGGCCTGCTCGCCGGATGCGCCGCCGCGCTCGACGATCCGCACGAGCCGCTGCTCGAAGACTATTTCATCTGCACCGTTGACCGGTTCGATGAGGACGTCACCGCGTCGGCTTTGCTGAGCGAACACCGCGGCGCGCTAGCCGCACTCGTGCTTGCAGAGTCAGCCGAACTCGGCACCGAGGCACAGTCGGATGCGCTTCGCTTGAGCTTCAGCTATTATCCCGACGATCTGGTCGTCGTGCTCTGGGATGCGGCCTTCGTCTACGAAAACCGCGACGACGCCGAAGTCATCCACGATCTGCTCGAATTCGCGAACTCGCAGCTCGTCGAATTCCGCACCTACGACGCGCGCTTAGACGGTGAGCTCGATACGATCTACGCGATGGAGACCTCTACCAAGAACGCGCTTGGCCCGTTCCGGCGGCGCACGGCCGATGCCCGTGCCGAACAGCTGCGCTATCTGATGGTCGACGTCCGCGAACTCGCGGATCGCGCGAGCAATGCGCTGAAGATCATCGGCGACGCGTACTACGCCCGCATATATCGTGGCATCGCAAGCCGCCTGGGCATCGAGGACTGGCAGCGCCAGATCGAATCGAAGCTCGACAGCGTGGGCGAAGTATACCGCTACCTCATAGACCAGGCACAGATAGCGCGCAGCGAGTTTCTCGAGATCATCGTGATCGTCTTGATCGCCATCGAGATCGTCGTGGGCATCATCGGCTTACGGCGATGATGCCGATGCGACCAAGGCCACGACGCCTCGCGCGACGTATGCTCCGCGTGTGTTCCAGCGAGTCGTTTTGTCAGGATCAGACGTGTTGCGGAGATCACGATGACGAGTGAACCGTCCGAGACCCGAGACGCGCCGTCGTCTGCGGTTCCCTCCACGAAGCTGTTGAGACATCCTGAGCGCTCCATCTCGGGTGATATCGCGGACATCCTCGCGCGGTCCAAAGTCGCGCACGTCGGCATCGTCGAGAACGGCTGGCCCGTGGTGATACCTATGACATACGCCTTCAACCCCGAGACGCCGAACGTGCTCTATATCCATGGATCCCAGTTGGCGCGGATTCTCGGCGGCGCAGCGGCGAGCGCGCGAGCGTGCGTCACCGTGACCGAGCTCAGCGGCTTGGTATATTCGAAGACAGCGCTGAACCATTCGATGATCTATCGCAGCGTGATCGCGTTCGGCACCATGCGCGTCGTCGACGATGCGGAGACAAAGGGCGATGTGTTGCGCCGTATGATCGGCCGCTACTTTGACGGCCGGACCGAGGGTCGCGACTTCTCAGCGCCCACCCCGGAGCACTTGAATATGACGAAAATGGTCGCGATCGACGTCGAGGCCTGGAGCGCGAAATCACGCGCTCACGGCGCAGCAGGACCCGGCGACGACGATCCGACCGTGCCGGGGACGTCCGGAGTCAAACCCGTTTAGCCGTCGGCTTACTGCAGTCCGGATAGTTCCGCTTGCGTGAGACGCTTCAGCGCGAAACGATAACCCTCGTATACGGCGATCGCGTAGAACAAGAGATCCATCGGTTGAAACGTCTTCGTCATCAAATCGGCGGCGACGTTGAACGGTATCCGACCAAGCACCGTGAGCGGACTTACGTGATACTGCTGCGCGACGTCTCCGATAACGGCGAAGAAATTGCCGAGCACACAGCCCGCGAGGGCGCAGATCGCCCCGATATATCTGAACGGCGGGTCGATGCCTTTGCCAAGGAACTGCACGGAATAGCCGACGAGAAATCCGACCCCGACGGCCATCCATCCGATCTGATAACCGGTCGCGTCGGAGACGACGCCCCAGAGAATCGCGCCCACGAGCGCCGCGACGACGCCTGCGAGAACCGCAAGCGGAATGCTCTGTTCAGCCCGGCGCTGGCGCAGATAATTCTGAACCTTCGACTGGTCGAGCCCGATCTGGCCGGGCGCGTACACCGGCTGCGCCGGGGACGCTGGAACAGGTGCCGGCGGATCGTTTTGCATGACTCGCTCCCCCACATACGACATCGCCGGCGATACAAGTAATCGCCGGTCCGAGCGACCTCACGTTACGCGCCCGAGAGGAGCTGTCCTTCGCCGCGTGAAGGCGGCGCTAACCATGGATGTGCTCGCCATGCTGCGCCGAGAGATCGTTGCATGCACGCGCTGTCGCGATCTACGCGCCTATTGCGCGGACATCGCGCGACGCGGCAAACCCGAGTTCGCAGGCCAGACGTACTGGGGCAAACCCGTGCCCCCGCTCGGCGAGGCGTCGGCGGCCGTGCTCATCGTCGGACTGGCGCCCGCCGCGCACGGCGGCAATCGCACCGGCCGCATGTTCACGGGCGACGGATCCGCGGACTGGCTAGCTCGCGCGCTCTTCGCATCCGGTTTCGCGACGCAGCCGACCTCCCGCGCTCGCGGCGACGGCTTTGCGCTCAAGGATGCGTATCTCAGTGCCGCGATCCGCTGCGCCCCTCCCAAGAACAAACCATCGCCGCGACACATCGCGAATTGCGCTTCTTACTTGCGCGCGGAGTTTGACGCCTTGAGGAAAGTAAGCGTCGTCGTCGCTTTGGGCAAGATCGCATTCGATCGATCGCTGCGACTCCTCGCCGATGCCGGGTATGAAATACCTCGACCCCGACCGGCATTCGCGCATTCCGCGACGACATCGCTGTCGCGCAGGGGCGGCAAACCGTCACTGACGCTGATCGGGTCCTTCCATCCAAGCCGTCAGAACACCAACACCGGCAAGCTCACGCAGCAAATGCTGGACGCCGTCTTCGCAAAAGTACGAACCTTAATCTGAAGGGTTGATCTGAAGGGCCGACTAGCGTCGGCCCCTTCAATAAATAGTTTATAGGAGCAGATCACAGATCGGGATTCGTTTTTTTGAACGAATGTATCGCGTCGGCCATCCGCCCGAGCTTGCGGCGCCGGTGACCCTCGGTCCAGCCGCTGCAGTGCGGCGTCATGATGACGTTATCAAGTTGCCCGAACGGCAATCGCGACGGCTGCACGAGCTCCCCGCGCTCGTGCGGGTATTCGTACCACACGTCGAGCGCGGCGCCTTCGATCGTGTGCTCCTTGAGCGCTTCGTACAACGCTTCTTCGTCGATGATGGGTCCGCGCGCGATGTTGACGATCACGGCGTGCTTTTTCATAAGTCCAAGTCTGCGCGCGTCGATCAAGCCGCGCGTCTGTGCAGAAAGCTCGCAGCATACGACGAGCGCGTCGGAACGGCTCACGACGGCGTCCACCGCTGCACGATCTTTCAGATCGCCCACGAGCGCGAGTCCTGGAGGCTTTGTTGTGACCTTTTCCGGGCGCATCGTGAGCGCGACAGTTTCGATGCCGAAGGCTGCGGCGCGCTGCACGATTTCCTTGCCGATGCGGCCGTAGCCGAGCATTCCGAGCTTCGAACCGTGCAGCTCGCTGACAAAACCGCCCACGCCGAGAAATCCGTATTCCCACCGTCCTTCGCGCAGAGCGCGGTCCGCTGCGAACATCTTCTGGCGCAGTGCGACGAGCGCTCCGATGACGTACTCCGCGATGGGGATCTCGTGGCCCTCGCCGTTGAGCAGGCCAACGCCGGGGGGCAACTGCTCTCTATCGATGCCTTCGGTGCCGGCTGACGGACAGAGAAGCAAGCGCAATCGTCCAGCCGCTCGCGCCATCGATGCGTCGAACTTCGTGCTGATGAGGACGTCGGCATCTGCGAGCGACGAAAGCTTCGCCGCGTCGTCGTCGGGATCGACGGCGACGAACTGGATGTCGGCATCCAAGAGGCTGCCCAGATCGTCTCGCCAGAGATGTGAGAATGAGACTACTTTCACGGTTTATACCTGATTCTGTAGATGGTTCCGGATTGGTCATCGCTCACGTAGAGATCGCCGTTCCCATTGACCGCGATGCCGGCCGGTCGCCCAAGATATCTTCCGTCTCGAAGCCAGCCCGTCAGAAAATCCTTATATCCGGTCGGCTTGCCGTTCGCAAACGTGACAAAGACGATCTCGTCTCCCGTCCGCTTCGTGCGATTCCACGAGCCGTGGAAAGCGACAAATGCGCCGCCGCGGTATTCCTTCGGGAATTGCGTGCCGTAGTAGAACACGATCCCCAGCGGCGCCGAGTGGGCTTGCAAGTCGAGCGAAGCCGGAACCGATTTGCTGCAATCGGCGTTTGGCGATTCGGGATTCGGATCGCGCTTGGGTTCGTTCGGATCCGGATAACACGCCGGCCAGCCGTAATCGCCGCCCTGTTGTATCAGGTCGAGCTCGTCCGGCGGCAGATCATCCGTGACCGCCTGCGTCGGCCCGATGTAGTCGCGTTGATTCATAGTGGCCCACAGGCGCCCCGAGGAGTCGAAAGCGATGCCGCTCGCATTGCGCAGCCCAAAAGCATAGGTGGACATCGAATCGCCGCGCACGTGCTGGATCGTCGCGAGCGGGAGCGGATCCGAACAGACGTTGCACGACGAGCCGATCGAGACATAGAGCGAATGATCGGGCGCGAGAGCGAGTGCACGATGATCGTGGTCGCCGTTCTCCGGAAATCCGGAGATGACGGTCGACAGCGTACCATCCGGATAGGTGAGCCTTTCAATGCCATCCCACGTCGCGATGTAAAGGGTCGATCCGTCGAACGCGAGACCGTGCGGCAGGTTCAGTCCCTTCGCGACCACTATGGGCGTGGAGTTTGCACCGTGGATCGCGACGACGTGGCTCATGTACGTGAGCGCGACGAGCAAGTCGCCGTTCGGTGCGACGGCCATATAGCGCGGTCCTTGAAGCCCGCGCTCGTAGACGTCCACGACAAAACCGGGCGGGGCGATGAGCTGCGGATCCTGTGTCGCTGCGCCGGCTTGAGACCCGAAGCCGGACCAGCTGCCGCAGCCGGCGATGAACAGCGTCGCCGCGACGGCGTGTATGAGATGACGCGCGACGTTGCGATTCACGGTCGCATATTTCGACGGCGCAGCGCCACCACCATGCGCCACGATGCGGGCCGCATGCTGAGCGGGATTCTCGGCGTGAGATCGCCGTACCAGCCGACGATCTCGAAAGCCCCGCTGAGCGCGACCACGTTCCGGAACCCGCCGCGCAGCCACATGCGATGCAACTGCCGGTCCACGATCCGCTTCGTCTCGCGCCCCACTCTGTACGCGGCGTCGATCACCATGCTCTTGACATATGTCTCCTCGACCGGGTCGATCGCTGTGGTTTGGAACCGCGTTTTCACCGTGACGTCGTCGTAGCGCTGGATCCAACGGCCGACCGTCCGCTTTTCGTCTCTTTCGAAATAGTCAGCCGGGTGGGTCAGCTCTAGAATCATGATGCCGCCTGGGCGCAGTGCTGCCGCCGCGCAGCGCAATGTAGCCACGGCATCGGCATCGGTCATGCAGTGGCTGAACGAATCGAAGAGACACTGCGCGATGTCTACTCGGGCCGGAAGGCGAAACCGCCGCATGTCCGCCTTGCGTAACCTCACCGCCAGATGCGCTTGTCGGTTGAGGTGCCGGGCGTATGCGATCATCTCCGCATTCACGTCCACGCCGAGCGCCTCGAGGCCGCGCCGGGAATACTCGCGCAGATGGTGCGCCGGGCCGCACGCGATATCGACGACCCGTCGCGGCGCTTTTACGCCATGGCGGGCTGCGATCGCGAGCAAACCATCGCACTCCCGCGGAATGTCGCGAAAGCCGAATCCCAGATCGTAGATCCGAGGATTCTCGTAGAGCGCGTGGCTTGCCGGCGCTTTGTCTCGCTTGCGGTCCGTCGTGCGTTTACGGGCGGACGAGGACATGCCGCTCGTGTTCGAGCCGCTCGCATAGCGTTTCGGCCGGATAGGTGAAGATCTCGGCCAATGTCGGATGCAGGTGCGGCATCTGCATGACGTCTCTGACATTTGCCTTGAAGTAGAGCAGCGCGATGGCCTCGTGGATGAGATCGGATGCTTCGGGCCCGATGATGCCGACTCCGAGAATCGTCCCATCCGGCGCCGCCAGCATTTTGATGAACCCCTTTGTCGCGCCGATCGCTATTGCTTTGCCGAGATCGTCAAATGGAAACGACGCGCTGAAAAAGGCGATGCCGCGCCGCGCGCATTCAACCTCGCTAAGGCCCGCCACGGCGACTTGCGGATCCGTGAAGACCGCACGAGCGCCATATAGATCGTAGTCGATCGTAAGGCCAGCGTCGGCGAGCGCGTTGCGCGCCGCCGTCTGGCCTTCGTCCACGGCGACGTGCACGAGCTGCGTGCTGTCGAAGATGACGTCGCCTGCGGCATAGATGAGCGGATTGCTCGTGCGAAGTTGAGTATCCACTTTGATCCCGCCGATTTCGAAATCGACGTGCGCTGCTTCCAATCCCAGACCGTCGGTATTCGATCGGCGGCCGAGCGCGACGAAAATCTCGCCGCCCTCGACGGCGTTTTGCCGCCCCTCGGTTTCGTAGCGTATCCTCTTGCCAGATCCCGTGACCTCCGCGCTTTGCAACGCGACGCCGGTCACGATCTTGACCCCTTCGCTTTCGAGCGCATTGTGCAGAGTCGAACCGATGTCGCCGTCTTCACGGGAAAGAAGCGTCCGGCTTCGCTGCAGCATCGTCACAGCGCAGCCAAGGCGCCTGAGATACTGCGCAAGCTCGCATGCGATCGCTCCACCGCCCAGAACGATGACGCTCTCCGGCAGCCGGTCGAATTCGAGAACGTCGTCGCTTGTGACGTATCCTGCGGCATCCAATCCGGGAATCGGGGGAATGTTGATGACCGAACCGGTGGCGATGATGAACCGCCCCGCGCCGATTTCCTCGCCGTCAACCGAAAGCGTCTGCGGGCCGGTGAACTTCACGTCGCCGCGCACAAGCGGAAACGTCTCGATCCCGTCCACCCGGTAGTCGGTGAACTCAGCGATGATGCGCCGCTTGCGCGCCATGAGCGCCGGAAAGTCTACGCGTGCCGGACCTGCGATGATGCCGTATTCCGCGGCGCGGTCGACCGTGTGCGCCACCTCTGAACTGCTCAGAAGGGTCTTCGACGGCATGCAGCCGCGTAAAATGCACAGACCGCCGAGCGGCGCGCGCGATTCCGCGATGATGACGCTCCGGCCAAGGGATCTTGCGGTCGTCGCGGCCGCATAACCGGCGCTTCCTGCGCCGACGACGCAGAGATCGTATCCTCGGCGTTGGTTCATGCGCACTGATATTTGCCGCGACTCGCGAAGGCGACCTCTATTGTCACGGCGGCGTCTTTCGCATCGCTGCCGTGAAGGTCGCGATGCGCAGCTGCGCAAAGGTCGCCGACGATGCGCTCAGTACCGCTCTCCGCCAACGTGCGGAGAAATGTCTTCCGTCGCCTGCTCATCGTGTTCTGCGTCGCGATCGCGGCACAGATCATCGCATACGAGGCCGTATGCTCGCTAATGGTGGCGATCGCGGGGCTCCTGCCCGAAAGCATGCACGTCGGCGTCAACATCGGCGTACTCGTCTTGCGACTGGCGATCGCACTTCCGATCGGCTTTTTCGGCGCGCGGCTTTCCTACCGCGCGATGCGATCGTCGGTTCCCGCGAATAAACGAATGCCGGTCCAGCCGGCGATCATCGCAGCCGCCGCGGCCGCCGGATTCACCGTCATAATCAATTGGGCGCTGCGACCGGAATTCGCGACGTGGGCGACGGTTGGTCGCGATATCGCGGCCGCGCTGATCTGGGTGTTCGCGGCGCAACGTTCGTTCAGCCGAGTGTCGTGATATACTGTCGGTTCCGCTTTGATGGCGCGGAGTTCTCGGGAACCGTTGAGGGCGATGAAGTCGTGGCGCCCGGCTGCCGCAAGCGGCTCGGCGATGTCCGGCTGCTCGCGCCGTGCCTGCCGTCGAAGATCGTCTGTGTCGGCCGAAACTACGCTGAGCACGCGGCCGAATTGGGAAATGCGCTTCCGCCCGACCCCCTGCTCTTTTTCAAACCGCCTTCGGCGGTGATCGGTCCGGGCGACGACATCGTCTATCCGGTGCAGTCGAAGCACGTGGAATTCGAGGGCGAACTGGGCGTGGTCATCGGGCGCCGTTGCCGCCGCGTCGCGAGGACCGAAGCGCTTGACTACGTGCTCGGGTACACGGTCGTCAACGACGTCACAGCGCGCGATCTGCAGCGATCGGACGTGCAGTGGGCGCGGGCGAAAGGCTTCGACACGTTCGCGCCGATCGGCCCATACATCGTCTCCGGTCTCGAATGGCGCGGGCGCCGGATACGAACGTCGCTGAACGGCGTGGTCCGCCAAGACGCATCGACCGCTTCGATGATTTTCGACGTTCCGTCGCTTATCGAGTACGCGAGCGCCGCATTCACGTTAGAACCAGGCGACGTCATCGCCACCGGCACGCCGAGCGGTGTCGGTCCGATGGTCGGCGGCGACATCGTGAGCGTTGAGATCGAAGGAATAGGAGCGTTGACGAACCAGGTCGTCACTTAGGAAGCGGGATGAACGAGTCCTCAGTCACTGCGACGTGAAACGGTTTGCTTGCGCGCAGGACGACATCGCTGCCCTTGCGCAGCAATTCTAAGAGGAAGAAACCCGGCACGGCCGCGTCGGCGACGGTCTCGATCGTGCCTGCGTCACCATTTTTCTCGTTGATGTCTGCCATCGCGCTATCGTGCGTGATGCCGATCGCCAGCGGCGATCCGGCGGGGAGCGCAAGAGGGTCGAGCGTCACGCGGAGCATCCCATCGCCGCCGCCGCCGTGCGCCGGTCTGACCGCGGTCACGATGCCTGTGCCCTTCGTGCCGGACGGAACAACGACTCGATCGCCGATCTTGACGTCGTCGACGACTTCGAATGCGAACTTGTCGCCGACTTTGTCGGTGGCCGATGAGACCGTCTGATCGAGGCTGATGCGCAGCAGCGTGCCCGACTGCAACAGCGTGTCCTTGGTATCGGCGGTTATCGGCGTAGTGGCATGGGGAATCGCAAGGGCCTGACCGCTCGAGCTTGCGACTGCCAACAGGGCTGCCGCACCGGCGGCGAACTGGAATGACTTCATCCTTATCATGTACGGGGAAATCGACCTCGAATCTTGCACCGGTGACGTGCATCATAGCGGCCGCAACTGAGAAAACGGTTAAATCTAGGTGGAGCCGCTAGGATCTCTTGCATCCTAGGCGATTCCGGATTCCATTTTCCGCACGATGCGGTGCTCGAGGAGTCTGATGAGCCGGTCGCGCACGGCCGTGGTGCCGTACAAGCGGGACGAGACATACCGTCGCGATGACGGAGGGGGCGCCGCTCTCTTCTATCTCATGAGCGGTGTGTTTGTCGGCTTTTTGACGTTCGTCTTGTGGTATACGCCTCGACACATGTGATTTGCGCTCCCCACCTTCATTTGCGTGGGGCGCGGGCCCGCAACGGCCGGCACGGCATGCCCCGCGAGGACGCTCCTTCGTTCGCATCCAGCTCACTCGGTCACTCGGTTCACTTCGTCGCTCTCGCCATCCATGGCTTCGCTCCTCGTTCAACGCCTCGCTTGGGCATGCCGCGCCGGCCGTTGTCGGTGTATCGCCGCGACATCATCGGCGATGTCGAGAGCCGGGGCGTCTGAGGCGGCGAAAGCCGCCGAAGTCGAGCGGCGGAGGTTGGTCATCCCGATTTTCCGCCGCGTCCCCGGCGAAGACATCGTCCGCTGATGGAGCGGCAAATTGAAGTGGGGGCCGACATAAAGTCGGCCCCTTCGGGTATTGCGTTAGACTACTGGTTCGCCGTCGAGGATCTGAATCGCCCAGCGCTCGGACTCCGCCGGATCCGGCGTGCGCTCGGGCAACGGAACGAACGATAAACCTTCGCGAGACTTGCGGAACCACGTGGCGAGGATGAAAAGCTGATCGATCTCGTCTTGGCGCGCAAACGATCGCTCGGTCTGATCCGGCTTGTACTTCTCCGCGATCAGCCGAGCCAGTAAACTGCGAGCCTCCGCGCGCGCCGGCAGCCGGCGCGGCAGCCGCACTTGGCCCGCGAGTCTTCCTGCGTTGAACAGAAAGCACGCCTCCTCGGAAGGGTGGCCGGAGGGCGCGAGCACGATCATGGAAAGCCCCGTGGCATACTCAAGCCGAGCGTGTCGTTCGCGCAAACGCCGCAAGCGGTCAAGCCGCTTCTCTTCGCGCGACGCGACGTCGAGTCTGCCGCGGGCGCCCGCTTCATCCCGGCGGCGCGCGATCGCTAAAAGCACATCGTCGGCTGCGCCCTCGATAAACGCGATGGCTTCGTCGAGCAGCGCCTCTACGTGACCGGGCGGCGACTGTGCGAGAACAGAGTCGCCTCTCTCGTCGTCGCATGCTCGCAAGCCGAGCGCGTCCTGCAGCGCGGCGACGGCTGCCCGAGCGGCCGCCATGCTCAGATACGGCCCGTAGTAGCGGGCACCATCGCCTGCGACTCGCGTCGTCGTGCAGAGATGGCCGCGCGCGCCCGCACCGACTTTGATGAACGCGAATTCGCGGAAGTTCCGTAAGCGATCGTTCATGGGAGGATCGTACGCGCGGACGAGCTCTGCTTCGAGCAGCAGCGCTTCAAATTCGCTGCCGGTGACCAAGTAGTCGAATCCCGCGACGATCGACCGAAGTTGGCAGACTTTCGTGCCGGCCGCTTTGGACGAGGCCGCGTACGTCCGAAGACGCGCGCGGAGCGACTTCGACTTGCCTACGTACACCACGTTCCCGCCGGCGTCTTTGAGCAGATAGACGCCCGGCCTCGTCGGCACTTCCGTCAACTGAGCGAGGATGGATGACGACCAGACGGGTAGTTGCGCGGCGTCGACGAGCACGCGTACGCGCGGCTGTCGTTTGCGCTTGATGGGTCTCGTCCGCAGATACTGAGCGAGCGCTCCGTACGTGAACACGCCGCGGTCTTCGAGGCGCTTGACGCAATGGACGAGCAGATCTGCGGTCGCAGTGGCATCAGCGAGCGCGCGGTGGTGCCGCTCCACGTCGAGCCCGAGCTCGCGCGTCAAAGTGCCGAGTTTGTAGTTCTGCACTTCAGCGATCGTGCGACGCGCTAACGCAAGCGTGTCGATCGTGGGCGTCGTCAGCCCCGCGTAACCGTGACGCCGAAGTTCGAAGTCGACGAATCCGGCGTCAAAGCGGACGTTATGGCCGACGAAGACGAATCCGTCGAGGCGCGACAGCACGACAGGCAGCACTTCTCTGACATAGGGCGCTCCAGCGACCATCTCGTCGGTTATCCCCGTCAGCTGAACGACGAACGGCGGAATCGGACGTTCCGGATTCACAAACGACCGCCAGCGCCGGGTTATGCGGCCTTCTTCCACGTGGACTATCGCGATCTCGGTCATCGCGTCGTGGCCCGCGACGCCTCCGGTCGTCTCGATGTCCACTACGGCGAAACGGCACGACCACAGATCGGTCATCTCGAGCTCGCGAAGACGCGCAAGGAGCGCTTCTTGAGCAGCGTCCGCCGCAATCGCCGCATCCGCTAACGCTTGCTCGAAAGGAGCAGGCAGCGGTGCAAAATTCGCCATCTAGTCGGCATTCTCGAACATATGGTCGATTCCCGCGGGAGGGCCGCGAAGGCGACCAGAAGGCGGCGCGCCATGGCTCAAATCCTGTACGTCCACGGCTCCGGTCATACGAACGAGGCGTTTGCAGAGCAGGCAACTGCGTTTCCCGGCTCTGACGCGATCTCTTTACCTGGTCATCCGCACGGGACGGCATTGGGAGACGTCTCCGAAATGGCGTCGTGGCTGGCCAAGTATGCGCGCTTCCGCGCGGCCGTGCCGGCCATCGCCTGCGGAAACTCCCTAGGTTCCGCGATCGCGATCGAGTGGGCGCTCGCGAATCCGTCCGAAGTCTCCGGTTTGGTGCTTATCGGAAGCGGAGCTCGGCTCCGCGTCGGCAAGCAGATCTTCGACATGATCGATAAGCGGTGGCCCGAGTGCATCGACGAGCTCGTGGATCTCTCGGTGGCACCGCAGTGCGGCGCCGACCTTCGAGGGCTCATCCGAGGATGGCATCTTGTGGTCGGACAGGCTACAACGCGCCAAGACTATGCCGCATGCGATAGATTTGACGAGATAGAACGCGTCGGCGAGATCACAGTCCCGACCCTTGTGATCGTCGGCGCACACGACCGTATGACGCCGCCGAAATACGCGGCCTTCCTTAACGAACGGATTGCGAATAGCGTCCTGACGACCATCGATGGAGCGGGGCATCTGCCCCATCTGGAGCAGCCCAAAGCCGTCAATGCGGCGATTCGCGCTTGGCTCGCGGGGCTTTCATGATCTCATCGAACCCGTCCGGCAGCCGCATGGTGATGATCCTCGCGTTGAGGTCGATCGCAACATCGTAGGCGCGATGCATCGGGATCAACGCGTCGCCCACTTCGAGCATGTCGGCGGACGGATAATGCGCGACGGATCGGACTTCGCCAAGCGGACCGAGCCTGGCGTCGACCACTTGCATGCCGACAAGATCGGAAGCGCGGTGCACGCCTTCGGGCAATGCCGGCAGATTCGCGGCTTCTAAGAAGAGTTGCGCGCCGACAAGTTTCTCAGCCTCCGAGACTGTCGAGATTCCCTCGAGCGAAGCCACGATCACGCGCTTGTGCTCGCGCGCTGACACGATCACCAATCGGCGCTGCACGCCGTCTGCGGCACGGCCGTCGAGCTGCGCGCCCGCGCGAACGATTTCCGCATCGCTGCCGGCGATCTTGACGTGGCCCCGAAGTCCAAACGTGCCGACGATCCGCCCGATCAGGACCTGGCCTTCAGTCAATCAAGGATCTCGACGTTTACCTTTTCGCCCGCGCCGACGGAAGCTGCTTTGACGATCGTGCGGATCGCGTGGACGATGCGGCCTTGGCGGCCGATCACTTTGCCGCGATCTTCGTCGCCGACGCGAAGCAGCAGTACCGGTCCGCGTTCATCTTGCGCGGCGGCGATCGCGATGCGATCGGGCTCGTCCACGATCCGCTCGACGATGAACTTCAGCACGGCCGCTGCCCGGCCGATACCGTCTGCGATGTTGCCGGCATTGTCGTCTTCGTCGTCGCCGAATCCCGCGTCGACATCGGCGCGCGGAAGCGGGTCTGATTCGTCGTCGCCTTCGATGTCCTTCGGCGGCGGCGCTGGTTCGTCGTCGTAGTCGATGAAATCACTCGGCCTGTCGGGCATGCTGCGTCACCTTTCACCGTAGGACCGGCGCGTAGCCGGTCTCGTCAAGATTTTTTGGCGCGCTTGGCGCGAGCTTTGCGGACGCGGACCTTTTCTCTCGCATAGAGACCTTTGTCCGCGAGCAGACGCGCGACCGTATCGGACGGCTGCGCGCCGTTGCCGAGCCAGCGCTTGATCTTCTCCTCATCGAGCACCAGCTCAACGGGGGTCCGGCGCGGATTATAGTGCCCCACGATATCGAGGAATCGGCCGTCGCGCGGCGACCGTTTGTCGGCCACGATGACGCGATAGCTCGGCTGCTTTTTCAAGCCGGTGCGGCGAAGACGGATCTGGACTGACAAGACGGGGTGTCCTTTCTGTGAGCGCAGTTGCGCTCGTCAGTGAAACGACGGCGGCCGGCGCATCCGGCCCAAGCGTTTCATCATCTGTTTTGATTGTTCGAACTGCTTGATCAACAGGTTGACGTCGTGCACGACCGTGCCGCTGCCCTTGGCGATGCGGCGCCGCCGGCTCGCGTTGAGCACGCTCGGATCGGTTCGTTCGAGCGGCGTCATCGAGCATATGATCGCTTCCGTGCGCGCGACCTGGCGGTCTTCGATGGGGTTGTCTTTGACGAGCTTTCCGACACCGGGGATCATCTTCGCGATGTCGCCGAGCGAGCCCATCTTCTTGACCATGCGCAGCTGATCGAGAAAATCTTGCAGGGTGAACGACTGACGCTTGAGTTTCTGCGCAAGATCCTTGGCCTGTGCCTCGTCGTAAACGCTCTGACTTCGTTCTATAAGCGTGAGGACGTCCCCGAAACCGAGAATTCGGGAGACGAGCCGATCGGGATGGAACGGCTCGAGCGCCCCGACTTTTTCTCCCGTGCCGATGAACTTCACCGGCTTTCCGAGGACCGCGCGGATCGAAAGCGCTGCGCCGCCGCGGCTGTCGCCGTCCATCTTGGTGAGAATCGTGCCGGTGAGCGCGATCCGCCGATCGAACTCGAGCGCGACGTTGACGGCTTCCTGGCCGGTCATCGCGTCGACGACCAGCAGCACTTCCGTGGGATCCACCGCCGCGCGGATCGATTCGAGCTCCGCCATCAGCGGTTCGTCGATCTGCAAGCGGCCGGCGGTGTCGAAGATCGCCACGCCATTTCCGACTTGCTTCGCATGCGCGAGCGCCTCGCGCGCGATCGTCGTCGGATCGGCGCCGTCGAGCGAGAACACCGGGACGTCGATCTGCTCGCCGAGCATTTTCAATTGCGTGATCGCGGCCGGTCGATAGACGTCGCAAGCGACCAGGAGCGGCCGCCTGCCATCCTCTTTGAAAAGGCGGGCGAGTTTTGCGGCATGCGTCGTCTTTCCGCTTCCTTGAAGTCCCGCGAGAATGATCGCCGTCGTGCCGACGGACAAGAAGCGCAGCGGAGCGACTTGCGTGCCCATGAGATCGATCAGACCGTCGTGGACGATTTTGATCACGGCTTGCGCGGGCGTCAATGATTCGAGGACTTCGGCGCCGATCGCGCGGGCTCGAATCGCCGCGATGAAGTCTTTGACGACCTTGAGGTTGACGTCGGCTTCGAGCAAAGCGATGCGGACCTCTCGGAGCACTTCCGAGACGTCGTGTTCGTTCAGTTTCCCGCGTGAGCGCAGCCGTTGAAAGATCGCCCCGAGGCGATCGGAAAGTCCTTGCAGCATTGCGAGCTTAGCGCGGGTGCGGGAGAATGGCGAAGCCGCGCGACGAGTTCACGCCTTTTCGCCAGCCTCTTCGATGTAACGAACGGCGTCGCCGACCGTCTTGATCTTCTCAGCGGCTTCGTCGGGGATGTCGATATTGAACTCGGTCTCGAGCGCCATGACGAGCTCGACCTGGTCGAGCGAGTCGGCCCCGAGGTCGTCGGTGATCGACGCGTCGATGACTACTTCTTCTTCGTCCACGCCGAGTTGCTCGACGATGCACTTCTTCACTTTGTCGAAAACGGACATCAGGGGTTTGCTAGCCTCCAGAGTGCAGCGGGTGATGTAGTGCGATTGGTCATCGCATGGTGAGTCCGCCATCCACGGCGAATGTCTGGCCCGTGATGTACGCGGCTTCGTCGCTGCTCAAGAAGAGCGCGACGCTCGCCACTTCGTCGGCCGTGCCGAATCTCCCGAGCGGTATACGCGCCATGTACGAAGTCCGTGTCGCTTCCGGCAAGATCGAGGTCATCTCGGTCTGGATGAAGCCGGGGGCGATCGCGTTGACGCGGATTCCGCGGGAGCCGAACTCCTGCGCAAGCGATTTCGTCAGTCCAAGCACGCCGGCCTTCGCCGCGACATACGCGCTCTGACCCGCGTTGCCGGTCAGAGCCACAACCGACGAGATATTGACGATCGCGCCGCTTTTCTGCCCCAACATCACCTTTCCCGCCGCTGAGGACAGATAGAAGACGCTCTTCAGGTTGACCGCGAGTGCGTCTTCCAGGGCATCCCATTTCATACGCAGGATCAAGGCATCGTAGGATTTCCCGGCGTTGTTCACGAGGATGTCCACCCTGCCGAATAGCGATTTCGCGGCGTCGACGAGCGCCTGAGCCTCTGCCTGAGAAGATACGTCGCCTTGGTGGACTTGCGCGATGCCGCCAGATGTTTCTATCTCAGATCGCACCGCGCCGAGAGGCTCTGCGCGCCGGCCGTTGAGCATCACCGCAGCGCCCGCACCCGCGAGCGCGAGTGCCACGGCTCGGCCTATCCCCGTTCCGGCGCCGGTCACGATCGCGGCCTTGCCTGCGAGGGTAAGGTTCGTCATCTCTTCATACGGCGCGGCGCTCGCCCGCCGAGATCAGCCGCTCGACGCCGGCGTGATCGGCGATGTGGAACACGCGGTCCGCGGAGACGCCGTCGATCCGCTTGAGCATCGGCGCGAGCACGGGTGTCGCTCCGCACTCAACGAGGAAATCCGGCTTTCGTGCGGCGATCGCAACCGCGGTCTCGTGCCATCGGACGCGCGCACAGAGACTGGCGATCAGGCAGCGGCGGATGTCTTCGACGTTTCGATACGGCTCGACTTCGACGTTTCCGATCACGTCGAATGAGGGCAGCGTGAACCGCGCCTTCTCGATGTGCGTCGCGAAGCGCCGCATGGCCGGCTCCATCAGCTCGCTGTGCCACGCCCCTGAGACGTTGAGCATCACGACCCGTTTCGCGCCATTCGCTTTCGCGAGTTCGCACAGTTCGTTGACGCCGGCGATGTCGCCGGAGACCACGATCTGGATCGGGGCGTTGAGGTTGGCGACGTCCACGCGGGCACCGCTCGCCGCGCGCGCCTCCGCATAGACTCTCGACCATCGCTTGATCGAAGCCGATGACCGCCGCCATCGCACCGGGACTGTTGTCAGCTGCTTCTCCCATCGCGAGCCCGCGTTCGTGGACGAGTGCGACCGCCTCATCGAAACCGATGGCGCCCGCGATCGTCAGCGAACAGAACTCGCCGAAGGAATGTCCGCCCGAAACGATCGGCGTGAAGCCGGCGGTTTCGACGGCGCGATAGATCGCGACGTTGGCCGTGAATATCGCGGGCTGACTGATCCGCGTATCGCGAAGGCGCGCTTCGTCGCCTTCGATGACCAACGCGAGCAGGTCGTAGCCGAGCACGGCAGACGCGCGCTCGAAACACTCGAGCGCTGCCGGCACATGCGCAGCTGCGTCAGCGCCCATGCCCGCTGCTTGCGAACCTTGCCCGGGAAAGACCACGCCTAGCGTCGGCATGCTACGACATGATCACGCCGGAACGATGTGGGCCGGCCGCTCCGGCTCGATATTCTCTTGCGGCAATTTTCCGACGCGAGCCGAGCCCCAACGCCATGCCACGGCTCCCCACGATAGACCGCCGCCGAAGGCGGTGAACACGACGACGTTGCCAGGCTGGATGCGGCCATCCGCCACCGCGTCGCAGAGCGCAAGCGGTATCGATGCCGAAGAGGTGTTCCCGTACTCTTGGATGTTCGTGACGCATTTCGACGGCGGCAATTTCAGCATCTTCACCGTGGCGTCGATAATACGCGCGTTGGCCTGGTGCGGTACCAAGAAATCAGCGTCTTCGGGCTTTAGATCGGCGCGCGCCAACGCGTTGCGCGACGATTGCGCCATCATGTTGACCGCGAACTTGAATACCGCTTGGCCCTGCATCTGGACGAATCCGGCGCTTCTGTCGGCCTTGCCGTTCGTGTTGAACGGCAATCGGCTTCCGCCGCCGCGAAGATAAAGGACGGTGGGATCTGCGCCATCCGCACCGAGCTCGGATCCGAGAAAACAGTCCTCGTCGCTGCGTTCGAACAGCGCTGCGCCCGCGCCGTCACCGAAGAGCACGCAGGTCGAGCGGTCGGTGTAGTCGACGATCTTCGAAAGCGTTTCAGCGCCGATCAAGAGCACCGACTTGAACGCGCCTGCGCGGATGAGCGACGCAGCGGTGGTCATGCCGTAGATGAAGCCCGAACAGGCGATCGAGATGTCGAACGCCGGCTTGCCCGTCATGCCAAGTGCCGAAGCGACGATGCAAGCGGTGGCCGGGAACAGATAGTCCGGTGTCGCCGTCGCGACGATCACGCAATCCACGTCTGAGGGCTGCCGGCCCGTCGCCTCGAGCGCGGCTTTTGCGGCAGGAATCGCGATGTCCGACGTGGCCTGTTCAGGGCTTGCGATATGGCGCCGGCGCATACCGGTGCGCTGCACGATCCATTCGTCGCTCGTCTCGACCAGCTTCTCGAGGTCGCCGTTCGACAAAATGCCGGCAGGGGCGTATCGCCCGATGCCGGCGATCGTGACGCCGTAGCCCTTCATCGTGCGGCGATCAGCCCTGTGCCGCTTTGGGACTCTTCCCTGATGGACTTGCTTCCTTTTGCGCTATCGCCAGGCGGCCGTCGTAGAATCCGCAGTTGGCGCATGCGAAATGCGGCCTACGCGGCTGCTTGCATTGCGGGCAAGTGCTGAGCGGCGGCGCTGCCGTCTTCCAATTCGCTCTGCGGGAGCGCGTGTTCGATTTGCTTCGTCGTTGCTTCGGATTAGCCATGAAAATCCTTGTTCTAGATGCGTTTGCGGTGATGCAGCTCTACGATTCGCGGCGTTCTTGCAAGCTTCGAGCCAGGCCTGCCAGTCGTGGGTCCACCACGTGCTCCGCACACGTGCACGATCCGATGTTTCGATTCTGGCCGCACGAGTCGCACAATCCGTTGCACGCTTCGTCGCACACGGGCGCTATCGGCTCGTCGACTTCGAGTATTTGCGTTGCCAATTCTGTTAGGTCGATCGCGCGCCCGATCAGCGGCGCGACGTCTCCGAAGATCGCGTCGCTCTCCGGCACGTCTTCGCTGTATGTCTCCTCGACCTCCACTCGCACGTCGCGCTCGAACGGTTCGAGGCAGCGCGCGCACGTCTCGTGCTCGCGACCGGCGACCGCCCCCTCGACGTGCACGCCGTGCGCGATCTTGCTCACATGCGCTTTCATTCGGACGCCGGCCGGATATCGCGCGCCCAAGTCGCCAGCGAAGCTGAGCTGCTGGTCGATGCCGATGCCGACGAATTCTGGCCCGAAGAGACGAGCGACGGAAAACTTCACTTTGAAAGGCCTACGAGCGCACGAAAGCCCGCCGAAATCGGACGGGCCAATCGACATTTCGCTCTTATTATAGAAAAGGGCCGGGCCTATGTCAAACCGTTTTGCTTTTCGGGACGCGTTGGAGCGCCAGGGCGTGAAGAGCCTCTGCGAATGAACGAACCGGGATGATCGAGATCCCTCGCGTGCCAGCCACATCCTTATAATTGTCCACCGGCACCAAAAACACGGTCGCGCCAGCCCGGATCGCGGCCTGGATCTTCTCGCGAGTGCCTGAGATGGCGGAAACGCCTCCGTCGGCCGCGAGCACGCCCGTTCCGGCGATGTTCTTGCCGCCCGTGATATCAGCGCCGGTCAGAGTCCGGTAGATCTGCAGCGAGAACATCAACCCGGCCGACGAGCCGTTCACGTCCGGAAGATGGAACACCACGTTGACCGGCAGCTTGATGGCGCGCGTCTGCGGCTGAATGTAGACGCCGAATCGCGCTTTGCCGGAGAGGCTGAATGTCTGGCACGTGACCGCGACGTCCTTGCCCGCGCGCATCAACGTCAGGTTGAATCTCGTGCCCGCTTTGTGCAGTGCTGTCGTTCGAAGAAGATCGTCGTTCGTGCCGAACGCCCGGCCGTCCATTGCGACGATCTCGTCGCCCGCGCGGAAGCACCGCGCAGCTGGCGTCTTCGCCTTGGTACCCTGTACGACGTATACGATGGTGGCGCGCACGGGCAACCCTGCAGCCCGCTCCGCGACGACTTGCGCGTTCAGCTGGCTCTCGGTCATCGCATCTGCGAGTTGGACGTTCAGCTGCCGGTCGGTGACGTTCGGCGGCACGAGATCGGATCGTTTTACGATCTCGAATCCTGGAAGCACGTACGCGATTGCGTAGACGATCGGGCGGCCGGGGTACAACCGGATGTCGGTGAGGTACAGCACGCCGGGAGGCGGCGTCTTTCCGGGCACCGCGATCGCCTCGTTCAGGCTTACCGCGGCTCCCGGCCCATAGATGAAATACGGTATCGGCAACCAACCGACGATGACGACGATGACCGCTATGAAGGCCCAGAGACCGGCGCGCAGGTAGCTGCGCCGGCGAGCGGCGAGATCGCGCAATGACAGCGGCCTTACGATTGGCGCACGGATTCGCGCGTCGTGCCGTTGCCCATACTCTGGCGTCCGGACGCCAATGTCTGTCGACCCTTTTGGACTTCGGCATGAGTCTTCGTCAGCGTCGCGTCGAGACCGCCGAGGATCTGCTCCGCATACTCGTCGGCGCCGCGGCGCACGTCACGTGCTCGCTTCTCCGCGTCTGCGATGATCGCGTCCGATTTCGTCTGCGCTTGGCGGACGATCTCAGACTCGGAAAGCGCGCGCGACTTCTGATCGGTGGCCTCGGCGCGGATATGTTCGGCGTCTTCCTTTGCCTGAGCGAGGAGGCGGTCTTTTTCTTTGGTGACGGCCTTGGCGGTGCTCACTTCTTCGGGAAGGCTCGAACGCAGCTTCTCGATGAGATCGAGGATCTGATCGCGTCCGACGATGCGCGCGCCGAACGGCAGCCATGTGCCGCCTTTTACCTCGGCTTCTAGCTTGTCTATTACCCGATAGACGCTCATCCGACGTCCCTCCGCAGGTCAGCCATGGCGCGCAGCACCGATGGCGGCACGAAATCCGAAACGTCGCCCCCAAGCGCGAAGATCTCGCGGACGCTCGACGACGATACATATGCGTATTCGACGCTCGCAGGCAGAAACATCGTGTCGACGTTTCCCGCGAGTTTACGATTGATCAGCGCCATCGTGAATTCACCTTCGAAGTCGGCGACGATGCGCAGTCCTTTGACGATGAGCCGCGCCCCTTGCTGGCGCACGAAATCTACGAGCAGCCCGTCGAAAGACGCGACTTCGACGTTCGACAGGCCGCTGCACGCATCGCGAAGCATGGCCACCCGCGCGTGGGCGGAGAACATGGGCCGTTTATTCGGATTGGCGACGACCGCGACGACGACATGCGGAAAGGTGCGGGCCGCTCGGCGAGCCACATCGAGATGGCCGTTCGTCATCGGATCGAAACTGCCGGGATAGATCACCGGCGCATCGTGCGACGGCGCCATCACGATTGCCCGGACCGACGCCGTTGTTGGCGCGCGCGCGGCCGCTCTTGCGCGGTCGCGATCCTCTCTGCCTGCGGTGCGGTGTCTCGAGTGGGTACGACCGAGGCGAACGTGAGTGTCGTGTCGCCGTATTTCGTCGATCGAAGCACGCGCAGCGATGTGGGCAGTGCTACTTCCTCGCCGCTGCGATGCTCGACGACGACCATGCCGTCTGGTGCGACAAGACTGCGCTGCATCAGCGTCACAAGCTCGTCGCGTGCGCCGCGATCGTACGGCGGATCAACGAGTACGATGTCGAATACTCCGCGCAATCTGCGCAATGCGCGCAGCGCAGTTATCGGCATGATCCGAAATCGATCTTTGTCGCCGATCACCGCCACGGCGTTACGGCGAACGGTCATCGCGGCAGCCGCGTCGCTTTCGACGAAGACCACTGAAGCTGCGCCGCGCGAGATCGCTTCCAACCCAAGTGCGCCTGAGCCGGCGAACAAGTCGAGCACGCGCGCGCCTTGCACGCGTTTTTCAAGCACTGCGAACAGCGCTTCCCGTACCTTGGCGGACGTTGGTCTCGTCCTCTCGCCGCGCGGGGCCGCGACCACACGCCGAGCGCTCCTGCCTCCGGACAATCGCATGGTGGCTCTAGTTGGACGCGTCGTCGTGTCCTTCATTTAGCATCGCAACATCCGCCGCCAACATCCGCACGACATGCCAGCGAGTACGCTCCGTCGTTCGCATCCAGCTCACTCGGTCGTTCGACTTCCTTGTCGCTCTCGCCA
Organism: Vulcanimicrobiota bacterium; assembly: GCA_013290125.1. GTDB lineage: Bacteria > Vulcanimicrobiota > Vulcanimicrobiia > Eremiobacterales > Eremiobacteraceae > JABCYQ01. Next base: position 52,179 of record JABCYQ010000017.1, read on the forward strand.
TCCATGGCTCCGCTCCTCGTCAGACGCCTCGCTTTGGCATGCCGTGCGGACGTTTTCCCACGGCCGTGCCGCGACGCATAAACGGCGATGCCGTGAAGAGGGGCGTCTGAGGCAGCGAAAGCCGCCGAAGTCGAGCGGCGGAGGTTGGTCATCCCGATGATCCGCCGCGTCCCCGATAACGGCATCGCCGTTTATGCGTGGCGGGTCGAAAAGGTCGGCTTCGCGCGCTACGACGTTATGCGAAGGGAGGCCGAGCGTTCGCGGGCGTCGAGCGCCCGCTTGAGCGCCGCGTTTGCGGCGGTCTTGAGTCCGGGATCGCGGGAGAAGATCACGTCTACTTCTTTTTTCGCCTGTTCGAAGACCGGTAAGTCGCGGATGAGATCTGCGAGCCGCAATTCGGATTGCCCGTGCTGCCGCGTGCCGGCAAGATCTCCGCTGCCTCGCAGGCGGAAATCGGCTTCGGCTACTTTGAATCCGTCGTTGGTGGACGCCAAAATCTGTAAGCGTTCGCGCTCTTCTCCAGATCGTTCGGACGCGACGAGGATGCAGTACGATGCCTCGGCACCTCGCCCGACTCGCCCGCGCAGCTGATGCAATTGCGCGAGCCCAAACCGGTCCGCGTCGAGCACCACCATGACGCTCGCGTTCTGCACGTCGATGCCGACCTCGACGACCGTCGTGGCGATGAGCACTTGGATGAAGCCGCCGGCGAGCAGCCGCATCGTCTCATCTTTCTGCCTCGTCGTCATCTTGCCGTGGAGAAGTGCGACGCGAAGTCCAGCGAACGCGCCGCGTCGCAACTCTTCCGCTTGCTCAACCGCCGAGTGTATCGCGTGTTCCGACTCGTCGATCGCGGCGCAGACGACGTATGCCTGTCGACCTTCGCCGACTTGCTCTCGGACGAAGGCGAAGATCTTCTCCTTCTGCTCTGGCGTGCGCACGAACGTCTTGACAGGGCGGCGGCCCGGCGGCAATTCGTCGAGAACGCTGAGGTCGAGATCGGCGTACAACGCTTGCGCGAGCGTTCGCGGAATCGGCGTCGCAGTCATCACAAGGGTGTGCGGCGTCCAGCCGCCCGCCTTCGCGCGAAGTTCCGCGCGTTGCAAAACGCCGAAACGATGTTGCTCGTCGATGATCGCAAGCCCGAGCGAGCTGAACTCGACATCGTCTGTGAGCAGCGCGTGCGTGCCCACGACAAGGTCGACCTCATTCGCCTTGATGCGCGAAATCGTCTCGGCTTTCGTCCGCGCGCGCAGCCCACCGACGAGGAGCGCCGTCTTGATGCCGCTTGCTCCCAAACGAGGGCCAAGCTTTTGGAAATGCTGCATCGCGAGGATTTCGGTGGGCGCCATGAATGCGGACTGATGACCAGCGCGGGAAGCCAAGAGAACGGCAGCGGCCGCGACTGCGGTCTTACCCGACCCGACATCGCCTTGGAGAAGCCGGTTCATCGGCGAGGCGCGGAGCATATCGGCGGTAAGTTCCGCGACGCAACGCCTTTGCGCGGCGGTGAGACGGAACGGCATGAGGCTCTCGACATCGGCTGCGAAGGAAGCTCGCGCTTTCGCCGACGACATGCTCGCGAAATCCGGCGCGCGTGCGCCGGCATATGCGGCACGGCGGCGTGCCGCATGCGCCGCTAGCAGAAAGAACTCTTCGAACACGAGCCGCTCGCGCGCGAGCGCCGCTTCTTCGAGCGATGCCGGGGCGTGAATCGCGCGCAGCGCCCAATGCGCGTCGCGAAAAGAATGCCGCGCGTTCACGCTTGCCGGCAGCGGGTCCAACTCCCCGATCGACGCGTTATCGGCCTCAACGTCTTTGAGCGCGCGGGCGATCCACCTGCGAACGACGCGATTCGGCAATCCAGCTGTCAGGGCGTACACCGGCACGAGTTCGCCGATCAGTTCTTCGCCGACTGCGACTACGCGATGCTGCGAGACGGACATCTTGGCGCCGGCAAGCGTGGTCTCGATTCGCCCGCGCACGAAGACGCGGGTTCCGACGCTGAGCTGCCTCGCGAGATACGGGCGGCCGAACCAGATGGCTTGCAACTGGCCGGACCCGTCATCGATGACGGCGGTCGATTTCGATTTGACTCGACCGCGCAGCCGCACATGCGAGAACTGGCGTATGATGCCGATGACATTTGCTTCGGTCGACGTACTGTTCGCGACGCTCGATATCTGTGAGATCTCGCGCAGATCGTCGTACCGATAGGGATAGTGGCGGATCAGATCGCCGACGGTGAGCACGCCCAGCCGAGCGAAAAGTGAAACAAGGGCCGGCGTGACGCCGCCGACTTCGCTCAGCGGCGTGCTCAGGCGGCTCGGCGGGACCTTTCGCGTCGGACTCGTCGCGCGCGCCATGGACTCCGTGGGATCAACGAGCGTTGGATGGGAGCGGACTGCGCTCACCCGCGAGGCGTTCGCGTCGCGGGTGATTTGGGCCCTCCTAGCGGCTCAGTGCGATGCCGCCGATGTAATTCGACAGCCGCGTGTGCGGGCCGCTGATCGTGCGGATCGGCGCGACATTGCCGTTCGCTCCCGGGCCGAACACGAGGATCGACGCGCCCGACGAGTTCGCCACGAAGATGTCACCACTCGCGTCGACTGCGACACCGCGTGGCGTGTTCAGTTCGGTCAACGGGCCAGCGATCGTCCGCGTGGGTGTCGCGTCTTTGTCTGAGTTCGGCGCGTAGACGGTGATGGAATTCCCGAACGCGTTTGCGGCGAAGATGTCGCCTGCCGCGTCGATCGCGACCGCGTCGCCGCATTGAGACTCGGGCGCGAGCCCGGTATGCGGACCGCGGATGTCATGTGTCGGGCTGGCGTCGCCCGAGCCGCCGCGCCTAAACTCCGTGATCGAGCTATTGTTATTGAAGACGTACAGCTTGCCGGCGCCCGTCGCGGATATGCCCTGTGGATTGTATAACCCGGTTTGAAGGCCAACGATGATCGGATTATTGTTGACGCACCCCGACGCATTCGCTGGAAGAACCGAGACGCTGAAAGGTACTCCTCCGCCGTTGGCGGCGTACAGATGACCGCTTTGATCGAAGACGAGCGAGTTAGGGCCGCCCATCCCACCGCAGGAGATCGTCAGCAGTGCCGGCGCGGCGCCGTCTGCCGACGGAGGGTACGCGACGATTCGACTGTTGTTCAGATCCGTGGCGTAGAGATCGCCGTTCTGCGCGACGGTGACGCCGCCGAACGACGGCACGCCCGCGCCGGATCCGTTGATCGCGTGACGGGGTGCGACGTCGCCGTTATCGGACTGCCTGAAAGTCAGCAGGCTGTCTCCAATCGTCACGTAGACGTTGGCGCTCGAATCCGGCGTCAGACGATGAGCGCTTGGCGCGATCGGCGCGTTGACGACCGACTGACCGGAATGCGCGCAGCCCGCCGCGAGCGCAGCTGTCAACGCAAGAACACCGTATGAAAGTCTGTTCATGATCGCCCTCCGCGCTCGTCCTACCTGGACGGCACCTAGCGTCATCATACTCGTTCCCTGACCCCGTGGCAACAAACGAGTCTTCGACGATGGCGACTCCGGGGGCGCAAATATCTGGAGGCGACACCCAGAGTCGAACTGGGGATCGGGCTTTTGCAGAGCCCTGCCTTACCACTTGGCTATGTCGCCGCGACCGCCCGATTTTCGGCGAGGTAGGCCTGCTCCCTCCCGGTACGGACCTGCCCTGCAGGAGTTCCTTTGCAGTACAAAGTAAACGCGGATGTCACATCGCGCACCACCGTGGTGCTAGAAGATCGCATACGTGAAATATCCCGGTGCGGAGGCGGATTTGGCAGCGATCGCGTTAGGCTTGGATTCTGCACTCGCAGGCGAAAGTGAGAGCCGCGCGTTCGAAGCGCTCTTTCATCGCGAGTACAGGACGGTCGTCGCGATCGCGCGCCGCGTTCTTTTCGACGCACATGCGGCAGAGGATGTCGCGCAAGACGTCTTCGTCTCGTTCCATCGGCTCCATCCGCCGCAGGCCCCGTATGCCGCGCGCTGGCTACACGTCGCGGCGGCGCATGCAGCTCTGAACGAACTTCGCAGCCGCAAACGGCGCCAACGCAGAGAGATGGCGGATGCGATCGCGGCTGCGCCGGCCGCTGCTCACGTTCCCGACCCTGCCGCCGCGATCGCCGACGCCGAATTGCGTGACCGCGTCCGCTTCGCGCTGACGCGGATCGGCAAACGGCACGCGGCGGCTTTGGCCATGCGTCACGCCGGCCTCTCGTATGCCGAGGTCGGCGCAGCGCTCGCCCTGAACGCGAATCAAGTGGGCGCGTTGCTGCGCCGAGCCGAACTCGCGCTGAAGAAGGAGCTTGAAAATGGATCATCTCGCTGACGGCACGCTTCGACGGCTCGTCGACGATGGCGAAACCCTGGACGACATCCAGGCTTCGCATCTCGCGTCGTGCGCCATATGCCGCTCGAAGATGGCCGCGATCGTTGACGACGCCGGCCGCACGCACGACGTGTTTCTGCGCGCCCTGACGGCGGATGCATCGGGGGCGGACAGCGATGATGCCGATAGCTCAAGCGCGTGGCGTTCGATATCGCCTCGTCTGATGCGTCGTCGGTCTGTGCTTCTCTCCGGGCCTTGGCTTATCGCTGCTACTGCAGCGGCCGCTGCGGTCTGCCTGCTCGCGTTCACGCCCGTAGGTACGTATGCGCAGAACTTCCTCACGATCTTCGAACCCGAACAGTTCGTAGCGTTGCCTGTGAGCCGCAGTGAAATCGTGTCGCTACCCGATCTCACCCGCTTCGGCACGATGACGCAGCGCGTGGCGCCGCAAGTCCGCGATGTCTCCGGACAGGCCGCGGCTGCAGCCCTCGCCGGTTTCCCCGTAGAGGTGCCGACGTGGTTGCCGACTGGCACGCCGGCCGTGGCACGATATGCCGTCACGTCGGGTTCCGATTCTACCTTTACCTTTAGCGCGCGGAAGATGTCCGCGATGGCGCCACACGGCCGTCCGCTTGCGACCATGCCCCGAGCGCTGGACGGCGCCATGCTCGAGCTCAGGACTCGGCCGGCGGTCATCCTCGCGTACGGCGAACCCGTGAGCTCGCTTCGCGGATCGGAATCCTCGTCACGCCGCAATGCGAACGACGACGAATCGCGAGGACGAGACTTCCCGCCTCTCGTGGTCGTGCAAGCGCCGGTGCCGTCCGTCAGGTCGACCGGTGCGACCGTCGCCGAGATCGAGGAATATCTTCTTCATCAACCCGGTGTTTCACCAGCTCTTGCGGCGCAGATCCGCGCCATCGGAGATCCAGCGACGACCGTTCCGATCCCGATCCCGATCGATCGCGCGTTTGGCCAGCGCGTGCGGGTACAAGGCGTCGACGGTCTCGGCATCGGCGATGACACAGGCGTCGGCGGCATCGTGATCTGGCAGAGAAACGGCATGATCTACGGAGTCGCCGGCCAGCTTCGACAACGCGACATCCTCGCGATCGCAGAGAGCATGCGCTGATCGCGGCGGTAGCCGGCGTTCGTCCGCCGCGCGCCGACAGCGCGCGGGCGCCGGCAGTTTTCGCGGATGACCTGACGAAGTGGTACGGCGACATCGCTGCGCTGCGCGGACTATCCATGACGGTGCCGCGCGGCGAGATCTTCGGCTTCCTCGGGCCGAACGGCGCCGGGAAGACCACGGCGATCAAGCTTTTCTTGGGATTGGCCCACCCGACATCGGGTCAGGCGCGGATTCTGGGCGCCCCGCCTTCCGATCTCGAGATGCGACGTCGCATCGGCTACTTGCCGGAGCTTTTCCGCTTCCAGGATTGGCTCAGCGCGCGCGAGGTGCTGGAGCTGCATTGCGCGCTCGCCGGCGTCGCGCGTGCCCAGAGGCGCTCGGCGATCGACGACGTGCTCGAGCTCGTCGGGCTACGCGACCGCGGACAAGACCGCGTCGCATCGTATTCCAAAGGTATGCAGCAACGTCTGGGTCTCGGCGTTGCGCTCGTCGCGCAGCCCGAAGTCGCATTTCTCGACGAACCCACGTCGGCGCTCGATCCTCTCGGCCGGCGCGATGTCCGCGACGTCCTGAGAGCCGTGAAAGCGCGCGGGGCCACGGTCTTCTTGAACTCGCATCTTTTGAGCGAGGTCGAGCAGGTCTGCGATCGAGTCGCGATCGTCGATAAGGGTCGCGTCGTCGGCGGCGGTGATCTGGCCGACCTCCTCGGACGCTCGACCAAAGTGAAGATCAGATTGTCCGAGGCGTCGCCGAACGCAGGGGAGATCGCCGCCCGTTTTGGACGAGTGGAGCCGGGTATTGCCGAGACTTTGCTCGTCGACGGGATCGCAGACTCGAAGATCCCAGATCTCGTTCGCGAGCTGGTCGCGGCGGGAGCCCGGATCGTCTCTGTCTCAAGCGAGATGGCGACGCTTGAAGAACGCTTTCTCCATTTACTCGTGAAGCCTGACGATGCAATTCCTGATCATCGCTAGGCTTACGCTTTTGGAGCTGGTCCGCCGCCGCGTCGTCGCGGCGGTGGGTGTCCTCACAGCGATCTGCATCGGTCTCACCGGTTGGGCGTTCTTCAAGTTGCACCAGTTCTCGCTCGCGCACGCCGCGTCAAGCGGAGGCCGCGGCGAAGAAGCGATGGCCAACGCCGTGCAGGTCATCCTGCTGGCCCATATGTTCGGTATGGTACTGGCTGTCGGCGCAGCGTTTCTTGCTGCGCCTTCAATCGCAGGCGATGTCGAGAGCGGCATCGCGCTTGCGATCTTGCCGCGACCGCTGCGTCGCCGCGACGTGGTCATGGGAAGATTTTTTGGTTTAGCCGTAGCCCTCTGCGCCTACGTGTTCATCACGGGCGCGCTCGAGTTCACTGTGATCCATTCGATAACGGGCTACGCGCCACCGCATCCGGCGGCGGCTCTGGCATACATCTGCTCGGGCGCGGTCGTGCTGCTTGCGCTGGGCATCGCGGGCAGCACGCGGTTCTCACCGATCGCCGTGGGCATCGTGTGTGTCGCGCTCTACGGCGTGGCGTGGATCGCACAGGTCGCCGATGCGGTCGCGACGGCGTATCACAACGGCGCGATCCGGACGGCGTGCACGGTCATCAGCCTCATCGTGCCGACTGGCGGATTATGGCGCGGCGCGATCTTCAGCCTCGAACCAACGCTCATGGTGGCTGCAAGCGCGCAGCTGACGGTCGATCCTATCACCGTCACGTCACCGCCGACCACGGCGTATCTTCTGTGGACCGCCCTCTGGGTGGCCGGGATGCTTATCGCGTCGATCGCTTCGTTCGAGCGCCGCGATGTCTAGGACTAAGGCGCTCGTCTACGTCCTATACGCTCTCGTCGTGGTCGCGTTGTCGATCTCGCCTCTGTATTTCGCTCGTTATCTCGCCGCGCAGTCGGCGCTGTCGCAGGCGGCGCGTCAGTATGCGGATCTGCCATCGTGCAGTCGGACAGCCCAGTTGCCCGATCCGCGTAAACCGGTCGCCGCGTCCGCCTTGTCAAGTTCGCCGTGCCGTCTTACGGGCGCGATCGTGGTCGACAAATCGTACACCGGAGGTCTCGGCTCTGAATCGTACGCGCTCGGCTTGCGCGATGACGCGGGAGTGGGTCGTTCGGCGGTGCTCGGCGGCCCGGGCGACGCCGCCTTCTTCAACCGTGTGAACTCAGGCATGCGCGTGATCTTGCAGCTGAACGGAGATCGCGCGATGTTGATCGGCGACGGTGCTGGCCAGATTCAGACGCGCGATAATCCCGACGACATTGCGCGGCGAAATGCCCTTTCGGTTACGCTTTTCGGATCCCTGACCGGATTGGAGTTCATCGCCATCGCCGCGCTGCTTGTCGGCCGGCGGCGGGCTGCTTCTTAGTTGAGCGACGCGTGGATTCCGGAAGCCTGGCAGTAGCGGATTCCAGTTATGCCGGCGCTGTAACCGTATAAACCCGTGAGCGTGCTCGTGTCATGATTGTTGTGATCCAAGATCTTGTACGCTTCCGAGGGTAGGCACGCGCCGTTCCCCGGTTCTACTAAGATATATCCGAGACCGTCCGCAGGATCGATCGGCGCCGCGCTGAGATACGCATTGCCTGCACCACCGAACGACGCGACCGTCACCGGGCCGGCGGGCGGATACTGTCCGCCGTTGTCGACGGCGTATTCTTCCATCGCAGTCGCGATCTGCTTTTCGTTGCCTTCGCACGCCGCCGCGAGCGACTCCGCTCGCGCGTGGATGAAATTTGGGATGAGAATGGCAGCCAAAATCGCGATGATCGCGACGACGATCATCAACTCAATCAAGGTGAATCCGCGTTTTGTTCCGGCCATCGGGCTGCCCCCCAAGAAAGCTTTGGCCTCTTGAAGGTGGACCCGCGCGCTCGAACGTCCGTTACACGCTGCGTGCGAGGCGTGATTGCCGGCACCTCATATGAGTCGATATGTGAAGGGGCCGACTTTATGTCGGCCCCTTCGGAATTTCCCTAGGGCAAGAGATCCGACATCGGGGTCACGCGATCTGTATCTGTCGTGTTTCCAAGCAGCCCGAGTCCGAAGGCGCGCTCGAGCGTCGCGAGTATCGAGTACTCGTTGTAGGCGTGCGGCGACTGGATCGGCATTACTGTACGCGGCGTTATCACGATCGTCGCGATGTGGCCGCCGCCTATGAAGCTCGAATCGCAGCAGCCCTGGTAGGTCGTGTAGTCGTTCTCGTCCCAAGTGACGATGAGAGCCGAGTTCGTCGTGAACGCGGGCGAGCGCGTGATCGTATGCACGACCGACTCCACGTATTTGTCACCCATTCGCAGCAGCTTGTCGTAGTTGGGGCACGGCGTCTGTCCGTGCATGTCGTGACATTGGTCCGGCACGACGAACACGAATCGAGGAGCCGTCGCCGGATTGGAAAGCGCGTTCGCAAGCGTCGTCATGTCAGGCAGCGGCACGATCTTGGCGAGCCGTGCCGGATTGCTGGCGATGTCTTGGAAGTAGACGAACGGGTTGTGCTTTTGCGCGTAAAGCGCGGCGCCGGTGACCGGAAACTGCACGCCGAGATAACCGGCGGACGGCATGGTCTGGTTGAACGACTCCCAGGAGATGTTCTTCGCTTCCAGTTCGTCGATCAGATTCGGAGCATTGATCTGATCGCACGGGGGCGGCGGCGTCGGTTGCGCGTAACACGACGGATTGTCATCTTGGATGCCGAAGTATTGGCCGGCGATCAGCGAGACGTAGTTCGGAAGGCTCGGATGCGTCGTGCCGAACTGCAGAAGCGACAAGCCATACGTATGCGCCAAGCCCGTGATGTACGGCGTGTCCGGAATATTGTTCACGTCGAGATGGCCGATGACGTTGTCGTAACCCTGGTTCTCCATCATGAGAATGAACACGCGATCGAGCGGCCGCACGGCGGCTTGCGCAGCGCGCGGCATCGACATGGCGCAACCGACTATGACAACCGCAACCGCGGCTGAAAAGCAGAGTCTCATCGTTCAGGCGTCCTTTCGCGAGAGCGAAATGAAATGAGTACTCGCTTTGAGCGTACGCAATGGCGCTTAAGCCCGAGTTATGCTGCCATTAAATGTATGCGGGCCTAGGCTCGCTCAGGTCTTGCGGGCGGGAGCGGGCGATGCGACGATGAGCGCCACCGATGCGACGACGACGACACCGGCGATAGCGATCCACGCGTTCAGCGTCTCGTGCAAGATGACGACTCCCAGCACCACCGCCACGACCGGATTGACGAAAGCGTAGGTCGAGACCATCGTCGTAGGCGCGACGCGCAGCAGCCAGAGGTAT
>JABCYQ010000018.1 GCA_013290125.1 Vulcanimicrobiota bacterium
AGAAGCGGAACAGCGAGCCGTTCTTACCGACACGCGTCTGAGTGAAGAGCACTGGACCCGCCGACGTCAACTTCACGGCGACGCCTATGATGATATACAGCGGCGCGAGCGCGATGAGCAGCACGGCGCTGACGCAGATGTCGAGCGTTCGCTTCCATAGTATCCACCACTGCGGAACCGCGCGCCGCTCGACGAACGCCACCTTGGCCGGGTAACGCGGCTCGGCGTCGCGCGCGGCTTGCGGCAGTATGGCTGACGGCGTGCTCATACGATCAGCGGCGTCCAGGGTTCGGTAATGCCGAACGTCTGCAAGACGCGTTCGCCGACTTGAGAAAAGGAGTCGAGTTCGCCAAGTACGCGGCCGGCGACGCCAGGGCGGTAGTCGACGAGCGGCGTGAACTCGCGCGTGTGGTCGGTGCCTGAAGCCGTCGGGTCGCATCCGTGATCTGCCGTGATGAGCAATCGATCTCCCACATGCAGGCGATTCAAGAGCTGGGGCAGCGCGCGGTCGAGTGCGATGAGCGCTTTTGCATAGCCGTCGGCATCGCGTCTATGCCCATACTTCGAATCGAAATCGTTGAGATTCGTGAAGCACAGGCCGCCGGCTCCGTGGTCGAGCCACTCGAGCGTTCGGGCGATGCCCTCGGCGTTGTCGGCTGTTCGGCTCGCGGCCGCTATACCCTGGCAACAGAAGATATCCTCGATCTTGCCGAGGCCGCACGTCGGAACGCCGGCGCGTTCTAGAGCGTCTAGTATGCTCGGGCGCGGCGGCGCGACCGCATAGTCGCGGCGGTTTGCGGTGCGCTCGAACGCGCCGGGCGAGCCGCGAAATGGGCGGGCGATGACCCGGTTGACGCGATTGGGCGGCACGAGCATCGCGCGCGCTTGCTCGCACCACGACCAAAGAGTCGCAAGCGGAACGATGTCTTCATGCGCGGCGACCTGAAAGACCGAATCCGCAGACGTGTAGACGATCGGCCTTCCGGTGTTCATGTGTTCGCGGCCGAGCCGCTCGATGATCTCCGTACCGGATGCGGCCACGTTGCCGAGCACTTTTGCACCGGCGATCGCCTCGAAACGCTCGATGACATCTGGTGGAAAGCCGTTGGGATACGTCGGAAAGGCATTCCGGATGACGATGCCCATCATCTCCCAGTGCCCGGTGATCGTATCTTTTCCGGCGCTCGCCTCGAGCAATCGCGCGACCGTCGCGCTGGGCTGCGTCACCGCGGAGACGCCGGGAATCTTTGTGATGCATCCGAGACCGAGCGCCTCGAACGTGGGCAGCGCTAAACCGCCCGCCGCTTTTGCGGTGTTGCCGAGCGTGTTCGCGTTTGGCGAATCACCAAAGGTTGCGACGTCCGGCGCCGCGCCCACGCCCCCGGAATCGATGACGAGCACGATCGCGCGGGCACGGGCCACTTACCAATCCACTCTGACGTCGACCGAGCGCGTCGCATGCGCGCCATCGCGGCGCACCGCCGTGATGATCAGTTTCTGGCGGCCGATGGGCAGCGGAACGTTCGGAAGCTGCATCGAGAGGCGGAACTTTCCGATCGCGATACGCGGCACGCCCACGCGGATCGAGCCGACTTGCGCGGTCACGGCGGCCGCGTTGCTCGTTGTGATCACGCGGCCGGTGAAGAGGTCGCCGGGATGGAATTCGGTGGATGAGAGCGAGACCGAGACGATCTTCACCGGATCCGTGTCCGCGGCGAACGGAACGCCCGATGGGACGGGCTCCGGCGTCGCCGCTGTGAGAAACACCAGCGCCGCAAGCGCGCCCAAAAATTTCATCGCTGACATGTTCTTCGTTTGGGCCTCCGCTTCCGGCTCGCTGATCTGGAGGGGCTTTTTGAAGGGGCCGACTTCACTGAAGGGGCCGACTTCACTGAAGGGGCCGACTTTATGTCGGCCCGCGTTGTGTTTGCCAGGGCCGACATGAAGTCGGCCCCTTCAGATTGACCTCTTCAATCTAACGTAAGTGTGGTAAAATGCGGTTCTAAACCAATAGGCCGGGTCGAGCGCGACCCGGCCACTGCCCATTTTGGAGACCGCATCCAGCCACGATGCAAACCGGCGATCGTCTGCTCGACCTCTTCTCTTCCTCAACGCCGCTCGTCGGGGAGTTGCAGCGTTTCGTCCGCGCGCGTCTCAGCGTCGACGTCCTTGATACCGCGCAGGGCGCGAAACCGTTCGTCATCGCTTCCCTGTGGCGCGAGATCGGCGGCCAGATCATCGTCTGGTCTGGAATGCAGGAGTCGGCCGACCGCTTTGCTTCGGATTGCGCGTTCTATCTCGACCACCGCGGATCGCCGGTCTGGTCGATCGCGGCGCGCGACGAGATGTCGGATGCGCCGCTCAACCCGACGCTGCAGAGCGCGCGGATGGAAGCGCTCGCGCATCTAGCAGGCGGACGGCCGGGCGTTTTCTGTGTCGCGCACGAGGCGTTGCGCAGCACGGTACGTTCCCCTGACGACTTCAAGCGCGCAACTCGCCGGCTGCACGTGAGCGATACAATCGATTGGGAAGCACTGCTAGCCGATCTCGTCGCGCTGGGCTACGAGCGCGTCGACACGGTAGGCGCGGCCGGTGAGTTCGCGGTGCGCGGCGGAATCATCGACGTCTTTCCGCCGCTCTCGGATCTACCGTTGCGCCTCGAGTTTTTCGGCGACGTGTTGGAGAGCGTCCGCTCCTTCGCGCTCGCCGATCAGCGATCCGTCGGCGAAGAGAAGTCGGCGGTCATATCGCCCTGGTCCGATGGACCGGCTGGGACCACAGGTTGCGTCCTGGACTATGCGCCCGATGCGTTGGTCGTCGTCGAGGACCAGGACATGATCGCGGCAGCGGACAGCGCGCCGCTTGTCGAGAGCGGCGGCGATTCGATCATCGCGGCGGATGACGATGATTCTGACCGTAGTAGGGCGAGCAACGCTCGCCCAAATGACGACGACGACGACGACGATGAGGACGAACCCAAAGACGATACGTTCACGCTCGCGGAGCTGGTCGGGCGAACGCAACATCGCGCCGTTGTTACGTTCCAGCCCGATATCGCCGGCGTCAGGATCGCACGCGCGGCGGACGAAAAGATCGCGGTGGGAGCCGGCATCGCGCCGCAATACGGACGCAGCGTTGAGCGCTTCGTCGACGACGTGCGAACGCGTATCGCCCGGGGCCAAACTGTCGCCATCGTCTCCGTGGGCCATCGGCGCGTGCGAGAAATGCTCGACGAAGCCGACATCGCCGTTGAATCGCGCGGTCGCGGACGGGTGATCGTCTCAGACGGCACGCTCGATGCCGGCTTTGTCATGGATCGCCTCAACCTGGCGGTGATCGGCGACGCCGAATTGTTCGGCCACTCGGCGCGGCGCCACAAGATGAGGGCCGCGAAGGAAGGCGTGCCGCTCAGTGAAGCCGACTTAAAAGCCGGCGAATATTTCGTGCACGCCAACCACGGCATCGGCCAGTATGTCTCGCTCGAACGTCTCACGATCGACGACGTAGAGCGCGACTTCATGCTCCTGCGGTATCTCGGCGAAGACCGCCTTTACGTCCCCATCGATCAGATGCATCTGGTGCGCAAGTACGTCGCTTCCGACGGTGCGGCACCGCGGCTCTCGAAGATGGGCGGCAGCGATTGGGCGCGCACACGCGCGCGAGTCAGAGAAGCCGTCGACACGATCGCGCAGGGTCTCGTCCGTTTGTACGCGGAACGCGAAACGGCGCAGGGTCACTCTTTTGCCCCCGACACGCCGTGGCAAGCGGAACTCGAAGAATCGTTCCCCTACGACGAGACTCCCGATCAGAGCAGCGCGATCGAAGCGGTCAAAGCAGACATGGAGCGGCCGCGGCCGATGGACCGGCTGATCTGCGGCGACGTCGGTTACGGCAAGACCGAAGTCGCGATCCGCGCCGCGTTCAAGGCGATCATGGATCGCAAGCAGGTCGCCGTGCTCGTGCCTACCACAGTCTTGGCAGCGCAGCACTTCCGCACGTTCTCCGATCGCTTCGCCGCCTTCCCCGTAAGGATCGGTCTGCTCTCGCGATTCCGCACGCGCGAAGAGCAGAAAGAGACGCTGCGCGAACTGCACGCCGGCGGCATCGACATCGTCGTCGGTACGCACCGGCTGCTGCAGAAGGACGTCGGGTTCGCGCGGCTCGGCCTCGTCATCGTCGACGAAGAGCAGCGCTTTGGCGTGATGCACAAAGAGCGCCTGAAAGAATTGCGCCGCTCCGTCGACGTGCTCACGCTCTCGGCCACGCCGATACCCCGCACACTGCACATGGCGATGGTGGGCGTGCGCGATCTCTCGCTCATCCAGACCGCGCCGGTCAACCGCGTCGCGATCAAGACCGTGGTCACGCCCGCGAACGACGCGGTGGTCGGTCAAGCGCTGCGGCAAGAATTCGAGCGCAACGGTCAGGTCTATTTCGTGCACAACCGCATCGAGACGATCTACGGCGTCGCCGCCGCATTGCAAGCGCTTGCACCGCGCGCGCGCATCGTCGTCGGACACGGGCAGATGAAAGAGGGCGAGCTGGAAAAGGTGATGGTCGCGTTCGTCAACGGCGAGTTCGACATGCTCGTCTCGACGACGATCATTGAAAACGGTCTCGACATCCCCAACGTCAACACGATCGTCGTCAACAATGCGGATCGCTTTGGTCTGGCGCAACTCTATCAACTTCGCGGCCGAGTGGGGCGCAGCGCGCACCAGGCCTACGCATATTTTCTCCATCAGCCGCATCGCAAGCTCACCGTCGAAGCCGAGTCGCGGCTCGATGCCATCCGCGAATTCTCGCATCTCGGATCGGGTCTACAGTTGGCGATGCGAGATTTGGAGATCAGAGGCGCCGGCAATCTGCTCGGACAGCGGCAATCAGGATTCATCGCGGCAGTAGGCTTTGAGACCTATTGCCAGATCCTTCAGGAAGCGATCGCGCAGCGCCGCGGGGAGCCGCAGCCGCAAGAGATTCCGCCGCCCGTCCTCGACCTGCGTGTCAGCGCGTACCTTCCGTCGGAATACGTCAAGGGCGCGGGTCAGAAGATCGACATGTACCAGCGGCTGGCCGCCGCCCGTTCGATCCCCGAAGTGGACGCGGCCGGCGAGGAACTGCGCGACCGCTTTGGTCCGCTGCCGTCGCCCGTGGAGGCGCTGCTCGAACTGACGCGTGTGCGCGTACTCGCAGCGGCCAAAGGAGTCGAAAAAGTTGCACTCGAACAGCGGCGATTGACACTCGAGATCGGGCGACGGTTTTCATTCTCCGAACAAGCGCTTCCAGCGCTTACCGCCCTAACCCGGGGAAACTTTCGTTTCACGCAGAGCGCGATCGTCATCCACCTGCCAACTTCGATGCAGGCGCGTGACGGCATGCTCGGCACCGTGCGCGAGATCCTGACCGCTCTTTGACGGCGATGGCGCGGCACGATTCTACAGGAGGTTTTTGATGAATCCCACGCCCGCGATGGCCGCGATCCTCGCCGCAGGCCTGATCACGACGGTCGCCGGCTGCGCAAGCAGCAAGCCCGTCATAACTGTCAACGGAACGGCGATCTCGCAAGCTGAGTTCGACAAGAAGCTTGAGTCGAACGTCCGTGCGAGCCAGCCCGTGCTCCAGCAGATGGTCGACAAGCTGCTCATCACCCAATATGCCGCAAACAACAACATCACGGCGAGCGACGCCGATGTGACCACCGCACTGAACAAGGTCGAGGCGAACTTCCCGGCCGGTCAGTTCGATCAAGTCCTCAAGCAGCAGGGCATGACGATGGACGACGCGCGCGACATCATCCGCGAGCAAGTGCTGCTCAAGAACGCCGTCGACAAAGATATCAAAGTCGACCAGGCGCAGATCGACGCATACTTGAAGACCAACAAGATGACCATGAACTCGCCGTCGCAAGTCCGCGTCCGTCACATCCTCGTGAAGACGCAGGCCGAAGCGATCATGATCGAACAGAAATTGAAGGGCGGCGCGGACTTCGCTGCGCTCGCGAAGCAATACTCGATCGACCCATCGAGCAAAGACAAGGGCGGCGAGCTGCAAGCGTTCGGTCCGGGCCAGATGGTGCAGCCGTTCCAAGACGCCGCGTTCAAGCTCAAGGTCGGCCAGATCAGCGCTCCGGTGCAGTCGCCGTTCGGCTGGCACGTCATCCAGAGCGAGCAGATCACGCCCATGACGCGCGATTCGATCGTCGCTGCGATTCAGGCACAACAGGAGCCCACCGCCACGACGAACCTGATCACAACGCTGCGTCAGCAGGCGAAGATCGACTACAACGATCCCACGTTCAGCGGATTGTTCCCGTCACCGCAGCCGTTGCCGCCGACGGGCGGCGCACCTGCCGCGACGCCGCACAGCTAACGCTCCCGAGTCATAAGGAACGGGCCGGCGTCAACGCCGGCCTTCTTTTTTTCCAAGGATGACGTCGCGCTGCTGTTCGAAGGGCCGTCGCTGCCACCGCGTCAAAGCACAAGCGCGATGCCGACCTTGACGATTATCGGGCTTGGCCCGGGCGACGCGTCACTTCTGACGCTCGGCGGTCTGGCGGGCCTAGAGCAAGCCACGCGCGTCGCGTTGTGCGGCATCGCGCCCGACCTCGAAGAACATCTGCGCGCGCGGGGCATCCGTCTTGTAGCCGCTCCGTTTCACGGCACATCGCTGCTGCGCGGCGTACCGGAAGCGGTGGATGCCGCTGCCGATTTCGCTCTTCAGGGCGACGCGGCGCTCGGCGTGCCCGGACATCCGATGTTGGACGTGCCCGGTTTGCCGCACGTGCTCGCCGGCCTTGGACAGCGCGGCGTGCGCGTCCGCATGATCGCAGGTGTGCCGCGCGCGGCGCTCTCCGCGGCCGCCGCCACGCCGCTCTTGCCGTTGCCGCCGGTGGCGATCCATCACACGTGGGATGAGCTTGTCGAAGTCATGGCGCGCCTGCGCGTCAGCTGCCCATGGGACAAGGAGCAGACGCACGAATCGCTGCTGCCGTACCTCGTCGAGGAAGCGCATGAAGTCGTGGAAGCGGTCGATGAGCGCGATCCAAAAAAGCTGAGCGAAGAACTCGGCGACTTGCTCTTGCAGATCGTCTTCCACGCCCAGATCGCGTCGGAAAAGGGTCAGTTCTCCGTGGCCGACGTCATCGACGCGCTCTCCAACAAGATGATCCGGCGGCATCCGCACGTGTTCGGCGATGCGCGCATCTCCACGACGCAAGAGCAGATGAAGTCGTGGGAGCTGCTGAAGACGCAAGAAGCGTCGATCAAACACCGCGAGTCGCTGCTCGACGGCATTCCGAAGAGCCTCCCTTCATTGCTCGGCTCGCAGCGCATGCAGGAAAAAGCCGCGACCGTCGGCTTCGACTGGCCGCAGACCGACGAGATCGTGGCGAAACTGCGCGAAGAACTCGCCGAGCTTCACGCCGCGATGGCAGGCGAATCCCGCGACGCGATCCGCGACGAACTCGGTGACGTCTTCTTCACACTCGTTAATCTCGCGCGGCGGCTCGGCCTTGACGCCGAGGCGGCACTGCGCGGCGCGAATGCGAAATTCCGCGCACGCTTTGCTTCGATGGAGCGCTTCGCCGGCGGCGGTGCGACCGCGCTCGCGGGGCGCAGCCTCGAAGATCTGGACGCCTTGTGGCGCCGGGCGAAGGACCATGAGGCTGGACAAGTTTCTTAAAGTGGCGCGCTTGGCCAAACGGCGGACTGCGGCCAAAGATGCGCTCGACGCCGGGCGGATCGAATGCGGCGGACGCGCCGTGAAGCCGGCGCATGTCGTCAAGCCGGGCGACGAACTGCTGATACATTACGCGAGCCGCGATGTGCGCGTGCGCGTGCTTGCAGTTCCCGAGCGCGCCGGTGCCCGTGTGAAACCGGACGAGCTGTACGTGCTGCTGTCGGATGTTCCAGCTTCGTGACGGCGCACGCGCTGCCGGATCGCGCCACCGGTCCGCTCACAGTGGGAATGTTCTCCGACTCGTATCTGCCGGAGAAGAACGGCGTAGCCGCGTCCGTGGTGGTGGCCGCCCGCGCGCTGCGCCGGCGCGGCCATCGCGTGATCATCGTCGCGCCGGCGCACGACACGACCGCGGCAGATGAACCCGATGTCTTCCGCTTCCACTCCGCGTCGTTCCCATTTTATCCGCAACTGCGCATGGCTTTTCCGCTTCCGGCGAAGCTGCTGACGTCTTTGCCGCATGTCCCCTTTGATGTCATCCATTGTCACTCGTTCTTCTTCGTGGGGTGCATGGGCGCATATCTAGCGCAACGGCGCAAGACGCCGCTCATCTTCACGTATCACACCCGCTTCACACAGTACACGCACTATGTGCCTTTGCGGCCGGCGTTCACAGAATCGCGCTTCGTCTGGTTGTCGCGCGAGTTCTCGAACAGATGCGACCGCATCATCGCGCCGACGCGCTTCACCGCCGACGAGCTCAACGGATACGGGGTCAACAAACCGATCGACGTCCTGCCGACGGGCGTCGACCTCTCCATGTTCGAGGGCGGCTGCATGCAATCCGAAACGCTTCGCGCGCGCTGCGGCGGGCCGATCGCTCTGTATGCGGGCCGGTTGGGCAAGGAGAAGAATCTCGATCTCGTGCTGGCGGCGTTCGCGCTCGTCGCGGAAAAGCTGCCGCGCGCGCGCCTTGTGATCGCGGGCGAGGGGCCATACGAAGCGGAGCTGCGCAAGTATGCGGAGTCGCTGCCGTGCGCGCCCTCCATCGAATTCACCGGCGCGCTCGAAAAGCCGGACCTCGGCGCGTGGTATCGCGCCGCCGATGCCTTCGCATTCGCGTCGACGACCGAGACGCAAGGGCTCGTGCTCGTGGAAGCGTTGTCGCACGGCGTGCCGGTCGTCGCGGTCGATTGCCCTGTATCGCGCGAAGTCGTCGGCCGCGGCGCCTCGGGCAGGCTCGTCGAGTGCACGCCCCAGGCGTTCGCCGACGGGTTGATCGAGATGCTGACGAGCACGGCTGTCGAACGCGCTTCGAACGCGGACGCCGCGCGCGTGGCAGCCGCGCCTTATGCGATGGATACGGTGGGCGAGCGCCTCGAAGCGATCTATTTGACGGTATAAATGTAGGGGCCGATTTTGTTTCGGCCCCGGTTTTGAAGGGGCCGATTTTATATCGGCCCGGTTTTGAAGGGGCCGATTTTATATCGGCCCGGTTTTGAAGGGGCCGATTTTATATCGGCCCACGTTTTATCGGCCGGGGCCGACGTAAAGTCGGCCCTTCAGTCATTCCTTACGGCGTGTGCAGAGCGCAGGCGCCGATCTTGTTGCTCCATAGCGGCTGGACGGCGAACGAAGATCCGTTCAGCGTGATGTCGGCGAGATTCTGCCACGCGCACGCGTCACCGATCTCACCAAGCGTGTTGCTGTACCATGCCGTGTTGAGGTTGACTTTCGGATCCGTCTGGCTCTCGGCTTCCTCATGGCCAGCGACGATGCTGACGCCATCAAGGAGGCCGGGCGCGCCCGGGTTGACGCTGTTCTCACCACAGCTGCCGCCGGCGTCGGTCATGTACGGCAGATTGGTGTATGAGATCTCGCCGCCGCCCGACGTCGTCGGGCTGTGATACGCGCAGAATGTAGAGCCGAAGCCGGCCGAGTTGTGAAGGTGCGGCGTCGCTACGACGTAGTTGCCGTCGACGTTGTAGCCGAAATGCGCTTCGCCCTTTGCGGCTTCCGCCTGGATCTGCGCGTCGGTCGGCGACGTCGGCACGGCCGAGGCATCGACCCACGTGCCCGCGAGCTGACCAGTCCTGTTATGGATGTTGAACTTGGAGCTGCCGACTTTGTCATAGTACTGCGAATCGGTGTTCAGCCACGGGCTCCCGCCGATGCCGGTCAAGAATGCCGTCAGGTAGGCCTTCTCGTGCGACGGATCCGCGCTTGCCTTCTGGAATCCCCAGTAGATGACGTAGATGTGCGGCCGGCGCTCGATCGGACCGCCGAAGTATCGAAGGTTGCTCGGGTTGGCGTCGGGCCGGGCAGAATCCATGGTGCGCATGATGTGCACGCGCGCGGGGTCGATGCCTGCCGCCAACATCGCGCTGTCGCTCCGGACGATCGACTGCGGACTGACCGGGCTCTGCGGTCCCGGCAGCGAGCTGCCCGCACCACTGCAAGCCGTTAGCGCTGCCGCCGTCAGGCCGATTGCCGCCAATTTCAAAGACTGGTGCATGCTACGAAGTATCCTCCTCCACGATATGGGTGGATTGGCTTCACATAAAGAGCGAGCCGTACACGTGCGCCCTTAGGGGTCTCCTAATACGACCCCTTGAGACTCTCGAATGCATATGCGATACGAGATGATGTGACGATTCGCACAATCAATCGATCGTCTAGACGTCTCATCGCATAAAAAACGGGGCCGACGAGAAATCGTCGGCCCCGTTCCTTACCAGATCGGTGAAGGGCTTCTCTTTAGAGAGGCGCTCCAGGATCGGTCGCGACGCCGAACGGCGGGCTCGATGAGCCGAGACCGGTCGAGATCGTGTTGACTTCAACGCCGCCCGGATACGTGTATTCGTGGACGACGCCGAAGACCGCGTCTGAGACGTAGACGTGCCGCTCATTGCGCACGAGCGCAACGCCGAGCGGATCGCCGTTGTCAGATGCGAACGTGAACGACGGTGTGCCTGACGGCAGCTCGTAGATTCCCGCGAACGGGCCGAGCTGGTCGAGCCCAAGCAGATCCTGCGTGTTATCGAACTGCAGGCCGCCGGGGAATCCCGTCGTGACGCTTGTCAGATGTGCCGTGCCGCTGCCCGGATAGTACTTGACCATCGCGCCGAGGCCGGTGTTCAGGTCGATGTAGTTGACATACAGCGTGCTGCTGTCATTGAGGCCGTCGAACAGCACTTTCAAGTTGTTCGGCACTGTCAGCATGGACGTCGGGCTGTTGGCGCCCGGCGCATACACGGACACTGAACCGGCGATGGCGTTCACGTCGAAGATGTTCGACGCGTAAACCGTGCCATCCGAATCAACCGCCACGTCGACCGGGAACTGGTTCGGGTCGGCTAGCGTGCGGAACGGGTTCAGGTGGCCCTTGTGGAACACCAGGACGTTGTTGGCGCCAGTATTGGCGACATAGAGATCGCCGTTGGCTGTCGTGGTCATGCCTTGCGGATTGATCACGCCGTTGACGATCGTGCCGACCGGGCTCTGGCCCGTGCCGGTCTGCCGGTAGACCTGGATGTCACTGGTGAAGAACTGCGAGACGTACAGGAAAGCATCGCCTGCTCCGACATCCTTGGACATCCATCCCTTGGGTTGCACCGTCGACGGATGAACGAGAGCCAACTTGGCCGGGTTCATCACTGACGGAACGCGCGACATCGACATCGGGCTGACATGCTGTCCGGACGGCTGACTGCCGGCGATCGGATTGACCGCTGACGTGCCACCCGAGCAGCCGGCCAGCGCGGCGATCGCCGCGGCTGCGCCTAGCGCATAGAGCGGGGTAGGAATACGCATTCAGTTTATCTCCTCGAAACGTTTCAGGTGATAGAGATGCGCCCACCGGGCGCGAGCGTATACTGGGTATCGCCACCGGTCGGAGATGTCAAAAGTATCGAGCAGCTTTTCCTCGACACTATAGGCATCTCGTGAGACGGTGGTCAGAAGCCGCCCTTCCCCGCAGGGATGGGAAAGCTTGCGCCAGCCTGCGCGTCGGCTCTCATCTAATCCTGTGCCAAAAGTGGCACTCCGCGATGATTAGAGCTTTTTTCCCAAATCGCTCACGCGCGCGCGAAAGTCCCATGTACCTTTGACTCAAGCGAACAGCCCGGTTGAAGTCCTTTGCCGCGCAGCGAGCTTCGGGTCGCGGCGCGGGAGCCGCCGGTCGGGAACGCCAAGGTCCGCGGCGCAATGGGATTCGTCCGCGATCGGACCGCGCGCATGAAGGTCTTTTCGGCCGACGCTAAAGACGAAATCGCTCGCGCGCCGTTTCGGCCCGATTGTTGTCCGCGCGCATTCCTCGCGGCATTCGCCGCATTGGGGCGGCGCGATCTGCGAAGCACAAAAAGTGGTGAGGCCACCATTCGCGCGCCTCGGGTGTCGATTGCGCGCGCCGTGCTCAAAGCGGCTGCGCAAGTCCACATCCGGGCACACGCACAAGATCTTGACACGCGACGCGCGCGCGAAACGCATTCCGTCGCAGTCACGCTTGACGTGCAGACGTTGGCCAAGCGTATGCATCCGGCGCGCGCATGTTGCCGGCGCGCGTGGATCCGCGGCGCATTCCTCGCATGCGGATCGGTCGCAGATCCGACGCGCGGTTATCACCTCGAGTTCAACGCGCGCGACGATGCCGCGGCGCGCGCGATCGCTGCGGGCTTAGCAGCCGTCGGCGTCGATGCGGGGATCTCTCGTCGCAGAAAAAAGCCGCTCGCATACGTGAAAGGCGGCCAAGCTGTCGCTGATCTCCTTGCGCAGATGGGCGCGACGCAGACCGTCCTCTCGTTGGACGACGTGCGCGCGCGGCGCGAGACGAAGAACAGCATCCGGCGCACGGTGAATAGCGAAGCCGCGAACGCCGCGCGCGCCGGAACCGCGTCGGCACGCCAGCTCGAAGCGGCCACGACGTTGCTTCATCCCGCTCGCGTGCATGTGCTTTCGGCGGCTCTTCGAGAAGCCGCGCGATTGCGTCATGCGCATCCCGACCTGACCTTGAGCGAACTCGGGCGCCGCGCGCGGCCGGTTGTGACGAAATCCTCGATGGCCTATCGCCTGCGCGAGATCGAGCGCCTGGCCCACTCCCGCCGCCGTTGAAGAGGCCGACATAAAGTCGCCCCTTCATTCGACAAACGTCGGCGGGCAACTGGGAAGCGGATAGAGCCGTGCAGGTTCGGCGCCGTCAAGACGGATAAAACGTCGGTACATAAGGCCGGTGCGAATCGCAGACGGCCAGTTTGGAGGACTCGCTCGTGCCATTTCGCATCGCCATCAACGGGTTCGGTCGAATCGGCCGCCAGGGCTTCCGCGCTCTGATGGAACGCCATCCGGAGATCGACGTCGTCGCCGTCAACGATCTCGGCGACGCCAACACCGCGACGCACCTCTTCAAGTACGACTCCACGTACGGCCGGTTTCCCGGAACGGTGACGCATACGAGCGACTCGTTCACCATCAACGGCAAGACGGTCCGACTCGTGCAAGAGCGCGATCCCGCGAAGCTCCCCTGGCGCGAGTTGAACGTCGATCTCGTGATCGAGTCCACCGGCTTTTTCACCGATGCCGCCAAAGCGCGGGCGCACATCGAAGCCGGTGCGAAGCGCGTCATCATCTCGGCGCCGGCGAAGAACGAAGATATCACGATCGTGCTCGGCGTCAACGAAGACAAATTCGATCCGGCCAAGCATTTCATCATATCAAACGCCTCGTGCACCACGAACTGTCTTGCGCCGCCCACGAAAGTACTGCTGGACGAACTGGGCATAGTCAAAGGCACGATGACGACGATACACTCGTACACAAACGATCAACGACTTCTCGATTTCCCGCACGAAGATCTGCGCCGCGCCCGCGCGGCTGCGCTCAACATCATCCCGACGACGACCGGCGCGGCCAAGGCCATCTATCTCGTCATACCGGAGATGAAGGGCAAACTCGACGGATTCTCGCTGCGCGTTCCCACGCCGACCGTCTCGGTCGTGGACCTCGTCGTGGAGACTGAGAAATCGTCGACCAAGGACGATGTCAATGCGCTGATGCGCAAGTGGTCTGAGTCCGCGCGCATGAAAGGCATCCTCGGAGTCACCGACGAGCCGCTCGTCTCGACGGATTTCCGCGGCGATTCGCGGTCATCGATCGTCGACTCGCTCTGCACGATGGTGGTCGGGGGAAATCTCGTGAAGGTCATCGCGTGGTACGACAACGAGTGGGGCTACTCGTCGCGGATCGCCGACCTCACGGACTACGTCCTGAAGAAATCCGCGTAGCGGCATGGCCGCACGTTACCTAGCCGACGCGGACGTCAGCGGCAAGCGCGTCCTCGTCCGCGAGGACCTCAACGTGCCGCTCGAAGGCGGCCGCATCACGGACGACACACGCATCGTCGCCGCCGCTCCCACGCTGCGCGCGTTGAGCGATCGCGGCGCGAAGGTGATCGTGCTCTCCCACCTCGGCAGGCCGGATGGAATTGTCGTGGAGTCGCTCCGGCTCGCACCGGTCGCAACGTGCTTGGCCGAGGTGCTCGGACGGCCGGTGCTCACCGCGCCGGATTGCATCGGTCCGCAAGCGCAGGCCGCGGTGGACGCCCTGCATGACGGCGACATCCTGCTGCTCGAAAACGTCCGCTTTCATAAGGAAGAAGAAAAAAACGATCCGGGCTTTGCGCGCGCACTCGCACAGCTCGGCGACCTGTACGTGAACGACGCGTTCGGCACGGCTCACCGCGCGCACGCTTCGACGACCGGCATCGCGTCGTATCTGCCTTCGTATATGGGACCGCTGATGGCACGCGAGCTCGAGGTCCTCGATGCGATCCTCTCGGATCCGCATCGCCCGTTCGTCGCGGTGCTCGGCGGGGCGAAAGTATCGGACAAGATCGGCGTGATCGAGCGGCTGTTGGAGCTCTGCGATCAGATCGTGGTCGGCGGCGGCATGGCCAACACATTGCTGGCAGCGGAAGGCATCGACGTCGGAAAATCGCTGCGCGATCCCGATCTCGAGCCGGCACGACACGTCTTCGCGAAGATTCACGAAGGCCACGTGCGGGCGCATCTGCATCTGCCGAACGATGCCGTCGTTGCCAAGGAGCTCAAAGAGGGCGTCGACACGCGTTTCGTCGACGTCAAACACGTGGCGCCCGACGAAATGATCCTCGACATCGGTCCGGGCACGGCCGAGCATTTTCGCGGCACGATCTTGCACGCCAAGACAGTGCTCTGGAACGGTCCGATGGGCGTGTTCGAAAACGACGCGTTCGCGGCCGGTACCGAAGCGGTCGGCCAGGCGATCGTGGATTCGGGGGCGATGTCCGTCGTCGGTGGTGGCGACTCCGCCGCCGCCGCGCATAAACTTGGCTTTGCCGCGAAGATGTCGCACATCTCGACGGGCGGCGGCGCGACGCTCGAGTATCTCGAAGGCAAAGAATTGCCGGGCGTGGCCGCGTTGCGTCAGGCACCGCCGGCGTGAGCTCGCGCCGACCGCTTTACGCCGCAAACTGGAAGATGTTCAAGTCGCCGCTTGAGACGCGCGAATACGTCGAAGCGTTCGCGCCCGAAGCCGCCGCGCTGACCGAGCGGACCGACATCGTGCTCTGCGCGCCCTTCACCGATCTAACCGCGCTCGTCGATTCGCTCTCCGGCTCGCGGATCGGCGCCGGTGCGCAGGACTGTTATTGGACGCCCGAAGGCGCTTTCACCGGCGAGGTCAGCGCTTCGATGATCGCGGGGATCGGCTGCCGTTATTGCATCGTCGGACACTCCGAACGCCGGCAGCAGTTCTGCGAAACCGATGCGATGGTCGCGAAGAAAGTAAATGCGTTGATAGCGGAGGGCGTCACGCCGATCGTCTGCGTCGGCGAGTCGCTGGAGGAGCATAAAGCGGGCGCGACGCTGCAACGCGTGATGCAGCAGGTTTCGGATGGTGTCGGTCACCTTACCGATGACCAACGGGCCGCCATTGTCATCGCGTACGAGCCTATCTGGGCCATCGGGACCGGCCTTGCAGACACGCCCGAAAATGCAAACCGAACTATCGCGCTTATCCGCCAGACGGCCGGCGGTCTTGACGACGCCCGAATTTTGTACGGCGGTTCGATGAAAGCGGAGAACGCTATGGCGTTGTGCCAGGAGCCCGATATCGACGGCGGCTTGGTGGGTTCGGCAAGCCTGCATCCGGCGGCGTTCCTCACGCTGATCAAGAGCGGTCTCGGCGATGCCTAGACGCCCGGTCGTGCTCTGCATCCTCGACGGCTTCGGGTGTTCAAAAGAGGTGCGCGGCAACGCGATCGCCGCCGCCGACATGCCGAACTGGCGCACGCTCGCCGCGAATAATCCTTATACGGAGCTCGGCGCGGCCGAAGAAGCAGTTGGCCTGCCGCACGAACAGCAGGGGAACAGCGAAGTCGGCCACTTGAATCTCGGCGCGGGGCGTGTCGTGCTCCAGAGCGTGACGCGAATCGACGATGCGATCGCGCGCGGAACTTTCGCTTCGAATCCCGTTTTGCAAGGATGTTTCGCGCACGTCAGGCGGACGGGCGGCGCGCTGCATCTCCTTGGTCTCGTCTCACCGGGGGGCGTCCACTCGTCCATGCGGCATTTGTACGCGACCATGGATGCGGCGAAAGCGGTCGGAGTGCCCGTCAAGATCGCCGCGTTTCTCGATGGAAGAGACACGCCGCCGCGAAGTGCGGGCGAATACTTGCGCGAGCTCGAGACCGCCTGCGCGGCCAACGGCAACGCATCGATTTCGATGATCTGCGGCCGTTTCTTCGCCATGGACAGGGACAAACGGTGGGAGCGGACGCAGCGGGCGTACGACGCGCTCGTAGGCGGCGTCGCTTTAACCGCTCCATCCGCCTTGTCGGGATTGGAGGCTGCGTACGCGCGCGGCGAAGACGATGAATTCGTGCAGCCGACGATTTGTTCGTTGACGGCAGCCCCGATCGTAGTGGACGGCGATGCGTGTTTCTTCTTCAACTTCCGGCCCGATCGCGCGCGCCAGTTGACGCGCGCGTTTTCGGATCCGGCGTTTGCGGAATTCCCGGTCAAGCGATTCAACGATCTCATGTTCGCGATCATGACTTTGTACGATGCGTCGTTTTCGAATCCGGTCATGTTCGGGAAAATCTTCGAGAAA
Organism: Vulcanimicrobiota bacterium; assembly: GCA_013290125.1. Taxonomy (GTDB): domain Bacteria; phylum Vulcanimicrobiota; class Vulcanimicrobiia; order Eremiobacterales; family Eremiobacteraceae; genus JABCYQ01. Next base: position 16,822 of record JABCYQ010000018.1, read on the forward strand.
GAGACACTGGGCGAGATCGTGTCCGGGGCCGGTCTGCGCCAACTGCGGCTCGCCGAGACCGAGAAATACGCGCACGTCACGTACTTCTTCAGCGGTGGGCGCGAGGAACCGTTTCCTGGCGAGGATCGCGAGCTCGTGCCGTCGGCACGAGAGGTCGGTACGTACGATCATCTGCCGGCGATGCGCGCGAGAGAGATCACGGAAAAAGCCGTAGCGGCGATCCGATCGGACAAGTACGCGCTCATCGTGATGAACTTCGCGAATCCTGACATGGTTGGGCACACGGGCAAGTGGGGGCCGATCGTCGAGGCGCTTCATGTGGTAGATGAGTGTCTCGGGAAGGTCGTAGCTGCGGCACGCGATTCCGAGGCGATACTTATCGTGACTGCCGATCACGGCAACGCCGAGGCAAAGATCGATCTTGCGACCGGCACGGAATTGACGGCGCATACCACCAACGTCGTGCCGCTCGTCATAGCCGGTGCGCCGGGCGTGACCCGGCTGCGAGATGGCGGGCGGCTGTGCGACGTCGCGCCGACCATTTGCGCGCTCATGGATCTTCCTCAACCCGCGGCGATGACGTGCCATTCATTGCTTCTCCCTGACTGACGAGGCCGAAACCTCAATCTGAAGGGGCCGACTTTATGTCGGCCCTCGATTCTGGTGTTCACAACTTAGCCGCATTTGCGCGGTAACACAGCCACTTTCCCGACGTATCGTCCTCGCACTAATCCCGTAAGTGCAGAGCCGGAGGACGATTCATGGAAGCACCCGACAGCCTCGCGTGCGCGGCCGCAGGAATGCGGTTCCAGCAAGCGCGTCTCGATGCCATCGCGGCGAACCTTTCAAATTCCAACACGCCCGGGTACCGCGCACTTGATTCGAGCGGTGAGTTCTCGACCAAGCTCACCGCGGCGCAAACCTCGCAAGGATCGTTACGCCCCACCGGCGTGGCCACGGATCTCGCGCTTTCAGGTCCGGGCTATTTCGCAGTAGCGGCCCCCGACGGCGTCCGCTACACGCGCGACGGCAGACTTTCGGTAATCGGCGACACGTTGCGCGATCTGGCTGGTAACGCGCTGCTCGGGTCGCTCGGACCCGCCCGATTTCCACACGGCGCTACGATCGACACCGATGGGCGCATCATTTCCGGCGGACGCGTGATCGATCGGCTGCGAATCGTCGACATCGGGCCTGGCGCGACACGCGATGCGGGCGGCTACAGCGCTCCGGCCGGCAACGCGACTATACGCCGCTCCACCTCACAAGTCAGGAGCGGCTTTCTCGAAGACTCGGGCGTCAATCCGCTTCAAGAGATGACCGCGCTCGTTTCGGCGCAGCGCGCGTTCGAAGCCGACCAAAAGGCCGCGCAGCGCGCCGACGAGACGCTGCGCCGCGCCGTCACGGACGTACCGGCGGTGCACGCGTGAACAGAGCTCTCGTCGCCGGCGCCGCAGGCATGGCGGCGCAACAAGCGATCATCGATGCGATCTCGGTCAATCTCGCCAACGCGGACACGCCCGGCTATCGCAGCGACCGGCCCGAATTCGCCGCGCTCGTCACGCCGGAGGGCGTGGCGGTCGGCACCATTGACAACGGCCAAAGAAAGCTCTTCTCCCAAGGCAAGCTTGAGTCCACGAACAACTCCGACGATCTCGCGATCGACGGTGAAGGGTTGTTCGAGGTGCAGACCCCGGCCGGTCGCGCCGCATTCACGCGCGCGGGCAACTTCACGCCCGACGCAAACGGCCGGCTGCGATTGCCGAACGGCGCCGCGCTCGCCGGCGTTGTTCTGCCGCGGGGCACGACACAGATCACGGTCGCGGAGGGCGGCGCGGTCCGCTGCCGGGTCGCCGGCAAGTCGGCGGAGGTCATAGCCGGGCACGTTCGGCTTTGCGCGTTCTCCGACAACACCAAACTTCGCTTCGACGCGGACGGTCTTTTCTATGCCACGCAAGCATCCGGCAAGTGCTTTCGGGGGACGGCTGGCACCGGCGGCTTCGGAACTGTGAAGCAGCGCTGCCTAGAACGCTCAAACGTCAACGTGATCGGCGCCATGATGGCCGTGCTCGCCGCTCAACGTGCATACGAGGCCAGCGCGAAGACGGTGCAAGCCGCAGACGAGCTGTTGCGCCTCGCCAACAACCTCGAGCGCGGCTGACGCGCATGTCGGATCCTCTCGTTCAAGCGTGCCGCCAATTCGAAGCCACGCTTCTCAAACAATCGCTTCTCGAATCGGGTTTCGGCAAGCAGATTCAGATCGCAGACGATGCGGACGGCGAGAACGCCGGGTGCGCTAATCCGATCTTGGGTTCGAATTCGTCAGACTCCGACATCTTGCAATCGTTGCATGCAGACGCGATGGCGCAGGCCATCGCAAATGCCGATCCCTCCGGCTTCAGCCGTTCGCTTGCGACACAATTGGAAAAGGTCAAATCATGAATCCGGTACGGTCACGTCAAGCGCAGTCGGTCACGGCGTCCTCGCAGATCGGCGCAGATGCGGCGCTTGAAGAACATGCTCTTGCGTACGCAGCGTCGCGCAGTCAGAGCGATCGATCCCTTGCGTGCGAAGCAGCGCTCCCGATGGTGCGGCGCATCGCATCCGGCGTCTTGCGGCGTCTCCCATCCTACTTCGTCAGCGACGACTTGATCGGTGACGGCTGCGTCGGCTTGCTGCGCGCGCTCGACTCCTTCGATCCAAGCTACGGCGTTTCGTTCGATGCGTGGGCGAGCCGCATCATCCGCGGCGCCATGTTCAACGGGCTTCGGCGCATGGACGCCATCCCCGAACGGACGCGGCGCGATGCTCGGATGCTCGACGCCGCCCGCTGGAGTCTCGCGCAGACGAAAGGCGCAGCGCCGGACGACCACGCGGCAGCCGCGGGCGCCGGTCTCACCGCAGACAAACTCGGTGCGGTCCAACTCGCATTGCTCCGGGCCACACCGGTATCGCTCGACGCGGCGCTGCCGGGTTCGCCATGCGGTTCCACGGTCGGAGAACGCGTCGCAGCCACCACCGACGATCCCGCCGATGTGGCCGCGCGCCGCGATATCGAGCGCACGGTTGGCGCTGCGGTGCGGGCGTTGTCCGCGCGCGAACAGCTCATCATAGCGGCCTGCTACGCCGGCTCCTCAACGTTCCGCGAGGTCGGCGGACGACTCGGCATCAGCAAGCAGCGGGTCTCGCAGATCCACAGCCGGACGCTTACGGGTCTGCGCACTGTTCTCGCGCAGCACGCCGACTGACCATGGGCGGACCTCGCTCGTCAACCGCGCTCGCTGCTGTCCGCAATCCGGCCGCTCGGGTCGTAGATGGCGTCGATCAAACCACGCAGAGCGGTTCGCCAGAGTCCATCGCAAGTCGGACCGATGCCATCTCGCTTAGTGCACGCGCGGCTGCTCTGCTACGCGTGGGGTTAGCCGTGCGCGCCTATGTGATGAGCGGCTGGGAACAAATCAGGCGCACGGTCACGTTCGCAAACGGTCGCACGCTCGTTTTGGAGAATGGGATCTATCGTTGATCCGCAGCCCGAGTTAGGCAGTGGCTTTCGTGTCCAGCCCGAAACGCGCGATCTCTTTATCGAGATCCAATCGTTTGATGGTCGCGCGCGCGTCGCGTTCGCCATCCTTCAATAGATGTTCCGGCACCGGCCACATGATCTCGAACTCCAGGCCATCGGGGTCCGAACCGTACAAACTCTTGGTGGACCCGTGGTCCGTCGCGCCGGTCAACTTGCCCGCCGCTTCTAACTTCTCACGGTAGTCGCGAAGGTCGCGCAGGCTTTCGACCTCCCACGCGATGTGATATAAGCCGACCGTCTCACGCCCCGCGGCCGATTGCGCGGCAGTCTCGCCGACGGAGAAGAACGCGATGTCGTGGTCGTTTTTCGACCCTGGCGCTTGCATGAAGAGCGCGTCTTCCATGCCGAACGCGTCGCGAAAACCGAGAACGTCTCGATAAAATGAAGCCGTCTTTGCCGCATCGCGGACGAATAAGACGGCATGGTTCATGCGGACGATTGGCATTATGAGGCGGCTGGTGCCGAGTTCTTTTGGATCTTTGGATCGTCCACCAGCGCGAGATGTCGTGTAAGGAACGAGCGCAGATCGTGCTTCACGGTCTCGATCTGGTCGCGCATGCGAGCCAGTTCCGATTTCGCATCGTCGATCTGCCGACGCACGCCGAGCAGCTCTCCCTCGACCTCCATCTTCGCGCGATCCTTTATGAGATCGGTCTCCTTGTGCGCCGCAGCCTTCACTTCGTCGGCGGTGCGTTGCGCGAGCACGAGCGTGCTCTGAAGAGTCTCCTCGATAGCTTTGAAGTGGGCGATGCGCTCGCGAAGGTCCGCTACTTCCGTTTCAAGCCTGCCCCGCTCTTCGATCTCGACCTCGAGCGACGCGACGATCTCATCGAGGAATTGATCGACTTCCTCGCGCGCGTACCCCTGCAGAGCCTTCTTGAATTCGCGGTGCTCGATGTCGAGCGGCGTGATCTTCAAGCGACGATCCTTCAGTTTAGTAGCCGTCGTACGTGCCCGAGGCGGCGTAGTCGGTGTCCTTGGCGTTGACGTGGACGTTGTTCGGCACGAACAGGTAGATGCTTTCGGCGAGGCGCTGCATCTTGCCGTCCATGGTGTAGACCACGCCGCTCAAGAAATCGACGACGCGCTGCTGCAGAGAGCGATCCGCCCCGACGAGATTCACGACCACGTGATGGCGTGCGCGCAGCGAATCAGCGAGTTCCGAGACGTCATCGAAGCGCCGCGGTTGATAGACGGAGACCACGGTGCGCCGCGACGTCTTCGCGTCGCGCAGCGAGACAACAGCCGGGCGGCCTTCCTCGTCGAGGAGTTCGTCCTCGAAGTCGTCATCCTCGCCGAGCCCGAAATGGCTCTTGAATTTCGTCCAAACGCCTGCAGTCAGCATCCGTGCCTACCCTTCTCCACGCGGAGCGTCTACTCGTTTCGGCGGCCGTGCGCCGAACAGCGCCGTTCCCAATCTCACCATGGTCGATCCCGCGGCCACCGCTGCTTCAAGATCCGCCGACATGCCCAAAGACAGAATCGCATCTTCGCCGCACAGCGGGCGGATCGCATCGAATGCGCGCCCTGCGCGTTCGAATGCTGCATGGATCTGCGTCGGATCATCGGGCCCGATCGCCATGATGCCGCGAAGCCGCAGATGTTCGTAGTGACTCACGTGCGCCGCGAACTCCGCAGCATTTTCGAGTGCGACGCCGGCTCTCTTATCGCCGACCACGTTGATCTGCAGGAGAACGTCCAGCCGTTTTGACGCGCCTTGAGCCGCGTGATCGAGCGCGTCTGCTGCTGATCTCTCGTCGAGCGATTGCACGACATCGAATAGTTCGGCGATCCGCTTTGCTTTGTTGCGCTGCAGACCGCCTATGAAATGGCGGCGCGCTGCAATGTCGGCGTTCGCCGAGAACGCTGCGAACTTCGCGGCGGCCTCCTGCAAGTAGTTCTCGCCGATGTTGGTCAACCCAGCATTCACGGCCGCTGTCATCGCCTCCGGACCGAATCCCTTGGTCACTGCGAGCACTGCTACCGTTTCTGGTCCGCGCCCGCATTGTACGCACGCACGTGCGATCCGGTCGCGCACTTTCTGAAGGTTGTCCGCGACCAGCCGCTCGAACGCAGCGTGCTCGGATTCGCTCAAACGTTCGATACGTTCCAACCTGCGGTCCAGTAATCCTCGTGTATCTGAAGGTCCGGTCGTTTCTGAAGGGCTCGACGCTAGTCGGCCCGCGTTACGTCCGCTCGGGCCGACTAGCGTCGGCCCCTTCAGAAAATCGAGCCACGCGCTCGGCGCGATAGTCGGCGAAGCGCCCGGCGAGAATGGCATCGCGCGCGCCGGCTGCGAGACGGATCATGAACGTGATATTGTGCAGACTGAGCAGACGTGCGCCGAGCATCTCCCCTGCACGCATGCAGTGCGCGAGATACGCGCGAGTGAAATCCGCGCAGGCGGCGCAGCTGCAGTCGGGATCCAAGGGCGTGAAATCGTCGGCGAAGCGGGCGTTGCGGAGATTGAGACGCCCGACGGAAGTAAGTGCGAGTGCGTGCCGCGCGCAGCGTGTGGGATAGACGCAGTCGAACATATCCACGCCCGCCTCGATTCCGGCGAGCAGATCCTCCGGCGTGCCGACGCCCATCAGGTAGCGCGGCTTCTCTGCGGGCAGTTCATCGCACGTCGCTCGCGTCATCGCAATGCTCGAGGCGCGCTCCTCACCGAGCCACAACCCGCCGATCGCATAGCCAGGGAAATCCAACGATACGAGATCACGCCCGTTCGCGCGTCGCACGTCTTCAAACGTCGCGCCTTGCACGATCGCGAAGGTCAGTTGATCGCCGCGCGTCTTGGCTCGGCGCGCCCGCTCGGCCCAGCCGAGAGTCCGTCGCGCGGCATCGGCGACGCGGTCGCGGTCGGCATCCGGCGGCGCGACGTCGTCGAGGACCATCGCGATATCGCTCCCCAACGCTTCTTGCAACGCGACGACCGACTCGGGCGTGAACGTGTGGCGCGTACCGTCGAGGTGCGACGCGAAATGATAGCCGGCGTCATCGACGCGCGAGAGCTTGCTCAGCGAGAACACCTGGAAGCCGCCGCTGTCCGTCAGAATGGCGCGATCCCACGACATGAATCCGTGCAGCCCGCCGGCGCGCTCGATGATCTCTGCGCCAGGCCGCAAATAACAGTGATACGCATTGGCCAGGATGATCCGTGCGCCGCTCGTGCGCAGTTCGTCCGGCGCAAGAGACTTGACGGCGGCTTGGGTGCCGACCGGCATGAAGACCGGCGTGGGCACGTCGCCGTGGCGCGTGCGCAAGATGCCGGCGCGCGCATCTCCGTCGGTTTTCTCAAGCGTGAACGCCGAGTGCGAAACCGTCATCCCGAGCGCTCCGCTCGCAAGCGCAGCACGAGTGCGGCGATATCGGTCGGCCACGGCGACTCGAACGAGAGCGCCTCGCCGCTGATCGGATGAACAAACCGCAATCGAGCTGCGTGCAGCGCCTGACGCCGCATGCCGAGATCATCGCGGCCGGCGCCGTAGGTGCGGTCGCCGACGATCGGGTGACCGATCGCCGCGCAATGCACGCGGATCTGATGCGTGCGGCCGGTTTCGAGGCGCAGCTGCAGCAGCGTGACGTCGATCGAAGATCCCGGTCGCGCGAAGACTTCGGCGACGCGGAAGTGCGTGACCGCCCTCCTGCCTTCGTCGCGCACCGCGAAGCGAGTTCTATCTTCGGGATCGCGGCCTATCGGCGCGTCGACCGTTCCGCTGACCTGTGCGAACTTGCCCCAGACGAGTGCATCGTATCCGCGTTCTATCTCGCGCCGCGCCATCGCTTCCGACAGTCCGCGCATGGCGCGTTCGCTCACCGCGACCACGAGCAATCCGCTCGTGTCCTTGTCGAGGCGATGCACTATGCCCGGCCGCAAGACGCCGTTGATCGCCGGTAGCGGACCTAGCGCGGCGAGCAATGCGTTGACGAGCGTGCCGCGCGCGCTGCCCGGCGCCGGGTGAGTCGCCATGCCGGCGGGCTTGTCGACGACGCAGATATCGCTGTCTGCATAGACGATCGCGATCGGAATTTTTTCGGGGAGCGCGGCTGGTGCTGTGTCCGGCGGAAGCGTGATGTCCACGCTATCGCCGTCTGCCAAAATATAGGAAGTCTTCTCGGCGAAACCGTTGACTGTCACGCAGCCATCGCGGATGAGCGCTGCGCTCGCGGTGCGCGATTTGTCGAGATGCCGTGCGACCGCGAGATCGAGACGGCTGCCGGACTCGTCTGTCGTGGCCGTGAACGCCACGCTTCGGGTCACGGCGCCGGCGCGGCCTTCCGCTTGTCATGGATCAGCATGCGGATCAGGAGCAGGATGACGCCGACCGATATCGCCGAGTCGGCCACATTGAACACCGGCCACACGCGGAAGTCGATGAAATCGACGACGTAGCTCAAGCGCATGCGATCGGCGATGTTGCCGATAGCGCCGCCGAGTATCATGCCGAAGGCGATGTGCGTGGTGAAGCCGGCGTTGCCCGTGCTCCGGTACCAGAGGAAGAAACCGATCAGGACGATCGATGCGAACGTTGCGAGCAGCAGCGGGTGAGAACCGAAGAGCCCGAACGCGCCGTGCGTGTTCTGCACGTATGTCAGATAGAGGAGGTGCGGTATGACGATGCGGCTCTCGTCCGGCATGAATGTAGTCGAGACGACATGCTTGCTGTACTGGTCGCCTGCGACGATGAGCGCGGCGACTATGACGAAGACGATCGACAGTGTCTTAGCCCTCTACTTCTTGACGTCGTACGCGGCGACTAAGCTCTCGATGCTCTGACCCGTGAGGTACGAGATATAGACCGGCACGAGCGGGAGCACGCACGGTGAGATGAACGACACGAGCCCGGCGACGAAGACCGCGCCGATCGTGATGACGTCGCCGTTGGCCTCAGGTCCCGTGCCGAGATTCGCAAGCGCCGGGAACGTCTCATACAGCCACGCCGTGAAGCGAAGGAATCCATTCGTGAACAGCACGAGTCCCGTCGCGACGACGAGTAAACCCGCTACGAATTCGACGACCGGCAAAAATCGTTTGATGCGATTGAGGAATGGCAGCACGTACTGCAGGCCGATCGCTGTCGCAAGCAGCGGCACACCGAGACCCATCGAATAGACGAAGAGCAACCACATTGCCTGACCGACGGTCTGTGCTGTGCTCGCCATCCCGAGAACTGCCGCGAGGATCGGGCCGATGCACGGCGACCAGCCGGCTGCGAAGCCGACTCCGACTAGCACGTCGCCGGCATATGAAACGCCGCCCTTGCGGAATTGCAAGCGTTTGTCCATCGCGAGGAACGGCAGCCGGAACAGGCCCATCATATTCAGGCCAAGAATGATGATGACGATCCCGAGCACGTGCGTTATGGCCGTTCGATATGTTTCGAACAGCGTTCCGAGCGCGCTTGCCGAAGCGCCGGCTGCGATGAAAACGAGCGTAAATCCAAGGATGAAGAACAACGAATGGATGACGACATCCCGGCGACCGGCGCCGGGTGCGGCAGCCGCGCCGACCGCTTGTGTGCTAGAACTCATATCTGATCTGCGGCCTGCCGTCTCTGAATTCGCGAACTCGCGTCACGAAGGAGTTTCTGCTTGACCGCTGCGCTGGCAACGGCATCGCATTGGTTTACGTATCCGAATATCAATCCGGTTGCATTCCATATCGGAATACTTTCAGTCCGATGGTATGGCATCACGTACCTTATCGGCGCCATGCTCGTCTACCTCCAGATGCAGCGTGCCGGAAGTCGAGCGCGCACAGGCATGACAGTCGATCAAGCGCAGGAATTTGTCGTATACGCCATGATCGGCGTCGTGCTGGGTGGGCGACTGTTTTTCTTGATCGCCGATGTGCTGACGCCGGCTGCAGCGGGCGGCAATTCGATATCACACTATCTTCAGAATCCGCTCGACATCATCGCGATCTGGAAAGGGGGCATGGCGTTTCACGGCGGGCTCATCGGCGCCATCATCGGAATATGGCTGTTCGTCCGTCGCAACAAGCTGGCGTTTTATCCCGTCACCGATGAAGCGGCGCTCTGGATCCCCGTCGCGATCGCGCTCACGCGTTGCGCGAACTTCATCAATGGCGAATTGCCAGGCCGACTGACCGCGTCACCGATCGGGATCCTGTTTCCTGATTATCCGGGCTATCGCTATCCGTCGCAGCTTTTTGAAGCCGTGGGAATGCTCGTCATCGTGTTGCCGCTGCTCTGGTGGATCCATGGCGCGGTTCGCAGACAGGACGGTCAGGTGCTGTGGGCGTTCATCGCCGGATACGGCCTGGTTCGCACCATCGTCGAATTTTATCGCGAGCCCGGCATCGTGTTCCTCGGACTGACCGGCGCGCAGTACCTGACGATCGCGATGTTCATACTCGGCATCGTGATGTATTGGCAGGTCTCGCGACCGAAGACGATCACAACGACAAGCGGTCGCGTTCGCACGACGTGAGGCTCGGCGTCACGATCTGGACCGCCGCCGTCTTTCTCGCCTTCGCGACGCCCGTCGCGGCCAACGTGTCACCATCCGGCCCAGCGTTGATCACGAGGCAAGCGATGAAAGTTTTGGATGGTGTGTGGACCTGCCGCCAGCATATCATCGGCAGCACGACATCGACGACCACGCTCACTATCGCGCCGGCGAACGAGACGCAGTGGATGCACGCCTCGATGCTTGGACGATGTTCGTAGTCACCGACGGTGAAAAGGGTGAGTTCGGCGGCGACTGGTGGCAAGGAAACACGTTTACGTGGCATGGCACCATGCAGGACATGCTGGCGGGGCATTTCTACAATCGCGAGATCGTTTGGACGCGCCGTGGCGAGTCGGGCCTGGCTTGGAATGAATATGACGTGTTGGCCGGCGGCGAGCGCGTGCTCTTCTTATCATCGATTTGCTCGATGAAGCCTCACTGATGCCTGAAAGGATCCTTTTGTGTTTGTTGTGCAAGCAATCATCATACTCGCGGCCATCGCGATGGCCATCCTCGTCGGTCGACGCATCGTTTCCGCCGAGCGCATCGACTACCGGGCTCTCATTGAAGCGGTGGCTATCGTCGCAGTAGCGATCGGCATCACGTCATCGTTCGGCGAGATACCGGCCGGTTCGCGTGGGGTTGTACTGCGCTTCGGCGCCACGACCGGTGAAGTAAAACAGCCGGGCTTCTATGTCATAACGCCGTTCATCGAGAGCGTGCAGCCCATCAACTGCCAGGTCGTCGCGTTCTCTGCCGACGCCAGCGCCGCGTCGCTCGATTTGCAGACCGTTCAGACGAAGGTCACGCTCAACTACTCCGTCGACCCGGATAAGGTCGTGGATCTCTACAACCGGCTGAACATGGAGTACGAGGATCGCATCGTGGCGCCGTCCATTCAGGAAGCGACCAAGGCCACTACCGCGAGGTTCAAGGCCAGCGACCTCATCACTGAGCGGCAAATCGCGCAGGACGCGCTTGAGAAGAACCTCGATACGCGGCTGCAATCTTTTGACATGCACGTCGCGGCCATCTCAATCACCGACTTCCAGTTCTCCACCGATTTCGCCAACGCCATCGAAGCAAAGGTCGTCGCGTATCAAAACTTCCTGCAGGCGCAGAACAAGTTGAAGCAGATCCAAGTCGAGGCGCAGCAGAACATCGCACAAGCCCAAGGCGAGGCGACCGCCACCAGGCTGCGGCGCGAGCAGATCACGCCGCTCACCGTCGAGTACGATGCGGTGCACGTCTGGGATGGCAAACTGCCGGGCGTGGTGGGCGGCGCGATACCGTTCTTCAACCTCGGCAACTTGGATTCACAGACCACTCCCAACAAATGAGCGGTGGCTAGCCCACGCGATATGAAATGGATCGTGCCGACGACGTATTGAGCGCGTCCGCGCTGGAGGGCGGTTTCGCGATTGTCCGTGGGCCGACTGGCGTCGGCCCTTTCGGATATTCTTCAGATCTTGGCGACAGATACTTCGAACGGGCCGCGCGATAGCTCCCACTTCGTGGCAAGCGTCTGCTCCTTGATATAGTCGCGCCATTCGGTTGCCGCACTGAACATGTCGTCGTCTGCGGTGATCGACACCGCGATGCGATCGCTGACGTTCAGGCCAGTTGCCTTGCGTGCGTCCTGGACCGCTCGCACGATCTCCCGTGCCGAGCCTTCCAATTCAAGCGCTCGATCCAGACGCGTGTCGAGTGCGACCAGCGTGCCGTCGCCTTCGGCAAATGCAAAGCCCTGCGCCGACTTGCTGTCCACTAACACGTCGTCCGGTTCGAGTGAAAATGTCTTGCCGTCGGTCGCGACATCGAATTTCTCGCCCGCGGCGACCGCAACCGCGACGGCGCGAGCATCGGCGGACGCGATCGCCTTGCGCAGCGCGCCGAGTTCCTTGCCGAAGCGCGGTCCGAGGCGTGGAAGATTCGGGCGCAGACCGTATTCGATGAACGACGCGTCGATGCCGACGACTTGGACGTCCTTCACGTTGAGTTCGTCCAGAACGAGGGCGCGAAAACGACGAAGCGCTGCGTCATCGCCGGCAGTCCGCGCGCGCACGTATGCGATGGAGAGTGGCTGGCGCGTCTTCACTTTGGCGGTGGCACGCGCCTGACGGCCTAGCTCCACCGCTCGGCGCACGGCATCCATCTGCGTCAGCAGCGACTCGTCGATCGCTGCCGACCTAACAGTCGGCCACGATGCGAGGTGTACGCTGTTCGGCGCCGACGGATCCATCGGCGCGACGAGGTATCCGTAAAGCGATTCGGCGAGGAACGGCATGAACGGCGCGATCAGCAGGGTGACGCCTGTGAGACATTCGTAGAGCGTGCGAAACGCCGAGCGAGCGTCGTCGCCGGTCGCAGATCCCCAGAATCTATCGCGCGAGAGCCGCACGTACCAGTTCGAGAGATCGTCGGCGAACGTCTCGACGGCCTTTCCGGCCGTTGCGGCGTCGTACTCTTCGAGGGCACGCGTGACGGCGCCGGTCGTGACGTCCAGCCGGCCGGCGATCCAGCGGTCCATCTCTGAGCGCTTCGCGAGCGGCACGTCGGTCGGCACACCGACGCTTTCGGCGTTCGCATACATACCGAAGAATTTCGCCGTGTTCCACAACGTGTTGATGAAACCGCGCGCGCCATCGGCGACCAACTCCTGCGAGATCCGCTTGGCCGCTCCAGGCGCCGAGCCGGTGAAGAAATACCAACGCAGCGCGTCGGCGCCGAGCGTGTCGAAGATCGAATACGGGTCGAGGATGTTGCCTTTGCTCTTGGACATCTTCTCGCCGCTCGCGTCCACGACGTGGCCGAGGCAGATGACGTTCTTGAACGCCGGCTTGTCGAAGAGCATGGTCGCGATCGCGTGCAGAGAATAGAACCAGCCGCGCGTCTGGTCCACGGCCTCGCAGATGAAGTCGGCCGGGAAGAGAATGCCTTGATCGATATCTGCGGCATGCTCGAACGGATAGTGCCACTGCGCGTATGGCATCGAACCAGAATCGAACCAGGCGTCGATCACTTCAGGCACGCGCCGGTATTCGCGACCGTCGCGCACGAACGTCACGGCGTCGATCACCGGACGGTGCAGGTCGAGTGCGGTCAGGTCACGTCCGCACAAAGCGGAAAGTTCTGCGATGGAGCCGACGCAGACGAAGCGCTCGCCGTCCGTCCAGAGCGGCAGCGGCGTCCCCCAGAAACGCTCGCGCGAGAGCGCCCAATCCACGTTATTCTCGAGCCAGTTGCCGAACCGGCCGTACTTGACGTTGTCGGGCACCCAATTGATCTCGTCGTTGAGCGCGAGCAGGCGGGCCTTGCGTTCGGTGGTCCGGATGAACCACGCGGTCTTTGCGATATAGAGCAACGGATCGCCGGTGCGCCAGCCGAACGGATAGCTGTGGCGAATGGTCTCGGCGCGGAACATGAGACCGCGCGCTTGAAGATCGTGACTGATCGGCTTGTCCGCGTCCTTGAAGAACAGACCCGCTGCGACCGTCACTTCCGGCACGACGTGACCGGTGAGATCGACGCTGTAGTATATAGGAAGATCGCGCGCTTTTCCGATCGCGAGATCCTCCGGACCGTATGCGGGTGCGATGTGCACGACACCGGTGCCGTCTTCGGTCGTGACAAAGGATTCGGCGACCACATAGTAGCGGTCGCGCTCGTCGCGGCAGTAATCGTATAACGGCACATAACGGATGCCCGCAAATTCGGCGCCGCGGGTGCGGCGTTCGACCGTGACGGCTTCGTCGCGGAACACGTTGGCCAACAACGGTTCGGCCACGATGAGCCGCTCGCCGTCGCGCGCGACCGTGCAATACGTGACGTCGGGATGGACCGCAAGCGCCATGTTGGCCGGGAGCGTCCACGGCGTCGTCGTCCACGCGAGGAACGACGTCGCGGGATCGTCTTTCCAGCGGAAGCGGACGAACACCGATGGATCGTCCACATCCTTGTAACCTTGCGCCACTTCGTGGTCGGAGAGCGTCGCGCCGATGCGCGGATCGTACGGCACCGATTTGTAATCTTGCTGGATGAGGCCCTTATCCCAGAGCCGCTTGAGCAACGCCCACACGCTTTCGATGTAGTCGTTGGTGAGCGTGAAATACGCGTCGTCGAGATCCACCCAGTAACCCATGCGCTCGGTCATGCGGTTCCAGTCGCCGACGTATTCGTGGACGCTCTCGCGACACAGACGCGTGAATTCTTCGATGCCGACTTCCGCGACGATGCGGCTCTTGTCGAAGATGCCGAGCTTGCGTTCTACTTCATGTTCGACCGGCAACCCGTGCGTATCCCAGCCCGCCTTGCGCAGCACGCGCTTGCCGCGCATCGTCCAAAAACGCGGGAAGAGATCTTTGAACGCGCGGGCCAGGACGTGGTGCACGCCCGGCTTGCCGTTCGCCGTGGGCGGGCCTTCGTAAAAAATATAGCGCTCGTCGTTCTTCGTCTGCTCGAGCGAACGAGCGAAGACGTTCTCTTGCTTCCAAAACTCGAGGATCTCGAGTTCGCGTCTCGGCGAATCGGGCTGGTCGGGCATGACGGGAAAGAGCCGCGCCACGTTGCGCTCGTCGCTCACGGTTGTGCGGTCCCCTTCTTTGCGAGCGCTGCGAAGATCGTATCGTGCGTCACGGTGCCCATGAGCGACCCGCCTTCGAAGACGGGAAGCTCGCGAACCGTGTGCAGTTCGAGTTGCGAAAGTGCATCGCACGCGGCCGCATCTGCGTTGATGCTTGGCATGCGGTGCGCCGGCGTCATGACCGCTCGCACGGGTGTGACATCCCAGAGATTGTGCGGCACGGCGCCTGTGTCGCGCACGGCGATCAGACCGATGAACCGGCCGTCATCCACGACGGCATAGGCGGCCGATGGATCGCCGACGACGATCGAGCTCACAAACGCGGATACGGACGTTTCTGCCGGAACGGAGATGAGCTTCGGCGATAGACACTCGGTCACGCTCATCCGCTCGAGCGCGAGATTGATACGCGCCTGCCGTGCGCTGACGAGAGATGCTTGGAAGAGAAATCCGCCGATGACCACGGGCCACAGCGCGAACGACCAATTCGGATCGGAGTGGTAGGAGAGAATCGCGAACGCGATTCCGGCGAGGATCAGCAGCGACGCGACGACGGAACTGATCAGCGCGGCGAAGCCGGTCGCCCGCGCTTGACTCTTCAGCGTTCGCCACAGCGCAGCCCGCACGATTCTGCCGCCGTCGCTCGGAAATGCCGGCAGCAAGTTGAAAAGACCGAGCAACGCGTTGCCGAGCGTGAGAAATTCTGCAAGCGCCCAGCCCCACTCGAAGCGCAATGCGCGGAACACGAGCCAGAACAGCCCGAAGAGCGCGGAAAGGCAGAAGCTCGCAAGCGGTCCGGCACCGGCCATCCACACTTCGTCGGAAGGCGAGCCAGGTTCGCGTAGGATTGTCGCGACGCCGCCGAAGAGGAAGAGCGTGATGTTGCCAATCGGAATGCCTTGGCGCCTGGCGACGAATGCATGCGCAAATTCGTGGACCACGACGCTTGCGAAAAGCAATAAGCTCACCGTCAGCCCCAGCGCCACTCGCTGCGCATGCGAAAGCGGGAAATCGAGCAGCGACGAGCCTTCGAACGCGGAGTACGCGAAAAGCGCATAGACGATCAACCAACTCGGGTGCACGCCGATTTCGATTCCAGCGATGCTGCCGATCCGAACAGTCCAACGAAGCCGCATAACGGTCTTTTCCGTCTCCCCGTTGCGGTTTCCGCCATGGCGCGCGCGCGAACCTTATGAGGGCCGATGAAGGGGCCGACTTTATGTCGGCCCTAGCGAATGCAACGTGGGCCGACATAAAGTCGGCCCCTTCGGGCGGTTCGTTTGGGCGGTTCGTTCAGGCGCGCGGGGAACGGGTGGCGCGCTCGACGAGTTCCTGCAGCCAATCGAATGCGAGCCGCGCGCGCGCGACCAGCGGCGGCGTCGCGGCTGCCAGGTGTGCGGCGAGCTGCGGCCGACGATTCCAGAAGCCGTCAGCGAGCTCGTCCAACTTCGTGCCGGGAACGAGCGCCGCTTGCGGATACGACAAGTTCTGCATGAGTGCGCCGATCTTCGGATCGTACGGCACCGCGATGAACGGAACAGCCGCAAGCGCCGCGATTATCAAAGCGTGCAGTCGCATGGAGACGACCGCCGAGCAGGCGCCGATGATCGCAGCGAGCGCCGGCAGGTCGTACCCTCCGGCAAGCAACAGCGGCGCGCTTTTGCAGCGCCGGATCACGTGCGTGGCGGCGTCAGCGTCGTCCGGCACCTGCAGCGGCACGAGGATGACTTGTGCGTGATGCTCGAGTGCAAGCTTGTCGACGAGAGCCGCGATCTGCGGAAGCAGCCGGTCGAAGATCGGCGCGTGACGCACGATAACGGCGACCATATCGCCGCGCACGCCGAGCAGTCCCTCGCGCGCGAGCGTCACCTCACGAGCGCCGTGTCCCGGCATATCCGCGGCCAAGACCGGATCGGCGGCGAGGCGCACGTCGACGCGCGGCAGCAGCGACCGCAGCAGCGTTGCGCTGCCCTCGTCGCGCACGCAAGCCAGCTCGATATCGCAGCACGTTCGGCGGACGATCTGCTTGCCGAGGAAATCGAGCGGCCCGATGCCTTGAGCGAAGATCGCCGCGGGCCGGTTTGCGGTCTGCGCTTCGCGGATCACGCCGGCGTAATAGATCAGACTGCGCAAACTCGTCGCGGTCTGGAGCAGTCCGCCGCCGCCGCTCACGACGACGTCCGATGCACGCACAGCATCTTGAATGGTGCGCCATTCCATTCGCGGCAATGCGCGCACGCCGAACGTAGCGGCCGTCTCCTCCGGCTTCGCCGATAGCACCGTCAAGACGTCGTCGGGCCGGCGCCGCCGCCATTCGTCCACGATGACGCGCAAGATCGCCTCGTCGCCGAAGTTCCCGAATCCCCAGTAGCCTGAGAACAGCAGCGACGCCGGCCGCGTCGTCATCGCTCGTTGCGCGCCGCTTGCCGTGCGAAGATCAGACGATAGACGATCTGGAGCACGACGCCGATGACAAATCCGAGCACGACGCCGTTGATCGTCCTCAGGATACCCACGTTCAGCGGTGTATGTATATGAGAGAACGTGTCGAGAACGTCGGCTAGACCGACCCCGCCCGCCAGCACCACGAGCCACCCGATGAACGCTCGATGTCGGGCGAGGAGCGCTGGAAGCAGGACGATCAGCGGATACCCGATCGCAAATTCCTTGAAGCGCGGTCTTGCGCCGGTCAACTGCACGAGCCAACCCCGCAGCTGCGTCTCGATACCGGACACGCCGATATCCGGCTGGTTGCCGGATCGTAAGACGAGTAGAACAGCCGCAGCGGCGAGCAGCACAAGTGCGGCAAGATGCCATGCTTTGACCGGCGCGGTCGCGGCGTCGCCCGGCTTGGAAGCGGCGCCGAACTTCGGCGTGAACGCATAGAGAAGCAGCAATGCGAGGGGCGGCACCACGAGCAGCATCTTGACGCCGGCGAACATATCGATCTCCAGCATAAACGCGGCCTGCGCCAAGAGTCCCGTCACGTATGCCGCGCCGATGCTCGCGATCGCGACGCACGTCACGAGCGCGATCCCTCCATCCGCGATTGTTCGCGTCAGCGGTGCGCGCGGATCTGGATCGCGCAGGAACCAGCGCGCGAGCGCCGAGCCGGCGAGCACCGCGAAGGTCAGTGCGGCACCGAGCGCCGCAGCCTTGCGCACGAACTCGTCGTGATGGATCGCGAGCGCGCCCCAGTATGTCACCGCGCTCGCGGCGTAAAGCGTCCACCCCATCCAAGGACGCGCTGCGCCGTACAGGTCGAGCAAGAGAATGAATGCGGCGGCCGCGCCGAGCACGGCGAGGAACCAGAGCACCGTGAGTTTGATTCCCTTGAAATCCACGAACGCGCCCGCGCGGCCCTCCCGAAAACCATTCGCGGTCAGGCGATCGCGCAATTCGTTCAACATCGCAAGGTTGGTCTGCTCGGCGGAAAGCGTCTGCACCGTGCCGTCGGGGGCGGTTGTCTGGATCACGTGCGGGAATGTGCGCAAGTAGATGACGCGGATGTTGCGCTCGCGCACGCCGAGCACGTACGTCGCGACGACGTCGTCGAGCTGCATCTTCTGCAGGAGCGGCTGGGCGATCGCTTGGACGCGGACGGTCTGCCCGGGGATCTCGCGCCCAAGCGACTGCGTGCCCTTTTGCACTTGGTCGTCCGAATACGCTTCGACGTCGCCGAAGTTCACGTGAGAGCTCTTGAACTCATTCGCCGTCGCGTCGAGCTGAAATGGAAAACCCAACACTTCGTTGCGCTGACCGAAGAAGATGATGGTGCCGATCTCGCCGCCGCGCAGCATCTGATCGAAGACGGCGCCTATACCCGCGGGATCCAACCGTTCGTTGTTCTGCACGCGCGGATCCACGAGCAGCCCCAGCCGGCGGACGCGCTGTGCAAAATCCTGCGGGATGCCAAGCCCGACCGCATTGAAGTAATCGAGCTGCGTCTTGACGGCGATCAGCGCCGGAAGACGCGCGCGCAGCACACGTACGGTCTTCGGTTCGAACTGCGTGCGTAGCACCGTGCGGTAGCGGTCGAGCGTCGTGCGATCGTAGACGAGGATGTAGACGCTCAAAGGATCGATCGATTTCGACCGGACCATGGACGCAAGCATCGGATCGCTGAGCGGAGACGTCCGCGCGGCATTGATGAGCTGCTGACCCGACTGGACATACGCGCTCGAGCCGTCGTTGACGCGCTGCCCGAGCTCTTCGTAGACCGCGACGGACGTTAGGCCGGCACGGCGCATCTCGCGCAGCAGCTCGTCCAGATCGTAGCCGTAAGCCTGCGCGAACTGGACGAGATCCTGCTGGTCCATCGTGACTTCGACGGAGCGGTTCTGCGCTTCGTAGCGCCAGCGATCGAATGCGACGGCGAGAGAAGCGAGGAGGCCAAGCGCGACGAGAGCGACGGCGATGCGTCGCAGCATGGAAATGCGCATGGGGTCGAGCCTTTGCGCTCAACCCCAGCGTTGCCTGTCATCGCATCGAGCGCGCTATGAAGTGCGGTTCTTGAGCTCGTCGGCGGCTTCGCGCAATTTCCCAGCAGCGAAATCGAGCGCCGCGGCCGCAGCTTCCACCGAAAGCCGCGCGACATGTTCGCCCTTTTCCGCCGCGACTCTCGCGAACTCTTCCAATTGCTCGGTGAAACGCCCATCGCGAAATGCCTGAGCGACGCGGTCGCCGGGCCATTGCCACGTGCTTCCGTAAACACCTGCGGCGCCGATGCGCCGCGCGCACTCTTCGGGCGAACCCAACACCGCGAGTTGCGCGCGAACGATGTCGCCGTCGATCAACAGCTTCGATGCCGCCGTAGCGGCTTGCGCGCAGGCTGACGATGTGTCTTGGTGCAGCCGATCGGCGGCTGCCATGCGGGCAGACGGCGGTAGCGGCAGCGCGTTGCGTACGCTGTCGACGTACGTGTTCAGCAGAACTGTGGCATCGGGTGCGAATTGCATGGTCATAGATTCGATCCCATGTTGAAGGAGTGGGCCGGAACGAGCCGGCGTTTCAGTATATCGCCGGACGCGGCGGCATGTTTCAACGGTTCCAGAACCAGGGTCGCCGTTTGTCCCGAGGTGAGGTTGCCGAGCACGACGCTCGTGCCGGACTGCGTTGCGACGGCGTCGGTGCCGCTCGCGCTGACCACCCGGACGGCGCTCGACACGTCGAGCGTCAATCCGGAAATCGCGGCCGGAGACGTGACCCGCACGGTCTCAAGGTCGCCGTTGAAAGACGTCGCGATCTGCACGCGTCCTCTGTTCAGCCAAAAATCGCCGAACGCGTCCATATCCCCGACCCAAAAGCGGCCTTTGACATGACTGTACAGGGCAAGTTCCGTCGGCAGTTTGTCGGCGACGACGTCCGGATGTATCAGCACCACGCATACGCCGTGCAGCACGGCTTCATCGTCGAGCACTTTGTCGAAGTCGGGGACGAGCGGAAGCATGGGAGTCTTCGAGTCGGTGATCAGGATCGGGAATTCGGTGATGGCCGATTCATGATCGTACGATCCGTCGGCAAGATGGCGGAACGGGAATACGGTCAAGAGGTTGCCCGCGGTATACGACGAGTCGAAACGGTAACCGCTGCGCGTCAACGCTTCGAATTGGCGCGGATGGATGTAGAGATAGCCCGATCGAAATGCGTCGACGTCGATTCCCGCAACGGCACCGTCCAGCAGCGCTTTGCTGACCAGCATCTCGCCGAGCAGCGAGCCGCCGAGTGTGCGCCCCTTCACGACCTTCGAACCTCCGGCAACCACTTTCGGATGGTAGTTCGCCGGCGTCTCGGCGCCGCTCCCGAACGGGTACTGGGAATAGTCGCGAGCGTGCGCGACGGTATGGCTTGCGATATCGCCGCCAAGCGAGAAGACTTTGACGGTATTCGCTTTTCCGGTGGCGTCGAAAAACGCGGAGTCGGCTTGATCGTTCACGTTCTTGGTCTGGATGAAGTAGGTGGCATGAATGCCGTGCGCGTGCTCGGCTTTCGCGTACGCGACCATGTTGATGATGGAGAGCGAATAGTCTACGTCGTGCGTGAAGATCAACGCGCCGGACATGCCATCCGGCACGGTATCCAGCGTGATGGCGCCGCGCACGTAGGCGAGATACCAATCGCGCACCATAAACTGCGGGGAGTCGGCGCTCGGTTCGAAGTGGTTGTCGTACCAGCGGAACGAATCCGGCGCGTGGTTATTCTGCGGGATGACGACGAGATCGTACAGCGCCGCTCCTAAGGCGATCACGCGCCCGCGGCCGATCGGCCGCACGCTGACCGCGCCCGTCCCGTCGTCGAAATGCGCGACGGCGCGCGCACCGCTCCCGGCAACGGGCGTCAAGCTCTGGGTCACGTCGGCCGTGTCCTCTTTCGGATTGCCGATCTCAATCGTCTGCGATTGCCACGCCTGCAAGTGGGCGAACCCCGGATCGCCGGACGCGACGTCGAAGTGGATTTCGTAACGCTTTTGCGACGCGACGGTCGGCTTGATGCCCGCCAGATCTTGCGCACCCATCGATTCCGGATCGTTGATGATCAGCGTGCCGCCGGCGCTTGCATAGGCGCGCATCGCTGATTCGACGGACGCGGTCATCTCGTCGCCGCTTAATTCGCCGGCCACGATGACCATCGGCTGTCGCAGCGCCTCGGCGACATCGTGCGTCACGAAGAGCGGGATCCCCATGTCAGATGCGATATGCCGATCCCCCAGCGGATCGTAGGTGGGTGAGAGAACCAACGACGCGACCGCGCGTGGATCGCGTGCGCTCTGCGCAGCGGCGCCAACGGTTCGGACTGACATAGTGACCGCGCACGCAATCGCAAGGAAGACAAGCCCGGCCGCGCTCCCCGCTCTTATAGCTGGAGTCA
Source organism: Vulcanimicrobiota bacterium (assembly GCA_013290125.1). Lineage (GTDB taxonomy): Bacteria > Vulcanimicrobiota > Vulcanimicrobiia > Eremiobacterales > Eremiobacteraceae > JABCYQ01. The sequence continues at coordinate 38,331 of JABCYQ010000018.1, forward strand.
AAGGCGAATCGCCACGTTCAACTGGAGCGTATTGGCGGAATAGGGGATCGGCAGCCCGCGCCTGCCGCCGGAATAGCGCACCGTGGCGTCGTCAATCGAGAACGTCATGCGCGTCGTATCAAACGTGAAGTAAGGCTCGAACCGGAAGATGCCGGTCGATCCGGTCGGGCCGTAAAACGTGTTCGTCGTGCGCGCGCCCGTCGTGAACTGCACGCCGCCGCTGACATGGTCGTTCACGCGCTCCGAATAGGTGAGCGCGAGCGTCGCGTCGCGCTGTGCTAGGAAGTCGTAGTACCCGTGGGAATGGCTGATCTGATTGTACGGCGGCTTTGGATTGCGCGTGCTGTACGAGTAGCTATTCGCAAAGCCGGCATCTCGGTAGTTGATGTCGGTGACGAGCGACGCGCCGGAAAAACTCAGCGGCTGGGTCCGGTTGACATCGAGGTCCAGTTCGCGAAACAAATTCCCGTCGCTATAGTACGCGGACTGCATGGCGACGCCAGCCATATTGCGACCGAAGCGGTGATCGCCGTTGACGGCGAGCGTGGTGAGCCGGATGACCGCGGACTGCCCATTGAGGACTGGAACACCGCCGTTGGCCGCGATGCTGCCGTCCACGCCGCCGTAGACCAGGCTCGCGCCGTAGTCGTTCAATCCGACCGCGCCGGAGAACGCGAGCGATGTATCCGTCGTCGATGGCTGGCCGATGAAGCGCGAGTTGTCGGCGCGTAGGTCGAAGCTTGCGGCCGCGCTGTGCGAGTAGCCGGCCACTACGCCGAAGCGGTCCGCGGTCGTCGATGCACCGCCGCCCGCGATGGAATATCGTGCAGCGTACAGGCCGAAATACGTCGTCGGATCGGCGTAGAATCGCTGGATGAGTTGAAGGTTCCGCTCCAAGCCGTCGCTGCCGGTCGTCGTGACAGAGGCGATGTCGGTCAGCGGCGCGATGCGCAGATCGACTTGGCGAAGGATGTCGAGCGCGTCGGCATCTTCGGGCGCCAACTCCACAGCGCGCCGCGCGATCGCTTGCGCGGTCGCTAGATCTCCTTCCCAGTATGCGACGCTCGCAAGACCGACCAGCGCATCCACATCGTTGGGTTGCGCCGCAAGGACTTGTTCGTAGTCCGCGCGCGCGCCGCCGAACCGGTTCGTGTATGATTCAACCGCTGCAAGGCCAACGCGTGCGTCGCCGTTTTGCGGATCTTTTGCGAGGACCGCGCGATACAGTTTCTCCGCATCCGGATATTTGTTTGCGAACGTGTATGTGTCGGCAAGACCGACTTGCGCATCGGTGTCGTCCGCGTTCGCCTTGAGTTCAGCGGCGAATTGCGCTTCAGCGTCTGCGTAGTCGTGATTGTATGCGTATGCACGCCCGAGAAGCACGCGCGCTTCGCCGTCGGCGGGATCCTTCGCGAGGACCGCATCAAGGACGGCGATCGCCTTACCTTGGGCGCCGGTGTACGAATAGGCTTGCGCGAGTGCGACAGCGACGTCACGGTTTGAAGGGTCGGCTTGATAGACAGGTTCGAGCAGTGCAACGGCTTGCAACGGACGTCCGGTGCTCATCAACGACTTCGCCGTCGCTACCTGCGTGACTGGATCAGGCGCAGAACTCGGCGCGCTCGTCGGCGCGACGGCTGTCGTCTGTCCACGCGCGGCGCCGGCACTCGCGCAGACGAGCGCCGAACTCAGGATGAGCGAAAGAGCGGCCACCGCGATGCTGCTGCGCAACGATTCCCTCGAGTGAGTGGGCAAGAGGCGCGCGCGAAATCGTCGAAAGCCGCCACGTGATCGCCTCGCGCCGGCTTCGCGCCGGGTCACTGCGACCTTCGAAGGCGGGGCGTGGTGCGCCTCCAGCCCCATGACGGTGAACGTCACGTGCACGGTGTGCGACGGCGCACCGGCGTGCGCGGGATGCATCGCCGCCGCGATGCTCCTTTCATCTGCGGGTCATACCACGCGGCACACGTCGCGTTACTCGGCACTGCGCGCGGCGGCGGCCGGGTCTTTCGGCTTTGATGCCTTCATCGTACCGATCGGATCCAACGAGCGCGCCGTCGCGGACGCGGCGGTCAGCGTTCTAGCGGACAAGAGAGTAGCGCTCGTCCTGGATGACGCGGCGCGCCCACCGATCGCACTGCCGCCGCACTTTGCGATCGTGAGGCGCAGCAGATTCGATCAAGGCGCGTTTTCCCTCGACTGGTTGACGTCGCCCCCACCAGTCGCGCAAACATCTGCGGTAATGCGGACAGCCGCGCCGTTGGTCGGCGCCGATGACGATGACCGGATTCGAGCGACGCGCCGCATCCACGCTTATGCGACAGCGCAACGTCAGGAGCTCGCGGCGCACGACAGCCCGTCGACCGGACTCGACATGCTGGCCGTGCTCGAAGACGAAGTGCACTGGTGGCGCGCGAGTGGCAGCGGCTTCGGCATAGTGCTCTTGCACATCGGCGGACTCTTCGAGCATGCATCGGACGATGAGAATAGGGAAGCATCAGCAGAGGCCATGCTCGCGGCCTTGCGATCGGTTGCGCGTCACGGCGACACGCTCGCTCGTCAGCGCGAGGATTTCGTGATCGTTCTGCCCGAGGCCGACGACGCCGGCGCCACGAACGTCGCGCGTCGCGTCGTCGCGGCGCTCTTGGTCGCGCACGACGGGCTTCCGCCGCGTCCGCGGCGCGCGAAGGGGCTTGCGGCGTGGAGCGCCGGCGTCGCGTCGTGTCCGGGCGACGGATCTTCGAGCGAGGCGCTCGTCGCGCGCGCAAGCGCCACGCTGCGGCCATTCGATCAGTGGATGAGAGAGCGGTGAAAGATGGCCATGACGGCATCGCGGGCGCATACGATCGCGGAGAGCTGACGGTCGCGCGCTTCAACGACGCGTGTCGTGATTGCAGTCACTCAAGACCGTCCGGGCGTTCGTTCCTCTGTGAAAGAAGGCAGATGCGCGTGTTCGCGGATGCCACGTGCTCTTCGTTCGAACCGCGCGACACCGGAAAACCATTCGCTACGCTTGCGATCCGTAAAGCGCTCTATCATGCGAATCTCACAGTAGAGATGGCGATCGATCAGCATATGGAATTACAGGCGCGCGTCGCAGCTGTGAACGCCGGACGAGTCGGCTAGAATCTCTGCCAACCCTCACGGCCGGTTCATCCATCGCTCATGCGGTTGCCTCGTGCGCATCGTATCCTTACGACATGAAACGGTCGCGCTATTCGCGCGGCTCACTTTGTCGAAAGGATCAATACTCCAATGCGCACTCAATTTGCAAGCGCGCTTCTCGCGACCGTCCTCCTCGCAGGATGCGGCGGCGCGGGCAGCGGCGTTCTCACGAATCCTGGCGGCGGAAATCCTGGCGGCGGCGGCGGTTCGCAATCGCAGTCGACCACGCAAGCCGAAGCGCAATCTTCGATGGGAACCGTTCAGGATGACAACCTCACCGTCGGACTCTTTGACGGCACCGCAGGCGCGACGCTCAACCTGGTCAAGCGCAACGCCGACGTAGCGTCAGGCACATGTCACGACGGCGTCGAGCGGACCGTGACGCATGTCAGCTCGACCGAGACGATCTACGAGACCAAGTACTTCTATGATAACAGCTGCACCATACTCGCGAAAGACGTCGTCGCCGACGTGGTCCAGAACACGCAGTCCAACGAGACGATCAACCGCACAGCCACATTTTACAATCACGCCGACACGGTACTCGGTCAGCGCAAGACTCAATACGCGATCACGGGAGCGCCCGGCAACTTCTCCGCGGTGATCACGAGCGATTTCTTCATCGGCACCTCGACGTCGCCGGAATCGCAGCGCGGACATCAGATCACGGTCTCGCCGGCCGGCACCAACGTCTTCAACGTCGCTGGCAATGGCGGCTGGGTGGACAATGACGGCGTGCCGAAGATCAACGAGTCATTCGGCGGCCAGGGCCAGCTGCAAGGCGTCACCGCGACCGTTGACGGCGCGGGCGACGTGACCTTCGCCGGCTCTCACCTCGAGACGATCTCAAAAGGTTCGCTCGGCAGCATCACGCTCTCGTCGACACCGCCCTTCACCATCAGCGGCGGCACGGTGCTCGGCAATCGCACCGCGAGCGGATCCATCGAGTTCGATTCGAACGGCAATCTGGTCGCGCTCTCGGTCAACGTCTCGCTCATCAACGGCGGCAGCGCCGTCCTGACGAGCTCGGGCACGCCTCCCACGGTCAGCATCAACGGCACGATCATGAACGCAAGTGGCGCAGTGGTCGCGACGTTCTCGGTTGACCAGTTCGGCGACGGCGTCATCACCTACGCCAACGGCCAGCAGGGCATCATCCTCGACTGGCACGTGGTCGACTAACCCGAACCAACCAACGTCCGTCCGCGCAGCGAGGCCGGTCGATCGACCGGCCTCGCTGTTTTTTGGGGCGGACGGTCGCCCTCTGGTTGGTGCTAGAATGGGGCTACGGCTGGAAACGCGGGATCGGAAAGATTGGGGAACGACCCAGAGGTCGATATCTGATTTCCGTTCGGATCGTAGACGTTGACAAAGTCTCCGATCTCGCCCTCGCAAGAATTCCCCATGCCCGTATTTGTGATGTAGATTTCTCCGTTTGCCGAGTCGAACGTGATGAACCCAGGACAGTTCAGCCCGCTGAATTGTCCTGTTGGCGTGATGGGATCGCCCTGTTGATCGAACACGTTGACACTGGCGCAATTGAGATTCGTCACGTACAGCTCGCCGTTTGCCGGATCAAACGCGATTCCCGACGGTGCACACAATGGATTGAGCGCGAACGAGCCTGACGGCGTGATTTGATTTCCGTTTTGGTCGTATTCCGTTATGTTGTAGTTCGGGAATCCGTTTACCACGTAGAGATGATCGTTTGCGGAATCAAACGCCAGACTTTGTGGCGCGTTGAGACTCGGGAACGACCCCGTCACCGTGATCTGATTTCCGTTCTGATCGTACGCGGTGACGCTATTTTCGGCGCCGTTTGCGACGTACAGCTCGTCGTTTGCTGAATCGAACGTGATCGCCGCGCCGAACGCGTTCGGGAACGTCCCAGTCAGTGCGATCTGCGTGCCGTTCTTGTCGTAACTCGTGACGTTGTTGTTAAAGGGGTAGAGATTGAACACATAGAGATGGCTATTGGCGGTGTCGTACGCGAGTCCGTAGGGCTTGCTCAGATTCGGAAATCCGCCCGACGGGTTGAGCACGTTCCCGTTTTGATCGTACATGGTGACCGTGTTGTTGGCTGGGTTGGCGATATAGATCCGCGCGGGAGATGCCGGCGTCGGACTGGCCACTGGCTCCGAGAAAAGAGCCAATCCGGCGGAGCCGCCTGCGTTTATGGGCATAGGCACCGGCGCGCCGGCGAAATTCAGAGTTGATCCGCTGACGGAGAATTGGCCGACCGTCTGCCAGCTATATGGCCCGACGGTCGTCGGATCCCAGAGCGCCATGAAATAGTTCTGGCCAGCAGTCGACTGCGGCACCGTGATCTGAAACGCTGGTATCGTCGAGAATGTTGCGTTCACCGGCGACTCGACGCTGAGATAGAGAAGCGGCGTGCCCCCCGATGGCGAGATGCTGAGCGGATGCGCATGTCTCGGCGCCCCGTGCGGCTGTAGAGAATTCCGGATCTTGATCAACGGTGGAAACGGCTGCGTGAAGAGGCTTACGACGAATGAACTTGTCGTACCGGACTGGTTGTTGTTAGGAACCGTGATGGACTCCGAGTAGTTCGCAATGCCGGGCAATGGAAATTGTTGACCGACAGCGGCGAACGGCACCGAAGTAGATGGAGCTTGCGGAGGTGGTGATCCAAATACGGGCGGTGGTGCGCAGACGCACGAGCCTCCGCCGCCGCACGCGGCGATCATCGCGGCGGCGCCGAAACTCAGAACCGCCGGGATTCCAAGCGGCAACGTGATTCGAGCTCGCCGCTCCGTAGAGCAGGAACGACCACCATGCGAATTTCGCATCGACGTCCCTCACCGGTAGTACCGTTCGTGGTGGGCGAAGAGGGGCTCGAACCCCCGACATCCGCCTTGTAAGGGCGGCGCTCTACCAACTGAGCTATTCGCCCGCGCTGACGCACGTGGACATTCGCGCCCGACAGTAGAGGACCTAGCCCGCAGCGCTGGAAAGGCGAATAGACTCATTCCGAAGACCGAGGTGAAGCGCCATGCGCTCAAAGCTTTGGGCGTTTTCTTTTGCAACTGCGATCCTGTCGGGAACCATGCCGTCGCTGGCGCGTGCCGACGCTACGGCGATCCCCCCCACCGTCGCCGACGTCTTCGCACGCCACGAAGCGGCGGTGGGCTACTCGTTGTCGGACGGCAAAGCAGCGCCGTTCATCAGGTACTGGTCGAGCACATGGAAGGACGAAATCGGCAATCCCGACAGCGCAACATCTGTCGATTGGCAGGCGGGCGCCTTCTATCGCTATGAGTTCACGTATCTCGGGTCGACCTCAAGCATCGGCTTCGATGGCCAGAAGTTTTGGTACGGCTCGACGAACGACAACGTCTCCGAGGAGACCGGGTTCGCGCGTCCTTACCGGGTCACCGCATCCATAGTCTATGCCGAGGCCTTCGACTCGTCTCTAAATGCAAAATATCTGCGATCGGCGCCGCCTGACGATATCATCCGAATCCAGCCGCCGAACGGGGTTACAGCTGACGTCTACTTCAACAAGAATACAGCTTTCATCGATCGCGTCGTTTATGATCCGAACGGCTATGCGGTTTTGGAGCAGTATCGCGATTACCGCGCCGAAGGTCCGGTGGTCGTCGCGCACACGGTCCAATACTATGACACGATCAGCACGTTGACGAAGTTCGAGTGGAACGCGCAGTTCGACACGACCGCGGTCAACCCACCGACACCGCATCAGTATCTCTGGCTGCCCGCGAGCGGAAGCACGACGGTGCCATTCGATAATCACGGCGGCGTGATCATCGTAGGTTCGGTAAATGGCACCGACGGTCACTTTCTTCTCGATAGCTCAACGGATGGGATAAAGCTCAGCAAGCACTTCGCGAAGATCGGCGGATTAAAGCTTAACGAGAATGCAAAGGCCCAGGAGGCCGCGCCGACCGTAGATTCGATCGACGTCGGCGACATGCAGATGCGCGATGTACACGTGGCCGTCATCAACGGGAACTATAGTGGGCCCTACGATGGGATTCTGGGAAGCGACGTGTTCGCCAAGACCGTCGTCACCATCGACTTTGATAAGAAGCTCGTGACGTTTCAAGATCCTTCGTCGTTTCACTTCGACGGAGCAAGGCCGTCCATCGCCCTTACCTTTGACGACGGCTTGCCGCAGATCCCGGTGACGGCGAATGGCAACGCGACCTTTCCGGCTGGCGTTTCCTCGGGGTTGATGTTCCTGATGACGATGAGTGCGGGATTCATGGCGGCGCACCCGGACATCGCAAATTCGAATGGCAAGTATTCGAGCATCGGTACAATTGGCGAGCTCGCCATCGGCCCGTTCAAAGTTCCAAACGTGCGTGTCTTCCCATTCGAATACGCGAGGGGCTACTCAAACGTTCCGGTGGCTCCTGCGTTTCTGGGAATGAGGGTGCTGTCGTCGTTCAATATGACGTTTGACTATTCCGATCGTCTGTTGTTCTTGACGCCCGATTGACCCACTACTTCGCGGAGGTTGCGACGAACAGGGCTGCTTCTTCGGCGTCGGCTGCAGTAGCGTTTGAATAGTCGCACACGGGAGAGCCTTCGAGCCACACCGTCGCAAAACAGTCGTCGCAGCCCATCACAGATATTGCCTTACCGTTGAGCTCCGACGTGTAGTGCCCATCTTCATCCGGGCCCGACGGCGCGGCCAAGCCCGGCCGCCTTTCGCTTAACCGGGCAAAGAACAGCGCGCTCCAATCAGATACGGTCATGACAACGTCGCGAGATACATCATGGTTCGCGATCATCCGCGTTCAGAATTCGGGAAATGTACCCCCAGGGGAATTCGAATCCCCGTCGCCGCCGTGAAAGGGCGGTGTCCTAGGCCTCTAGACGATGGGGGCGCACGTTTCGACCGTTTGGGCCCGGCAGGACTTGAACCTGCGACCAACCGGTTATGAGCCGGCCGCTCTGACCAACTGAGCTACAGGCCCGCGCCGGCCACCTCCATAGTATAGGAAGGAATAGGAAGCGAGTCAACGGGATTCGCGGCGCCGCTTATTTTGGGCAAGCGATGCTTGCCCTACGGTCGGCGGAACGCAGATGCGCCGGGATAAACGGCGTTCTCTCCAAGCGCGGCTTCGATCGCCATCAAACGATTGTACTTCTCAACGCGATCGCTCCGTGACAGCGATCCGGTCTTGATCTGTCCAGCGTTGAGCGCGACGGCGATGTCGGCGATCGTGGTGTCGCCCGTCTCACCGGAACGGTGCGAGATGACGGCGCGGTAGCCGGCTTCCTGCGCTGTGCGAACGCAATCCATCGTTTCGGACAGCGTACCGATCTGGTTGACCTTCACCAAGATCGCGTTGCCCGCGCCTTCGGCGATACCCTGGCGTAAGTATTTCACGTTGGTGACGAAGAGATCGTCGCCGACGAGCTGCACGCGATCGCCAAGCCGACGCGTGAGCTCTTTCCAGCCCGCCCAGTCATCTTCGCCCAGTCCGTCCTCGATGCTGACGACGGGGAAGTCCTTCGCAAGCGTTTCGTAGAGGTCGATCATCTTCGCGGACGAGAGCGGTTTCTTGCCGCGCTCGGCGAGGTAGCCGCCCTTCTCGCGGAATTCGCTGGCAGCGGGGTCCAAAGCGATCGCAATGTCGCGTCCAGCTTTGTAGCCGGCGGCGGCAATCGCGTCGGTGATCAGTTCGAGCGCTTCGGCGATGTGAGTGAGCGGCGGCGCGTAACCGCCCTCGTCACCGACCGTCGTGGCAAAGCCTTTCTTCTTCAGGATCTTGCCTAGTTGATGGAAGACTTCTGTTCCGTAGCGCACGGCCTCGGTCAGGGAGGGCGCGCCGAGCGGCACTATCATGCACTCCTGGAACTGCAGCGCGCCGTCGGCGTGCTTGCCGCCGTTGATGACGTTCATCATCGGCACCGGCATGACGCGCGCTTGCGCGCCGCCCAGATAGCGGTATAAAGGAAGGCCGAGATTCGCGGCCGCAGCGTGGGCGCAGGCGAGTGAGACGCCGAGGATCGCGTTCGCGCCGAGCTTCGCCTTATTCTTCGTACCGTCGAGCGCGATCAGGGTGCGGTCGATCTCGCCCTGGTCGGTGACGTCCATCCCGCGAAGTTTTCGTTCGATCGGTCCGTTGACGTTGTCAACCGCTTTGAGCACGCCCTTGCCGAGGTAGCGCTTTGCGTCACCGTCGCGCAATTCGATCGCTTCGTGCGTTCCGGTCGAAGCGCCCGATGGGACCATCGCTTCTGCCCTGACGCCGTCGGATGTCGTGACGCGCACAGCCACGGTCGGATTGCCGCGCGAATCGAGGACTTCGCGCGCTCGGATTTCCGCGATCGCCGGGGCGGTCAGTTCTGGCATATCGCGCTACTCCGTGATCCAGCGCTGCGTGGCGCGCTTGTACGTCAGGAGTTCGGATGTCTTGAAGAACAGTTTGACTTCGCGTTTCGCGCTTTTGACGCTGTCGGAACCATGCACGAGATTGCGACCGACTTGCATGCTGAGATCACCGCGAATCGATCCCGGCGTCGCGGCGACGGGATTCGTCGCGCCGATCGTCGCGCGACATAGTTCGACCGCGTTCGGGCCCTCCACCACCATCGCGACGACCGGAGTGGCCGTGATGTACTCGACCAGCGGCTTGAAGAACGGCTTGCCGACATGTTCGCGGTAGTGCTCTTTGGCGAGCTGCGTCGAGATGGCGAGCAGCTTCAGACCCACGATCTGCAATCCGCGACGTTCGAAGCGGGAGATGATCTCGCCGACCAATCCGCGCTGGACCGCATCTGGTTTTGCGAGAAGCAACGTTCGTTCCACCAGGGGATTCCTTTCACGAACGTGCGGCAGGCACGCTATCGCGCCAGCCGCACGTACTCTATCTTCCGCTCGAGGATGTCCACGGCATGGTCCCATGTGAACCGGGCGGCCGTCTCCAGACCTCTTGCGCGTATGTTTTTCTGAAGCTCCGGCATGTCCTGGAGCCGCGCGACGTACGAGGCCAATTCCGTGCCGTCATCGGTGTCGACCACGAGCGCGTTGTCAAACGGCAGCGCGTAGTCCTCGCCGGTCGCGCCGGTGACCGCCACGCCTCCCACCGCCATCACCTCTAACCCGACGAGCCCGAACGGTTCGCGGCCGCTGTTGGCCAGCACCGCGTCAGCAGCTGCGTACAGCGCGTCGCGATCGCTGTCCGAGACGAAGTACTGCAACTCGACGACATCCTCGACCGCGCCTGCGATCGCCGCCGCAAGTCCGTTCGGAACCGAACGCACGATCTGGTGAGAAAGCCCGCGCGTGCGCAGCCGTTCACGAACTGCGTTGCCGTGCGGTTCCGCCCCGCCGCGCATCACAAGTTTTGGCCGGCGTCCGATGCGCTTAAGCTCCGCGACCGCATCGACCGCCATCAGCCAGCGTTTGTCAGGGTCAAAGCGCCCGAATTTCACGAGGCCGATGCCGGCGCCGAGCGCACGCGAGATCTCGCTCACGAGTTTCGGCGGCGGCTTGGCTGCAAGACGCGCCTTTGGAATGCCGTTTGGGATGATCAGCGGATCCTGGCCGACGGCCGCCATCATGTGTTTCATCCAGCGGCTGACCGTCGTGATGGTCGTGGCGCGTTTGAGGCGCCGCCAATCGATGCGATCGAAGCCGTAGACGTTGTTCGCGTTCCACAAGATGTCGACGGCGTCGCCGCGTCCGGCGACGTCGGCGAGTTGGCGGATCATGATCGCGGTCTGAGTCATCTGCCATTCTTCGGCCAGCACAATGACCCGGTCGCCGCGTTCGGCCGCGGGCTTCACGTGCGCGTCCACGACGCGTTGCGGAATCGTGCGCTGATAGTCGAGCACTTTTCCCCATTCGCCGTCGTACACGCCATCGGGATGATAGCGCGAGATCCACTGACACCAGCGATGCCACGTGAGCCCCGGCGCCGGCGTTTCGGTAGGCGCGAGCTCTGGGTCGCCGACGAAGTAAAGATCCGTCTGCGCGCCGCGCGATGCAAGCGCGCTTGCGAGTTCCGCCGCGCGCACGCCGAGGCCGCCGGCGCGGCTATACACGTCGGGACCTTCGAACGACAGCATCACGTAGGACGTCGCCATGCACGGGTGTACGCTACATGCGTAGGGGCCGACCTTTCGGCCGGCCCCTACGCGACTCCGTCGCTTCCGTTAACTACGAGGCGCGGAAGAACACGCTTTCGCGATGCACGAACTCCCGATGGTGATGCTGCAACCGCAAGAGGATGTCGGCGTTGCCGTTGCTCGCCATCCACGTGCAGACGACGATGATCGGAAGCTTGGCCGCCCATTGCGTGATGTGGGCTTCGTACGCCGCGAGCACGGAGTCGTCCGTGCCGTCGGGATCCATCTCGGGATGACCGAGCAGCCGCAGCGATTGCCAACCCGCGTTGAGGATGCCCATGACGGTGTCGTGAAACGCATCTACTTGCTGCGACGCGACCAAATGCGCCGGCGCCGACTCAAACCACGTGAACGTGAGCTGCCTTGAGTTCTCGAGCTGACGCAGATCGAAGCCGCTCGCCGCGACGAGATGTTCGAGCGGTTCGCGATGATCCGGGTGTACGACGAGCATGACCGCCTGATCGCCGCGCAACGCGTTGACGATGAAGTCGCGCGCGAATGCGTGGTATTCGTCGAGGTCCTGCACGACGTAGAGCACGTGCCGGCCGTGCGAGACGTTCGGCCCGGCGATGCCGAGGTCGAGCGGCGCGAATCCTGAAGGACGCGCGTCGAGTTTCTCGCGGATCAGCGAGAGCGAGTATCCCTTGCTCTTCAACCGGTTGATCTCATCGACGCGCGCGACCGCTTCTTCCTCGTCGAAGAGATTGGTGCGCCCTTGCACCGAGTCGACGTCCAACAGGCCGCACTCGCCGTATTTGCGAAGCGTCGGCACCGATACGTTGAGGCGAACTGCGAGTTCTTTGATCGTAACTTTACGCGCCAAGACCGTGGTCCTCCGGAATTCGTTCCATCTTGTTCCGAGGTGTATCCGTTGACCGCCGATGCGTCGTTCCCGCCCGTGCTGCTCGATGAGGTCGCTATCGCGGCCGGCGTCGCAGCGTTGCCAAGGTTCGGTCGGGTGCGCTATTCGGTAACGGTGGACTCGACCAACGCTCGCGCGCTCGAGTCACTGTATGCATATGATGCGCTTGGCATATCATTTGTTACGGAGTCACAGGAGGCAGGTAGGGGCCGCGGCGGCCGCTCGTGGACGTCGCCGCCGGCGGCTGGCCTGCTCTGTTCCACGATCCTTCCGGCCGAAATCCCGCATGCGTGTCTGCCGGCCGTCGGCTTTTGGGCGGCGCTTGCGATCCGAGGTGCTATCGAGCGCGAAACGCGTGTCGCGGCGGGCTTCAAATGGCCGAACGACCTGCTTTTGCGCGGACGCAAGTGTGCTGGAATCTTGTGCGAGGCGAGGTCGATCGGCGCGTCGTCACGGGTAGTCGTCGGCGCCGGGATCAATGTCAATCGACCGAAGAAGGTGCCGCCAGAATTAGACGCCGCCTGGTTGACGGACGGCGCTGGCGTGCTGATTGATCGTACCGCCCTGCTAGTGACGTTGCTCACACAGTACGAGCAGTCGTTTGATGAGCTGCTTCGCTACCCGACGCGGGTCATCGAACGCTGGGCGGCCGACGCAGCGCTAGACGGACAGACCGTCGCGGTGAAAGCGCTCGACGGTTCGGTGGTGCACGAGGGTTCGGTGCTCGGTGTCGGTTCCGACGGCGCGCTGTTTCTGCGCACGAGCGGAGGCGATGTTCGCGTGACCTTAGGCGACGTCAGCGCTATCTGATCGCTATATTTGAAGGGGCCGACGCTAGTCGGCCCACGTCACGTTCGCTTGGGCCGACTAACGTCGGCCCCTTCAGGTAGTTCCCCTCAGTGTGATTGGTCGGTCAGAGCATCGTAGCGAAGGCTTGCTCGGCGTGATACGACGAGCGAACGAGCGGTCCGCTCACGACCTGATGGAAGCCCATCGGCTTCACCTGCGCCGCAAACCACGCGAATTTCTCCGGCGTGACGAACTCCACGACGTTGAGATGCTTCTTCGTCGGCTGCAGATACTGACCAAAGGTGATGATGTCCACGCCCGCGCCGCGCAGATCTCGCGCCGTATGCAAGACGTCGTCGTCAGTCTCACCGAGGCCGAGCATGATGCTCGATTTCGTGAACATCTCCGGCCGCATCGCCTTCGCATTTGCCAGCACGTGCAGCGACTGGTCGTAGCCGCAGCGTCGATCGCGGACTGAACGCGTCAGCGCGCGCGTCGTTTCGATGTTGTGTGCGTAGACGTCGGGCACTGCGTCGATCACAACGCGGAGCGCCGCTTCATCGCCGCGGTAGTCTGACGTGAGCACTTCCACTTTCACATGCGGTGTGCGCGCGCGGATAGCGCGGATCGCCGCTGCCATCGCAGCCGCACCGCCGTCCGGTAGATCATCGCGGTCCACGCACGTGATCACTGCATAGTTCAAGCCGAGGTCTTCTATCGAGCGCGCGAGCTTGTACGCTTCGAGCGGATCAACGGGATTCGGCAGCCCGGTCTTGACGTTGCAGAAGCGGCAGCCGCGCGTGCACGTAGCGCCGAGGATCATGAACGTGCCTGTGCCGACACCCCAACACTCGGCGATGTTCGGACACATCGCCTCTTGGCAGACGGTGTGGAGGCCGCGCTCTTTGACGATGCCGCGCAGGCGCTCGTAGTTGTCGCCGCTCGGCAGTTTGACTTTGAGCCATTCGGGTTTTCGGGCGATCATGGGCTACGACACTTGGGCCGACATAAAGTCGGCCCCTTCTGGCCGGTCGGCCCCTTCTGGCTGGCTTACGAACTTCAGATCGAAGACCGTGGCGAACGCGTCGAGGAGCGGCCTCTTCATCTCAGCCACGCTGACGTCACGTCCGGCAGCCAGCGAAACGTTCGTGACCGCCACCTCCGGCATTCCGCACGGATTGATCAAGCGGTAGTATGAGAGATCGGTGCAGACGTCGAGCGCGAAACCGTGATAGGTGACGCTGCGCCGCACGGCCGCTCCGATCGACGCGACCTTCGCGTCGCGCACGAAAACACCGGGATGATCGCTACGTCTCACGCCTTCCACACCGAAATGCGCGAGCGCTCGGATGATGCTCTCTTCCATGCGCCGCACGAAGCCTTGCACTTCGCGCAAGCGAGCAAGTTTGAAGATCGGATAGCCGACAAGTTGACCCAGTCCGTGATACGTGAGATCGCCGCCGCGTTCAACCTCGAAATAATCTACTCCGCGTCGTCGCAGATCTTCGGCGGCGACGAGCAGATTGTGTTTCTTGCCGGACTTGCCCATTGTGATGACCGGCGTGTGCTCGCAGAGCAAGAACGTATCGCCGATCAGATCGTCCGCACGCGTCTCCAGCAACGTTTTCTGCATGCGCCACGCCGGTTCGTAGGCGACGACGCCGAGATCACGCAGCGCGGCGGTGGACATAGTGGATCAACCCGTCTTGGTGTTGACGATATGGATGGCTTTGCCGTGAAGCGCTTCGGCCGCCTCCATGATCGATTCGCCGAACGTGGGATGCGCGTGAATCGACAATCCGATGTCTTCGACCGTGGCGCCCATCTCGATCGCGATCACCGCTTCGCCGATCATCGCTTCCGCCATCGGCGAGACGGCGTGAATGCCTAAGACCAGGTCGGTCTTCTTATCGCCCACGATCTTGACCATGCCGTCGGTGACACCGACCGTGCGCGCGCGGCCGAGCGCCGTCAGCCGGAACTTGCCGATGCTGATCTCGTGACCCGCGGCCTTCGCCTGTTCTTCGGAAAGACCGGCGGTGGCGACTTGCGGATCGGTGTAGACGCAGTTGGGAACCGCCATCGGATCGTATGCAGACGGTAGGCCCGCGATCACCTCAGCGGCGACAACGCCTTCCTTCATCGCCTTGTGCGCTAGCAATGGCCCGCCGGCGCAATCCCCCACGGCGTACACGCTGGCTACATTAGTCATGCGGCGCAGGTCAACGCCGATGAAGCCGCGTTCCATCTTGATGCCGAGTTTGTCCACACCCTTTGGCGTGCGCGGCCGGCGGCCGACGGCGACGAGCACCTTATCGAACTCGCGCGTTTCCGTCAGCTCGCCCTCAAGTTTGGCCGAGACCTTCGATCCGCGCACTTCGACCGAAGCACACTTCGTCTTGAGGTATATGTTGATGCCTTGCTTCTTCAGCGAGCGCAGCAGCGTCTGCGAGATCTCGAGGTCGGTATCACCCAACGCGCGATCCATCATCTCCACGACGGTCACGTCCGCGCCCAAGCGGCGGTAGATCGTGGCAAACTCGAGGCCGATGACGCCCGCGCCGAGGATGAGAATGGTCTTGGGAAGATCGGTCAACGAGACCGCGTCGTCGGAGTTGAGGATCGTCTTGCCGTTGCGTTCCATGTTGGGAAGCGGAATGGGCTCCGAGCCGCTTGCGATGATGAGCGAAGCGCACGTGAATGTCTCCGAGCCGCCTTCGGTCTTGGCGACCTTCACGGTGCTCTTGTCCACGATCTCTGCGACACCGAATACCGACTCGACTTTGTTCGATTTATATAGTGAGCCGATGCCGCCGACGAGATCGTCGATCATCTTGGCTTTCCACTTGTTCAGCGTGGCGAGGTCCAGCTTCGGCGCGCCGAACGTGACGCCCATCTGCTCGAGCTCTTTTGCCTGCGTGATCACTTCGCCGACGTGGAGCAGCGCTTTACTGGGCATGCAGCCCCAATTGAGACAGACTCCGCCCAAGCGCTCTTGCTCGACGCACAGCACCTTCTTGCCCAACTGGCCCAAGCGGATCGCGGCAGAGTAGCCGCCTGGCCCGCCGCCGATGACGATCGCGTCGTAGGATGTCGGCACGCGACTAATTCCCTTCCATCAATAGTAGTTCGGGCGCAGCGAGAAGGTCTGCGATCTCGCGCAAGAAGCGCGCGGCGAGCGCGCCGTCGACGACGCGGTGATCGAAAGCGAGCGAAAGGTAGACCATGCTGCGCACGACGATCTGGCCATCGCGAACCACCGGCCGCTCCTGGATGCTGTGGGTTCCCATGATCGCCACTTCCGGATGGTTGATCACCGGGAACGTCAGCAGGCCACCGACCGATCCGACATTGGTGATGGTGAACGTTCCGCCGGTGATATCGTCGTGTGAGAGTTTGCCGTTACGCGCTTTCTCGGCGAGATTGACGATCTCGCGCGCCAGTTCGAATATGCTCATTTGATCGGCGTCGTGTATGACAGGCACGACCAGGCCGGCTTCAGTGTCCGTGGCGATGCCGATGTTGTAGTTCTTCTTGAGCACGATCTCTCCGGCTGCATCATCCAGCGAAGAGTTCACGAACGGATACTTCTTGAGCGCCGCAGTAGCGGCTTTGACGAAGAAAGGCAGATACGTGAGCTTCACGCCGCGCTCTGCCGCACGCTCTTTGCTGCGCGTGCGCCAGCGGACGAGCTCGGTCATATCCGCTTCGTCCACCTGCAGCGTGTGCGCCGCCGTGTGCTTGCTGTGGATCATGTGCTGCGCGATGTTGCGGCGCAGACCGCGCAACGGCACGCGCTCCGGCAGAGCAGTTGGCGCCGCCGCTTGCGAACGCTGCGCTCCAGACGACGCGGCCGGCGCCGCGGCACCGGATTTCGACACGCGCTCGACATCGCCGCGCTGGATGCGCCCGCCTTCACCGGATCCGCGGACTGCTGCGAGATCAACGCCGAGTTCGCGCGCGAGCTTGCGCACGGCTGGTGCGGCAAGCGGTTTGCCGGCAAGCGAAGTGTCAGCCGCTTCGCGCGCGACTGGCGCCGATGACTCCGCGGCCTTCGCGGACGGCTCAGCGGCCTTGGCGGTTTTGGGCGCTTCGGCGGCAGCGGCTGGTTGCGATTCGACTTTACCGTTGGGCGCTGCGTCGGATGCCTGGACGTGCGGCGTGACGTGCTCGAGTTTTGTCGTGTCGTCGAGTTTCTCGCCCGGCTGGCCGAAGATAGCGATCGGCTTGCCGATCGGAACCACTTCGCCTTCCTTCGCCACTTGCTTCAGCAAGATGCCGGCGTATGGCGACGGCACTTCGACCGTCACCTTGTCGGTCATGACCTCGACGAGCAACTGGTCCTGCTCGACCATATCGCCCTCTTTGACGAGCCACTTCACGATCTCGCCTTCGACGACTGATTCGGCCAGCTCGGGCATCTCCAGTTCGACTGCCATGTTGCATCCTTCTTCGGCTGCGGCCGGCGCGCGGCCGCCGCGAGCGGCGACGACTAGAAGTTGAGCGTCTTCTTTATGGCGCGGGTGACGCGCTCGACGTTCGGCATGTACGCTTTCTCGAGCGCGTAGGGAAACGGCGTGTCCCAGCCGCCCACTCTGACGATCGGTCCCTCCAGATATTCGATGCCGGTCTCGGCGATATAGGCCGCGATCTCGCCCATAAAGCCGCCGATGCGCGGCGCTTCCTGCAGCAGGACGACGTGACCGGTCTTCGCGACCGTGGTCATGATTGCGTCGCAGTCGTACGGCTGCAACGTCCGCAGATCGAGCACTTCGACGTCGACGCCTTGCGGCTTCAGCTTCTCGGCCGCATCGAGCGCGAGCTGGACCATCGCGCCGAACGTGATGAGCGAGACGTGTTTGCCTTCCCGCGCGATGGCCGCTTTGCCGAGCGGCACTTCGTACGCGCCGTTTGGAATTTCTTGCTTCTGAAACCGGTAGATCTTCTTCGGTTCCATGAAGACCACCGGATCGTCGTCGCGGATCGACGAGATGAGCAGGCCTTTCGCATCGTACGGATTGCTGGGCGCGACGACTTTCAGACCCGGCGTGGCGACGAAGTACGCCTCGGGCGACTGCGAGTGATAGCCGCCGCCGCGCACGCCGCCGCCGTACGGCGAGCGGACGACCATCGGGCAGTAGAACTGCCCGGCGGATCGGTAGCGCATCTTCGCCGCTTCGGAGACGAGCATGTCGAATCCGGGGAAAAGGAAATCGATGAATTGGATCTCGGCCACCGGCCGCAATCCGAACATCGCCATGCCGACGGCGGCGCCGATTATCCCGAGCTCGGCGAGCGGCGTGTCGATGACGCGATCCTTGCCGAACTTGTCGATAAGCCCTTCTGTGACCAGGAAGACGCCGCCGCGCGGTCCGATGTCCTCGCCGAGCGTGACCACGTTGGGGTCGAGCGTCATCTCGTCGATCATCGCCGAGCGGACCGCCTGCACCATGGTGGACAGCGTTGTTTTCTTTTCTACTTCTACCGTTGCCATCTCGTCGCAGCCCCTTTAGACGCCGAGCTCGGCGGCGAGCTCTTTGCGCTCCCACTCAAGCTGCGGCGTGTACGCCGCATAGGTGTGATCGAGCACTGTCATCATCTCCGGCACCGGACTCGCTTCGGCTTCGGCCAGCGCCTTCGCGACTTCGGCTTTGACGTCGACGAGCAACGCTTCTTCCTTCTTCTCATCCCAGAGCTTTTGCGAAGCGAGGAAGTTGCGGAAACGCATGATCGGGTCGCGCTGCGTGCGCCACATCTCGAGTTCGCCCTTTGGACGATAGCGCGTGTCGTCGTCGGCCGATGAGTGCGGTCCATAGCGATAGGTGTACGATTCGATCAGGCTCGGCCCGCGGCCGGCACGCGCTTTGTCGGCGCAATGTTTGGTCACGGCGTAGACCGCGAGCAGGTCGTTGCCGTCCACCAAGAAGCCTTCCATGCCGTATGCTTTAGCCTTCTCGGCGATGGTCTTCGTATGCGTCTGTTCTTCGAGCTTCACGCTGATCGCGTATTGGTTGTTCTGACAGAACAGGATCACCGGCGAATTGTAGACCGCTGCGAAGTTCATCCCGACGTGGAAGTCGCCTTCGCTCGTCGCACCGTCGCCGAAATAGCAGATCGTGATGCCGTCGGATTTCTTGATGTGCTGCGCCATCGCGGTGCCGACCGCTTCTGTGATCTGATTCCCGACCGTTGAAGACGGCGGCGGCATGTTGAGGTCGCGCCGGCCCGGACCGTGCGGCATGAGGCGGCCTTGGCTGGGATCGAGCATCCGCCCAAGTTGATGCGCGAACCATTCGGATGCCTTGAGCCCCTTGATCATGAGGCTCCCTTGCGAGCGATGGTCGCCGTACATCCAATCTTGTGCCCGCAGCGGAAGCGCGCTGCCGATCTGACTCGCTTCTTGTCCGGCGATTTGCGCGAAAAAGCCCGAGCGGCCTTGGCGCACGAGGATGTAGCAACGATCATCGACCGCGCGTGCGAACACAAGCTCGCGATACATGCGCAGGTAATCGTCAGTGGACAAACCGAGCTCTTTGACGTCGGCTGACGGGCGGCCGTCGTACTCCAGGTACTTGATCGGCGTGTCTGTGAACGGCTTGATCTGCATCGTGCTCTCCGGAAGCGGGGGGACCACTCGTCCAAGCGTTCCTATAAGAGGAAGCCCGGCAGTCCCGACGCGATGGGTATAAAGACCGAACGATTGCGGCGGTTTTTCTTGGGCCTTCTTGTTTGTCTTTCGTCCATTCCCTCCGAAAGACGGAATTTGCGACGAGGCGCCGGCCAGTCGGCTTACTTAACGTTTCTCCTGTCGGATTGATGTTTTCATTTCGCAGGAGCAAGAATTGGCCGACGCTAGTCGGCCCTTGAGCTCGTCCTAACGGGCGAAGTTTCACAAAGGCCCGCGAGTTTGAGCACGGTATTCCAATTGCGGCCCGTGCCCGGCGTGCCGATCTTCCGCTCGATCACCGCATTTGTGAGTCGCGATCTTCCTATTCCATCCGCGTAGAAGATGTAGAGCTGCTTGCCTTTCGCCCGCACTTTCTCGCGACCGGTGATGCTTGCCGCAAGTTCTGAAACGCGCTTTTTATCAGCTTCGGCCTTGCAGAACAGCACGACAAGATGGCCCGGGTCGCTCTTCGCTTCGGGGCGGAATGGATTTGTTGAGACGATTGCAGCCAGTTCGTCGGCCGAGCGCACCATGAAGTCGGTTTTTAGCGCCAACCGTTTCGCGGCTTCGCGCTCGAGGAGGCTCTCGAGATCATCGGTGCGCTTCGCGCTGGATCGAAAGATAAGGTTGCCGCTTTGCAGCACGCTTTGAGGCTCATCCATGCCGATCGCTGCGAGCATGGAGCGGAGATCGGCCATCGCGACCGGCTGATGGCCCGCGACGTTGACGGCGCGCAGGAAAGCAAAATACGTCATTGCGGCGTTCTTCATGGCTGCGCGCCAAAGATACTTGGCGCGTCGCATGGAATCCGCCCGACGATGTGGGGCGGACGTATATGGTCCGCCATGTAGGGCGGACCTTCATGGTCCGCCGCGGGAGGCCATGCTATCAACCTCGCACCTTTCAACTTTTTCAAGATCACGGTCGGGCTGTATCGCATCGTGCCGGGTCCACCGCTCGATCCTGGGATGCAAGGCGAACTGCTGAAGGAACTGCACCGCGACTACCCGTCGCTGACGCAGATCCAGGGCGGCGTTCTTTTCTCCGACCCGCCGAAGGGCCGGACGCTCGTGATCGATCAGGCCCGGGTCGAATCCAGCGAGACGAGCCCGCGATCGGCGAGTCAAGCGATCGAGCGCATCGGCGAAGAATTCCAAAAGACGCTGCGCATCGTTGCGTATCCCGCGCCCTACCGCGTGAAAGTCGAAGCCGACGGCACGATCCAGGCGTGGGAGGGACTCGATCCGGTCGCCGTTCTGAAACGTCACGCGCCGCCGAACGAGGAATGGGATTCGCTCGGCGGCTCGTGCAGGTTCGCGTGCGTGCGTTATCTCTTCGCCACGCCCGACGGCGGACAGCGCGACATCCGCGTGGAGCCTCTATTCCAAGCCCCGGACAAGTTCTACACGTCGGCGATCTCCATGCCAGGCGCGAACGCGTGCGCGACGCTCGAGTCCGCGATGGAGCGCGCGCGGCAGGAAGCCGATATCATCGAGCGGCTGAGCGATCGTCTCGTCGCCGACATCGCGAAGGATGCGTGAAGTGAGCCCACAGACGTACATCAACATCGCCGTACTGTTATTGGTCGCCGGTGTTATCGCGTTTCGACTTTCGCGCGAGCGTAAGATCCCGATAGGCAGCCTGTGGGTCTTCCCCGGCATCGTCTTCGTGCTGGCGATCGCCGACATCGTATACGAGCGCGTCGTTTCCCCGCTCGATGTCGTCTACATGCTGCTCGGCTTGATCGCGGGCGTCGGTCTTGGCTGGTATCAGGGCGTGCACAGCACAGTCCGCGTGGACAAAACGGCGAAAGCGGCGTTTGTAAAAGCGTCGCCGTTCGGCGCCTTTCTCTTTGTGGCGGCTATCGGATTCCGTCTTGGCGCGCGTTACCTGACCGGTGGCCTCTCTGCGCCGGACGCGTCGGGGCGTCTCACGCCGGAGGCCGCGCTCGTCAGCGCGATCGCGCTGATGTTCGCCGTAGGGATACTATTTGGGTTGCGGCTCTACGTGAAACGCGCCTTCGATGAATCACCCGCGTGACATACGCTACAGCCCCGTAGCAGGGCAAGCGTCGCTTGCCCTGCTTGTGAAACCTGCGTTTACAGAGACGGTCTCTGATTCAGAACACCGCCGCGGCGAACCGGGACCATGGGAAGGCGCTGCGCATTCACGCCGTAGCGCT
>JABCYQ010000019.1 GCA_013290125.1 Vulcanimicrobiota bacterium
TCGAGAAGACCGTACGCGACGCCCTGGCTGCGCTCACGCCGCTCGTGGCGGACGTCGAAGTGATCGTCGTGGATGATGGCAGTTCAGACGGCACGGTGTCCGTCGTCGAACGTCTGGCGGCAGAAGACGGTCGCGTGCGGCTCGTTCGTCACGAGCGCAACCGAGGCTACGGCGCCGCGCTTCGGACCGGCTTCAGCGCCGCGGCGAAGGAGTTCGTGTTTTTCTCCGACGCCGACGGTCAGTTCGATCTGCGGGAGATCGACGGCTTCTTGCCGCTCGCCGCGAGCGCGCCGGCGGTGGTAGGCTTTCGCATCAAGCGTAACGATCCGCCCCACCGCCTCTTCATCGCCAAGACGTACAATCTGATCGTGCGCGCGGTATTCGGGTTGCGCGTTCGCGATATCGATTGCGCGTTCAAGCTCTTTCGGCGCGACGCCCTGGACGGCATCGGCCTCGAATCCAATGGTGCCTTCATCAGTTCCGAGCTGCTGATCAAACTGCGGCGCCGTGGCGTGCCTATCGTCGAGCGCGGCGTGCACCATTACCCGCGCACGACGGGCTATTCTAAAGGCGCGAATGCGGGCGTCATCCTGCGCACGATCCGCGACATCATCCGGCTGCGGTTGGGCATGTCGCTCGCGCCGCGGTGAGCGGACTGGCGCGCTGACATGTCGGGTCACTCCAAATGGCATAACATCCGCCTCCACAAGGGCAAGATCGACGCGCAACGCGCGCAGGTCTTCACGAAGATCAGCAAAGAGATCATCGTCGCCGCCAAATCAGGCTTGCCCGATCCGGACGCCAACTTCAAACTAAAACTCGCCGTAGCGAAGGCGCGCGAAGCGAACATGCCGATGGAGAACATCCGTCGCGCGATAGCCCGCGCCACCGGTGCCGGCAGCGGCTCGGCGTCATTCGAGGCGATCCGCTACGAAGGGTTCGGCCCGAGCGGCGTGGCGGTGATCGTGGACGCGGTGACCGATAATCGCAATCGCACGGCTTCCGAGATGCGCTACCTTTTCTCTCGCAACGGTGGAAATCTTGGCGAGAGCGGCTCCGTCGCGTGGCAGTTCGATGAGCGCGGCGTGCTGCGTTTCCCCGCCGCTGGGATCTCTGAAGACGATGTGCTCGAGTGCGCGGACGTCGCCGGCGTTCTCGATGTGAATATCGACGGCGATGAAGTGGAGATCGTGACGGAGCCGAGCTCGCTCTCATCAACTCGCGAGGAGTTGGAGCGCCGGTTGCTCGGGCCGCGCGGCGTCGCATTAGGATCGGCGGCCGTCGAGTTTCTTCCGAAGACCACGGTGGCGCTCGGCGCTGCAGAAGCACCGGACGTGCTCCGCCTTCTCGACGCGCTCGACGAACACGACGACGTGACGCGCGTCTCGTCGAACGCCGATATCCCTGACGCGCTCATGGAGCAGCTCGCGTGAGCGGCTCGGGCGACGGACCGTCTGCCGTCGGCAAGCGCAGCGCCAAACTCGCGGCGGAGAAGAGCCGCGCCCGGGGCCAGGTTCGTCGCGCGCTCGGGTGGACGTGGCAGACCTACGCGCTGTGGGGGGCACTAGGCGTTTCGCTCGTCGTTCTGCTCTGGTTCTTCATCATGCTGAACGGATTTTTTGCTCCCGCAAGCGCTTCGGTGACCGTGCCCTCTCTCGAAGGCTTAACGCTCTCGGCAGCGCAGACTGTCGCCGCGCGCGCGCATCTAGAACTGCACACGATCTCTCGGCGCTCGGATTTTCGCGCGCCGAAAGACGAGATTTTGGGTCAACTGCCCGCTGCGGGCGAGCACGTCCGCGAAGGACGCAGCATCGACATCATCGTCTCGGACGGCGTGCCGACCGTCAAGGTGCCGAGCCTCAGCGCGATGTCGCAGCGCGATGCGATTGTAGCGCTCGAGAATGCGCACTTGGTCGCGGGCGATATCACGACGCGCGAACAGTCGGACGTCACGGCGGGCATCGTCCTCGATCAAAAGCCCGACGCGTTTACCGAGTTGCCGGCTGGTTCCAAAGTGGATCTCGTCGTCGCGCGCGGACGCCCGTTGAAGTACGCGCCGAACTTCGTCGGCTACCCAGCCTCGTTCGCCGCGACCGCGGCGAAAGAAGCGGGCATCGCGCTCGACAAAGTAACGATTCTCGCCATAGCGCCGAATGCAAAGCCGAAGGGGACGATCGTCGCAGAAGATCCGCCCGCCGGTTCCCAACTTTTGCCGAATCAACGCATCTCGCTACAGGTGAGCGGCGGTGCGCCGCCCACGCCGGCGCCGTTGCCGTCGCTGCCGATCGACAATACCGCGAACGGCTCACCGCCGCCAAGCCCGCAGCCGTCTCCGTCGCCGACTGGCGCGCTGCCGCTGCCGGAGTCATCGCGCGCGATGCGCGTCTCCGTCGCGTTGCCGGCATCGTCAGCTCCGGCACGTGTGCGCGTGGTTCTATTGGACGCCAAGGGTTCGCGCACGCTCTACGATCAGGATACCACTGGGGGTTTCACGCTTTCGTTCGACGTGACCGTCACCGGAGCGGCGACGATCGAAACGTTCGTGAACGACGCGCTCGTGAACTCAACCGCGCTCTAGGGAATTCGAGGCGGGCGCCCCGAAAGCCGCCGTATGGCCGTCAATCGTGTCGGAGACCGGCGCGCGTTTCGCGTCGCGCCGTCGCTTCTTTCAGCGGATTTCGCCGAAATCCGGGCGCAGATAGAGTTGGTCGAACGTGCGGGCGCCGACTACTTGCACATCGACGTCATGGACGGCCGCTTCGTCCCCAACATCACCTGGGGGCCGAAGATCGTCAAAGACATGCGCAGGCTCTCGCCACTGCCCTTCGACGTGCACCTCATGATCGTTGAACCCGAACGGTACGTCGACGACTTCATCGCGGCCGGAGCCAACATCGTGACCGTGCATTGGGAAGCGACGGTGCACGCGCATCGCCTCGTGCAGCAGATCAAGGCGAGCGGTGCGCGCGCCGGTCTTTCGGTCAATCCGGCGACGTCGCTGTCCGTCTTGGATGAGATATTGCCGTACGTGGACCTGCTGCTCGTCATGAGCGTCAATCCGGGCTTCGGCGGTCAATCATACATCCCGACCTCCACCGCGAAGATAGCGGAGGCCCGCCGGACGATCAACACGCGCGCACTGGATGTCGAGATCGAAGTGGACGGCGGCGTGCATCTCGACAATGTCGCCGATGTCGCCCGCGCAGGCGCCGACACGGTGGTCATGGGCGCCGGCATCTACGGCACGAAAGATCCGGCCGCCACGATCAGGCGCGTCCGCGAATTGTGCGCGCGCTGACCGCGCCGCAACTCACTGAAGACGCGCTCATCGCCTCCTTGCGGGATGCGCTTGGACGGCCGCCGCGCGCGCTGCGCGTCGGGATAGGCGACGACGCGGCGGTCTGGAAAACACCGGGCTCGCACCTTACCGTCCTGACCACCGACATGTTGGTGGACGGCGTGCACTTCCGTTCGCATGCGACATCGCCTGAGGATCTCGGAGTGAAATCGCTGGCGGTGAATCTTTCCGACATCGCCGCGATGGGAGCACGGCCGGCCGTCGCTGTGATCGCGCTCGGAATCACTGAGGAAGTCGACGCTGACTGGCTGCGGCGACTATATCGTGGCATGGCCTCACTTGCGAATTCGTCGCAGTGCGCGATCGCGGGTGGTGACGTGGTCCGCGCGCCGGTGCTGACGATCGGCGTCACCATAGCCGGGCACGTCCGTCCGAGCCGCCTTCGCGTTCGCTCGGGCGCCAAGCCCGGAGACGTCATCGCTGTGACGGGTTCGCTGGGGCGAGCGGCCGCGGGTCTGCGCGTACTCGATCGGCAGCTCGCTGACGCGCTCGAGTCGGGGGATCGAGCTACGGTCTGCGATGCTTACCTTCGGCCGACGCCGCGTTTACGCGAGGGTGCGTTTCTCGGCGGCTCGACCGCGGTTCATGCGATGATGGATATTTCTGACGGCCTGTCGACTGACGTTGGTCGGATGGCCTTCGCGTCCGGGGTTGACGCCGTTGTCGATATCCGTTTGTTAACGTTGGATCCGGCCGTTCGCGCCGCGGCGAAACTGACGGGCGACGATGCGCTGCGTCTTACGTTTGACGGCGGAGACGACTACGAGCTGCTGATCGCGATCAGACGGCGCTCATTTACGCAAGTCGCGCGCGGCCTGCATGGCCGCTGCGGCACGGCGCTTCGGGCGATCGGCGCGTTTGAAAAGGGCAGCGGCGCGGTCTGGTCGGTGGACGACTCCGGCCGAAGGCCGCTACCACCGCGCGGCTACGACCACCTCTCACAACGCGCTTAACGATATTGCTGAATGGGCCGACGAGTCTGAAGGGGCCGATTTTATATCGGCCCAAGCAAATAAAACGGGGGCCGATATAAAATCGGCCCCTTCAGAGAACTAGACGGCGCGGGTGACTTTTTTCGAGCGCAGACATCTCGTGCAGACCCGCGAGGTCTTCACGGTGCCGGCGATTTTCACGCGCACGGACTGAAGATTGGGCAGCCAGCGCCGGCGCGTCTTGCGCATTGAGTGGCTGACGTTATTTCCCGACGCCGGGCCTTTGCTGCAGATATCGCATCGCTTCGCCATGGTAGTTCCTTCACGATCAATTGGACAACCTACGCATGATACCACACGCGCCGTAAGCCTTCAAGGGCCTGCTGTACGGGACGTCGTAATGACGGCCGTGCGCATCACGAAGTGCGACGGAAAGACGTTCGCCGACTTCATCGTCGCGGGGACATACTTCTTGCGGAAGTATCGTTCGGTAGTCAATGACCTGAACGTATTTCCTGTTCCGGACGGCGACACGGGTACGAACATGTTCTTCACCGTGCGCAGTGCGATGATCGAAGCGTGCAAAGTGAAGAGCCGCGAGATCAAGGTCGTCGCGGCCGCGGCAGCGCAGGGCGCGCTGATGGGCGCGCGCGGAAATTCCGGCGTCATCATCTCGCAGATGTTCCGCGGGTTCGCCCACGCAGTCCGGCATAAGGCGGCGATCGAAACGATCGATTTCGCCACGGCACTGGACGAGGGCGTGCAAGCCGCGCGCCAGGCGCTGCTCAAACCAGTCGAGGGCACGATACTCTCCGTCGCGTCGGCCGCGGCAAACGCGGCGTTCAAAAGTGCGGTCTCGGAAAAGGACTTCTATAGCGTCGTGCACGCCGTGGTCTCGGCGGCAAATGAAGCGCTTGAAAAGACGCCCGATCAATTGGCGGTGCTCAAAGAAGCCAACGTCGTCGACGCCGGAGGACAGGGCTTCGTGTATTTCATGGAAGGCGTCGTACGCATGCTGCCCGGACGCGCTCCCTACACGACCGCGTTTCCGCGAAAGCCGATCCGTGCCGCGACGTTCACGACCAGACAGAAAGTGGACGTCAACCGATATTGTACGGAGTTCGTCCTTACAGACGCCACCATCGACGCCGATAGTTTCCGCGCGCTGCTCCTGCCGCAAGGCGATTCGCTGATCGTCGCGGGCGGCGAAGGCACTATCCGCGTCCACATCCATACGGATTTTCCGCAGCGCGTCGCCGATAGCGCGCGCGAACACGGCGTCGTCTCAAAACTCAAAATCGACAACATGGAAGAACAGCACAACGTCCTGGTCGTCGATCGTGAAGCAAAGCCGCGCGGCATCGTCGCGGTCGTGCCGGGCGAAGGCTTCGTGAAGATCGCAAAGGAGCTCGGCGCCGACGTCAGCGTTCTCGGCGGCGCGACGATGAACCCATCCGTAAAAGATCTGCTCGTCGCCGTCAAC
Source organism: Vulcanimicrobiota bacterium (assembly GCA_013290125.1). GTDB lineage: Bacteria > Vulcanimicrobiota > Vulcanimicrobiia > Eremiobacterales > Eremiobacteraceae > JABCYQ01. The sequence continues at coordinate 5,774 of JABCYQ010000019.1, forward strand.
AAGGTGCTAGCGCCGGTCGTCTACTTGCTGCCGAACGACAAGAACGTCATTCTGAGCGCACGTGAAGTCGGCGCACTCACCGACCGGAAGGTCGTCGTCGTGCCGACCCGGACCATTCCCGACGGCATCGCGGCGCTCTTCGCCCTGGTCAACACAGCCGCCGACGCGCAACCCGCACCCGAGGAATTGCTCGCGGAATCGACCGTCGCCGTGTCCGGATCGATCTTCGCAGCCGGCCGCGACGCATCGATCGGCGGCGTCGCCGTCAAGCAGCATCAGCTCGTGGGCGCAGTGGATGCGCGCGATGGCCGGCCCGAAAGGCTCATCGACGGGGACGACGCAGCAGGCATCGCGCTTGCGATGCTGCGCGACGCCGGCGACGCGTCGCTTCTTTCCTTATACTATGGGGCAAATCGTAAGCTCAAGGATGCAGAAGCGGTCGCCGAAACAGTGCGCGCCGCGAACCCGCAGCTCGCCGTTGAAGTCTACTATGGCGGCCAGGCGTCGTCGGATTACGTGATCAGTATTGAACGCTAAGGACGCGCGCATCGCCATAGACGCCATGGGCGGCGATCTTGCGCCCGACGAGGTCGTGACCGGCGCTTGCTGTGCCGCCGCCCAACTCGGTTTCTCGCTGATCCTCGTCGGCGATGAAAAGCGCATCGAACCGCTGATCGCGGCGTCGAAGGCGTCAGCGAGCGTGCGCGTCGTTCATGCGCCCGAAGAAGTCGCGATGCATGAAGCGCCCGCGGGCGCAGTACGCCGCGGGTCGGCCACGTCCATGGGCCGCACGGTCGAACTCGTGCGCGACGGCGAAGCCGACGCAGCGTTCTCGGCCGGCAACAGCGGAGCGTTCCTCGCCATCTCCACCATCCGTTTGCGAACGCTTCCGGGCATCGCACGCGCGGCGTTCGCAACGGCATGGCCGGCACGCAAGGGGCCGATGTTGCTGCTCGACTCCGGCGCGAACGTGGATTGCAAACCCGAGTGGCTCGTGCAATTCGCGATAATGGGCTGCGCTTACGCGCGCGGCGTCCTCAATGTGGCGGCGCCGAAAGTCGGGCTGCTCTCGGTCGGCGAAGAAGAGGAGAAGGGCAACGCGCTGACAGCGGCAGCCTTTCCGCTCTTGCGCGCGGCGCCGATCGACTTCATCGGCAACGTCGAGGGACGCGATCTGCTCTTGGGCGACGCGGACGTCATCGTCTGCGACGGCTTCGTCGGCAACGTCGCCCTCAAGCTCGTCGAAGCCTCGTCGGAGTATCTGTTCGACAACGTCCGCGCGAGATCAAAAGATAACGCACGCGCCCGGATCGGCGCATTGCTTATGCGTCCGGCGCTGCGCAAGGTGAAGGCGATGCTCGACTATCGCGAGTACGGCGGCGCACCGCTGCTCGGCGTGCGCGGCATCTGCCTGATCGGCCACGGTCGCGCCGACTCGTTCGCGGTCGTGAGCGCCTGTCGCGCCGCGCTTGCGGCCGTCAGTCACGACGTTCTCGGCTCCATCGCGCGAGCGTTTGCGGCGCAGCCGTGAGCTGGCGCTACGCGATCGTCACGGATTCGACGGCGGACATGGGGCCGCTGGCGGCCGCGAACGGCGTCACCGTCGTTCCGCTGACCATCCGTTTCGGCAATGAAGAGTTCCGCGACGGCGTCGATCTCTCGAGCGAACAATTCTACGCGAAGCTCGAGACCAGCCCGCAGCCGCCGATCACAGCGCAGCCCACCCCGGCGGCATTCGAAGCCGCGTATCGCCGGCTCCTCGACGAAGGCGCGGAACACGTCCTCTCGCTGCACGTCTCAAGCTCGCTCTCCGGCACATATAACTCGGCAGCGCTTGCGGCGTCCACGGTCGATCCGGCGCGAATCAGCGTGCTCGACACCAGATCCGTATCAGCGGGCCTTGCCATGCTCGCGATCGGAGCGCGCAAATTGTTGGACAGCGGAGCGTCGCCCGCCGAAGTCCTGAACGCTTTGCGCGGCGACATCCCGCACGTGGAGCTTTTCGCAACCATCCCGAATCTCACGTATTTGGCGCGCGGCGGCCGTATCGGCGGTCTGCGGGGCATGCTCGGCAACGTGCTGAAAATAGTGCCGATCTTAAAAGTCGAAGACGGCGTCGTGGCCGAACAGGCGAAGGTGCGGACTTTCAACCGCGCAGTCGACCAGTTGGTGGAGACCGCCATCAAACGCATTCCCGCCAAGGGGTCGGCCAGAGTCGCCGTGCTTCACTCAGTCGCGCCGGATCTCGCCGCGTCCGTCGGCGAACGAATGCGTTCGGGGGTTGCGCCGTCATCGCTGATCACGTGCGAGATCGGGCCGACGGTCGGCACCCATGCGGGGCCAGGGGCCGTCGGCGTATGCTTCATCCCCTGACCACCGGCGTGTACGTCCACATCCCGTTCTGCGACCGGATCTGCCCGTACTGCGATTTCGCGGTCGTGAAGACGCGCGAGTCCGCCATCGATCGATACTGCGCGGCGCTGCACTCAGAGATCGAGCGAGCAGTCGGGCCGCAAAAAGTCAGAACGATCTACTTCGGCGGGGGCACGCCGTCCGCTATCGGTCCGGCTCGGATCGCGGCGTTGACCGCGCTCTTATTCGACAAGTTCGCCATAGATCCCGATGCGATCGAATGCACGCTCGAAGCAAACCCATCGCGCGGTCCAGACGACATCCGGCGCTGGCGCGAGGCAGGCGTGAACCGGCTATCGGTTGGTGTGCAGTCGTTCGACGACACCGAACTGCACCGGCTCGGGCGCGACCACTCATCCGCCGATGCGCGCAGGTTCTTGCGCGCGGCGCGATCCGCGGGCTTTGAGAACATCAGCCTCGATCTGATCGCGGGTTCACCCGGTCAGTCGCTCGCAGGATTTCGCGAATCGCTCCGATCGGCGATCGAGACCGGCGTCGACCACGTCTCCGTCTACGGGTTGACCATCGAAGCGGCCACGCCGTACGCGACGTGGTTCGCGCGCGAGCCGCAGGTGTTTCCCGACGACGACCTCGTCGCGGCACTGCTTGAGGAGGCTGATTCTCAATTGACCGCGGCGGGTTTTATCCACTACGAGATCTCCAACTTCGCACGCGCCGGTTTCGAGAGCGCACACAACCGCGGCTACTGGCGGCAAGCGGACTGCGCGGCGTTCGGCATGTCGGCCGCCGGCTACCGCGACGGCGTGCGCTACGTGAACCACCGCGGATTCGATGAGTATTGCGGCGCGATCGAAGCACATCGCTCGCCGCTCGCCGAAGAAGAGCAACTCGACTTCGGGCGCCGCGTCGGAGAAGCAGCGATGCTCGCCCTGCGCACTTCCGACGGCATCGTTTACGAAGAATTCCGGCGACGCTTCGGCGTGGATGCGCACGCGATCTTCGGCGCTGCGCGAAAAAAATGCTCGGCGGCCGGCTTGCTCGAAGAGAATGAGGCGGGCACGCGCCTCAACAATCGCGGCCGCCTGCTTGCCAACTCGGTATGCGCCGAGTTCCTCACGCCCGACCTGCCGCGAAACGAGCACGCGTGACACGAATCTTCTTCCGGTCGGCCTTCGCCATTTTATTCTGCATCCTCGGCATCATCGGCGGACACGAACTCTCGTTGCACTACGCCTCGCAGATCGCGGCGACGGGCATGATCGAGTTTCTCCGCGACTTCGGGCTGCCCACGATCGGAGCGATAGTCGGCATCGCTGTCTCGCCGCTGTTCTATCGGCTGTTCGAGACGCTCGTCTTCGCGATCGAAGACAGCATCGCACGCCTCCAGCCGGCCGAGGCGCTTTCCGGCGCAATCGGCTTGGTCGTTGGTCTGGTCGTCTCGTTCTTCGTGCGCGACATCTTCCAGGGGTTCACGCAACTGCCGCGTTACGGACCGATGCTCTCGTTCGTGCTCTACGCGCTGATCACGATGTTCTTCAGCTATCTCGGTGTGCGCGTCGGACTGCGCCAGCGGCTTTCCACGTGGACGCGCGGCGCCATGCATGGCGGCGACGCACCGCCGAAGCTGCTCGACACATCGGTCATCATAGACGGACGCATCCTTGAGATCGTGCAGGCCGGATTCTTGGATGGGCGTCTCATCGTGCCTAAATTCGTGTTGCGAGAACTGCAGACGATCGCCGATTCGGTGGATGCGCTCAAACGCGGCCGCGGCCGACGCGGACTGGAAGTGCTCTCGCAGCTGCGCGACGCCTCTCAGTCGCTCGAAGTGCTCGACCGGGATGTGCACGAGCGCGACGTCGACGGCAAACTCGTCGTGCTCGCACGCGATATGGGCGCGCACATCCTCACGAACGACTTCAACCTGAACCGCGTAGCGAGTCTGCAGGGCGTGAAGATCCTCAACATAAACGTGCTCGCAAACGCTCTCAAACCAGTCGTGATCCCGGGCGAAGGCATGGCGGTGGCGATCGTCAAGGACGGCAAAGAGCCGAATCAAGGCGTCGGCTATCTCGATGACGGCACGATGATCGTCGTCGAAAACGGCCGCGCGCTCAAAGGCGAGAACGTCTCGGTCGAAGTGACGTCCGTGCTGCAGACGGCGGCGGGGCGCATGATCTTCGCGAAACTCAAACGCTGACGTGGCAGGCGAAGGCGCGGTCACCGCGATCCTCGCGGCTGCCGGTCGCGGCGTCCGGCTCGGATCGCGCAAACAGCTGCTCGAATTCAACGGAAAACCGCTCGCCGCGTGGTCGCTCGAGACGTTCGCGGCGTGTCCGCTCGTGACGGACATCGTCGTCGTGTGCGAAGCGGACGAGCACGAAGCATTCGTCGTTCTGTCGCGAGATCGCGGCTGCGGCAAAGTCCGCGCCGTCGTCAGCGGCGGCGCGCGGCGCCAAGATTCGGTCTACGCCGGTCTGCGCGCGGCGCCGGCGGAGACTTCGATCGCGATCGTCCACGACGGCGCGCGTCCGTTCGTCACGCGCGAGCAGATCGAGGCGGTGCTGGCGGCGGCGCGCGAGGGCGGCGCGGCGATCCTTGCGGTCCCCGAGAAAGAGACCGTGAAACAAGCTGGCGAAGGCGGCGCCGTCGCCCGGACGTTGCCGCGCGAGGCGCTGTGGCACGCGCAGACGCCGCAGGCGTTCGAGTTCGGCATACTCATGCGTGCGTATGCCGCAGCGGAGCAGGGCGGGTTCGTCGGCACGGATTGCTCGATGCTGGTCGAGGCCGCGGGTGAGACCGCCGTGCGCATCGTCGAGGGTTCGTACGACAATTTGAAGATCACGACGCCGGAAGATCTCGTCATCGCCGAGCATCTTGCTCAGGCGCGCCGCAACCCGACATGAGGGTAGGGTTCGGCTACGACGCGCATCCGTTGGTCGCCGGCCGGCTGCTCGTCCTCGCAGGTGTGGAAGTGCCGTACGCTCGCGGGCTCGATGGCTTTTCGGACGGCGACGTCGTGGTGCACGCCGTCATCGACGCGCTGCTCGGCGCGCTCGCGCTCGGCGATTGCGGATCGCATTTCCCCGCGGGCGACGCCCGTTTCGCAGGCGCGCGGAGCCTGGACCTGCTGCGTGAAGCCGTGACGCTCATCTTGGCGGAAAATCACGTCGTCGGAAATGTGGACTGCACCATCGTGGCCGAACGCCCCGCGCTCGCCCCGTTCATCGCGCAGATGCGCGCGAATCTCTCGCGCGCGCTCGACGTGACGGCCGCGTTCGTCAGCGTCAAGGCGAAACGTACGGAAGGCCTAGGCTTTGAAGGTGAGAGCCGCGGCATCGCGGCGTACGCGGTCGCGTGCGTGATCCCGGCGCGACCGGTATTTCAGGCGGGTGAAGAGACGTGATCGCAAAGGGGCCGCGTGTTCGATTCGCGCCGGCGCCGACGGGCTCTCTGCATGTCGGCGGTGCGCGCACCGCGCTTTTCAACTACCTCTTCGCGCGCAAGCTAGGCGGCGCGCTGATCCTCCGTTCGGAAGATACCGACAGCGCGCGTTCGTCGCTTGAATCGGAAAAAGTCATTCAAGACGATTTGCGCTGGCTCGGCCTCGCATGGGACGAAGGGCCGGATATCGGCGGACCGTACGCGCCATACCGGCAGACTGATCGCCGCGAACGATACGCGCTAGCTGCGGCTCGTTTGATGGAGATCGGCCGAGCCTATCCGTGCTACTGCACGCCCGAGGAGCTGGACGCAGCGCGCAAAGCAGCAGAAACACAGGGTTTGCCGCCACGCTATCCGGGGACGTGCCGCGACCTAACTGCTGAGCAGCGCACAGAGCGCGAGCGGGAGGGCCGCAAGCCGGCTTTGCGCTTTCCGGTACCGTCGCGCGATATCTACGTCGAAGACCTGATCCGCGGCTCGGTCCATTTCCCGGCCAACACAATCGGCGATTTCGTCATCGTCAAATCCGAAGGATTGCCCACGTACAACCTCGCGGCCGTCGTCGACGATGCCGAGATGGAGATCTCGCATGTGATCCGCGGCGACGAACATCTGCCGAACACGCCGCGGCAAGTGCTGTTGTACGAAGCGCTCGAGCTGCCGCCGCCGCTTTTTGCGCATGTCTCCATGATCCTAGCGCCGGATCACCAAAAACTTTCAAAGCGCCATGGCGCCACGGCGGTCGCGGAATATCGCGCGCAAGGATATCTTCCCGAAGCGCTCATCAACTATCTCGCACTGCTCGGGTGGTCGCCCGGCGACGATCGAGAATTCTTTTCGCTCGCGGATCTCGTGGACGCGTTCTCGCTCGAACGCGTCGGCAAGAGCCCCGCGGTGTTCGATCACGCGAAGCTGCGCTGGTTCAACGCGCACTACGTGCGCAGACTCCCCGACGTGGAGCGCATACAGTTGATCGCCGATTGGGCCGGTCAGAGCCCGATCGTCGCCGCCTTACCGACGTTCAACGATCGCGAATGGCGGCGATTGCTCGATCAGGCGCTCACAGAACACATCCACGAGCTGAGCGACGTGCCGCGCGATGCAAGCGCGCTCTTCGCGCAAGATGTGGAACCCGAAGCGTCGATGGCCGACGCGCTGGCCGATCCGGCCGCGCGCAGATTGGTCGAGGACCTCGCAGCGCAAGCCGAAGCGGCGAAGTCTGATGCGGCCGTGTGGTCAGCGGCCGTCACGCGCGAAGCGATCCTTGCTCTCGGCGCGCGCCACGGCCTAAAAGGCAGAGCACTCTTCCGGCCGATCCGCGCGGCGGTCACAGGGTCTGAGCACGGTCACGAGTTGCCGTTGCTGCTCGCGCTGCTCGGGCCGCGACTTGTCGCACGTCGCATCCGCCAGTCGCTCGCGCGGGAGGACAGGCCGCGGTCGGCTTGAACCATGCGCTGTGATGACAATGGTGAAGCCCACGAAATACCCGACCTGCTGTTGCTCCTGTTGAACGGGCGCCGGATGCGCCCGTCTCCGCACTATACACTAGCGTGCGCGGCATCGACCGCGCGAACAGGCAGAACAGAATCAAGCCCATGCGTCACGAATCGATCTTCCATAAGATAGCCGCGGATTGGCGCGCATGTTTCGCGCGCGATCCGGCAGCGCGAAACGCGCTCGAAGTGCTCTCAAGTTACCCGGGCTTTCACGCGATCTTCGCCTATCGTTTTATCCATCCGCTGCAAAGGTGGGGCGTTCCGGTGCTGCCGCGCTTCCTGTCGAACGTCACGCGGTTTTTCACGGGCATAGAGATCCACCCGGGCGCCGAACTAGGCGGAGGACTCTTCATCGACCATGGCACGGGCGTCGTGATCGGGGAGACTGCCGAAGTCGGCCGCGACTGCACGCTCTACCAAGGCGTGACGCTCGGCGGAACGAGCCTGCAGCGCGGCAAACGCCATCCGACGTTGGAAGACGGCGTCGTCGTGGGGGCCGGCGCGATCATCCTCGGCGCGATCGTCGTGGGTCGCGGTGCGAAGATCGCCGCCGGCGCGGTCGTCGTGAAAGACATTCCGCCGGACAGCACGGTCGTCGGCGTGCCTGGACGCGTCGTTTTCCAAAACGGCAAGAGAGTTGAGGAGCCGGTCATTCCGCACGTCGACATGCCAGACCCGGAGGACGACGCGATCAGAGCGCTCACGCGCCGCGTCGAAGCGTTGGAATCGCGCGATCGCAGCGAGGAGCCGCATGGCGATCCGCTTTTTTAACAGCCGGACGCGGCGCACGGACGAACTCACGCCGCTGCGCGGCGACGAGGTCAGCATCTACGTCTGCGGCATGACGCCGAATTCGCATCCGCACCTCGGACATGCGCGCACGTTTCTGACTTTCGACGTGCTGCGGCGCCATCTGCGTTCGCGCGGTTTGAAAGTGCGCTACGTGCAGAACGTCACCGACATCGACGATAAGATCATCGAGCGCGCGGCGGCAGACAAGACGCCATGGAGCGATATCGTGGCGCGCTTCTATGGCGAATACGAAGCGTGCGCTCACCAATTGCGCATCGCCGATCCGGACGTACTGGCGCGCGCCACCAACGAGATGGATGAGATCACCGCGATGATCGCGCAGCTCGTCGAGCTGGACAAGGCGTACGAGACGGCTGACGGCGTCTACTTCAAAGTGAAATCGTTCTCGCGTTACGGCGAGCTGAGCGGACGGCAGATCGATGAACTGCGCGCGGGCTCGCGCATCGAAGTACGGGAGCAGAAAGAGGATCCGCTCGACTTCGCGCTCTGGAAGAAAGCGAAGCCTGGAGAGCCGACGTGGCCGAGTCCGTGGGGTCCGGGCAGGCCGGGCTGGCACATCGAGTGCTCGGCGATGTCGCGGCGCCATCTCGGCGATCAGATCGACATCCACGGAGGCGCGACCGATCTGATCTTCCCGCACCACGAGAATGAGATCGCTCAGACGGAGAGCTGTACGGGTCTGCACCCGATGGCGGCGATCTGGATGCACGCGGGTTTGCTCAACGTGGACGGGCAGAAGATGAGCAAATCGCTCGGCAACTTCATGCCGCTGGTCGACGTATTGAAGCGGCACTCGTGGGCCGCCATCCGCTACTTCTTCCTGCAGACCGGGTATCGCAAACCGACCAACTTCACCGATGCGGCGCTCGAAGCGGCCACGAAGGGTCTGCGCGGTCTGTATGCTGATATAGAAGCGCTGCGCGCGACGGCAGGCGATCGTCCGGCGCGCTCGGATCGTATTGCAGAAGCAGAAGAGTTCGACGCGCTGCTGGACGACGATCTCAACACCGCCGGCGCGGTCGGCTGGCTTCAGAAGCGGCTCAAGGCTGAGCGCACGGCGTCGGCGCAGCGCGACGGTTCGCCGCAGGCGGCAGTCGCGCTCGCCGAGCGTTGCCTCGCCGTGCTCGGATTGCCGGCAACAGTCGACGAAGCAGGTCTGACACAGGCCGAGTCATCGCTGCGCCTCACAGATGCCGCGCGCTTGAGTCTGCGCATCATCGCCGGCGACGGTCACTCTGACGACCGCAAGCTCATCGATCGCGTGGTCGCGATCCGCTGGGCCGCGCGCGAGGCGAAGGATTTCGCCGCATCCGATCGCCTGCGCGACGTCTTGTTGAAGTCGGGCATCGCGGTCAAAGATTCGAAAGCCGGATCCGAGTGGACCGTCATTGAGAACGAATAAGCCGGAGGGGAAGCGCGAGCTCGAATATATCTTCGGCGTTCATGCTGTCGCCGAAGCGATAGCCGCCGGCGAACCGCTGGAGCGCATCATCGTCGGCCGCCGGCGTACCGCAGATCGCGAATTGTCTGTCATCCTCAAGGAAGCTGCCGCCCGCGGCACGCGCGTGGAGGTCGAAGAAGAGGCGACGTTTCGGCGCTTCGGCGATGCTCGGCATCAGCACGTCGTCGCGGTCGCGCCGCCGTTTCGCTACGCGCAGTGGAGCGAGTTGCTCGCTGCGGTGCGCGAGTGCCCCGACGCGATCGTCGTCGCGCTCGATCATATCGAAGATCCGCATAACGTCGGCGCGATCTTGCGCAACGCCGAAGCTGCCGGTGCGGTGGGCGCCGTGCTCCCCGACCGCAGAAGTGCGGCCGTCACAGCTTCGGTCAGGCGAGCGGCCGCCGGAGCGACTTCACACTTAGCAATTGCCCGTGTCCCGAACCTGGTCCGGGCGTTTGAGGACTTGAAACGCGAGGGCTGCTGGGTCATCGGCACCGACGCGGCAGCTGGGGCGCCGGAATATACGTCGGTCGATCTCACCGGGCGCTGCGTCATCGTGATCGGAGCGGAAGGCAAAGGCATATCCCGCTTGGCTTTGGTGCGCTGCGACCTGCGCGCGAGGATCCCGATGCGAGGCAAGATCGCTTCATTAAACGCGTCATCGGCCTCGGCGATCATGCTGTTCGAGGCAGTGCGCCAGAGGTCGCAAAGCAAGCTTGTGACGGGCAGAACAAGCGGTCAAAGCCCCGTCAATCCTTGACTTCCGCCCTGCGCACACCTATAATCACAAAGGACAAAAAGAGGGGCAGAGCCGCTCTAATAATCGGGGGTAAACAACACAAACTTGGCGGCACTCCATCAGACCGAAGAAACCCTAGACTATAGCGAACGAGCCGACGAAGAACTCGTAAATGCAGCGAAGTGTGGCGACAATCTCGCCATGGAGTTCCTGCTCAATAAGTATAAGAACTTCGTCCGGATTAAAGCGAAGAGCTATTTCCTCATCGGCGCCGACCGAGAGGATATCATACAAGAAGGCATGATCGGCCTATATAAGGCCGTTCGCGACTTCCGCGCCGACAAATTGTCGTCGTTCCGCGCGTTCGCGGAGCTGTGCATAACACGGCAGATCATCACTGCCATCAAGACGGCCACGCGCCAGAAGCACATCCCGCTGAACCAGTACATCTCGCTGAACAAGCCCATCTACGACGAAGACAGCGAACGGACGCTGCTCGACGTCATGGCGAGCGCCAAGATGTCCGATCCCGAGGAACTGGTCATCAACCAGGAAGTCTCGGAAGACATCAAAGAGCGGATCCAGGAGAACTTGAGCGACCTCGAGTCGCAAGTGCTCTTGAGCTATCTCGAGGGCAAATCGTACCAGGAGATGGCGCGCGACCTCAACCGGCACGTCAAGTCCATCGACAACGCGCTCCAGCGCGTCAAGCGCAAGATCGAAAAGAACTTGAGCGAAGTGGACCTGTACTAGGACGACGATCGAACTTCGCCGGACCTGGATAGATGTGGGGCGGACCTTTATGGTCCGCCTTACGTTTTTGTTATCATGCGCCTTGCTCTCCGCTTGTGCACCGGCCGACCCGCTTGACGGTTTCACGTTCAGGCCGCCCGCAGGTTGGACCGCGCTGCCGCCCCACGACGGCTCGCGGCTTTGGACGAACCCGCGAAGTGCGGGTGAAGAATTGTTGGTGACGCGGCCTGGCGACATTAGCCCCGGCGAAGATCACAGCGCGGGAAAACCAGTGACGATTTGCGGCGGTCATCCGGCCTCGCTGACGCTCAAAATAGGCACTGCGTTCGACCACCCGGCGCATCTCGAATCGATCACGGCCACGTGGCAGAACATCCGGATTATGGCTGCCTACGTCCGCCCGCTCTCGGCGCGCGCCGATCCGAACGCCGAAACTGCGTTGCGTTCCCTCTGCCCACGAAAGCCGATCTGATCTTTTCTGAAGGGGGCCGACTTCATGTCGGCCGACGTCCTATTGCTGAAGGGGCCGACTTCATGTCGGCCCACGTCCTAGTGTAGAAGGGGCCGACTTCATGTCGGCCCGACCAAACAAAACGTTTGCGTTGTGTCAGCGCTGAAATTGAAATGAAAACCTTACGGTCAAGAACGAAGGCCAGCTCGCGTACACAATGGTACTGCTGGCGAACAAATGTTGCACGCCTGACTGCATTTGAGGAGCCAAATAATGGATGAGACATCTATCACACTCACGCCGACCGATCGAGGTCCCAACATCGTCAAAGGTCGCATCCAAGTGATCACGCCCAGCGGTCAAGTACTCGAAACCAAAGACGTCACCGCGTTCTGCCGTTGCGGCCATTCGAATGACAAGCCGTTTTGCGACGGGTCGCACAAACGGGTCGGCTTCGATTCGGTCGAAGGCGGACCTGATTTCCACAAGGGACCGTAGAGTCGCGCCCGGCGTCTGAAGGGGCCGACGGTTGTCGGCCCAAACCCGACGACGCTGATATGAATACTCGCATGGAACTGCTCCCCGCCGGCGGATCGCGCCGCGAGCGCTCCGCCGATGAAATTGCGGCGGCATCGTCTTTCGATTATCCGGCGACTGAGGTCGGCATATCGGGAAGCATAACGCTCTACTACGACCCATCGCTCGGGCCGCCCGGGCTAGCGCTCGCACAACAGTTGCTGAACGCGATCGCCGGACCTTATATCGACATGCAATCGTTCTTCGGAGTCATGGGGAGCGCGGCCGACGTCGTCATCGCACCGCTGAGCGGCAATAACGACGGCTCCGGCGGCGCATATCACTTCGGCTGCGATTTCACGTCCGGCGGCGTCTTGTACTTGGACGCGACATTTGCAAACACAACCGTCAATCCGCTTGATCTTGAAGTGGGCCTCTTCGTCGCCGAACTAAGCGAGAGCTTTATGGGGCTGCAAGGCGGCGGTTGGGGCTGCGGCTCGAGCAACGGCGAAGGCCTCTCGCGATTTTGCGCCGAGGTCGAGACGCCGACAGGTACGCTCAGCGCGTTTGCCACCGGTCCGGCATGGGCACAGGCCGGATTTCCCGATTGGGTCTCGCAGACGGAGGCAACCGATCAAGACGCGGTCTCGACCGGATGCGCGATCGTCTATCTCTACTGGCTGCGCTCCCTCGGTTTCTCGATTCCGAACATCGTTCAAGCCGCGGGTGCGACGCTTGCAGCGAACTATCAATCGCTCACCGGTAAGACCACGGCACTTCAAGATCTGACCGCCGCGCTCGCCGGTCGCACCGTCACGTCGGACAATCCGTTTGTCTCTTGACCAGATCGTCGAAGAGCGGCGCGCTACAAGCAAGCCGTAGCGGCGAGGACCGCTTCGTCGCCTAAGAGAAGCGGCAACCGTGCCGTCGCTCGCGTGGAAAAACCTGATCGAGGACCGAGGACGGCTTGCGGTCGCGCTCGCCGGCATCATGTTCGCCGTCGCCCTCATCGCGATCCAGACCGGTATCTACGCCGGTTTCGTCAAATCAGCCGGGCTGCTCATCGACGAATCGTCAGCAGACATCTGGGTCTGCGCGCAAGACATGCGCTACGTCGAACTGACGCTCCCGATACCGTACGAAGATCTGGACAAGGCACGCCACGTCGCGGGAGTCGAGAGCGCAGAACCGATGGTCGTGCGCACGTCGGCGTTCAAAGGGCCTGCGCACCGCCTCGAGCTTATCCGAGTCGTCGGGTTCGATCCGGAGGGCACGCTGTTCCGCCCGGGTCCGGTGAGCGACGCCGACTTGCACAAGCTGCGCGCCAAGAACACTTTTCTCGTCGATCGCGCGAACTTGAGCGCGATGAATCTCCACGGCGTCGGCGATACAGGCGAGATCGGCGACACTCGCTTGCGCCTCGTCGCGCTGACGCAAGGCACACAGCCGATCGTCTCCGCAACTTTCATCTATACATCGCTGCCGAACGAGCGGACGTACCTGCAGCTGGGGCCGACGATCGATACGAAATCGTTCAATCCCTTTGCGGCATTTTTCGGCATGCCGGTCGGCGCGTTCGATGCGCTCGGCCCCGACACGTCGCTGAGCTACGTGCTGATAAGGGCGAAGCCCGGCGCGGACATCACGACCGTGCAGAATGCTCTCAAACGCGCGCTTCCGGGAACGGACGCCTACACCAAGACGCAGATGGGCGATGTCACGAAGACCTATTGGGAGAAGCGCACCGGCATCGGATTCATCCTCGGTCTTGGCGCGGTCGTTGGCATCATCGTCGGCATGGCCGTCGTAGGGCAGATCCTCTACACGTCCGTTTCGGATCACATCCGCGAGTACGGAACGATGAAAGCCATGGGCGCATCCGATTGGACGCTGCATAAGATCATCATCATGCAAGCCGTGCTCATGGCAGTCGTCGGCTTCTTGCCCGGCATTCTCGTGAGCGAGTGGGTGGCGGCGTTCGCCATGGCGCAGCGTGGATTGCTCGTTTTGATCACACCCGCCGTCGCACTCCAAGCGCTCGGCATCACGGTGGGGATGTGCGTGCTCTCCGCGGTGTTCGCGATGCAGCGCGTGACGCGCGTCGATCCCGCGGTCGTGTTCAAAGCATGACCACAGCAATGCGTGCACGCGGACTGCACAAAGTGTATGGCTCAGGAAATGCGAGCGTGTGCGCTCTTCAGGACGTCTCGCTCGACGTGACCGGCGGTGAAGTCCTCGTGCTGATGGGCCCATCGGGATCGGGCAAAACGACGTTGCTCTCGGTCCTTGCGGGAATCCTCACCCCAACGACCGGCTCGGTGCATGTCAACGACACGGAGATCACCGCACTATCGCGGCGCGACGCGGCGGATTTCCGCCGCCGGCACTTCGGCTTCGTCTTTCAAGGATTCAATCTGTTCGGCGCGTTGAGCGCGCGCGAAAACGTCGAACTCGCATTGCACTTGAAAGGCGTTCGCGGCGCGGCCGCGCGCGACGAGTCGCACCGGCTCTTGCAGAGCGCAGGAATCGACCACCGCGCAGGGTCGCATCCGCGCGATCTCTCGGGTGGCGAAAAACAACGCGTCTCGATCGCGCGCGCTTTGGCGTGCGCTCCAAGCGTCGTCTTCGCGGACGAACCGACCGCATCGCTGGATTCAGAAAGCGGTCATGCGGTGATCGCATTGCTGCGCGCGCTCGCCAAAGAGCGAGGCTGCACGGTGTTCATCGTCACGCACGACAGCCGGATAGCGGACGTCGCGGATCGCGTGGTCTACTTGAGCGACGGATCGCTTGCGGAACCGGCGGCTAGATAGCCGCAGCAGGCGCCGTCCTTGCTCGACGGCCCATATGGGCGAACAACGCAGACGTGAAGCGCTCCGGTTGTTCCACCATCGGCAAATGGCCGCACTCCGCGACGCGGACGAATGTGGCGTCTTTGACATGCGCGCTCAAACGGACCCAATCGCCGCAATCGCTGACTCTGTCCTCATCGCCCCACACCAAGAGCGTGCTGACGTCAAGCTTTCTCAGCATGATCTTGACGTCCAGAGATTGCGCCTCGCGCAGCAGATGGATCATGTTCGCAAGATGTCGCCGGTCGAGAAACAGCCGGAAGGCGTGTTCGATATGTTCGTCTGCGATGCGCGAGCGATCGTGGAAGAGCCCGCGGGCAACGTCGAATGCGATGGATCGCGTGAGCTTGCCGAACGACGCGATGCCAAGACCTTTCCCACCCATCGCGGGAGCGCCGCTGAGAACGAGCGTTTCGACGCGCTGCGCGTTGTCGATCGCGTATGCAAGAGCGACGGCCGAGCCCAAGGAGGCGCCGAGAATCGTCGCGCGTTGGATCGCGAATTGGTCGAGCGCTTCACCGAGTTCGATGGCCGCAGCATCGATGGAATTGTGGGCCACCGCGATCGGATCGCGCATGGTCACGCACGGATAGCCGGCGGCGACCAGTGAGTCGCGGACGTCCGTCCAGATCCAATCGCCCGCGACGAGGCCGGAGAGCATGACGATCGGCGTGCGCGCCGTCATGCCCGGATAATAGATGAACGCGTCAGCGTCATAGACGCGGCGAACCATGCGCAACGGGATTCGGACGCGCCTCTGGACCCACCTTGACGACTATGAAAATGTTGCACAATGAGTCAATCGAACGGCGGTGAAGATGCGAGCTATCTTTATGATTCACTCAATTCGGAGGAAGCCATGGCTGAGCGAACGGCGTTTCTCGGCAAACTCATCGGCATCTATTGCATTCTCCTCGCGCTAGCGATGGGGATAAATAAGCAGGCTACGATTCTGACGGTGGCGGCGCTCGTCCACGATGTTGCGCTGATGTTCGTTATGGGCTTGATCTTGGTCGCAACCGGCGTGGCGATGACCCTGCGGCACAATATCTGGTCCGGCGGAGCGTTGCCGGTCATCGTGACGATCGTCGGTTGGTTGACGCTGCTCAAAGGTCTGGCATTCCTGTTCTTCCCGCCGCCGGCGGCCGTGGGGATCGTCGTCTGGGGCCATACGTACGAACAATTCTTCTATCTAGATGTCGGAGCGGCGCTCGTGCTTGGCATCTACTTGACTATCGCCGGTTTTAGATCGAAATAGCCACATCGCTCGATCGTTTCTGGGTCTTGCATGCGTCCTCGGCAGTATGCTAGAATTTTGCGAAATGGGCTTCAGATGCGGCGGCCAATCAGCCGTAAGAGATCTGAGGCTCTTCAGCATATCGTCGTCGCATCGCAAATTCGCTTGGGGAGCTGTCACATGCTACGAACGTTCAAGGTAACCGTCGCCCTGACGTCTATCCTAGTACTCACCGCGTGCAGCGGGGCCGGGCGCATGCCCACCGGTGGATTGCAGCCCGCTCAGCATTCTTTGGGGCGCGCGCTTCCGCATCGCGCGGGACCCGCTGTCACGAACACGCAGATCTACGCGGCGAATTCGCGTAAGAACAAAGTTACGACGTACAACGTCAGCGGCACGCTGATCACGCCGACGATCAACAGCAGTGAGCAGCCGACGGGCCTTGCAACGGACGCAAGCGGCCGGGTCTACGTGACCGATCTTCGCAGTAATATCGTGAGCACGTACAATCCAAACGGCACTCGGACCAGCGTGACGATAAGCGGGCTGAACAAGCCTTTCGGCGTGGCGGTCGATGCAAGCGGTATCGTCTACGTGACGAATTTCGGCGGAAACACGATGACGACGTACAATGCGGACGGCACGCCGGCAGCCTTGCAGATCAGTGGCCTGAATAAGCCCGAAGGGGTAGCCGTCAACGCAGGTGACGGAAGCATCTGGATCTCCAACTTCGGCGACGGCAGTGTGCGTCACTTCGATTCGGCCGGCAATCTCTTGCAATCGTTCCCGGTGCAAGCGGGCATCGCCGGGCTTGCGATCGTCAGCGACGGCACGATTGTGACTGCCTATACAAAGGGAAACGAGGTGCTGCACTTGGATCCGGCGACCGGCAATGTCACGACTTTCGTCAGCGGGTTGAGCGGTCCCATCGGCATCGCGCTGGATGGCAGCAACAACCTTTACGTCGCCAACAAGACCAATAACACGGTCTCGGAGTTCGACCCATCGGGCAACCTGCTCTTGACCATCAGCAGCGGGCTGAGCGGACCGTCGGGCGTAGCGCTTGGCGTACGGGCGACTGATGCTTGGACTACCGAAGCTAATATGCCGACGCATCGTTATGGCTTGGGCGTCGGCGTCGTAAACAAGACCTTGTATGCAGTGGGTGGGTATGATGGATCGATAATCTCGAATGTGGCCGAAGCTTATAACCCATCCACCAACACGTGGAGCACCGTTGCACCCATGCCCACGGCGCGTTACGTGTTGGCCGCCGGTGTCGTCAACGGCATACTCTACGCGCTTGGTGGATATAACGGCACCCCGCTCAGTACTGTCGAGGCCTATAACCCAACTACAAACTCGTGGAGCACCGTCGCACCCATGCCGACCCCGCGATACGGCCTGGGAGTCGGGGTAATTAACGGCATTCTCTACGCGGTTAGCGGCTTCGACAACGATTACACAACCGTTGTCGAGGCATACAACCCTTCCACGAACACGTGGAGCTCCGTGGCGCCTACGTCCGCGCCGCACTACGGCGCCGGAGTCGCTGTCGTAAACGGCATCCTCTATGTTGTTGGTGGATATGAGAACGGCAGCCCCCTCAACACGGTAGAGGCGTACAATCCTCGACGAACACGTGGACCACTGTAGCATCCCTGCCGACGGCGCGCTATTTCCTGACCGCGAGCGCGGCCAACAACAAAGTCTATGCTGCCGGCGGGGAGGATAGTGCCAATATCTTCAATACCGTCGAAGCGTACGATCCTTCCACGAATGCCTGGAGCACTGTCACACCCATGCCAACGTCACGATTCTTGCCCGCATCGGGCGTTGTGAACAACTACGTTTACGTGGTCGGAGGCTACAACAACGGCTTCCTCAGCACTGCCGAAGGCTACGCACCGTAAACGGTCGGCACTGAACGCACCATTCAAATATCACCGGGCCGCCGCTGCGGATCACAACGCTCGGCGGCCGTTATTTTCCCTCGCAACCCCTTGATTTCACGCAGGGAGGCGAATGCGGAAGCCAAATTCGTGCATCGCGCGATCCTTTTGAGGAAGATTGCCGAGTAAGGCCCCCACAGCGAGATTCTAATGCGCCGATTTATTTTCGCCGTTGCGGTTTTCGCGATATCGGTCAGCGCGTGTTCGCACGCCCAGCCGAGTTCGACTGCGACACCGCTTGCAAGTCCCGCCGCGCTGGCCACGACGCCATTGCCGGAGGCGAGTTCCTCACCTAGCGAGGCATCGGGAGCTGCGAGCGAAGCATCGGCATCACCCGAAACATCGGCATCGCCGGAACCATCGGCGACGATCACCGCCACCCCGAATCCCAACTTGCTCGAACAGTCGAACGGCACGATCGTCCGCGCGTATCCTACCGGCGTCAGCGACCCCGCGTCAATAGCCGACAACGGCTTCGACCCGATCCAAGATACGTCACCACGCTCGGCGACATTCGAACTTCCAGGCGTCGCTTCGATCGCATACTTTCAAGCCAACCTGCCCGTGCCGTTACCGTCGGTCTCTCCGGAAACGCTGGACATCGCGGTCTCCACGACCTCGGCGACATCGGGTTTTCAAGACATCGGCACGATGCGCACGAAAGAAGATGGAAGTCCCCAGCGGCTTGTCGCCGGCGTCAAAGCCCGCTGGGTCCGCGTGACGTCTCAAAGCGGTGTGGAAGGGCCGACATTTCAGCGCCTTGTTGCCCAAGGCGCCTTTGAGTCGCGACCGGCGGCGGCGCCAATCGCTGGTATCTACGAGCAGTACGCAAAAGTGTACGACGGCGGCGCTTACGTACCGAAGGTCAATGATACCGATCGCTTTTTCCGTGTCGTGACAACGCCGGATGGCTCGACCAACGGGATGTTCTGTCGGGCTGGCGTCTCTTTCGAGAGCTATCCGGGTTCGTTCGACGGTCGGTATTGGAGATGGAACAACCCTCGCGATGTCGACAATGGGATTTTGGTCGCCAATGATGAGGGCGACCGAATTGTCGGCGACGGCATGCTGCTCGGTCGCGTGCCGAGCGGGCCCGACTACTGCAGCCCGCGCGCGAGCGGAAAAGGTCGCACGGGCGTGCTCATCCTCGACTATGGTGGCGACACCCCGTTCTATCCGGCAGAGAACCCGATCGATTTCCGCGCGTATCGGTTCACGAGGATCAGCGACGCGATGATGGAGCCGCAGATGCTCGATCGAGCCTCGATCGCGGTGTTGAACCGGGTTTGCAGCGATTCCGATCTGGATTTGGCTCAGGGAAGGGCATTGATGCAGTGGGTCGCGGCCGGGCACAAGCTGATCATCGAAGACGCTGACAATTGCACGAAGACGAGCTACGCCCTCGTGCCCTATGCGTTCAAGACATCGAATCCCGGCGCGCAGGGTACACGCGGCAAGCACCTGATCATCGTGGAGGATGATTCTCTCGGCAGCGCTGATCCGGCGGATTCGCACTACTTCGTCGACACGAAAGCGTATCTGGCTGGGCACAACGATCTGGGCGATGCGAACACCACGACGTCGAGCGATCCGCATTGGTGCGGCCACTTGTTCGGCACAAACCTGCTGAATGTCAACGGCTTCATGCAGATGTATGCGCAGTATCAGAACGGCGTGATCATCTACACCGGATTGGACAAAGACGACAGCGACAATCCGCAATACGACCGTCTCGAGCACTTGCAAATGGAGTTGCCCGTCGGCGTTACACTACCGTGCAGTCAGAAGATCTCGCTGTCGTTCCTCGTTGAACCCGCGACGACGGCGAACTACGTACCGGGCCGGCTATCGACGCCCCGTTTTTCGATGGAAGTGCTCGCCAATCAGGGCTGGTCCGGTTCGCTAACGATCAAGGCGGTAGGCGATCTCGCGGCGAGCGTGTCGCCGTCCAGCGCGACGATGCAAGGCGGCTCGCAGCCGCTGACCGTGACGGTTACGATTCCGAAGAACGCCCATGCGGTGCCGCACGTCATCGACGTCGTGGCAACGACGGCGAGCGGAACCACCGCCGATGCGACCATCACGCTCGAACCGAAGGAGATCATCGCCAAGAAATTCACGCGCATTCGCGTCTACGGGATACATTTTGACGTAGATAGCGCCGTTATCCAACCGCGATCAGAGTCCGTGATCGCCCAGATCGCTGCGATCCTTCGGGAGAATCCACACCTGCGGCTGCGCATCGAGGGCCATACCGATTCCGACGGCGGCGCTGCGCACAACCTCGTGCTCTCGCAACACCGCGCTCAATCCGTGGTCGATGATCTCGTTCATCGCTACGGCATCGCCCGCTCGCGCTTGGAACCCGCCGGCTTCGGGCTGACACGGCCGGTTAAGCCAAACACGACGAAGGCGAACAAGGCGCTCAACCGGCGCGTGGAGTTGGTCGCGCTATGATCTATGAAGGGCGTTGCCGAATGCCTCGAAGGGGATGCCCCTTGATTGGCACGGATAAACGAAGCTCGGGTTCCCACTGGGTAATTGTTGTACGCGAACTGAATCGTGTGTGGTCGGCTGTGAGCGGCGATACGAGTGTCGCAACCGTGAATAAGCGCCGCCGCCCAACAAGTTCACCGTCGCATCCATAGCCGCTGACCACACGATGACGATAAGCGATGGCATCGGCAATAGTTTCAACGTGAAGGTGACGGTGCCCTAACCCCGACCACGATCGCCGCGGTCCGCGATCATAACGCGCGGCCATCCACGACGACGAACGGGAAAAAAGCCGATACCGAAGAAATCGCAGATTAGCTGCAGGTGCCGACGTAGCTCAGTGGTAGAGCGGCGGTTTTGTAAACCGTTGGTCGGGGGTTCAAGTCCCTCCGTCGGCTTCTCACAATTTAGTTCACTAGTCCCAATATACTCTCGTTCTACGAATTAACCGAGTTCACTCGGGAACGGTTTGGGGCTGCAGTGGCAAGCCAATTTGGCATCCTTGGGCCATTCGTGCTGCTTGCATATTCCGACTCGATGTCCTAGTCGCGAGTTCGCCGCAAGATGCCGCTGTCCGCAGGAGCATTCTCCACTATAACCTAATTCGTTAGGTGATGAGGATACTGCACTTCGTAGCGGCGGTCTCGCTATTCAGTCTGGCGAATCTGTCACCGCTCTCAGCCGTTGCGCTCGGCATATCCGTTTCGCCAGCGACCTCGATGGCCGATCGGCCGATCTCCATTCGCGTGTCGGCTAGCCCCGGTGAACGAGTCAGGGTTCGGCTGATGACGCAGCGTTACGGAATGACATTTGCATCTTCCGCGACGTTTATAGCGCCTAAGTCTGGTGCGATCGATCTCGCGCAACAAGCACCGATTTCGGGATCGTACTCCGGAAGCGACGGCATGGGCCTTTTCTGGTCCGCGGTTCCAGGCAGTGATGCGCCGAAGCCATATGAGTTTCGCCGCGATAGCGACCTCGATGCTCGACACTTCACACTCGTTGCGACGGACGGATCGCAAAGCGCAACGGCTTCCGGTACCCGGCTTACACTTTCACCCGACGACAACCGCCGCGTCGTTGATAGCGGTTCGCTGGTCGCGACGCTGTTCGCGTCGAAGACGAAGACATGCGAGCCAGGTGTGATAGTCCTCGGCGGGAGCGAAGGTGGAGTACCGGAAGAAGAAGCTGCGGTGCTAGCGGCTCACGGCTTCACAACGCTTGCCCTAGCCTACTTCGGCGCGCCGGAATTGCCGCAAATGCTCACCGACATCCCGATCGAGTCGGTCCAGCGTGCCGCCGTGTTCATGCAGGCCCGGCACGAGGTCTGTCGGGATCGCCGCATCGCGCTCATCGGCTCATCGAAGGGCGCAGAACTCGCGCTGCTCGCAGCCTCCAAGTTCGACGTATTCGGTGCGGTCGTCGCCGTGTCGCCTGCGTCGATCGTTTTCGGCGGCATAGGAACGAGTGCGACCGACCCGAATCCGTCGTCGTGGTCGTATCGAGGCAAGGCTCTCCCATTTGCGAACGGCAAAGTGCCCGACAACGTTGTCGCGGCCGAGCAACGTCAACGAAAAACGCACGAGAAAGTTTCGTATCGCGACGACTATCTCGCGCAGCTGCAGAACAACACCGAACCCTCCGCGCCGATTCCAGTCGAGCAGATCGGCGCTCCCGTGCTCGTGGTCGCCGGCGGCGCGGACCAGCTCTGGCCTTCGGAATTCATGGCTCGGCAGATCGCCGCGCGCCTCAAGTTGCACAAGCACTCGTATCCAGATGAGTTGCTCGTCTGTAGCGCGGCGGGTCATCAAATCGGAACACCTTACCAATTTCCGATCGCCGAGCTCGCCTACGCCGGTCTCGCACTGGGCGGCAGCGGGCTAGCGAACGAGCGAGCCGACGAGACGTCGTGGCCGAAAATACTCGCGTTTCTAAGAGAGGCAAAATAGCCGGCGGCTCTGAGACGAATTCTGCGGCATCAGCGCAGGACGCCACGAGCGCAATCATAAATCGCAACGGCGTGGACGTACCGATTCTCGAAACCGATCGCCTCAGGTTGCGCGCTCACCGTTCGGGAGATTTCAACGGGTGCGCCGCGGTATGGGCAGATCCTGCGGTCGTGCGCTACATCTCGGGCAAGCCATCTACGCGGACGCAGAGCTGGCTGCGGATGCTCGCATACGCCGGCCACTGGGAACACGTGCATTTCGGCTACTGGGCCGTTGAACTAAAAGAAAACGGTGAGTATATCGGCGACGTCGGCTTCGCCGACTTCAAGCGCGATATCATCCAGCCCATGAAAGACGTGCCCGAGATCGGCTGGGTGCTCGCATCTCGCGTGCATGGCATGGGCTACGCCACCGAGGCGGTCCGCGCAGCCATCGCCTGGGGCGACAAGATGATCGACGCGCCGCGCACCGTCTGCATGATCGATCCAGAGAACCTCGCCTCGCTGCGCGTAGCCGAGAAGAACGGCTATGAGATCTTCGAACGGGGGCTATTCAATACTGCGCCGACGGTTTTTCTGCAGCGAAATCGGCCGCAAGCAGACCGTCTGACGTAGCGCCCGGATCTATTCGCTCCGGTCGGGCGCCAAGCTGGCATTAGCGTGGCATCGGATAGGGCATGATTCCGCCACGCAACCCGCCGAACGAAGCGGCCATGATGCGACGTCACGCTATCTTCGCGAATATCTTTGCGTTTGCCGCCGTAGCGGCGCTGCGCGTGCCGGCACTCGGCGCAGATGCAGCGATGTTCCGCGGCGATCTCGGGCACACCGGGATATATCAGTCAGCGCCTGTGATGCACCAAGCGCAGGTGAAGTGGAAGTTCCACACTGGCGCGTACGTGAACTCGTCGCCTGCGGTCTCTCAGGGCGTCGTATACGTGGGTAGCGCCGACGGATACATGTACGCATTGGATGCGGGATCCGGCAAGACGATATGGCGCTTCGCGACTGGTAGCCGCGTCGTGTCGTCGCCTGCGGTGTCGGCAGGCGTGGTCTACTTCGGAAGCTACGACGGCAACTTCTACGCGCTCAATGCCGCAGACGGCAAACGGCTTTGGAAATTCAAGACCGGCGGCGAGCGACGATTCGAAGGCACGCACCTGCACGGATCGCAGCCGGCGCCCGAGACCATGCCGGACCCGTTCGATGTATATCTCTCGTCGCCCGCGATCTGGCACGACACGGTGTACTTCGGAAGCGGCGACGGCAACATCTACGCACTGAGCGCGAAGACCGGCGAAAAAGTCTGGAGTTTCAAGACCGGCGACATCGTCCACGCGTCGCCGGCTATCGACAACGGCATGCTCTTCGTCGGAAGCTGGGATAGTTATTTCTATGCACTCGATGCGCTGAGCGGCGCCGTGAAATGGAGCTTCAAGACGGGCGAGGACCCCGACATCCACAATCAGGTCGGCATCCAATCGTCCGCTGCGATCATGGGCGGCACGGTGTTCTTCGGTTGTCGCGACTCGCATCTCTATGCGCTCGACGAAGAGACCGGTGGCAAGAAATGGTCGCTCGACATGCATGGGTCCTGGGTGGTCGGATCGCCGGCCGTGCGCGACGGTAAGGTCTATTTCGCGACATCGGATAGCGGGCTATTCTACGCGGTCAAGGCGAGCGACGGGTCTACGATTTTCTCCGAGGACTTCCACCATTGGCCGACATTCTCGTCGCCGGCGATCGCGGGAGACACGCTCTATCTCGGATCGTGGAGCGGCGCACTCACGGCGATCGACCTAGCAAAGCAGAAGAGGGCTTGGTCGTTTCAGACGGATGCGTCGAAGCGCCTCGGCCCGGAGTTGACCAAGGCCGACGGCACGCCCAACTACGACGTTGCGTACGCCTCGAATTTCTACGACGATATGGTCACGGGTTTTGCGCGGATGATGACGGTCGGCGCGTTTCTTTCATCGCCCACGATCGTCGACGGTGTGATCTTCATTGGGAGCACAGACGGCAACGTATACGCGCTCGATTGATCGCGCTAAACGCGCAAATAATGCGTGCAAGTAATAATAGATAACTATATGCGATTTCGATCGCGCGGTGCTGACGGACCGCAGTGACCACTGTCACACGCCGTGCGGTTTAGGCCGGGCCGATAGTACAAACATAGGCTGTCGGCACGGACCTCCACGAGTGGCCGACAGACAAGGCTTGGATGTCGATCTCCCAACGTCTCTACCTCGTACTCGGCATCATGGTGCTGCTGATCAGCGCTGAATTGACTGCGCTCGTCTTTACCATTCACACGTTGTCAGCTGTGCGTGCTTACGTCGGCGGCGAAGGCCTCTGGTCGAAGGCCGAAAAGGACGCGGTCTATCACCTCGAGGCGTACGGCCGCACGCGCGATCCCAAGGAATACACGGCCTATACGTCGCTGCTCGGCGTCTCGCTTGGCGACCGTGAAGCGCGGTTGGAGATGTCAAATCCGAACCCCGATTGGAACAAAGAGTATCAAGGCTTTCTGCGTGGCGGCAATAACCCCGGCGACATCCCGGGCATGATCGCGCTCTTCCAACGCTTCAACCGCATCAGCTATATCTCTGCCGCGATGGCCGACTGGACGCAAGGCGACGCGTTGCTCAGCCAAGTGCAGGGGTTGGCGACACAACTGCACGCCGAGATCTCTTCGGGCCAACCGAGCAAGACGGTTCAGCGTACGCTCGCCCAGATCGGCGACGTGAACGCGAAGCTGACCATCGTCGAGGACCATTTCTCCTCGACGCTTGGCGACGGCTCGCGTTGGATGTCCGGTCTCATCCTCACGATACTTTTCGTGGCCGCGTTGACCGTGGAATTGAGCGGATTGCTGCTGACGGCATCCGTGACCCGCCGGATATCCGTGCGCCTCAAGGCGATGCTGGCCGCGGCCGACCGTATCGCTCGCGGCGACTACAGGGTCGAGCTGGACACGCGCTCGCAAGACGAGCTAGGTCGCTTGGCGTCGGCGTTCAACGACATGGCCCACGACGTCGAGACCGAGCAGCGTCGCGCGGCGATCGCCGCCAAAGCAGCCGAGGTCGCACTGCGCGAGGCGCAGCGAGTAGCGCATATCGGCAGCTTGGATTGGGATATCCGCAAAGACGTCTTCACCTGCTCGAAAGAACTCCGCAGGCTGCTCGAACTCAAGCCCACGATGGCGACGTCGACATTCACCACATTTATCGCGAGCGTGTACGCTGAAGATCGAAAGAACGTGGACGGCGCGCTTCGGGCCGCGTGCGCGATGCGCGAGCCGTTCAGCGTCGACTTCCGCGTCGCGGTGCCCGACGGTTCGGTGCGTTGGCTTTGCGCGCAGGGTACGGTCGAGGAGGATTCGACGGGCGAACCGCTCAGGCTCATGGGCACGGCGCTGGACATCACGGACCGTAAACGATCCCAGGATCGGCTCGAATATCTGGCCCAGCACGATTCGCTCACCGGATTGCCGAACCGCATGCTGCTGTTCGATCGTCTGCGTCAGGCGATCGCTCTTGCGCGACGTGGGAATTGTTGCGGTGCGCTGCTGTTCCTCGACCTCGACAACTTCAAGGAGCTCAACGACACGTTCGGGCACGCTGCGGGCGACCGGCTGCTCGTTCTAGTTGGGGAGCGGCTCCGTGCGGGCGTGCGCGAGATCGACACCGTCGCGCGCTCCGGCGGAGACGAGTTCCTGATCGTTTTGAATGGTCTGCAGTCACCGGACGCGTGCCGGGTTGTGGCAGACGCCGTCATGAGGGCATTCGGCGACCAGTTCACGTTGGACGGCAATGACGTGCGCGTGAATGCGAGCGTCGGCATGGCGATCTTCCCGCAAGACGGCGACGACGCCGAGGCCTTGGTCCGTCAGGCCGACGCCGTCATGTATAAATCCAAACGGCGTGGCATGCGGCAGTACGAGGTCCCGGTCGCATCGTCGGAAGTCGATATCAGCAAGAGCGCATAGCTAAAAAAGGGCCGAATTTCCCTTCATTCGCCGGCCGCTTCATTCGTCGGCCCTTCAATACAAACTACGGAAAGAGAATGTACGCCGAAACCGGCGGCAACAGCGTCGGCGCGCTCGGACCGTCGGTGCGAATCGTGCCGCCGTCAAATGGATCGGTGCCCGTGACCGCCAGTGTATGCGTGTAGCCCGCGTATCCGCGCGCGAGCGCCGCAGACTTGCTGGGATTCACGATCGCCACGCACGGGCCCGCGAGCACGCCGGAGATATAACACGCTCCGTATTCGCGCGCGTACAATCCGGAACTCGTCATGAGATTGGAGACATCGGTCGGTTGCGGCATGACCGGGTCGAGCGCGACGAGGTGCGTCTCTTTGTTCTGCCGGAAATTACTCCCCGTGACCCATGGCTGCTTCAAGTACGCCTGCCCCGGCTTATAGGTGAGAAGGAATGAAGCGAGCTGGTACATGCGCTCCGGGATAGCCGCCGCCGAGTTCGTGCCGTTCTCATAGTCGCCGCTGCAGAACCAGTTCTTGCCGGTCGCCATGATCGCGATCTCCGCGTTCTCCTGCGCGACCCACATGCTCTCGCCCGGACCGGGATTCACGCCCGAACCATCGGTGTCGGCGTAGCATTCTTCGGTCATCTCGCCCCACACGAATGGAGCGATCGCGATGCCTGGGCTGATCCTGTGTCCGCCGTTCGGCGAAGGGGTGTAAAGCGCGTTTGCAAGAATCGCGAGTCCCGTCCGTTGTTCGAACGACGCGTACATCTGGGCAGTCGCGTGCGCCCATTCTGAATCGTCGAACCCAGTGTGCGCGCTGTTGTTGCACGGTCGAGCGACGAACTTGCGCAGATCATCGACGCTATCGGCGTCGACATAGTCGGCGTGATAGCCGTTCTGCTCAATCGCATTGCGCGCTTGCGCGATCCAGAGACGCAAGAGATGCGTCGAGTGCGGGTCCGTCAGGTAGACGGTCTGGCCTTCATAACTGCTGGTTATCCGGTTGCCGCCGCAATCGTGGGCAAACGTCGTCTCGTCCGTCGTGAACAGCGCGTCGCTCGCGCGAAGTATCGCGACGTCGCTGTACCATCCGACGCGCTCGCCGGCTGCCGCCGCTTCGTTTGACTGCGCAGGCGAATTCGGTTCATCCGATGTGAGATACGGGCTGATCGCCGGCCAAGACACCTTGGTTCGGTGCCCGTCTTGTCCGATGTCCTCAAAGTTCGCGACGTGCGTCATCGTGGTCGTCTGCGGCGCGTTGCTGGCGGCGTGCACCGATATCGTAGCCGGCCGCACGGGCGAATTCGCGCGTGGGAGCGCGCTCGCGTCGCAGCCGGACAGAGCAAATGCCAGGACAAAGACGATATAGCCGGATTTAGGCATGCGCATCTTTCACGTAAAAGAAATTGATCCGATTCGACTTTTGCAAGCGCGATAGACAGCTACCCTTGGGCGCTTCAGCCTAATGCATGATTCCAAACGGTAAACGCGGGCAAATCCCATGACGTCATACGCGGTTTAAGCCTCGCTGCTGGCCGCCCGGTTTGTCCCGTACAGCGCAATAGGCGCGATGAGTTGCGTTGGGTACATGCATACGATGGAGTCGTGGCTTGCGCCGAAATATATGGCGTGATATTCTATGAATGCCTAACAAATGGTTACTTCGGGGAGCGCGCCTTGACGATGATAGAAGGACCGGATCTGGACGAGCTGGACATCCGCCTGCTCGACGCGTTGCAGCGCAACGCGCGCACGACGTTCGCAGAACTCGGTGCTCTCGTGGGCCTCAAAGCACCGTCGGTGCACGATCGGGTGAAGCGCCTGGAAGCGCGCGGTTACGTGCGGCGCTACGCGGCGCAACTCGACGGACCGCGGCTCGGTCTTGCGCTGACAGCGTTCGTCAGCTGCTTCACATCTGCCGAGACGAAATACGACGAGTTCACTGCCAACGTTTCTGCCATGCACGAGGTCTGCGAAGTCCACAGCGTCGCTGGCGAAGAGACGTATGTCTTGAAAGTGCTCACGCGGTCCACAACCCATCTCGACGATTTTCTCGCGCGCCTCAAACAGATCCCGGGCATGGTGCGCACGCGAACCACAATCGTGCTCTCCACGCCGTTCGAACGCGGCGGGCTCGAGCTCACGCAAGCCGCCGAATCGCAGCCCCGCCGCCTGCGCAGCGTCCGCTGAATCGCACCACACCGATCGCACGAGGAACTGATGACCGCCGTTAACGCCGCATCCGCAATTGCCGACGAACCGATCGTCGCGCTCAAACCGCCCGTCGGACCCGAAGCGTTCGAGTACAAGAACCTTCGCCAAGGCGAGTTCTGGCGGCACATCCCGGCCTACGAAGCCGTAGACGAGAAGACGTTCTTGGACCACATCTGGCAAGGCCGCCACTCGGTCAAGACGCCCGACGAATTGTTGAGCACGATCCAAAAACTCGCGTCGCCCGATTTTATTGAGGACGCCAAGCGCGGCTTCATGCGCGCACCCATGCAGGTGCGCGTCTCTCCGTACATGATCGCCCTCATCGATTGGAGCGATCCTTATCGCGATCCGATCCGCACGCAGTTCATCCCGCTCGCATCGCGCCTTCTGCCCGATCATCCGCAGTTGTCACTCGACTCGCTGCACGAACAAGAAGATTCGCCGGTTCCGGGGCTGACGCATCGCTACGTCGACAAGGCGCTCTTCTTGCCGCTCAACGTCTGCCCCGTCTATTGCCGGTTCTGCACGCGCTCGTATGCCATCGGCGGCGATACGGAGACGGTCGAGAAAGCCGTGCTCGCGACCGACCCCAAGAAATGGGAGCGCGCGTTCAAGTACATCGAGTCGCGTCCGGAGCTGGAGGACATCGTCATCTCGGGCGGCGACACATATCAGCTATCCGCGAAGAGCCTGAAAGCTATCGGCGAACGCCTCTTGGCCATGCCGAACGTCCGGCGCATGCGCTTCGCCACTAAAGGGCCGGCGGTGATGCCGAGCAAGATCCTGACCGACGTCGCGTGGACCGACGCGCTCACGTCGATCGTCGACCAGGGGCGCAAACTCGGCAAAGACGTCATGCTGCACACGCATTTCAATTCGCCCAACGAGATCACGTGGGTCACCGACAAGGCGATGCGCCTGCTGTTCGAGCGCGGCGTCATGGTGCGCAACCAAAGCGTGCTCATCCGCGGCGTCAACGACGATACGCAGACCATGCAGCTGCTCGTCAAGCGGCTTGGCTACATGAACGTGCACCCCTACTACGTCTACATGCACGACATGGTGAAGGGCGTGGAAGACCTGCGAACGACGATACAGACCGCCGTCGATATCGAGAAGTTCGTCCGCGGTTCAACAGCCGGATTCAACACGCCGCTGTTCCTGTGCGACGCGCCGGGCGGCGGCGGCAAGCGGGATCTGCATAGCTATGAGTACTACGACCGCGAGAACGGCATCGCAGTGTACACGGCTCCGAGCGTCAAGCCGGGCAAGACGTTTCTCTACTTTGATCCGATCGACAAACTGCAGCCTGACGCGCAAGCTCGCTGGCGCGACGAAACAACGCAGCGCGAGATGATCGAAGCCGCCCGCGCAAAGGCGAGCTAACTAACCTACACAAACGTACGTAACCAAACGTCGTTTGAAGGGGCCGACTATGAAGGGGCCGACTTTATGTCGGCCCTGTGTTTTTGGGCAAGCGATGCTCGCCCGACTACGATTTCATGAATTGCGTGGGATCGTAGTTTGGACGCTTGGGACGCGGCTCGTCCTTCCACCAAGCGCTGTATTGCGCTAGCCAGTCGAAGTTCTCATAGATGAACGGATTACCGGCTAGCCGGCGCTGACGCTCGACAAACGGCTGGATCATCGCCCAACGTGTCCGGAGCAGCAATCCGACAGCATCCACGATAAGCGAGGCGTCGAGCACCTCACGACGCGCGAGGCACGCCACCGTCTCGATGAACTGAGCCACGACAAATAGGGCCCGCTCGTCATCGGAGCCCGGGAACTTCTCGCGCAGATCGGCATCCGTGGGATAGCGCTCGTTGACGCCGCGCAATTCGTGGAACGCGGTCACGATCTCGGGCGAGGAAAGTCGATCGATAGCCTCGATCAGAGCCAGTGCATTGCGCTCGTGCTCCATCTGTCGCGTCTGACGCGCCATCATCAACGTCGTGAATATGACGGCCGCGAGCGCGACCATGGTTGAGAGCAGCGGAAGGAGGACGTCGGCGGATATCAAGATTCGCAGACGTTGGGCCGACATAAAGTCGGCCCCTTCATTCCCGAACTAGATCAGGCCGCGGCGAAAAGCCTCGACCGCAGCCTGCGTCCGGTCGGCGACCGAAAGTTTTTCCAATATGTCGCGAATGTGGCCCTTCACGGTGCCGAGACCGATCGAAAGTTTGGCGGCGATCTCCGCGTTCGACTTGCCTTCGGCGATCAGTTCCAAAACCTGCGTCTCGCGCTCCGTCAACGGCGAAAGCGTCGCTCGAGCGGGGACGAGTGGGCGCCCAAACCCGCGCAAGACGACGTGGGCGACGAGGGGATCGAAATACACGCCGCCTTCGGCCGCGATCCGCACAGCATCCAGCACCCGTTCCGGGCGCGATGCCTTGAGACAGTACGCGTCGGCGCCGGCGGCTAGAGCGGCGATGACCTCATCTTCGAGGTCGTGCATGGTGAGGATCACGACATGCGTCTTCGGCAGCGCACGGCGGATGCGGCCGGTGAGCGCGATTCCGTCCTCGCCCGGCAAGCCGATGTCGATGACCGCTACGTCGGGTGCGACCGAGGTCGCCAACTCAAACCCGCTCGGGCCGTCGGCAGCTTCGCCGACGACCTCGAATGCGCTATCGCGCGAAAGCGCAGTCACTAAGCCGGCGCGCGTCAACGCGTGGTCTTCGACGACAATGACGCGAATGCGATCAGCCATGCGCCGCCTCATGCGAAAGCGGAAGAAGAACGCTAAAGCGGCTGCCCCGCGGCGTCGCCGGTTCATACGTCGCGCGACCGCCGTGACTCTCCGCGATTCGACGCACGATATACAAGCCGAGTCCTGACCCGGCCCCGTGGCGCGCGCCTGGCGAAAACCGCTGGAAGAGAGTCGCGCGCTGCGCCTCGGGGACGCCAAATCCATCGTCTTCGATCTGCAGCCTCCCTTGAGCGCCGTCATCCTTGACTGAAACGTTCACGTGCCCGCCGCTCTGTGTGGATGCGATGGCGTTTGCGAGAAGGTTTACGATCATGCGGCGCAGCTCGCTCTCGTCACCTGAGACAGGGCGCCCAAGTTCGCCCGCTGCCCGGATGACGGTCACGCCGTTGTCGCGAGCCAGCGGATCCAATTCGGCGACGACGTCGTCCGTCAGAGCTCCGAGGTTGATAAGCGTTCGCGACGGCGACTGTTCACCCGATTCGTACCGGGCGACCATCAAGAGTGTCTCGGCGAGCCGTTGCAGTTCGTCGTTGGAGTCGACCGTGCGTCGCAAGATCTCGATGTACGCCGGGGGCAGCTCGCCGAACGCTCCATCGAGCGCCTGGCGCATCGTCATCCGCGCGGCGGCAAGCGGCGTGCGCAGATCGTGCGAGAGCGCATAGACGATGTCGCGGATCACCTCGCTGCGCTCGACCGCCGCGTCATTTGCCGCCTCGAGCTGTTCGTTCTTCGCGGCGAGCTCCATGAACAAGTCGGCTTGTGCGATGGCCGCCGCGGCCTCGTCGGCGAAGGTCTGGGCGACGACTGACGTCTCTGCATCGAACGGCTCTTCCGCGCTCTTGCGCAAGACGACGATCACGCCTTGCCGGTTGGCTTTGCCCCCAAGAGGTACGGCAATTCCGTATGCCGCGCCCAACGTATCGAGAGCGAATCGGCTCATCGGATCCGAGGCGTCGAGCACGGCGACCTGGCCTGACTCGCGCACGCGAGTCAGCATCGAAGCGAGCTCGGGAGCCGGCCGCGCGCGACGCAGGTCGACATCGCGCACACCGCTTTCGGCGAGATACTGTTCTTCGGCGAACGAACCCGCGCCGCGCGAGAAGACGACGGCCGCATCCGCCTGCATCACGCGTAGAGATTCGCGCGCGATCGCGCGCAACACGATCTCGCGATTGACCGAATTGCGCATGACTTCGAACGACTCGCGCAGCGTCCGTTCGCGCTGGACCTGCCGTTGCCGGACCTCGATCTCGGCGACCGAG
This sequence comes from Vulcanimicrobiota bacterium, assembly GCA_013290125.1. GTDB lineage: Bacteria > Vulcanimicrobiota > Vulcanimicrobiia > Eremiobacterales > Eremiobacteraceae > JABCYQ01. Next base: position 38,469 of record JABCYQ010000019.1, read on the forward strand.
CGCGCGGCGCGCTGCGTTCCGATGCTGAGGGCGCCGACGAGAATGCACGACATCGCCGCCAGCACCCGATTCTCTACGGCGATCCGGTCCCAATGCCCCTCGTGATACGCGTTATACCAGCCGGCGACCGCGTTTGCGGCAAGCGCGGCGACGACGACGCGGATAGTGAGGCGCCGATCGAACGCGAAGCTCGTGAGCGCGATCGGCGCGTTCAATAAAATGGCCGCGATGAACAGCTGCGGCGTGAACATGTCGATCGCAAACGCCGCCAATAACAACGCAGCGCATGCGATCGGGATGTATTGCGGCTTCAACGCCGAGCAGGTTCTGTGCACGCTTTGCAGCGGCCTCCGGGGGAGCGTCGCTGCCGCGCGCGAACGATTGAAGCGTGGAACGTGAATCCGTTCGCGACAAGCCGGAACTGCTCTTACGACAGTTGGCTTCGTCGACGCGGTTGACGGTGTATCTGTCCGCCGCGTCCGGAAGCGGCAAGACGCGCCGGCTCTTGACTGAAGCGCGCGAGTTGTCCGCGCGCGGCGTCCGCGTGCTCATCGGTTGGATCGAAACCAAGGATAGGCCGAATCTCGCGGAGCTCTGCGATGGATTAGGGAAATTGCCGCCGCGCAACGTCGAGATCGGCGGTGGAAGATTTGCGGACTTCGATCTCGCCGCTGCCTTAGCTGCGAAGCCGGACGTCATCGTGCTCGACGAGTTGCCGCACACGAACATCCCTGGCTCGCTCTACGCGAAACGATGGCAAGACGCAAACGCACTGCGAGCCGCCGGGATCAGCGTGATGACCGCGTTCAACGTGCAGCATCTTGAATCGGTCGCGCCGACCGCCGAACGATTGCTCGGGTTCCCGATCCGGGAGATCATCCCCGATTCGTTCCTTTCGGGCGCCGATGAAGTGATCGCGCTCGACGTTTCGCCGGAGCAGCTCGCCGAACGCGTGCGGGCCGGCTTAATCGTCCGCCCGGAAGACGCGGACGCGGCGCTCTCAGGTCCGTTCCGGCCGGCAACGCTGCGCGCACTGCGCGAACTCCTCATGCGGACGATCGACGAACTGACGATCCCCGCCGTTGAGGCTAGACGAGTTTCTACCGCGGTCTTGTTCGCCCCAAGCGGAGCCGACGTGCAACGCGTGATTCGCCGCGCTTCAGAAGTCGCGAACGCGCTGGACCTCGCGCTCGAAGTCGCCGTCGAACGACAATCCGAGAACGATGGCGTGCAACGAACCGTCCGCGAGGCGGGAGCGCAGTTCATCGCATGGCCGCGAACACCTGACGGTCGCCCGACCGATGCCGTCAGCGCGTCGCTCGTCGTCGTGCCGCATGGGCTGTTGGCGGATCGGTTGGTTGCGGGTGCTATCGATCGCGACATCTTCGTCGTGGGGCAAGAACCGACTGTGGCTCAGTCGTCCGCGTTCGATATCCATCCGCTTGCGCAGACGGCGGGTGATCGGATGCGCGTCGGGTACGGCCGGCTTACGATCTATCTTGGCGCGAGCGCGGGCTGCGGCAAGACGTATTCGATGCTCGATCGCGCGCACGAACTCGCTGCCGCGGGCGTGGATGTGGTTGGCGCGTTCGTAGAAACCCACGGCCGCAAAGAGACGGCTGCCCTTATACCCGGTCTCGAGATGCTGCCCCGCAAGAGCATCGAGTCCGGAGGCATCCGCCGCGAAGAGCTCGATGTGGACGCTTTGCTCAAGCGGATGCCCACAGTGGCGCTCATCGACGAACTCGCGCACACAAACGCGCCCGGTAGCATCTTCTCCAAGCGATACGAGGACGTGCTCAGCGTCCTGCGCTCGGGCATCTCTGTGGTGACAACGCTGAACATCCAACACCTTGAAGGCTTGGGTGAAGCCGTGGCGCGACTGACCGGCGTGCGCGTTCGCGAAACTCTGCCCGACCGCATCCTGGATCTCGCAGACGAGGTCATCTTCATCGATTGTCCGCCCGATCTGCTGCGCGAGCGCTTGCGCGCTGGAAAGATCTATCCGCCCGACCGGATCGATCGCGCGCTCAGCAATTTCTTCAGGCCCGAGAATCTTGCCGCTCTACGGGAACTTGCGCTGCGCGAGTCGATTCGCGCGCGCGGCAAACGGCCGGGCCAATCGGCTATCGTCAGGCTAATCGTGGGCGTCGCCGACAGGGAGCGCGATGGCTCGCTCATCCGCCGGTGCGCTGCGCTTGCCGGCCGGCTCGAGGTGGGATTCTCCGTCGCCCACGTGGCGCGCAATGCTGGGCACGCGTCGGACGCATTGACGGAGCTGCGGACACTGTGCCGCGATCTTCGGGGCCGCTGGGTGCAGCAGACCGCGGACGATACAGCGCGAGGGCTCATCGAAGCTGCGGCCGCCGACGGCGCGACGACGATCATGATCGAGGGAGCGAGAACGCGACCGAAGCTGTTCAGCGGCCCTTCTTTTGCGCGCCGACTTCTAAAAGCCGGCGTACAAGACATGTTGGTCTTAACCGCTCCGCTTTAGATCTGAAGGGCGCTAGTCGGCCCACGTTATATCTGGCTGGGCCGACTAGCGTCGGCCCCTTCAGGATCGCCCGCCCCTTCAGGATCGCCGGCCCCTTCAGGTTCGTAGAAGTTGCCCATTTGTCGAATCGTGTCCGGTCGGACTATCCGTTCGGCGGCTTGTGGGCGTTGCAGTGCAAGCGTAGGATAAGTATGCGCCCGGAGGAGGGCGATCTATGCTCGACTTGATTCTCCTTGTCATCACCGTAGTGGGTTTCCTCATGCTCGACCGCTACGCAGCCGCGTGCGAGCGGCTTTGACATGATCGATCAAATCATCGGACTGATACTCTCGATCCTCGCGCTCGGCTACCTCGTGTACGCCATGTTGCGCCCGGAGAAATTCTAGTGAGCGATAACGAATGACGGGCATCGGCTGGCTTCAGGCGCTCATCCTCTTCGGCTTGGTTCTCGTGGCCGTCAAGCCGCTCGGCGCATTCATGGCGCGCGTGTTTCAAGGCGAATCCACGTTCTTGACGCCGGTTTTTGCGCCCATCGAGCGCATGATCTATCGCCTCTGCGGCGTCGACCCAAAAGAAGAGATGCCGTGGTATACCTACCTCTTCGCCACGCTCGCCTTCAGCGCGGTTGGCCTCATCTATCTATACGTCTTGCTCCGTACGCAAGCGTTTCTGCCGCTGAATCCGCAGAAATTCGGCAACCTCGCCCCGGATCTCGCGTGGAACACGGCCGTCAGCTTCGTCACGAACACCAACTGGCAATTCTACGCGGGTGAGAACACCCTTAGCTATCTTTCGCAGATGGTCGGGCTCGCTTGGCACAACTTCACCTCCGCCGCGGTCGGCATCGTCCTAGCGATCGCGTTCATCCGCGGTATAGCACGCACGGATCTTCGCACGCTCGGCAATTTCTGGGCGGACATGACGCGCTGCTGCCTTTACGTGCTGCTGCCGATCTCGATCGTCGGCACGCTGCTGCTCGTCTGGACCGGCGTGCCGCAGAATTTCCACGCTTACGAGACAGTGACGTCGATCGACGGCTTCCATCAGGCGATCACGGGCGGCCCAATGGCTTCGCAAGAGGTCATCAAAGAGCTCGGCACCAACGGCGGCGGATTCATCGGCCAGAACTCGGCCGCCCCGAACGAAAATCCGACGCCGCTCAGCGACTTGTTCGAGCTCTGGCTCCTCCTTGTGATCGCAGCCGCGCTGACGTATACGTTTGGACGCATGGTGAAAGACCAGCGACAAGGCTGGGCGCTCTTCATCGCGATGTCCATACTGTTCTTCGTCGGGCTCGTAGTGGCGTACGCGTCTGAAGCGGCCGGCAATCCAATCGTCCACCAGCTCGGCGTGTTGGGCGGCAACATGGAGGGCAAAGAAGCGCGCTTTGGCATCGCAGCGTCTTCGCTCTGGGCGGTTGCCACCACCGCTACGTCGTGTGGTGCCGTCAACGCCATGCACGATTCGTTCACCGCGCTCGGCGGCCTCATCCCGATGCTCAACATCCAGCTCGGCGAGATCATCTTCGGCGGCGTCGGTAGCGGCCTCTACGGCAAACTGATCTTCGTCATCCTCACGGTCTTCATCGCGGGCCTCATGGTGGGGCGGACGCCGGAATATCTCGGCAAGAAGATCGAGCGGCGGGAAGTGCAGCTCGCGATTCTCTTCATCCTTATAACGCCGCTCTTCACACTGGTCCCCACGGCGATCGCGGCGATCAATCCAGCGGGTCTGGCCACGCTCGGCAATTCTGGTCCGCACGGCTTCTCTGAGATCCTCTACGCATACACGTCGGCCACCGGCAACAACGGCAGCGCGTTTGCCGGCCTCGGACCGAATCTGTTCTACAATGTCTCGATGGGCATCGTGATGTTCTTCGGCCGATTCGCCGAATTCGTGCCGATGCTGGCGCTCGCGGGTGCACTAGCCGGCAAGCGCGCCGTGGCCGCGTCGGCCGGAACGTTCACGACGCATTCGCCGATCTTCGTCGGCCTGCTCATCGGCACGATTCTGATCGTGGGGGCTCTCACGTTCTTGCCCGCCGACGCGCTTGGCCCGATCGTCGAACACCTACTCATGATCCAAGGAAAGACGTTTTAGATGAGCACGCGACTCGAGCGCCGGCCGAAGGCGCGCTCGCTCTTCGACCGCAAGATCCTCGTCACGGCGATGTGGGATTCGTTCCGCAAACTCGACCCGCGCGGCCAGTATCGCAACCCGGTCATGTTCATCTGCGAGGTCGGCGCGCTCGTCACGCTCGGATTCTTCTTGCGCGACCTGCGCACGCACGGTCCGGCCGGTTTCGACTTCGCCATCTCGATCTGGCTCTGGTTCACGGTCGTCTTCGCGAACTTCGCCGAAGCGGTCGCCGAAGGGCGCGGCAAGGCGCAAGCCGAGTTTCTGCGCCGCACGAAGACCGACACGATGGCGCGCCGGATCGTCGGTGGGCGCGAGGAAATGGTGCCGGCCACGTCGCTGCGCAAAGGCGAAACGTTCGCCGTGATAGCGGGCGAACTGATCGCGGCCGACGGTGACGTGATTGAAGGCGCGGCATCGGTCGACGAATCTGCCATCACCGGTGAATCGGCGCCCGTGATCCGCGAGGCAGGCGGCGACCGCAGTTCCGTCACCGGCGGCACACGCGTGCTGTCCGACCGGATCGTGGTACGTGTCACGTCGAATCCGGGTGAGACATTTTTGGACCGCATGATCGCACTTGTCGAAGGCGCTTCGCGGCAGAAGACCCCGAACGAGATCGCGCTCTCGATCCTGCTCGCCGGCCTTACTATCATCTTCTTGATCGCCGTGGCGACGCTGTCGCCGTTTTCGCTCTACGCGGGCTCAGCGCAGTCGGTGACCGTGCTGATCGCGCTGCTCGTCTGTCTCATACCCACGACGATCGGCGGTCTGCTATCAGCGATCGGCATCGCGGGCATGGATCGCGTTCTGCAACGCAATGTGCTGGCGATGAGCGGCCGCGCGGTGGAAGCCGCAGGCGACGTGGATACGTTGTTGCTGGACAAGACCGGCACGATCACGCTTGGCAACCGGCGCGCCACGGAGATCATCCTCGCTCCCGGCGTGTCGGAAGAAATCGCCGCACGCGCCGCCATGCTTTCGTCGATCCCCGACGAGACGCCCGAGGGCCGGTCGATCGTGACGTTGTCCGCGCCACGCGCAGCCGACGGCCAGTCAGCGGCGGCGGAACGCGACTTGCGCGCACTCGTTCCCGCCGGGTCCACATTTGTTCCGTTCAGCGCCTATACGCGGATGAGCGGGCTCGATCTGCCCGGCGGCGGCTCGATTCGCAAGGGAGCGCCGGATGCCGTGCGCGCGTGGGTTCGCGAACGTACGGGCGACGGTGCGGCGGTGCTGGCCGACGACGTCGAACGGATCGCGCGGTCGGGTGGGACGCCGCTGTTGCTCGCCGACGATCGACAGATACTCGGAGCGATCCATCTCAAAGATATCCTCAAGCCGAATATGAGCGACCGATTCGCACGGTTGCGCAACATGGGCATCCGCACGATCATGATCACAGGCGACAATCCGCTCACCGCGGCCACGATCGCGCGCGAGTCGGGTGTGGACGATTTCCTGGCCGAAGCCACCCCTGAGACGAAGATGGCGCTCATCAAACGCGAGCAAGAATCGGGGCGACTCGTCGCGATGACCGGCGACGGCACGAACGACGCGCCCGCGCTCGCTCAAGCCGATGTCGGCGTGGCCATGAACTCGGGCACGCAAGCCGCAAAAGAAGCGGCGAACATGGTCGACCTCGATTCTGACCCGACCAAGCTAATCGAAGTCGTCGAGATCGGCAAGCAATTGCTGATGACGCGCGGCGCGCTCACCACGTTTTCCATCGCCAACGACGTGGCGAAGTACTTTGCCATTTTGCCGGCGATGTTCGCGATCGCCTACCCTGCCATGAACGCGCTGAACGTCATGCGCCTCACCACGCCGCAGAGCGCGATCCTCTCGGCCGTCATCTTCAACGCGCTGATCATCGTCGCGCTGATTCCGCTCGCCCTGCGCGGTGTCGCCTACCGCCCACGCGGAGCCAATGCTGTCCTGCGCACCAACGTGCTCATCTACGGCGTCGGCGGCATCATCGCGCCGTTCATCGGCATCAAGCTCATCGACATGATTCTCGCGGCTTTCCATCTCGTCTAAAGGCAGACATCAATGAATACGAACAAGACGACCGACAACACGCTGCGCCACCTGTGGCCGTCGGTGATGTTCACCCTGATCACTGTCGTGCTGTTCGGGATCGTCTATCCCGTCGTCATGACCGGGATCTCGCAACTCATGTTCCCAACCCAGGCGAACGGCTCGATCGTGAGCGTCGGCGGTAAACCCGTGGCGTCCACGATCATCGGCCAGCTATGGAAGTCAGCGAAATATTTTCAAGGCCGTCCGTCAGCGGCAGGCAACGGCTACGATCCCACGTCGACGGGTGCGACAAACCTTGGACCCACGTCGAAGAAGTTGATCGATGCCACGCGCAGCGCGATAGCAGCGCTGAAGAAGGCGAATCCGAACGCGACGGATCCGGTTCCCATGGATCTCGTCACGACGAGCGCGAGCGGAATCGATCCCGACATCAGCCCGGAAGCCGCGAGCTATCAGGCGCCGCGAGTCGCATCTGCGCGGCATATGTCGCTTGACGCGGTGCGTTCGCTGATCGCGGCGCACGTCGCCCCAAGGCAGTTGGGATTTCTGGGCGAACCGCGCGTCAACGTGCTGGAGCTCAATATGGCTTTGGACGGTATACACTCATGAACCGAGTTCGCCGGCTGACGATAGCGCTTAGTGCGAGCCTGCTTGCGTTCAGCGGCATTGCCTACGATCGCGCCGTCGCCGATCCTACGCCGGCGCCAGGCGCATCGGCCATGCCCAGTCCGACGCCGTCGCCAAGTCCGTCGCCTGCTCCGGCCGTGACTTTGCACGGCGTCCTGAGCGGTACTCTTGCCATGACGAGCGGCGTCAACGCGACCGGCAGTTTCGATTCGCCATCGGGCATGGACAGTTCGTCGCGCGTGAACGTTTCGAACGCGTTCGTGTTGCTGTCGAAAACTCAGGGTGTGATGCAGTTCGCGCTGCAAGGCGGCGCGTATAGCATTCCGACCGTCGGCGTCGCCGGAAACAAGACGACCGCCGCCAATGCGAACACCGGTCTGTACGGACCGCTGCCGCTTGCTCAGCTATCGTACGTGCCGACGAGCAACTTCAATATCAATGCCGGGATACTGGCGACGTTGACCGGTGCGGAATCCACGTATACGTATCTAAATTGGAACGTTCAGCGCGGTGCTGTCTGGAACGTCGAGAACGCGGTGAGTCGCGGGGTGCGCGCGTCGTTTACATCGGGCAAGCTCACCTATACGCTCGGTGCAAACGATGGTTTTTGGAGCGGAAAATATGGCGCTGCGGAGGGATCGCTCACATTTGCGCCTGACAGCAACGACTCGCTCTTGTTCGTCGCTCTGATTCCCAATAGCAGGACTCCCGGAAATCCGACCGCGTCGGTCGCGAACAAAGAGTTGCTCAATCTCGTCTTCACAAGGACGCGCGGCAACCTTCAAATCGCGCCGTACATCCTCTACACGCGTTCACCCGCGGCGCCCAGCCTCGGATACGCCGGTGCAGAAAGCGCTTTCGGCGCGGCTCTCTTGGCGAATCTGACGCTGAGCAGCCATTTCACGACGGCGTTCAGATACGAGACGCTGCACAATGCCAGCACGATCAACGACAAGAGCGCGAACGCGGATCTCGTCGGTTATGGGCCAGGCAGCGGCATCAACACCTACACGCTGACGCCGGGGTGGACGAACGGGCATACGTTCATCCGCTTAGATTTCTCCACCGCGCGCGTCACGAGCTCAGCCGACGGTTTGGCGTTCGGAAGCGACGGCGATCAGCACAATCAGTTCCGCACGGTGTTGGAGATTGGAACGCAGATCTGACGCGTGAATTCACTATGGTGAGGTAATATTATCCAAAGGTCGGAACCGTGAAAGCCATAGCCACAGAAACGTGAACGCGGCGCGCATTTTCTTGCAGTTCCATTAAGACAGGCGTATACTAGACCGCGTAGACCTGATCGGCTGCAAGTCCACGGATGGAATTATTTCGCGAATTTCCTTGCCGTGGTCTTGTTCTTTTTTGACGACGTAAACGCCCACATGTTAGGAAGTGTGCGTGTTCAAACGCGTCAAGATGGGTGAGCCGACGGGGAGGAGGAGCATGATGACAATTTCGTTCTTTCGGTGGCCGGCTGTTGTAGCCGCAGCAGCCCTCCTGTGTCTTGCGCCCGTAGCGGCGCTCTCGGCGACCTCGCAAGCGCCAGTGCGCATCGCCGCGAAAGGAGTCTCGCATCCCCACATAGCGGCTGGGCGCTTCGTTTCGCTCAGAGAAATGCTCGCCGTTTCCGCGCGCGATAGCGCCAACCCCGTGAGAAGCGCGGCCAAACTCGGAACGCAACCATTCTACACGCGCCTTTCGCACGCAGCATATCTGCGCGCAAAGCAGGCCGCCCTTCACAATCTCGCGGCGCCAATGGGGCGCAATCCGATCCAGCCTTCCTTTTCATCACCTGGTCCAAATATGCTGATGGGGGCGGGAAGCTTCGAGGGACTCGCCGACTCAGGATTCATCTGCTCGTTTTTCGGTACGGGATGTCAACCGCCGGACATGGCCCTGGCGGCTTCGCCGTCGCACGTGCTGCAAGTCGTCAACACGTCGGCAGCGGTTTTCAACCCGGCGACGCAGACGGAAGAGTTCGGCTGGCCGATGCAGATGGATTCTTTTCTCGGCGGTGGCCCATCATCGATCGTCGGAACGCCCGGTGGTTCGGGGTGCGATCCTAACGGCCCATTCCTCTCCGATCCACGGGCATTTTACGATACGCACACGGGGCATTTCTGGGTGAGCATCGGCCAATTCGATGGCGTAGACTTTATCGGCGATTCCTGTCCTGACACTTCGATCATTTGGTGGGGCGTGAGCAAGGACAGCAATCCGGCCGACGGATTCTTCGTCTACCACTTCGACGACAGCTTCGGCGGAGCGCAACTCGGAGATTTCCCAACGATGGGATTCGACGACGCGTCCGACGCCATTGAGATGAGCGCCAACGACTTCAGCTTTACCGCGCATACGTTTACCGGGTCGCCGGTTCTGTATATCGAGAAAGCGGGAATGGAAGCCGGCACGGGTCCGACGGCTGCGACGTTCTACAACGACATCTTCTGCTTTGGCGGGCCGTGCGGCAGTGCGTACTTCCTCGACACGATCCAGCCTGCGGACATGCTTGCGTTCGGCGTCGCGGACCCGGGCGTGGACATCAGCAATTCCGCGGAGAACTTCAACGCGAATGGCGGGGCGGGATGCGGAAATCCGTCGCCGTGCACGTTCTATCTGACGTTCGCCGTGGTCAACCCGTTCGACGGTACGTTTACGAACGGTTCCAACGTACAAGCCACGAACATCAACTGGGTCTTGCCGCCGAACGCCGACGTCACGATTCCAGGCGGCTTCTGCACCGCGTGCGTCGAGACGCTCGACAATCGGATCTCTGCCACGATGGCATATAATGCAAGGTTCCATTCGGTCACCTTCGCTAACGAGACCGGATTGAACAACGGAACCCAAGTGGTTCCCGCCGTGATCTGGTCTGAGGAGACAGCGATCTTGTCATCCGGTCCGACGCTTAGCACCGGTCTTCGGCAACAGAACGATATCTTCGGCAGCGGCGATCTCGCCGTGTCGTTCGGCTCGACGATGACGGAAAAGGACGGTGATGCGTGGATCTTGACCGACTTGATGAGCGCGACCCTTAATCCGGGAGCGCAATATCAGGAGCGGGAATTCAATGATCCTCTGAACACACTGCGTGCGCCGATTCTCTTGCGCGCAAGTGCGGGGCCGGACATCCTCGAGGGTCGTTGGGGGGACTACGAAGCACTCTCGTACGACGGCACCAACATGTGGCTTGCTTCGCAGTACATCGGAGGCGGCGGTGACTGGGCCACGCAGATCGGCCACAATCACTAACCTTGCTCAGTGACTGCTACAAAGACGGCGGCCTCCATATTCTGGAGGCCGCCGTCGTTCACTACCGGACTCGGTTTTCGATCAATACTCGCCGTATGCGGTAATGGCGTAGTGGCCGGAAAGCGATATCTGGTAGCCGTTCAGATTCTTGTCGTACTGAAATCCGCCGCCGGAGCCGCCGCCGAGGAGGTTGACGTTTCCGCCCGCGATGACGGCGCCGAATTCATTGCCGTTACCGTGCAGTGTCAGGTCAGCCTTGGTCCAAATGAGAGCCGCCGCGGTGGCGTTGCCGCCGATGTCGGCGGTTCCGTTCACGGCGAACAGGCTGGACTTCCACGCTCCGGCCGGACTCGGGTCGTTGAAGACGACACCGCCATGTCCGGTCGAAGAGTAACTGCCGTTTACGACGACCGTCCACGGCCCGTTGAAGACGGGCACAGATTGAGTATTCGATACGCTGGCCACATCGATGAACATCACGCAACCGGCCCCGCCGTTGGGAACTGGAGATGTCGGACAAGAATACGTCGTCGTGGAGGGGAACGCCGACGTGTCGATCATCGTCGATCCGTTGCCCGAGCCGACGGCCGCGCGTTGTTGAGCCACGAAGTTCGTGAAATCGGTCGATGTCGGAAGCGCAAGTGCGGGAGCATTCGTCGCCGATCCCACCCCTGCTTGTCCTATGAGGGAGTTCGTGCCGGTCGCGCTTTTCGCCCAACCGTCGATAAAGCCCACCGACGCGTTGATCGTGCCGTTGACATACACGTTGGCATCGTCGGCTCCGCCGCTCTGGCTGCCATCGCTTCCGGCGAGTCCGATATTATGATTCCAATTGCCGGTCAAGTTGCCGCTGGCTGCGATCGCCACGTTGTTCAACGTGTAGTTGAACCCCGAGGTCCTCACTATCGCCTCCGCGACGGTGGGTCGTTGATTCCCGATGGACCCGGTGCTGACGATCAGCGCAAAGCCAGGCGGGATGCTGATGCTATTGACGCCGTCCGACGCATTCTTTGGAAGCGCACCGGTTACGTTTGAGGTGATCGTATAGTTGAAGGAATAGCCGTTCGCGAGGCTGCCGCTGCCGCCGGTGGCAGTGCTTGACCCGTCGAGAGCGTTCAGTCCATCCTCAACGCCCGATTCCGCCGCATTGTAGACGGCATTTTTTTGCTGCATGCTTTGCGTGTTCAGCGACCCATATTGCGCGTTTGCCATCAGAGCAAGCGACGCGACCAGGATCAGTGCCACGACGAAAAGGACGAGGATGAGCGCAAAGCCGCGATTGGTCGAGCGCCGGACAGAACTCTTCGATGTCATGCTACGCCTCGTGTGCTCTTAGTTTCGGTACGTCGTATCTGCGACGAAGGACGACTCATTTGTGTCCGGTTCGTCGTTGGAGGTCGCCGTCAGCGACAATTCTACGTCGTTGGTCGACACATTCAAACCGACGTTCATCGCCGTCACCGACTCCACGACGATCTGCGGGTTCGTCGACGAACCGATCGTGGGGTCGACGACGTGCTGAGAGATGTAGAGTCCCTGGTCTTGCCAGCCTGCCGGGTTGGCCACGAACGAGTAGACGAGGTCCGTCTCGTTCGCATTATTCGGATTCTGCTGCAGCCAGTAGACGTTGTAACCTTGCTGCAGCGCAGCACCCGACGAGCTGATGTTCAGCGCTCCGGATGGTCCGATTCGCGGACTTGTGATGACGAGCGTCTGGGCGGGCGCGGGAGTCGCGCCGACAGCCGGTGCCGTGCACGTGGTCGGCACGACGTTTGTGCAGTAGTAGACGCCGCCCTTAGTCGTCTGACGGACGTCGCGCTGCATCAGATAGAGAGCTTTGGCGACGGCCTGGATGGTGTCGACCTTCGCCTGCTCCTGGTTCGGCGCGCGCAGCATCGGCCCGATCACAGCCGCTACCACGGTGCTAATAAGTCCGAAGATCACCATCACGGTCATGAGCTCCGCGAGGGTCACGCCCCGCTGGCGATTACGTCTCTGTCGTGACATACGATTCGATCTTAAGACTATGTGCCATATTTTTGGTCGTCCAGCTTACAGTGACAGTACAGTCAAATTCGAGTGCCGAGGCGCCGACGGCAGTGCAGCTCGGCACGAACGTGAAGTTCGAAGTGCCGTTGGCCGCCTGACCGGTGCCGAATATCGTCTCGCCCATGTCGACCGCGACCGGCTTGGGCGTGGGCAGAACTGACACTGGGTATCCGGCCGGGGAGCCCGTCGGGGCGTCGCCCTTGATGTAGTACCGGATTTGATCCATGTACGCTTGCCCCGCACTCAGCGCTTGCACATGTTGGCTGTCCATGTTGGTGTCGCTGAACGAGAGCGGCAGGATGCCGAGCATCGCGACGATACCCATTCCCAAAATAACAACCGCGATCATGGACTCGATGATGCTAAACGCCCGCTGAGATCGTTTGGTACTCTTCATAGTTTCCATCATGCCTGGTTTAATTAGCCCGCATTCTGCACCCGGCGTTCTAGATGTCGGTTCCCCGCGGCGCTCGCACGCACGGTTTGCCGTCACAAGTCGCACCGCCATATCTCCCGACACAGTTCGGCGACGACGGCGGTCACACCATATGAACGCCCCGACCCCCAAACGGTTGCAGATCATACAAATGGCGGAATTAGGGTTCCGTCAAGATGCGCATTGAAAACGGCTGTCCAAAACGCGCAAAGCAGATGAAAAAACCGACGTTGCCGCGCGCGTCCGAACGAAATCTTTATCGCCTAGCGTCTAGTTGAGCCCGTCGACAACGCAAAGAAACGCGGGCCGGCATAAGGCCGGCCCGCACGAACGCGTCATCGAAACGTTTGCTATTGCAGATCGTGCACCCGACTCATAGGTCCGTCGCCGTCGGCGTTGATAGATAACCCGTTGTCTTGCCGCCCCCAGAGGTGAAGGACCCGACATAGCTCCCACCGTTATTGATGCCCGCAATGTCGGGTAGGTTAGAAGCATGAAATCTGCCGTTCCTATACGTGAAGCCGTGCGACACATTGCGAGAATCAAGATAGTATCCGGTGACCTCGCCGGCGTCGTTTAGGCCTAGACAGCTTGTGGCCAAGGAGCCAGGGTAATCAAGTTGTCTGATCGCGCCGCTCGTCGCTCTAATGAAACCATGCGAAGCGATGAACGGCGGCGGTATGAAGTACCCCACGGTTGTGTTGGAAGCGTTGATGCTGAAGACGTACGTCGCATATCCGTGAAAAGTGAAGAATGTGACGTCGTGCCCGATCTTCACAAACCCCTGAGTATTTCCATCATTGCCAACGTAACCAGTCAGATTACCCACGTTGTTGATTCCGGAAATCCAAGTTGAGAGACCGCGTTTCGCATCGTAGCGAGCGAATCTGCCACCGGCGAGCAAGAAACCGTGGGTGAGTTGGTCGGAGCCGACGAAATCGCCGACGATCGTGCCCGTATCGTTGACGCCGTTCGCTTGTGTGAAGCTGGTGGCTTCCGGGAGGCCGATTGTCCTGTACTCATTGCGGTCGTAGACATACCCTCGGTATGTTCCATGCGCGTCGGTGTACGATCCGACCACCATCCCAGAGTTATTTATCCCGAAGGCGAACGCGTAGTTCGCGCCTGGTGGGTTGAGCAGCTTAAACGTTGATGCCTGCCACTGCGCCGACGACACTTTCGCCGCGGAAATCAACAAAGTCGCCAAGATTGCGACAGCAATTGACACCTTATAGGGAGTCTTCATAGGAGGCCCGCCCTTTCAGAGACGTCGGCGGAGGTTAGAAGCGCTCGGACGGAAATCCAAGCATCGCGCCCTCTGTTCGTGTTTTCCATGTTGTGGCCAATCAACATCTCTTCACGGTGCCATACCACTGCCAAGAGAATCCGGCGATGTGGAACTGTGGTGCGCGCGGACGCTGCGCACCGAGGTCCGCGGATCTGCGAGATTTTGGGACTACAATGGTCGGATCTCAATCAGCGGGAGGGTCGACTTACTATTCATCGGAGGAGCCGGCGCACGGTCGAACTTCCACTTCTGGCCCGAGACGCTCTTCGGAATCATCAAGAGCGCGAACGCTCGGATGGTGTGAAGAGATCAACGTGGGTGTTTTGCGACAAAGCGGGCCGACCGCTAAGAGGAACACACGTCGTTCGCGACACACCTCTCAAGGCTTTGAAGGAAGCGGGCTTGCCGAAAATCCGCGTTCACGATTCCCTTGATCACGGTAAGCAAGATCTTGGGTCACGCGAGCGTTGGATTCACCGTATTGACCTATGGCCATGATGAGCTCTTCGGTGGGATGACCGGCGCATAGTAGGGACTTAGTAGGAACTTGGAGCATCAAATGTCGTGGAAACCTTTATGGGCAGGTGACCGAGTGGTTAATGGTAGCAGACTGTAAATCTGCCGCGCTCCGCGCTACGTAGGTTCAAATCCTACCCTGCCCACCATAACGCGAATCCGATGACGACCGACCAGAATATGCGTCTCCGATTTTTCCAGTGCGCGCGAGGCGTGGCCATCTTCGTTCTTGTCGCGAGCTTTAGCGCATGCTCCCGGATGCAGGCCGCTCCGGAACCGTTGTCTATCGAGTCGCTCTGCGGAAGTGCAACCGACCGCGGATCGCACGGCCGGCATCATCCAGTGCTCGGCCGATTCGTGGATGATCGCATCCTCGGAGACTCCGCCGGATCACTCGTCGATATAGGAGCGCTCGCGCGCGATGCCGGCACCGTTAACTCGTCATCCGGAGGCAGTCCGTTGCACTCCACGCGAGCGTTGCGAACCTACATCCGGGCGCATGGCGGCGGCGTGATCGCGTATTGGGCCGACCTCACGATCGGAACAAAGGGCGTGCCCATCGACGGAACCGCGTTTGCGGACGGCGACGACAGCGGAAAAGGCCGCGAAGCATTCGTCCGAGCGCGCGGCGCGCAAGCGTGGTCTTTCGCGCACGTCGACGAACCCTACGATCCAGTCTGCGAATAGCCGACGACTCTAATAGTGCAGGTCGAAACGCTGAAAATCCCGTAAGTCGTGAGGAGCGGGCGGGAGTAGCTCAATTGGTAGAGCGCTAGCCTTCCAAGCTGGATGTTGCGGGTTCGAGACCCGTCTCCCGCTCCATGAAATTTCCGAGGTCGGCGACGAGCGCCGGCCTTTTTTCATGTGACGGCTGTCGTTACGAACGTTGGGCGGACCTTATGGTCCGCTGGGCATGCTGCGTGGGCATGCGATGCATGCCCTACTACGGGAGACATAGGCAAAATCCGATTACTAAGGGGTGCAGGGCTTGCCAAATGGCCCTCCAGAGAGAACACGTTTTGGATAAGCCTCGGCGCACGGCGTCGCACCAACGACTAGGGTCTACAAACGGCGCCCTCGACAGGCAGACGGAACATTCGCTGCTCGTCGCCACGTTGGAGGCGACTGCCGATGGGATTCTCGTCGTCGACGCCGCCGGGAAGATCTCGCGCTTCAACGAGCGCTTCACCCAGCTCTGGCGCATTCCGCAACATATTCTCGACACGGGCGACGACGAAGCCGCGATCGGTTTCGTCCTCGGGCAGCTGCGCGATCCGGAAGAATTTCTCTCAAAGGTGCGCGAGCTCTACGCACAACCTGAGGCGGAGAGCTTCGACGTCCTCACCTTCAAAGATGGCCGGATCTTCGAGCGCTATTCGATTCCGCAAAGCATGGATGGGAAGCCGGTGGGTCGCGTCTGGAGCTTTCGCGACGTCACCGATCGCGCCAACGGAGAACGCGCACGAGACCTTGCAGAGACGAGGGCGCGGCGCCGCCTTGCCCGGCTCGACTCGCTCTGGCGGTTGCAGACGCACGAAGAACGTAATAGCGACGGTCTCGCCCGAACAATATTAGCCGAAGGGAAACGCGCGCTCGGGATGGATTTCGCTGCGATCGGGGACGCGTTGGGCGAACGGCACACCGACCGCGCCGACGCCGAACCGTCAAACGCGACAGGGACCTGTATTGCGGCGCTCGCTGGACTCGTCGATCACGACAGGCCGACGATCGAGTTCGATACTGATAGTTCGGGCAGCGGCATGCCGTCCAAAGAGTTGGAGGCGGCGGGCTTAAGAGAGGCGATCGCGACCGCGTGTTGGTTGGATTCAAAGAAGTACATTCTTTTCTTCGGATCGAGCGCGCCGCGCACCGAACCGTTCACGCAGGAGGATCGCGAATACGTCGAGCTGCTTTCAGCATATCTCTCGCGCGTGCTGCGGGACCTCGATCAGCGCAGCCGTATCGCGCACCTCGCCTACCACGATTCGCTCACCGGTATGGAGAATCGCGCACGATTTCTGGAGCGGCTGACCGAAGCTGCCGCGCTTGGCGCTCGCACGAATCGACGGTTCGCGGTGCTCTACGTCGACCTCGATCGCTTCAAGGACGTCAATGATTCGGCAGGCCACGCGACGGGAGATCGAGTGCTGCTCGAGGTCGCGCGCCGGTTGCATAAGACCGTCCGCCAGTCAGACGCGTGCGCCCGGTTCGGCGGCGACGAATTCGCCGTGCTCGTCCACGAAGTGGAGAACGCCGCCGAGCTCAGCATCCTAGCCCAGCGCATCGGCGATGCGCTCGGTGCGCCGTATCGGATCGATGAGACGGATATCTATCTGTCGGCCAGCACCGGCATCGTCATCTTCCCGGAAGACGGCGATGGCCCGGACACGCTTTTGCGCCGCGCCGATGCGGCGATGTACCGCGCGAAGGAAGATGGGCGCAACAGATATCGTTTCTACAGCGAGGAAATCGCGGCGCGGCTCGAGCGGCGACAGACCATCCAATCGGGAGTGCGCGACGCGATGGAGCACGCGCGCCTTGAATTGTTCTATCAGCCGATCGTGGATTTGGAAACGGGTCGACCGCATGGCGCGGAAGCGCTCCTGCGCTGGAATCGGCCAGGTCACGGGGTTGTGCCGGCGATGGATTTCATCGCAGAAGCGGAAGACGCCGGGCTCATGCCGGTCATCGGCGAGTGGGTGATAGGCCAAGCCGTCGCGCAACTTGGAGCGTGGACGCGAGCGGGTCAGGATTTGCGCGTCGCCATCAACGTCTCTGCGATGCAGCTGCAGGACGCCGCGCTGATATCGACGCTTCGGACGGCTATCGCCGCGGCTGCCGTCGACGCCGCGCGGATCGAACTCGAGATAACAGAATCCGCCGCGCTGCGCAATCCGGATGCCGCCGCGGCCGTCCTGCACGAGTGCCGGGCGATGGGCATTCGCGTCGCACTCGACGATTTCGGCACCCAATTCGCATCGCTCGCGTATCTCAAGCGCCTGCCGGTGGACGTCATCAAGATCGATCGGTCCTTCGTGGCCGGTCTACCGTCGCGGCTCGAAGATGCCGCGATCGTGCGATCCGTCATCTCGCTTGGTGCGACGCTCGGACGGACGATCGTGGCCGAAGGCGTTGAACTTCCCGAGCAAGCTGCGTGGCTGAGGATCGAAGGCTGCCGCTTCGCGCAGGGCTACCTGCTCGGTTCGCCGATGCCGGTCGCGGCGTTCGATGCTTGGCTATCCTCGGCCCAATCCGCGAATTGACCGCGTCCGCTTCACCAACTTGCGTTGTGTGCTTCGTTTAGGCTAGTATTATGGGCGTGTCCGAACGGTCGGCACCCGCCCTTGTAGCTCAGTGGTAGAGCGCGTCCTTGGTAAGGACGAGGCCGCGGGTTCAATCCCCGCCGAGGGCTTGTAAGATTTGCGCGCGCCCGTAGCTCAACTGGATAGAGCGATGGACTCCTAAGCCGTAGGTTGGAGGTTCGAATCCTCTCGGGCGCGAACCAAAACTCTTTGCCGCCCCGGCATCCGGGGTGTGCGTAAGCACGGCCGCAACATGCGGCCTAAATTTACGGGACGGTCTCGAGGTAGCAATGGCTAAGCAGAAGTTCGAGCGTTCGAAGCCGCACGTGAACATCGGCACGATTGGTCACGTGGACCACGGCAAGACGACGCTGACGGCGGCGATCACCAAGGTGCTCGCGGCGTCAGGTACGGGCACCAAAGCCCTGATCGTGGATCAGATCGATAACGCGCCTGAGGAGAAAGAGCGCGGTATCACGATCTCGCTGTACCATGCCGAGT
>JABCYQ010000020.1 GCA_013290125.1 Vulcanimicrobiota bacterium
CTCCCAGAGCAGGTCGCTCAACTCGGCGCGCGTGCGCACGAGCGGAAGCAGACGCGCGTAGCGGTCGTGGACGAGTTGCCAATCTATGCCGGTCATCCGGTCATCCCAGAAATGATCGCGCTGGAGGCGCCAAGCTTCGCCGTACATCTGCGCCCACTCGTCGCGCGGCTGCAGTTCGAACGATGCTCGCCCGAGATCGAGCCAGCCGCTGCGCCTGCCAGGTTCTTGGCGGCGTTCGGATCCTTCGAATGTCTTGCCCAAGCCATCGATAGCGCGCACGCGATCGCCGCTGCGGTAGAAGACCGTGCGATTGTCCGCCGCTACGTGAAACGTTGACACGTCCGGTGCGAGCGTGATCGCGCGCTGGTCGTCGAGATCGAATGCCCACAATGTTCCGCCGGTCGGCTCCTCAGGGCCGGCGCCCGGCGGCGACAGCGGGCTGCGCATCGGAAACCCCGTGTAGAGAATGCGGCCCTTGACCGCTTCCAGATGCTCGTAGCGGCCCTCGTCGACAGGAAATCCGATCACTCGGTCGACGATGCCATCGAAGTCGATGCCGATGTGCGACGGTGCCGGAGTCGGCGGTTCCTCCGCTTTGTCTTCAAGCGCTCTGTGCACGACGGGCTTCGCCGAGGGAACAAATGGCGACGGCACGTCGCGGCGCAGCGGGAGCGCGAACGGCCGCACGGCGATCGGAAAACCGAGATCGAACTGCAGCATGTCGTAGACGGGATTGAAGTCGCGCGTCGAAAGGAAATACAAGTATTTCCCATCGGGATCGAACGACGGGCTGAAATCTTCGCGTAGCGCAGCCGTCACATCGCGCGTTTCGCCGCTCTGTGTATCCGCGATCCGCAAGATCGCCATGTCGCCGAACTGCGCCCACGAATAAGCAAGCCAGTGTCCGTCCGGGGACCAGGCGAGGTCTTCGATGCGCGCCGCCGGGCTCCGGTCGATGCGTCTCGCGGCGCCAGTGGAGAGGTCGACGAGGATCAATTCGTAGCGATGGTTGCCGATCGCCACCATATCTGCTTTCGGGGCGACGCGCATCGCGACCGCGCGGCCCAACCCCTTGTCGAGTCCGTTGACCGCGACGGAAGTCGGTGGGGTCATGTCCTCGTGGGAGAAGATCACGATGCGCTCATCGCCTTCGGCGTCGCTGACGACGACGATGCGCTTGCCGTCCGGCAGCCACTCCGCTAGCCGATACCGCACGCGACTGCCATCGCCGTGCACGCTCACAGCGTCTTCCCAGTTCGACATAGTGCAAGGCCGGCCGCGCGCGATCAGCGCCACGGCATGACCGTCCGGATGTGGCGCATAGTGCTCGAGGTCGGCTTTTGCGCTCAGGAATTTGCGGCGCACTTGCGGCGCGTTCGAGCGCGCACTGATCGCCACGCGGGTCGTCTTGTCCGATCGCGGATCGTATGTGTAGATCTCTGCGCCCGCGCCGTAGACGATGCGCGTGCCGTCGCTCGATGGAAAGCGGACATAATATTCAACGTGATCGGTGTGACGGCGCAGTTCTTCGCCGGCAGGCGTGCACGAATAGAGGTTTCCGACACCCTCGTGATCCGAGCTGAAGTAGACTCTGCCGCCGACCCACATCGGCGACACCGGATTGCCGTTCACTTTCAGCAAGCGTCGGAATTGCTGGTCGCTTCCGCGTGAAACCCAGATGTCTCCGGCGGTACCGCCGCGATAGCGCTTCCAGCGCGCGGGATCGATATTGTTGAGTCCGAGTGCGGTCGAGCCGTCCGTGGCGACGGCGATGGACATCGCATGACCGACATTGACGTCGCGCACCGTTCCGTCGTCCGCTCGAACCGCGTAGACGTGCGTATCCTTCACGAACGGCGATCGATAGTCGGAGGCGAAGAGAATCTCAGCGCCATCCGGCGTCCATCCGCTGACGATGCACTGGTCAGCGCCGAGAAATGTCAAGCGCCGGGCTTCGCCGCCGGCGGCCGGCATGACGTAGACCTCGGGGTGCCCCTCGTCGCGACCGACAAAGGCGATCGACTTCGCATCAGGCGAGAGCCGCGGAAACGAGGCCTCGCCTTGGTCGCCGGTCAGGCGGCGAGCGTCGCCGCCCGATGCGGGCACGGTCCAGACGCTGTCTTCGCAGACGAACGCGATGAGGTCGCCCGCTATCGTAGGATAGCGGTAATATCCGAGCGATTCTTCCATTTGAAGCGGGTTTTCCGCGCGACGGCCCTGCGCCCTGTTTTCAAGCATGTAGGCATTCGCGATAGTTGTGGAAAACGAGTCAAGCCTTAAGAATTGGAGGCGAAATGACCGCACGACATTCTAGCTCGCTCGTCTGCGTTGCCGCATTGTCGGTGGCGCTGACGTTCAGCGCCGCGCCCGCGGCGTCAGCCGCAGCCGATGCGGCTTCGCCGGCGCCGACACCGGCCATGGCGGCAGCTGGAACGGTGGCACCCGCCGTGTCAGGCGCGTCGACATTCGCGGGCAAGATCGAACAGTTCGATCTTTCGAAGGCATTGGCAAAAGGCGCGGTCGTGCTGTATTTCTTCCCGAAAGCGTTCACCTCTGGCTGAACGATCGAGGCGAAAGCCTACGCCGCCAGTTTGGCGGATTTTGAAAAACTCGGCGCGACGGTTGTCGGGATTTCCACCGATCCGGTAGATGTGCTTGCAAAGTTCCAGACCGCGACGTCGGCGCCGCAGCGTTTCGTCTCCGACCCGAAGGGAACGGTCGCAACGGCATACGGCGTTGCGTTCGCCTACAATGGGGGCGTGCTCGCCGATCGCGTCACGTTCGTCATCGGCAAGGACGGGAAAATTCTGTTCGCGCTTCACGAGCCGTCGCCGCTCACGAACGTTCAGACGACGCTGGCGTGGCTGACCAAGCATCCGCAGAACTGAGGGACGCGGCTCGGACGCGCACGGTATCCTGGGGTGATCCCGCAATCGCGCTTCGCGCCGCCCCAGACCTTACCGGATTAGAACTTTTGCGCGCGATACTCTTCGGCGATATACCCGCGCCGCCGATGGTCGCGCTGGTCGGTCTCGAACCGGTGTCGGCCGAATCCGGCCACGTCACATTTGCGCTGACGCCTGCCGAGCATCTCTACAATCCACTGGGCGTCGTGCACGGCGGTGCGCTTGCGACCTTGCTCGACACAGCGCTCGGTTGCGCGGTGCTTTCTGTGCTGCCTAAGGGGCGCAGCTACACGACCGTCGAGCTGCACATCAACTTCGTCGCACCGGTCACCTTATCGACTGGACGAGTAGTGTGCGACGCGGTCGTGCTGCATGCCGGCAGCCGCGTGGCTACCGCGGAGGCTAAACTGCGCGACGCAAACGGAAAGCTTCACGCCCACGCGACCACGACGTGCTTTGTCTACCCTCTGCAGTCCGCACGATCGGAATCCTAGGACTTCGCCGGAACTTAAGTCTTAGGCGGAATCTCGAACGTCCCGTCGACGACCTCGACGAAGTTTCGTTCTTCTCGCAAGATCAGCCGCTTGGTCTGCGCCATCGCGAAGTTCTCGCGCGCTTCGGGGTCTGTTCTCAATCGCGCGCGGTACTGCTCGTACGAAGCAAGGCTGTCGAATGCGATCAAGCCCCACGCGACGTCGTTGGTGCCCTCGTGCGGAAGAAAATATCCAACGAGGTGTCCGCCGCATCGCGGAATGATGCGGCCCCAGTTCTCGGCATACGTCTTGAATCCGTCACGCTGGAACGGATCGATCTGGTAGCGGATGAAGCATGTGATCATGGCGGGGCGCTCCTCGAAACTCGACTTTGTAGTAGGGCGAGCAACGCTCGCCCACTTTTGGAGGCTACTGTTCTCGCTGCGTCCAAGGTATCGATGGCGCCGTGGCGCTGTAGCTCAGTTGGTTAGAGCGCCTGCCTGTCACGCAGGAGGTCGAGGGTTCGAGCCCCTTCAGCGTCGCCAGTCAAAGCCCCGCCCCGTAAGGGTACGCGGGGTTTTTGTTTCTCGCTCGGCATGTCGTTCGTTAACGGTCGCCCGCGCTCGCCGAAGGGCGCTGTTCTGGCGAGGGGCGTCCGAAGCGAACCGCGGCCCGCTCGCGCGCCTTCACCGCTTCAACGGCCCGATCGCGCGGCGGCGCGTTCGTAACAAGTGAGTCGAGCAGCTCTCGCGCGACAAGCGTCACCTGCTCCACCGCACGATCGAACGCCGCTTCGTTCGCCTTTGACGGATGCGCGAAGCCGCTCAGCTTTCTTACAAACTGAATAGCCGATGCACGGACCTCGCTTTCCGTCGCGGGCGGAGCAAAGTTATAGAGCGTCTTTATGTTTCTGCACATCTGCGGTTCCCCTTAGGCTTGAGCGTACCCAGAGCCGAGTCTTCCGACCTCGCTAAGCGCGTCGCCTGCCTGATCGAAGCGGATAAACAGGTCGGTCCGCATCGACGCGATGAATTGCGCCTCAGGCTTCGCCGTAAGTGGCCGGCCGGAGTACTGGAGCGCTCATAGCTCGCCGACTTCGAGGCTGGAAATGCCAAAGTCATTCACCGCGGGTCCGACACTTTGACCTCAATGCTGCCTTTGTTCGGCGTTGCTGTGGTGGTTGCCGGATTTTCATTGCGTCGTAATCCACTGCTCGTCGTCACGGTGGCCGGCGTCGTTTCGTCGCTGTTGGCGGGCATCTCACCGGTTCACATACTCGATGCGTTTGCATCGGGGTTTGCGAGCAGCCGGTCGGTCTCGCTAGCCTTCATCGTGCTGCCGGTCGTCGGCCTCGCTGAGCGCTTCGGTTTACAGCAGCGCGCCAAGACGCTCATCGAGCGCGCCGCGGGGCTTACTGCGGGGCGGCTGCTGCTCGTCTATCTGTTTGTTCGGCAAACCGCGGCAGCGCTTGGTCTGACGAGCATCGGCGGCGTGCCGCAGATGGTGCGCCCGGTGATCTATCCGATGGCGGAAGGTGCGGTGCGCCGCGCGCATGGACGCGAGTTGCCCGTGCGCGTCACGGACCACATCAAGGCGCACGCGGCCGCAGCGGATACCGTCGGCGCGTTCTTCGGCGAAGACGTCTTCGTCGCAGTCGGCGCCGTGCTGCTCATCACCGCCTACGTCGACGCGACCTACCATCTGAAACTCGATGCGGTGCAGATAGCGTTCTGGGCGATTCCCACGGCGATCGCCGCGTTTCTCATCCACGGTTTTCGATTGCTCCGGCTTGACGGAACGATCTCTGCGATGCTCGCCTCAGAACCCGACGATGCAGCAGGCGGCGCATGATCACAGCGGAGTGGATCTACTGGCTCGCCGGTGCGCTCTTTCTCTCCACAGGTATCGAAATCGCGCTCGACCGCAGCCATCCAAAACGATGGACCAATGCGATGTTTTGGATACTTCTCGGTCTTTCGTTCTTCTATGGAAGTTTCTTGACCGCATTGCCGCATTGGCCATTGGGGATCGCCGTGATCGCGATGGCGCTGATCGCGGGCTGCGGTCTGACGTGCGCCGGAACAGTCACGACGACGACGGACCCGGAGCGCGAAGAGAGCGCACGCCGCAAGGGCAATCTCTTGTTCGTGCCTGCGCTGACGATCCCGGCGATCACCGTCGCCTTCGCGGTTGGAATCAGCAGGATCAACTTCGCCGGGCGTCCGCTGCTCGCCGCCGGCCAAGAGACGCTAGTTGGTCTGGGCGTCGCCGTCATCGTCGCCTTGATCGTCGGAATCGTACTCCTTCGACCGCAGCAGCCATTTGTGGCTCTGCGCGAGGGACGTCGCCTCCTCGAATCGGTCGGCTGGGCCGTGCTCCTACCCCAGATGCTCGCGGTTTTGGGCGGGCTATTCACACAGGCCGGCGTAGGTACGGACGTCGGCGTGCTCGCTGCGCACGCAGTATCGGAGCACTCGCGGATATTGGCTGTCGTCGCTTACGCGCTCGGTATGGCGTTGTTCACGATCGTGATGGGAAACGCGTTCGCGGCGTTTCCGATCATGACGGCGGCCATCGGCTGGCCTGTGCTGGTCGTGCAGTTCGGCGCGCATCCAGCGCCGATGTTCGCAATCGGGATGCTCGCGGGATATTGTGGAACGCTGTGCACGCCGATGGCAGCGAACTTCAATCTCGTGCCGCCGGCACTGCTCGAAATGCGCGATCGATACGGGCAGATAAAGGTCCAGGTCCCTACGGCGCTCGCGCTCTTTGCGGTCAACGTTACCTTCATGTCCGTTCTGCCGTTCATCTGATCTGGTGATGAACGCCCTGCAGGCAGACCTCGCTCCGCGCATCGCGCCCGTCGTTCTGGCGAACATCACGACGCGCTATCCGTACCACGATTCGCATCTTTTCCGAACCGGCGAGGCTGCCTTTGATTTCGTCACGGCGCATCCGGCGTTCGGCAACTCGTTCGACTGGCACTCGAGCGTGCATTCGCACTGGACGGCCCTGCAGCTTCTCAAACATTTCGCCGCCCGCACCGACGTTCCACCGAGCATCGGGAAACTGCACGATGCGGTAGTTCACAATCTGACCGAGCGCAACGTGGCGATCGAATGTGAGTACCTCGCGGCCTCGCCCTCGTACGAACGGCCGTATGGTTGGGCCTGGGCCTTGATGCTCGCCGCGGCGATCGAGTCTTCGGCGATCGAGGCAGCGCGCAAGCCGCTACGCCGTTTGGCGGATCAGTTGGCCGCTAAAACGGTTGGCTGGCTCGGCGTCCTGCCCTCGCCCGTTCGACACGGTGTGCACGGCAACACGGCGTTCGCGCTCGGATTGATGCTAGACGCGTCGGACACGTTGTCGTTGGTAGAACTCCGGGACGCGATCGAGGCGAAAGCGCAGGTCTGGTTTGCCGACGATCGCGACTATCCGCACGCGTGGGAACGAAGTGGAAATGATTTCATTTCGCCAGGACTTGCGGAAGCGGATTTGATGCGCCGTCTCTTGCCGGAACGCGAGTTCAGCGGTTGGTGGCACACGTTCATAACTAGTCTGAAGCCGGACGCCGCGCTTCTCGCGGTGGCACATGTGCCGAACGTCAGCGACGGACAGATCTTCCACCTCCATGGTCTGAACCTCTCGCGCGCAGCGATGCTCGCGCGCATCGCGCAGGCGCTCTCTCTACCGCGCGAACTCGACTGCGCGGAACGTCTTTATCGCGCCGGCGTTGACGCGGCCGTCGGCCGAGACTACCTCTCGACGCATTGGCTCGCCACGTTTGCGTGGGATGCGGCGAGGAGCATCGACGCTGCAAGTGCGATCCGCCGATTGCCGATGTAGGGCGGACCACATGAGGTCCGCCCTACATTCCGAGGTGCGATTCGAGCCAGACAAGCCGATCGGATTGGATCACGGCACCCTTCAAGCCGTGACCGGCGTGGTAGAAGTGCGTCTCACCGCGTGCACCTGCCGCTGCCGCGAAGGCGCGCGCCGTCGCGATGGGAACATATTCGTCGTGATTCGAGAATTGAAAGTAGAACGCGCGCGCGCTTGACTTCGATAGATATCCGGTCGGGTCGAGCGGCTTCATCTGGGCGATATATGCGGCTTTATCTTTCGGCTGTGCCCCAAGCAAATACCAATCGCTGAACGACGTCGTGCCTGCCATCAGAACGTACCACTGCGGCCGCTTGTCGACGCCGCTCAACACTGCGCCATACATCGATCCGAAATCGTGACCCACATATGCGATCCGCTTCGGATCCACGCCGGGTTGTGCCGCAAGCACGTCGAGCGCCCGTCGCAGATCAACGACCTGGCGAATGGAGTCGGCATAGTCGGTGGCGGTTGCGCGCCCCTTGTCGAACCAGTCCGGCGCGGACCACAACGCGTCCACGAGAGCGCAAACGGCGCCGCGCTTCGCCAGCACAGTCGCGTCGGGAACGAACTCCGTGAGATTCGTGGTGGCCGCGTCGCCAAGCCAGTGCACGAACAGCACGCCTGGCCGAGAAGATGCCGCGTCGGCACGGGCGATGATCTCGGCGTGGATCCGGCCGCGGACCGGAGAAGCGAAACTGACGTCGCGGATGACGAGCGAGCCGCTCGTCCGAGACGAATTGACGAGGATATCGAGGGGCGCCGCTGCGTTATAGGAAAACGAAGTCGCCGGCAGTGTTGCCGCCGCGGCAACAGAGGCGAGAAACGAAAGCGCGATCACAGAGACCGACCAGGCGCGCAGTGAACGCACGGCGATTCCTTTCAAGCGAGACGGGCGTGCGTGCGGTGCTTCCAGTTGAACGTGTAATAACCGTACTGAAGCAGTAGGACGACGATGAACGAAACCGGGTAGCCGATCCACACTCCCACGAGCCCATAGTGCTGCATGAGAATGTAGGCCACTGGGACCTCGACCAGCCAAATCCCTATGATGCCGTTGATCATTGGCACAATCACGTCACCGCTGCCGCGGATGACCCAACTGATCGCGGCGCTGTTGCCGAAGATCAGGTAGGACCAGAGCGTGACGAAAAGGAGCGTGTGTGCCACCTCGAGCGTGCCCGCATCGGTGATGAACCAGCCGAGGATCGCGCGCGAGAAGATGTAGCACGTGCCGATGATGATGCCGCCGACGGCGTAGTTTACCCCCACGGCAGAGTGGAGGACTTTCACCACAAGATCTTCCCGGCGTGCGCCAATGGCCTGCGCCGTGAAGATCGAAGCGGCGATGCCGATAGAGATGGCGGGGAACTGCACGTAGCTCACGATCTGGTTCACGGCGCCATATGCCGCCGTGGCATGCGAGCCGAAGCGGTTGACGAAGGAGAGCACCGCGATCTCCGCGAGCGAGACGAGAATCACCTGGACTCCCGTGGGAATGCCGATCTTCAACACTTGGCCGAGCAAGTGCCAGTCGATGAGAAGATCCGCGGCGGTCTCGCGATCGAACTTCAGGGGATTCTTCGTGCGGTGGAGATAGATGAGAAATGCCGTGAACGCCACTAGGTTGCTGAGCAGTGCCCCGACGGCCACACTGATGACGCCGAGTTTGGGAAGGCCGAACCAACCAAGAATGAACGCCGGAGTAAACGCGACCGAGAGAATCGTGCCGAGCAGCAAGAAGTATAACGGCGTGGTGGAGTCGCCGACGCCGCGCAAGAACGACGTGTACATGATATATGGGAATATCACGGGCGAGATGAGGAAGACGACGCGTGCGTATTGATTCGCGTCCGCCATGATATCCGGCGGCGTCCGCAATCCATTCAGCAGAGCCGGAGCGATCATCGGGCCCACGATAGCGCAGAAGATGCCGAAAGCGATCGTGGCGCCGAGTGTGGTTCCGGCGATCTTTTTGACGCGATGCGCGTCGCCGGCGCCGTGGGCCTGGCCGATGAGGATCGAACCGCCGGTGGCGACGCCGATCAAGAACGAGAACAGAAGGAAGATGACCGGAAACACAGCCGAGACCGCGGCCAATCCGTTGACCCCGATCAACCGTCCTAAGAAGATGAGGCTGAACGTCTGCGACGCCGCTTGGAGCACATTGCTCAGGACGAGCGGTATGAGAAAGACCAGAAAAAGCTGCCACATGGGGCGAGCCGGATCGAAGATGTTCACACCCGGCCGGCGAGGCGGTTGCGTTGCGCTCTGTGCCATGCCGCGACTATATCATATCTGGAACGACTGTTTCAAGTATTATTTGGTTGGAACGTCGGTGTGTCCAGCGCCGAGATCCACAGCTCGACCGCGCGGTCGATGCGCTTGAGGTCGCCGCTGCCGCAGAGGTCGAGCATGAACCCGCGGAAACCTCCGATTATCACCGTTGCAAGCGCGCGCGCCTCGGGCCGCGGCGTGCCTGCCCGAACGTACGGCCCTTCGATGAAGTGCAGCCAATCGCCCACGGCGGACCGCAGAAATCCAGCATATCGCCGCCGATCTTGGAGCGCGAGACCGTACACTTCGAAGAAAAGCCGGAAGTGCGGCCGAGCCGCGGGCGTGCGCATGATCGTCCAGATCTCTCGGCAGAGGCTCGCGCACGTCTCACAGTCGCGTTCGCGCAGTTTTTCGAATTGCGCGCGCTGGCGCTCACGAGCGATGCCTAGAGCGAGCGCCGCTAGATTCTCTTTGGACTTGAAGTAGTAGAGCAAGACGCGCGGGCTTGAGCGGACGGCCTTGGCAAGCGGACGAAGCGAGAGATCCGCGTACCCGTGGCCGAGCATGTAGTCGGCGATTTCCTCGAGCAGTTTGGCGCGATGCGCTTTATCCGCGGTTCTGGCCACGGCGCCATGATACCATAGATGAAACGGCAGTTTCAACTATAGGGACCGAGGTGCCGGGCGTCTGCACCGGCGAAAGAGCGGCCGTGTCGATGCGTTTGGGCCCCATCGTGCCCGTGCTGCGGATCTTCGACGAAGCAAAAGCGAAAGCGTTCTACGTCGACTATCTTGGCTGCACGGTGGATTGGGAGCACCGGTTCGAACCAACGCTGCCGGTGTACATGCAGGTCTCGCGGGCAGGCGTGGTGCTGCATCTGAGCGAGCACCACGGTGATGGGAGCCCGGGCGCACGGGTTCGGGTGAAATCAACGGACGTGAAAGCGCTTCACGACGAGCTGATCGCCAAGGACTATCGGTACCTGCGACCCGGCTTGCAAGAGATGCCGTGGGGCGAACTGTCGCTAGACCTGATCGACCCATTCGGCAATCACGTCATCGTCTATGAGAGCAAACCGAGCAGCGAGTAGCGCACAATAGCGGTTGGGACGGAGTTGCACATGATGAAGAGCATGGCGCGCAGAGCGTTTCTTACCGGCATCGGCGCGACGATCGGCGGACTCGCTCTGAGCAGAGCGGACGTCGCGTCGGGCGACGCGAGCCAGACAGTCGAGTTGCCCTTCGCCAACGGCGGTCGTTCGCTCGCGGCATATCCGCAAAAGCGTCCGCTTATCGTGTTGACATCGCGACCGGTTCAACTCGAGACTCCATTTGAGATATTCAACGACGGTCTTCTGACGCCAAACGACGCGTTCTTCGTGCGCTGGCATCTCGCCGGCGTTCCAACATCGGTCGATCCGACGAAATACGCGTTGACCGTTCGCGGGCTCGTCGACAAACCCGCGACGATCTCGCTCGCAGACCTGAAAGCGGACTTCGAGCCGAGCGAGATCACCGCGGTCTGCGAATGCGCCGGAAATAGCCGCGGTTTCTTCCAGCCACGTGTCGCGGGCGGGCAGTGGGCAAATGGAGCCATGGGAAATGCGCGCTGGCGCGGCGTGCGGCTCAACGACGTATTGGCGCGCGTAGGCGTCGCGGCAACAGCCAAGACCGTCCGTTTTAGCGGTATGGACGGACCCGTGTTGCCGGCAACGCCGAAATTCCGGAAGTCGCTGGACCTGGATGTTGCTGATGGTCAAGACGTACTGCTCGCGTACGAGATGAACGGCGAGCCATTGCCGCTGCTAAACGGATATCCAGTTCGTCTGGTCGTGCCCGGCTGGTTTGCGACGTACTGGGTGAAGATGCTCAACGACATCGAAGTCCGCGATACTCCTGACGACAATTTCTGGATGACGACGGCGTATCGGGTCCCGGCTGCGCCTTGCGGCTGCCAGGATCCGGGAACAAAAGTTCCGACCGTGCCGATCTCGCGGCTCGCGGTCCGTTCATTCATAACGAATCTCGCGCCCGGTTCATCGGTCGATCGCCAAGGCAAGGTGGCGGTGCAAGGCATCGCTTTCGATAGCGGCAGCGGAATCGCCAAGGTCATGTTCAGCAGTGACCGCGGCGCATCGTGGAGCCCCGCGACGCTTGGCGCTGATGAAGGGAGATACGGCTTTCGGCAGTGGTCGGCGTCTTTCGCGACGGAGCCTGGGAAGCAATACGGACTTCAATGCGCGGCCACGAGCGTTGACGGATCGACTCAGCTCGCCGCGCCGACGTGGAACGCGTCCGGCTACATGCGCAACGTGATTGAGACCGTAGATGTAGAGGCGGCGTCATGAAGAACGAGCAGCGGAATATCCTGGTAGCGGCGGCGATGGTCGCGACGGCGCTCTGTGCGTCGCTCGCGACCGTTGCGTCCGCGACGGGCGACACGAGCGGCGCCACGGTTACGATTACGTTGCCGCCAGACGCGCGATCGTTTGGCCCCGGTCCCGGTCAATCGATCGCACAGGCCAACTGCACGATCTGCCACGCGGCCGATTACGTCTACATGCAGCCGCCGCTGACCGCCGATCAATGGCGCGCGGAAGTGACGAAGATGCAAAAGGTCTACGGCGCGCCGATCGACGCGTCCGCCGTCGACGCACTCGTCCAATATCTTGTTGGTCAAAATGGCAAGCAATAGGGCGGGGACGGACTGATGTGCGGGGTTTCTAACAAGCGGCGCCGAACGCGATTTGGGCCGCCGAGATAGCTCAGTTGGTAGAGCACGCGCCTGAAAAGCGCGGTGTCGCCAGTTCAATTCTGGCTCTCGGCACACGTCGAAGCCTCGCGTTCAAAATGGGGCCCGCGAGGCTTCGCAATTTCCACGCCTCGTAGTAGGGCGACCAACGTTCGCCCGGAGGATTTGGAGCATGTCGCCAGAGATCAAGAAAACTGAAGACGAATGGAAGCGCGAGCTCACGCCGGAGCAGTATCGGATTCTTCGTGAAGCCGGCACCGAGGCGCCGTTCACGGGGAAACTGCTGCAGAACAAGGCCGACGGAACCTATGCTTGCGCCGCGTGCGGCGCGCCGCTCTTCGCCGCCAAGACGAAGTTCGATTCAGGTTCCGGCTGGCCGAGTTTCTTTGAACCGCTTTCAAAGGACGCCGTCGAACTGCGATCCGACGACAGCCACGGCATGATCCGCACGGAAGTGCGCTGCGCGCGCTGCGACTCACACCTCGGCCATCTTTTCGATGACGGCCCGCAGCCTACAGGCCAGCGCTACTGCATGAATTCGGTCTCACTCGGATTCGAACCAAAGAAGTAGCCGGCCGTTTCGTCGTATTTCGTGCGTCAACCTGAATGCCGGCTGAAAACGGACCCGCTCGTACCGGGCCGTTGGCCCGATTGACAGTGCGCAATCGCGTGCTATCGTTTTACACACAGGGTTTTTACTTTCACGATGGGGGAGGCGTTCATGGTCTCGAAGGGGTTTGGGTATCTGCTCGCAGCCGCAGGTCTGCTGGCGTTGGCGGGATGCGGCGGCGCTTCCGCACTTCCGCACTCCAATATGATGTCGAGTGGTGCGGGCGGACAGGCTGGAGCAGTCCTCGGCCTTTCCGGCGACGCGATCCAGCCCGATACAGCGGAAGGCATTGGAATCCGGCTGAACGGCGAGTCAGGCTTGGTGACCAAGCACTACGGAACCGTTCTCGGCTACTTCCGGGGCACGAAATCGTTGACGTCGCAAGTCGTCCAGCTGACGGCCAACACAAGAGTGATTTTCACGAATGAAGATGCGTCATTTCCGCACACGGCAAGTTTCCTCGGCGACGCGACGAGAAACAGCGCGCCGTTCCCAGCTTCCTTCAACGGCAGCGGCACGCAATCTCCGAAGGGAACACTGATCAACACGCCGATGTTCAGCACGGGGCCGCTTAACCCCGGCCAGAGCTCGCTGAAGTACAATAGCGGTCCGCCCGGTTTTTATATGTTCGGCTGCTTTTTCCACTACAACGCATTCCACATGCGCACGGTCTACATAGTCATGTAGCAGAAGCGGACGATAGTCCGTCGCGAATGCGCGGACGGCCGGCGAAACGCCGGGCGCCGCGCATTTTTGTGTTGGAGAGGTGGCGTTCCGGTCCGCACGAACATTAAGGCCCGGCGGGGCGCGATAGACCTCGCTCACCGTTTGCGGAACCGATCGCGGCATCGGCGGAGGTCAATCGATGGGTCGTTTTGAGATCCGGGCGCGACTGCATTTAGCGGCTGTGCGTGCGGGGATTGCGAGCGTCGCGGCGCTCGCGCTCGTTTGTGCGCTGCCGCTTCCGGCCCATGCCGACGGGGCGTCTGCTCTAGGCACTCAGGTCGTGCCAGGCGCGAACGCCGCGATCAAGTACGCGCTGCATGCCGACGCCACGCCGAGTCCGGGCTCCGGCGCCTCGAGCAATGCGTACCCGAAGATCCCAGCAGGCGCCCAAGCCGGCTTGCCGGTTGGATTTTCGTATACCGCAGACATCAGTGCGGCTCATCCGTTCGGCGACGTCGGCTCGTATGGCAAGCGCTGGCTTCCGGGCGGTGTCGATCTCGTCGCGTCGTACGGCTTCAGTCCGACGGTACGCGTCGCGGCGAGCTACTACGAAGTCCAACATTATCCCGTCGGTTTTGACAGCGGCATCGTACCGTTGTTCATCCAAGGTTTGGCGCCGCCGGTCGGAACGGTGGACTTGAGCACGACGAATATCGATGCGACGACAAAAGATCGATTCACGATCTTCAATGTCTCGAAACTCTTCCGCTTAGGCAAGCTGCCGATCGTCGTGACGCCGACGTACGTCTCGCGGAATTCTACCGTGGGCAAGGGACCACAAGATATCGTCGCGTTTTGGTACAAGGGCTTCCCGCGGTTCGGCATCAACACGCGGACGGCGCAGTACGATTCGCTCGCGATCACGCTGCCGTTTCTTTCGACGCCGAAGATGTTCGGAACGTTCACCGCCGCGCCGACATGGCTCACGCATCGAAACGGATTGAACCAAGACAATCGCGCGCAGATCTACCAGATACTTTATGTCGAGTACAACCTCGACGCGCGGACCAAATTTTTCTACCAGCCGCAATCGTCGCGCGACTATCTGCCCGCCGACGTATATCCGCAGCATATCGCCTCGTATTTCCTGGGTGCGTCGGAGCGCTTCGGAAAGAACGGCTTCGTGCAGCTCGTCCTCAATAGTGGAAGCCCGACGAACTATCGTCCGTACGGAGTCTACGGCCTCCACTGCCTCGCAACGCCCTGCTCGCAAAACCCGGTCATTCCGCAAATCGGCGGACTGAAAGCCACCCAACTGCAGTTCCAGATCGGTCTCGGTTCGCCGAGCGTCTTGCCGTTCTGAGGTGAACGATATGTGGATCCCAACGATTTTTCGCGGGCGTGCGGCCGCTGCGACGTCGATCGCGGTGACGGTCCTCTTGTGCGCGTGTTCGAGTAGCAGCAGCACGCCGGGACGGTTGCCGCCGCAACCGACCGGCGCGGCTATCTTTTCGCGCATCGTCGGCGTCGGCGACAGCCTGACGGCCGGTTATCAATCCGGCGGTCTGCTTGGGATAAATACGACGAGCCCGGTGTCGGGATTTCCGGGCGGTCTCGTTCCCGCAACGCAAGAAAACGGCTTCTGGTCGCTGCTCATCCAGCAGGCGAACGGCGTGTCGCTCGCGTCGATGTATGACCCGGCCACTTCGCCGCTGCCGCTCATCGCGGCGCCCGGCCTGAACTCGCAGCTGGTGCTCGGCACGACGTCACTGTTCGCTGCGACGCACTCGGCGTGCGATCAGTTCAATAACGCCGCGTATGTGCTTTCGACGTTCGCCACGACTCGACTCAATGCCGGAGGTCCCGTTCGCGACTTGGGTATTCCCGGTCAGACTGCCCACGAGGCGATCTACATGACCAATCCGCTGACCGGGCCCGGTCAACAGCCGAACTGCCAATATCCGTTTAACCCGCACGATCCCACGACGCTGCTGCAGCCGCTCTTGAACGGCGAGAGCAGCACGTTCTATGCGATTTTGGGCAGCTTCGCGGGAACGGTGCATCCGCTGACACAGCTCAACGCCGCGCTCTCGCTGCATCCTTCGCTGACGACCGTCTGGCTCGGCGCAAACGACCTGTTGAAATTCGCGTTCAGCGGCGGACAGTCGCCATCCGACTCGCCAAAAGAGATGCAAACCGATATCGTGACGATCATCTCCCGGCTGCATGCGGCCGGCTCCCGCGTCGTCGTCGCGAACCTGCCGGACGTGTTGAGCACACCGCAATTCTTCCAAGGTGGGCCCACGCTTATCGCGACGCTCGAAGCGCCGCCGTTCAGCGTGCCCGCGCCGGCCGCGCAGGCGGTCACCGCGTACATCCAAGCGACGTACGGCGTCGGCGCGAACGGTTATCTGACTGAGAGCGGTTTCTTCGTCGTGCTGCAAGACCTCGCGCTGGGTAACGTCACGCCGACGCTCACGGCTCCCGGCGATTTTCTGACCGATGCCTTTGCGGCGCAAGTGCAAGGGCTGAACACCGCATACAATAGCGCGATCGGTGCGGCGGCCGCCGCGACGAAGAGTCCGCTCGTCGACATCCATGGATTGTTCGTCACGATAAAGCAGAACGGCGGCGTGCCGATCAATCCGCCCAAATGTTGCAGTCTGCAGTTCGGCGGCGGCTTGCTCAGCTTCGACGGCCTGCATCCGTCGAACACCGGGTACGCGCTTGTCGCAAACGCATTCATCGCGACGATCGACGCGGGCTTCGGAACCACGGTGCCGCAGCTTTCGAATGCGCAGATCTTCGCGATCTATTCAACCGACCCGTACGCACAGCACTGAGGTAAGGCGCGCGCTCGTCCGGACGTGGCGTCCGGCCGATACTATGTGCATGACCCGGCACAGCGCTCGTGCGCGGCTGGCGCTCACTCTCGCCGCATGCTTCGTCCTCTGTTCCTGTTCGCGTCCGGCATCCGCCGAACGATCCGCCGCGAACCCGGGGACGATTCCGGGCGTGCTGCGCATCGCCTCGCAACAAGAACCCGAAACGATGAGCCCGTTGAGTTCCGAGCAATATATAGACACGGACTTGAGCATGCTTTGGGCATCGTACCTGTTCTTATGGAGCGACAAGAACGAACTCGTTCCAGATCTCGCGACACAAGTGCCGACACAGGCGAACGGTGGGATCAGCGCTGACGGCAAGACGATCACCTATCATCTGCGGTCCAACGTGGTGTGGCACGACGGCGCGCCATTCACCGCGAAGGATGTTGTCTTCACGTGGCATGCGATCTTGAATCCGCGCAACCTCACAGGAACAAAGTCTGTTACGAGCTGATCAAAAGCATCGCCTCGCCCGACGTCCATACGATCATCGTCCATCTCAAACGGCCGTACTCCCCGTTCGTCGCGACGTTTTTTTCCATGGCAAGCGAGGCCTACTCGGTCATGCCCGCGCATCTCCTCGCGAAATATCACGACCTCAACGATGTGCCGTACAATGTCATCCCCGTCGGCACGGGACCGTTCATCGTCGTTTCGAACGAAGGCGGCAAGATTAGATTCGTCGCCAACCGCCGATATTGGCGCGGACCGCCGCGGCTGCACGAGATCGATTTCGAATGGCTTCGAGACGATGCTTCACTCGTGCGCGAGCTCGCGGCGCATCGCGTGGATCTCTATCTCGAGAGCGCCCAATCGCTCGAGCCGGAGCTGCATGGCATCTCCGGCACGACGATCTACTTGTATCCCTTCACGCGCTTTTCGGATATCGGGTTCAATCTCGGTCGGCCTCCGCTGCGCGACATCCGAGTCCGGCGTGCCCTCGCATATGCTACCGACCGTACCGCCTTGATCGATCGCGTGTCGCGTGGTGTGAACCTGCCTGCCGACACCGATCAGCCGCGTGGGTCGTGGGCGCACGCGGACGGCATCCGATCGAATCCGTACGATCCGTATCGCGCGGTGCTGCTTCTGAATGAAGCAGGCTGGAAGCGCGGCACCGATGGCATCCGTCGCAAACAGGGCGCACCGCTGCGGCTAGTGATGGTCGGCGAGCTCGGCTCGGCGACCGCTCTTGCCGCCGAAACGGAGATCGCGCGTGAGTGGCGCGCGGTCGGCGTGCAGCTGCGGATCAAGAACTATCCGTCGGCGCTGCTGTACGCGACGAAAAGCGGAGGGGGAATCCAACAGAACGGACGCTTTGACGTGACGTTCGAACAGTGGGGCAACGGGGTGGATCCCGACGATTCTCAGCTCTTCGACTGCGACCAAGCGCCGCCGGCAGGATGGAATATCTATTTCTACTGCGATCGCGCGCTGGACGCGGCAGAAGAGCGGGCGACGACCGACTATAGCATCGCAACTCGAAAGCGCGACTATGCCGCGGTGCAGCGCATTCTCGCGGCCGACTTGCCCATCGTACCGGTATGGTTTGTGCAGCGTCAGGACATCGCGAATATCGATTTACGCGGTTACCGGCCGGCGAATGCGGTGAGTCCGCTTTGGAATTCATGGGAATGGCAGATGTGATCTCGCCTATCTGAAGGGGCCGACTTTACGTCGGCCCTCTCGACGACCACCGCACGACGTGCCCCGCGAGGACGCTCCTTCGCTCGCGTCCAGCTCCCTCGCGTCGCCACGGCATCACCGGCGATGTCGATAGCCGGGGCGTCGAAAGGCGAGAGCCGCCGACGTCGAGCGGCGGAGCTAGACCATCCCGATGGGCCGCCGCGTCCCCGGCGCAGACATCGGCCGAATGATGCCGGGGCGTCGAAAGTGGGCCGACATGAAGTCGGCCCTTCATTTGGTTGTGACGGCTATCACGGGTGGCCGATGCGGGCCTCGTAAGACGATAACAAGTACATGGCCCAAACCGGGGGTCGAGTGACCGGACCGAAAGACATTGTGCCCAGGCCGCCGAGACGGCGATGGATTGTTCTCGTCTTAGCCCTCGTCACGATCACCGCGCTCACGACGACATACGATTTTCAGGCGATATCCGGCGCGCTCTCCCGCACCGAGTCTTTCCACAATGCGCGGCAGCTGACTTCGCAAATGGTCGAAGCGCTGTTCAGGCAAGAATCGAGCCTGCGCGGCTACACGTCCACGCGAGATCCGGAATATTTGAAGCCGTTCCGCGACGCGCGTGCCGATTTCAACGCGAGTCTCGAGACGCTGCGAACGTACTTGGATCGCGTGGGCTTGTCCGACGCGCAGCCCTACCTCCGCGATATCACGCGGATACACGCTCAATGGGTGGACA
Source organism: Vulcanimicrobiota bacterium (assembly GCA_013290125.1). Taxonomy (GTDB): domain Bacteria; phylum Vulcanimicrobiota; class Vulcanimicrobiia; order Eremiobacterales; family Eremiobacteraceae; genus JABCYQ01. The sequence goes on from JABCYQ010000020.1 coordinate 18,834, forward strand.
CCGTCGCCGCACCTTTGATGACGAACCCATCAGGCGAACTCGCGCAAAGCCGGCAACGCACGGGCGAATTGCTTTTCAGCTCCCTCAACGACGATGTCGACGGACTTGCCGCAGCGCTCGACGTGGCGGCTCAGACGTCGGCGCGCGAATCGCGGCTCCAGGTCATCATCACCGTCCTAGAGATCGTCGTGATCACGCTTGTCTTCGTCTTCACGGCGATCCGCATGTACGGCGCGACGCGTCAGATCGAACGACGCTACGTCGCCGAACTGACGGAGGCGAACACGAGCCTGGTAAATGCGCAGCGACTTGCTCGCGTCGGCAATTGGACTAAAGACCTCCGCACCGGAAAGCTCTCCTGGTCGGACGAGATGTGCAGGATATTCGGCGTCTCTCCGAACGAAGTCGACGAAGGTCTGCTGCGGCGCTTCGATCACCCGAGCGACGTGACCAACGTGAAGCACGTCGTCTCGGCGGCGCAGGCGAACTTCGAATCGTACAGCATCGACCATCGGGTCGTGCTTCGCGACGGGTCCGTGCGGCACGTGCAAGAACAGGCCGAATACTCATTCGATTCGACGGGCAAAGCCGTTAGCGTCATCGGCACGCTATTAGATGTCACGGCGCGCAAACAGGCTGAAGAGCGGCTCGCGCATCTCGCGCATCACGATGCGCTGACGGGCTTGCCGAACCGGACACTTCTGCACGAGCGATTGTCGCAGGCGCTGTTGTTCGCGCGACGCCACACGTCGACGGTCGCAGTCCTCTATCTCGATCTCGACCGCTTCAAAGGCGTCAACGATACACTGGGGCATGGCGTCGGCGACGAGCTGCTCAAAGTGGTTGCGACCCGCCTTTCGAGCGCCGTACGGCCGACCGACACGGTCGTCCGCCCCGGCGGAGATGAATTCATCATCGTACTCGCTGACATGGCGCGAGAATCCGACGTGAAGGAAGTCGCCGAGAAGATCGGGCGGACGTTCGCCGCACCGTTCGTCGTGGAGCGTGACGAGTTCTTCATCTCGACGAGCATCGGCGTCGCGCTTTTTCCTAAAGACGGCGACGATGCCGAAACGCTCATCAAGAACGCCGACGCGGCGATGTATCAAGCAAAAGAGCGCGGCCGGAACAACACGCAATTCTACACCGCTGACATCCAGGACGCGACGCGGCGCAAGCTCTCCCTAGAAGGCGATCTTCGCAAAGCGCTCGAGCGGGAAGAATTCGTCCTCCACTATCAGCCGATCGTCTCCGTCACGAGCGGCGCCATCACGGGATTCGAATCGCTGGTGCGCTGGCAGCATCCGCAACGCGGTCTGATCGCACCGAACGATTTCATTCCGATCGCGGAAGAAGTCGGCGTCATCGTGCCGCTCGGCGAATGGGTCCTTAGGACCGCAGCGGCCCAACAGAAGACGTGGGAGCGCAGCGGTTGCGACGTGGGCCGCGTGACGGTCAACATCTCGGCGCGCCAGTTCCAGCAGCGCGACCTGCCGGAAGTCGTCGGAAGAATCGTGGACGAATTCGGCATCCGGCCGGGTACGCTCGAGCTCGAGCTGACGGAGAGCATCGTCATGCGCGACGTGAGTGACGGGATCAGAGCCGTCGCCCAGTTGCGCGAGATGGGCGTTGCCGTCGCCATGGACGATTTCGGTACCGGCTACAGTTCGCTCAGCTATCTCAAGAGTTTCCCGATCGCGTCGCTCAAGATCGACGGATCGTTCATCCGCGATCTCAATATCGATCAGTTCGATGAAGCTATCTCGCAGGCGATCATCACGCTTGCCCGCAGCCTTCAGGTGCGCGTCGTCGCCGAAGGCGTTGAGACTCAGGCTCAATTGTTCAAGCTTCGTCGCATGGGTTGCGACGAAGCACAAGGCTACTATTTCAGCAGACCTGTGCCGGCGCTGGAGACCATACCGTTATTCGATCGATTCCGGCGGCTCGAAGCGCGACCAGGAGCATGACGAGCCGGCTCGTCCGCGGTGCGGCCCTCGCGCTGCTCGCCGCGATCACGGCTGGTATCACGGCATGTACGCCATCGGGCGCCGTCACAGAGGCGGCGACCGGCTCCGCCAGACCAAGAGTCGCGACTGACGGAATTCTTCGGATGGCCGGCAACCAGAGGCCGGACAACCTCGATCCGCTAATCGGCACCCAAACGATCGACACCGACCTCTCGCTGCTGTGGGGCAGCTATCTTTTCTTGTGGAATGACCACGACCAATTCGTACCCGACCTTGCTACCACTGTTCCGACGCCCGACAACGGCGGCGTCAGCGCCGACGGCCTGACGATAACGTATCACTTGCGCAGCGGCGTCGTATGGCAGGACGGGCAGCCGTTCACCGCGGCCGATGTCGTCTACTCATGGCGTCAGGTCCTCAATCCTCGCAACAACGCCGGAAGTCGCCAGGGCTACGATCAGATACGAAGCATCGACACGCCCGACGCGCACACATTCGTCGTTCATCTGAAGCGGCGGTATGCGCCATTCGTCGCGACGTTTTTCTCGATGTCCGCAACGTCGTTTTGCCTTCTACCGAAACATCTGCTTTCGAAGTATCCAAATCTGAATCAGATTAGTTACAATCAGATACCCGTCGGAACGGGGCCGTTTCGTGTCGTCGCCAATACGGACGGCCGCGTCAGGCTCGTGGCGAATGCGCTGTACTGGCGGGGGGTTCCGGGACTGAAAGAGATCGACTACCAGTACGTCGCGCGCGACACGAAGATCTTGGACCTTTTGAGAGCGCAAAAGGTCGACTTCTACGAAGACGCGGCTCAGGCTCTGGAACCAGAGCTGCATGGCATAATCGGAACGACGGTCTATCTCTACCCCTTCACGCGTTGGACAGACATCGGATTGAATCTCAGCCGGCCGCAGCTGCGCGATCCGCGCGTGCGGCATGCTCTGGCATACGCTATCGACCGCGAGGGACTGATCGAACACGTGACGCACGGCGTCAACTTTCCGGCCGACAGCGATCAGCCGCCGTTCTTCTGGGCGCACGACGACCATGTCAAGATCGATCCGTACGACCCGGCGGTCGCGGGCCGGCTTTTGGATGCTGCAGGATGGCATGTCGGAAGAGACGGCATCCGGCGCAAAGGCGGGATTTCGATGGCGCTTGAGATGGTCGGGGCCGTTGGAGATCAGACAGTCGCGGATGCCCAGCACTACATCCAACGCGAATGGCAGCGCATCGGCGTGCGCGTGAAGATCCACAACTATGATTCCGCGCGCTTATACGACGACAAAGCGGACGGCGGCATCGAGCAGAACGGACTCTACGATGTGGCGATCGAGGATTGGGCGAACGGCGTCGATCCGGACGAATCCCAATTGTTCATGTGCGACATGGCTCCGCCCGCTGGTTGGAACATCTATCACTACTGCGATCCCAAGCTCGACGCTGCAGAGAACGCCGGCATCTCAGACTATCGCGAAGCGCGACGTAAGCTCGACTATGCTCGCGTCCAACGGATCCTTTCCGACGACCTGCCGATCATCGTGCTCTGGTTCCAGCAGCGTCAAGACGTGGCTACCATCGGGTTGCAGAACTATCGTCCGGCCCACGCGGTGAGCCCGTTCTGGAATTCGTGGCAGTGGCAACTCCAATAGCGAACTGAAGGGGCCGACTTTATGTCGGCCCCTTCAAGCGATTCCTTCACTCGACTGTCGACTACGGTGTAGTCGGCTTTTGGAAGGAGTCCGAGACAAGATCGAAGCGAACGTCGAGCGTGCCGGTCGTCTGCCCATTCGACACCATCTCGCTCGTGCGTTTGCGCAGTTGACCCGAGATCGGCACGAGCAGAGCCCCCCTGTAGACGACGGACCCAGTGACGCTGACGCCCTCGATAGCGTCATTTGATTGCTTCTTGGCAATCGTCACGGTATCGGCGTTTGCCGTCGTCACCGTATAGTCGGTTGTCGTCGTGAGCTGGCCGTCGGTTTGTTTCACAGTCCAATGCGTTCCGGCGGCAAGCGTGCCCGCCGATGCAAATGCAGTTGCGAAATAGGGAAGCAGCTCGCGGGTCACCGCGTTGATCGTCTTTGGAGGGAACGCGACCGTGCCGTCGGATGCGACCGCACCCTTGAAAAGATGGGTCGCGGGATCACCGCGCCAGTGCTCCGTTACTCGTATCGCGAGCCCACCGTCTTGAAATTTTCCCATCACGTCAACTATGACCGTACCATCGTCTTCGCTCGATCCTGTGCTGCCGGGGAGATCAGCATCCGCGCCGCCTCCGTACGATTCATAGACGGAGTCGACCCGCAAGAGCGACGAGACTTTGTAGATGCACTCGCGAACCGGCGTCGTCGGTTCCGAGTCGGTTGCGGCGGGCGCCGCAGACGGGTTCGCCGTCGGTGACGCGGCGGGATCCGGGGCAGCGCTCGTGTGGCCGACGGAGACAAGAATCAGCAACGCGGCTAGCGCCGCAACGAAACAGGGCCCGCGACGAAATAGTCCGACTGTCGCAGTCATGGTTTGAATATAGGCTGCCGCGACGGTTAGTGCCTCCTCGCATCCATCAAATAAACGTGGGCCGACATAAAGTCGGCCCCTTCAGATTCCCCTAAGAAACATGGGCCGACATAAAGTCGGCCCCTTCAGACATCCCTAAGAACGTGGCCTCTAGCGCAAGCGTCCGACGGTCGTCACCCACCACAGCTGCATCTGCCACGTCGGTGAATTGTCTTGCGCCATACTGGCTTGACCGTTGAGCATCAGGCCCTGCGCCTGGCGATCATTGACATCCCGAAATACCATCCATTCGGCGTTGATCGCGGCAGAGTGGCCAACGGTTCCAAGGCCGTCGTTCGTCATCTCACTGCGTGCCGAGAGAATCGTCCTGCCGCTGAAGAACGGGGCGAATAACTCAGCTGCATACGCGGTGCTCCCCGCCGCCGGAAGCATGGCCCCTGGGTGACTGTCGTGACCTTGCTGATACATCGCCAACAGCCCGGGGACGTTGTGCTGCGGATCGAGTTGCACATAGAGCATCTGAGAGTTGTAGTTGTCGGCGCGGCCATCCGACACTTGAAGCACGCCCGTGTTGCCGACAACGCCGACTTCCAGCGGAGTGTCCGGCCGGGCGAGGGCGACGCGATATTGGAACGTCTTGTCCGTGTCGTTCGAGAAGTCGGTTGCAGTATTCAAGTCGCCGTTGTTGGCGAGATAAGCGGCTTCCGCGACGAAAGTGGGCCTGACGTAGACGAGTTTCGATCCCCACCGGTTTCCATCATTTTGATAGGTATGCTCGCCGACGGTTATCTCCGGAGCGGCGAACGCCGAAAGATCAAAGAACTGACTAAAAGGCGAGGGGCCCGGCGATTCGATCTTGCCGACGAAGAGATGCCCATCGCGATGCAACAGATTGTTGTACGTGATCCAAAGCGTGTCGGTGCCGCCCGGCGCATTGTTTTGCCAAATCCATTGGTGAGCATGGAACGTGAAGTCGTCACCGATGTAGCCGGCGGCGTGGATCGCGACGTTGCCCGCTTGAATGTTATGGTGCTGCGTTCCATCGCCCGTATCGTACGTTCCGTTCTCCCCGAACCACAGAGGGTTCGCACGGTGGATCGTTGCGGCATCAAGTGACGAGTACCCGGTTCGCTGAACATAGCGGCCGTATGCATTGAGTGCCGGCACGACCGAATGGCACACTTCACAGTTCATCCCGTACGCTTGAGCGAACGGCGGCATCGCCGCCGTCGGCCGCATGGCCTCGACGATGATGCTCGCCGCCATGGCAACGCCGAGGAGCGCCGCCACCCGTCCGCTGTTGCGCATCGTTACTTCACGACAACCGTCAGGGCCATATTCGCGTGGCCCGGACCGCAGAAGATCGAGCACGCGATCTTGTACGTTCCCGCTTTCTTAGGCGTGAATGTGACGTCTACGAATTTACCAGGTTGTATCGTGGTCTGCGCAATCCCGAGGTCGTCGCTCTTCAGACCGTGGACGCCACCGCTGGACGTCAGATGGAATGTGGTCGCTTCAGCGAGCGGGACGGTGACGGTCGACGGCGTGAACTTCCAATTCGCGGCTACGATGTCGATCGGGGGATGAGCCGAGGCGTAGACGGCGCCGGCGCCGATCGCGGCCACGGTCGCAAGGGCCAATGCGAGAAACGTCTTAGTGATGAATTTCATGAGTGAGATCTCCTCCGAATAGGAGTGCGCCAACAACTCCCGACTATAGAACGAAATGCGCGCGTAGATCTGTGCGAAATCAAGGGAAATGTCGCAATGTGGCTTGCGCACGATTGGTCATGAGTGCGAATCCCATCGCCATCTCTTCGCGGTCGCGTGAGAAAAGCGTTCCTGCGGCGAGCAAATAGACATGATAATATTAGCGATTAGTACGCTGCGGCCGAATCCGAGCATAGCGATCGCCACTTCAGTAGTGGCGATCGCTAACCGCTACCCGAGTACGCGAATTCTACCGCAGGAGGCGTTGCCGGTGAACCGACTGATTCGAACTCTGGAACGGCTCGTCGATCGAGGCGAGTACCGCGATGTTGTTCGCCGTCGCGTTGTTGTCTGCGATTGTCAGCGAATACGATGTGTTCAGCGCGAACGACGTCTGGCCGTCGAAGAGATCGGTAGAACCGTTCGGTACGGTACCTGCGGGGACGATCGCGACATCGTACACGCCGGCCGGTAAGAGCGTCGGGCTACCCTGTTGCGGGATGTAGGCATTACCCGGCGCGTTTGCCACGCTGCCTGAATCCTGATTGAGGCCCAGGGTCGCAACCGTTGGTGTCGGTGGAATCGAACTGGTCGAAAGCCAGACGTAGGCATCGACAGCGCTTGTGAGATTGGGCGCGGCATTGTTCACTTTAAAGCGGACGGTGGCTGCGTTATTGAGAGCGTTCGTGTCTTGGAATCCGAAGGCTATGTAGTCCGCGGAACCCGGCTCACCTTCAAGCACAATGGAATAGTTCGTCGACGCGGCGACGCTCACGTTTATCGGGGAGACGAGGTTGGCCGTTCCGGTGCCGGTGTTGACTGCAAAAGTCTCCTGGCCAGCACCTACTTGCGCGTACACGCCGATCGGCGTTACCGCGCTGAGCCCCGAATTGATCGTGCCGCCATCGGCGGTCAGCGAGATATTCGACTGCGGCGTCGTCAGTGAGGCGACAACGAGCCTTGCCTCGCCCTTACCGCCCCCGAGGCCGCCGACAAGATGGGTCACGCTGCTGCAGCCCGCCAATGCCAGCCCCGTCGCCGCGGCGAGCCAGATGATTGATCTTGGTCCCTTCACGTGCATCTATCTCCTGATTATCGCACCCTATTGCGAATCGAGCTAGCTCGATACAACCTGACATACCGCCAAATACTTCCGATGAAACGTGTGGATGCGGCGGCCCTACCGATTCTCACGCACCCTTCATGCCCGGAAAAGCCGAAGATGCTGTTTCCGCGCGAACAATACAGGGTACGAGCAATACTAGAGAAAGGCGGATTATCAATAAATGGTTGGACTCTTGTGGGCGATCATCGTCATTTTGTTCATTGTCTGGGTGGTCTCGTTTGTGGCGCTGCACGTGACCGGTTTTGCGATCCATATCTTGCTGATCGTCGCGGTCATCCTTGTCGTCGTCAATCTGCTGAACGGGCGCAGACCCGCCTAGAAGATCGGAAGCATCACGTTCTGAACCCGATGAAATCCTCAAAGGTGTCGCTTCGGCTGCCGCGCGTACCGGCCACGGTCGGGGTCGCGCGCGATCGCGTCGCGAGGTTTGCGCGCCGCCGCGGCTTTTCGGAAGAGCGCACGTTTGATATCGGTCTCGCGGTCGGCGAGGCGTGCGCTAACGCGGTCATGCACGCGGCCGCAGCCGACAGCTGGTATTCCGTCGAGGCGCGCGGCCGCGGCAATACGATCACCGTGACCGTGGCGGATCCCGGCGCCGAGACGGCGCCTCAGCTTACGCGCGAACCCGACCGGATCGGTGGGCTCGGGCTCTTCTTGATGCGCGCTCTCATGGATCGAGTTTCGCTCGACATGTCGCCGAGCGGCACCATCGTCACGATGGCCTGCCACAAAGAGAGCGGCACGACCATTTAGGACGTGATCACTTACCCCACGGAATGAACATCCCGACTGCAGCCCCCGTCATCGTCACGATGGCCAGACAGGCCCAGACGTTCGCAAGCCGTGAATTGCGCCACTTGCCGACGACCTTCGCGTCGTTGGCGAGCAGCGTAACGAGAATGACGAGCGGCACAGCGGCAATGCCGTTGGCTACGGCCGACCAATACAAGGCGCTGATCGGGTTCACGCGCAGCAAGTTCAACAGCACGCCGGCGACGACGCCGGCTACGATGATTCCGTAAAACGTCGGTACGCGTCTCGGCTTCTCGTCCAGTCCATGTCGGAGCCGGAAGACGTCGCAGACCAGATAAGCCGATGAGCCGACGAGCGCCGGTACTGCAAGCATGCCGGTTCCGACCATGCCTAGGGTGAAGAGCAGATACGCGAATTTGCCGGCCAACGGGCGGAGCGCTTCGGCAGCTTGCTGAGCCGTCGCGATATCGTGATCGCCCCTCGCACCCAGCGTGCTGGCCGTCGTGACGATGATGAAGAACATGACAAGATTTGAGAAGACCATTCCGGTATTGACATCGGCATGCGCGTCGGAGATCTCTTCCGGCGTAGAGCCACGCCGTTCCGCAATCGTAAGACGCCCGGCGGCTTTCTCTTCTTCGACCATCAGCGCGGACTGCCAGAAGAAGAGATACGGCGAAATCGTCGTTCCCAGGACCGCAACGCACGTCGTGATCCAGGCTGAGGTCAACGAGACGTGGGGCACCGCGGTTCGCTCAAGCACCAAGCGCCAGTCGGGATGGACGATAAACGCGGTGATCACGTATGCGAACAGCGCAAGACAGAGCCACTTGATCACGTTTACGAAAACGTGATAGGAGAGGTATAGCTGGATCGCTATCAGCGCAGCGCCGAAGATGAAGACCCAGGCGAGCACCGCAAGACCGGTTACCATGTTCGCCGACGCGGCCATGCCGGCGATGTCAGCGCCGACGTTGAACGTATTGGCGATCACGACCATCGCCGCGACCGCATAGAGCAGTGCCGGATGGATGCGGCTTCGCAGGACAGCCGCCAGTCCTTTGCCGCTCACCATGGCGATGCGCGCGCACATGCCTTGCACGACCGCCATCATCGGTGTCGTGAGAACCGCGAGCCACAGCATGCTCAACCCGGTCGTCGCGCCCGCCACGGAATACGTGGAGATTCCGGACGGGTCGTCGTCGGCTGCGCCGGTGATAAGACCCGGCCCAAGCATCGCAAGATACCGTCGCAGCGGAGCGAACCGCTTCATCGCGAGGTGAAATACGCGAAGAACCGGTCGAAAGACCGGCTCTTCGCGCCGTTCTTGGAGCAGTGCACGGTCAGACTGTGGATCGAGTTCCTCCTGTGAGGGCACGCATGATCAGCAACAGCACGACGCCCCCGACGAATGCCACGAGGATACTCCACAAGCTGAAGCCGGTCATTCCAACGCCGCCAAACATTGAGAAGAGCCAACCGCCGATAAGTGCACCCACGATCCCGACGACCATGTCGCCGAGTAATCCGCCCGGGCCCTCGCCGGGTACTACCGATTTAGCCAAGAACCCGGCGATAATCCCGACGACGATCCACGCAAGTAAGCCCATATTGTGATCCCTCCTGTTAGTAAGCAAGTGCGGTAGCCGTGTGCCCAGCCGGAGCCGGACTGAAACGGCTCGACGCGACGGCGGCTGCGCAAGTTTGAACAAGTCCGGATTCGGGAAGAAGTCAATTGTTATATGTTAAGTCAGGCACGCGAGAACCCAGAACGCTTTGAAGTGCGAGTGCACGCGTCCAAGCGCTTGGACGCTCACATCATCGAGGTCAGCGGTGACATCGATGTGTTCTCGGCGCGCCCATTCAAGGCTGCGCTGACGCGCGAACTGGACCGCGGCAATTACTCCGTCGTCGTCGATCTAAGCCGCGTCGAGTATATGGACTCGACGGGCCTTGGCGTTCTGGTGGCTGCGTTCAAACGAGCGCGCGAACATGAGGGGACGATCAAGCTCGTGGGGCTGAATCGTCAGCTCACCAAGATATTCGACATGACGGGGCTCAACCGAGTCTTCGATATCAGCCCGTCGCTTTGATTTCCCTTCAAGATTGTATCTGATCGAAATCGGGGAACATCAGCGCGGCGTTGAGCTTGCGCGTCAAGTCATATTTTTCGGTAGGCGATAGTGACTGCATCCGTTTTTGATCGCGTAGCCAGTATTGCGTGACTGACGTCGAAAACGCGCCGACCCAGTCAGCAGAGAGAACCGGAAGCGGCGACGGCTGCGCGGTCGCATCGGCACGCTGAAGTTTTAATTCGCAATCGTCAAACGCGCCGATCGCAGCACCGAGCTGCTGCGATAGCGTAGTGTTTGTGGCGTCATCGTAGGTCCCGTCTGAGACAAGCGCCACGAGGTAGCCTGCGTAGGCATTCGCTTTCGCTTGAACGTCTGTGTAGCACGATTGGAACTGCACAAGCGAAGCACTGGGCAGGAGATGTCGCGCGCTCACGACCGCATCGACCGCTTGTGCGCGCGCCGCGGTGAATGGCTCGGCGCGGCGTTGGATGTCGGTCGCCGCTTGTTGAGCACATCCACTCAGGGAGCCGAGCGTGAGCGCGACGGCGAAAACGCCTGGAAGAGCGCGGATCCTCACGGTATCGATAGGTCGCACATTCTCCCTTCGCCGGCGCCGCCCTCGGCACCAGAGCCGGAATCCTCGCCCTATCCGTCTGCTCCAGAACTAGACTTCAAGTTCGATGCTTCGACGGTCGTTGGACGGCCGTAACCAGTCTTGCTCCCAGCGCATGATGTCAGTATGAGCGCGGTGACTGCGACCGCGGCACTTCGGATATCGATTTTCATGGGCTTGTGTATGTTGCGCGGCGGCCACCGTGGCGGCCCGCACTCTATGTGAATTCTACACATGGTCCGCGCCGTCGGACACCGTTGACAAGCTGGTCACTTCGCTCTAAACGCAATCTAAGCCGTGAGCGGTACCGTTCGAATATGAATAAATTGAATGCGGCGATGCTCGTGATTGCCCTTGCAGCTATTCCCATTGGAGCGATGGCAGCCGAGCCGCCCGCTCCGTGCAACTCCATGATGATCAGCGGAGGCTTCAACGGACCACCGCCGGACATGGCGCAGATGCAGGCGCAGATCCACCAGCTCACGGTGGGCATGCGCACTGCGATGCTGCAGTCGCTGAGCGCGCAACATCGGGTGATGCTCGCGCAGACGATCGGCAACCTCGCCATTTCCGCCGATCCGAACTACGAGGTTGCTGCAAAGCAGATCGATGCCGCTTTGAGCGCGCAAGAAACCCAGTCGGTCCTGCGCATAGCGACGCAGTTCCATCAACAGATGGGCGCTTTGATGCGCGCGCATATGCCGCCCATGTCGCAAAGCGAGAGCAACGCGTCAGGCCAGGTCAGAACGCAGAATCGCTTCTACGATAGCGGCGTGCATCCACTCGACGCCGGTCATGCGTTACTGATGCTTGGATCGTCGGGACCGATGGAGATGCATCACGTGTTCATCGAAAAGACCGTTACGCACTAGGGATAGCTCCTCAGCTCGGTGCGTGATGACCTGCGGCAGCGCGGCAGCGCTGCAGCGCGAGGCCGGCCGATTCGGCCGGCCTCGTTTGTGCAGGCTGCGGCGGGTCTTTATCCAAGCAGGTATCGACAATGAATCGATCGAGCGCATGAATCCAATCGCGTCGCGGCTCACCCGGCTTCAATGCGCATTCTTCATCGTCTGGGCGCTTGCAACGGTATTGGTCTCAGCGTACTTTGCCAACGCGGCGATCGTTGGATCACGGTTGGACGACGCGGTGCTCACCGGTGCGGCAGGCGACGTCTTTAGGACCGCGATGGATCTGCGCGGCGCGGGCACGCAGGACAAAGACGTGCTTCCCAAGCTCGGGCAGCTTCCCAACCGGCCGGATGTTTCGATCAGCATCTTCGACGACTCCGGCCGGCGCATCTCAGGCGACGCGGCGCCGCCGTCGATGGCCGAGTCTCACGCGATCGTCATGCGCACCGGTATCCAGTTGTTCAACTACCGGATCGGGCCGAGCCCGAAGCCAGGGCAAGTACTTCAGCCGCCGCCGGATCAGATATACGCGACGCGGGGCGGAATGCTCATGGCTTCTGCGCCGATCCTCGAGGCCGCTCCAGGTTCCGCGCTACTGCCGGTGACGACCACCGCTGTGCATTTCCCCGGCGGATTCGCCGTGCTCCGGCTCCAATCGTCACTCGCAACAGCCGCGATGCGCGGCTATCTGATCGCGATGGCAGCGCTATTCGTCGTCGGTGCCGTCCTTGCATGGTTCGTGCTCGGCCGCGTCGTGCGGCGTCAGCTCGGACCGATGGCCACGGTCGAGGGAGCGCTGCTGCGCTGGACCAAAGGCGACTACGCGCGAATCGAACTAGTCGACGCCGAACAGAAAGATCAAGGCGTCGTCTCCGCTTACAACGCGGCTGCCGATCAAGTGACTGGCGCACTCAAGCGGCAGACGGACGCGGAGAACAACATGCGCCAATTCGTCGCCGAAGCCGGCCACGAATTGCGAACGCCGCTCACGGTCGTGATGGGTTTCCTCGACGTGCTCCGGCAAGGAGCAGTGCGCGAAGAGGCGCTCGCGCAGAGAATCTTAGAGTCGATGGCGATCGAAGGCGAGCGCATGCGCGCGCTGATCGGCAAACTGCTCTTGCTCGCGCGACTCGATTCCGTCGCGGCGGAGAACCGAGAGATCGTCGACATCGCGGCGATCGCGCGCGAAGTCGTCGAGTCGTTTCGCACGTTAGCGGGGCAATCCAAGCTCGAATTCTCGTCGGCCGGCGACGCGCACGCGCAGGCCGCGCCGAACGAAGTGCGCGAGCTGGTCGGCAACCTGATCGACAACGCGATCAAGTATGCGCCCGGTTCCGTAACGCGCGCAGCGGTTCGCCGAATCGACGGCTACGTTGAAGTCGAGGTCGCTGACAACGGACCCGGCATGGATCCGGCGTTGCGCGTGCGCGCCTTCGATCGCTTTTCACGAGGCGACGATCGCGGCAACATTCCGGGCTCCGGTCTCGGCCTTGCCATCGTGAAGCGCATCGCGGATCGAGCCGGAGGCGCTGTCGAACTCGACACCGCACCGGGTCGGGGCGTTCGCGTTGTGGTCAAACTACCAGCGTCGCCGACGCCCGCATCTTCGCCGTCTTCCGCGTCGTCTCGGTAGTAGGGCAAGAATCGCTTGCCCGGCGGACGTAAGGTTCGCCTACACCTTTGTGGCCGGCAGGTCACGCCCGTTCTGGTGCAAGATCAAGCCCGTGATCTTCCCACTCTTATCGCGGACGAACGAAATCTGCGCAAAAACCACCTCGTAGAAGAACTCATCTTTCGCCGAAGCATAAACCGGAAATGACGGTTGCCCGGTCAACTGAACGAACAATTGGTCGGCTGTGCGCGAGACGGTGAACGCCGCGCCTGGGCTCGCGACGTACGTTCCGAGATAACTATCCAGCGTCGCGTCGTCGAGCTTGACTATCGGCGGGTGCGACGGCTCCACGAGCGCACCTGTGGCACGCGGGGCTTGTACAACCGCGCCGTTCTGATGCAGTTCGAGCGCGTTGACCTTGCCCTGGACGTCGCGATCGAACACGATCTGCGCGTCGACGATCCGCGCTTTGAACACGTCTTTGGCGGTGGGATAGATGGGTATCGCCGGTTGGCCGGTCAACTGCACCGCTAGCTGGTCGCCGCTGCGGCTGACCGTGAAGATCGCGCCGGCGCTTACGACGTAGTCGCCCACGTACTCTTCGAGATCGATCGGCGGCGATGCGGAAGTCGAAGGAGTCGGCGATGAAAGCGCGGTCGGTGAAGGCGCGGGCGACGAAGTCGCGAGAGCGAGCGTCGGGTCCGCTGCGGAAGCGCTGAGTTTGGCTCCGCGGGTATCGCGGCCGTCCTGATGCAGCACGACAGCCGAAACGCCACCCGCGGGATCGCGCGAGAAATCCAGCTGCGCGTCGACCACGCGATAACGAAACTCGTCCGCCGCAGAAGGATAGATCGGAAACGCGCTCTGGCCCGTCAACCGAGCGTAGACGCGATCGCCGGTGCGTGTCACGGTTAACATGGCGCCGATCGCTTTGAAGTCGTATCGGCCGACGTACGATTGGAGGGTCGCGGTGTCGAGCTGAGCGACCTTCGGCCACTGCGCGACCGGAAGCTTCGGGTCGATGATGTGTACCGCGAGATCGTCCACAGGCATACCGCCGTTGGTCAGTGCAACGACGCCGACTTCACGATCCGACGAAACTGCGACCGACGCATGATAGCCGGCCGTGTCGCCGCCGTGATGGATGATCGGCATGACGTCATCCGTCCACCAGACGAGACCGATCTGATTGCCGGGAAACGTGGATCGGGGACGTTGCGCGAACAAGCACGCGCGCGCTAGCGGACCCTGGCCCATATTGCAGCGGACGTATTTCAGCATGTCTGCGACGGTCGAGCGGATCGCGCCGGCAGGTGCGAGAGCTTGGAACGTCCACGGCCTCACCGCGAGCCCGTCGGCGTCGTGTCCGACCGCAAAGCGCGAGCGTTGCGTTGCGCTCAATGCGATTGCGGTGTCTGTCATGCCGAGCGGTGCGAGCACTCTCTTCTGCAGAAGCGCGCTGTACGTGCTGCCCTCGCGCGCTGCGAGCGCATCGCCGAGCAGGCCTAGGCCGAGATTTGAGTACTCAAAGCTCATTCCGGGATCGCGCGTAAGCGTATACGTGTTCAAAAACTTGTACATGTCTGCGAGCGTATAGTCGGCGTACGGATCGTTCGGATCGGCGAAGTCCATGTTCGAGGGCAGCCGCGGCAGGCCCGAATGTTGCGTCGCAAGATCGAGCAACGTGATCTGCTTGCCGTTGCGTTTTGGCACGCGAACGTCAGCTGGGAGATATTTCGCGACCGGATCGTCGAGTTTTACGCTCCCGTCGAGCACCATGGACGCGAGGATCGTCGCAGTGAAGGTCTTCGACACCGATCCGACTTCGAACAACGTGTGCTCGTCGAGCGGAGCGGCGTTCCCTGTTTCGCCGGCTTGGTAGATAACCGTTTTTCCGCGGTCGATGACTCCGATGACCATGCCGACGCCGCGTGCTTTGTCGATCCGCTGACTCATGAGCGCTCTGACGTCCGCGACCGTTGCGACCGACATCGCCTGTACGGCTGGAGGCTTTGCGATCGCAAGTGCGAGGCTAAGCGTTCCGATATAGATGAAGTGCATCATTCTCTTCAGCCCGTCCGGAGCGAATACCCGGCGCCGCGGATCGTGTGGATCAGCTTCACATCGAAGCCCGCATCGACCTTGGCGCGCAAGTATGAGACGTACGTCTCGACGACACCGATGTCGCCGTCGAAATCGTGTCCCCACGCGGCGTTCAACAGTTGCTCCTTGCTGAACACGCGACGCGGCTCGCGCGCGAGCGCGACCAAGAGAGAGTATTCGCGCGGCGTTAAACTCACGATCGTGTCGCCACGTCGTACCTCGTGCGTCCCGAGGTTGATCACGAGATCGGCGAATGCGAAGCGCTCTTCGGCAGCCAATGCGGGCCGCCGCAGAGCGGCGTTGATTCGCGCGACGAGTTCGTTCAGGGCGAACGGCTTCGACAGATAATCGTCCGCCCCGAGTTCGAGGCCGGTCACGCGGTCGTCTACGTCGCCTTTCGCCGTCAACATGATGATGGGTGCGTGCGTGCGGCGCCGGATCTGCGGGAGTAGTGTAAAACCGTCGGCATATGGCAGCATCACGTCGAGCAAGACGGCGTCCGGATGCCACTCGTCGATCGCGGCGCCGAGCGCACGGCCGTCGGAGAGACAACGAACGAGGAAGCCTTGCCGCTCAAGTCCGATCTGCAACATCTCCCGGATGCGCTTCTCATCGTCGATGACGAGTATCTTTGCGCCGACGGCGGCCTTCATCTAGGCGCTGGGGCTCGGACTTGATTGATCCAAGAGCTTCTGTGCTTCGCTCGCGCTGTCGGTGTCGCCCGACACCTCGTAGTTGTGAACAGCGTTCTTGAGATCCGCGGACGCATCGGCGGTCTTGTGCAGCGCTATCTCAACTTTGCCGCGCCAAAGATAGCCGTCGCCATCGCTCTTGTTCAACCCGATATAGTAGGTGAAATCATCCAATGCAGATTGCAGGTCGGTGGAGGATGCATCACCGGTTTCCGAACCCGCCCGCGCGTACAACGATCGTCCAAGATTGTAATGGGCGTTGTCGTCCTTCGGATCCACCTTCAAGTAGCGGGTCCAATCGTTGATCGAATCGTCGTAGCGTTGGACGTGATAGTAGGCGACTGCACGGTAGAAGAGCGCGGTGTCCGACGACGGATCAAGCGTCAGCGCTTTTGAGCAATCCTCAACCGCCAACTCGTATTTCGAGAGATTGTTGTACGCGCTGCAGCGGCCTGTGAATGAAGTAGACGCCGTGCCGTCCAGCGCTATCGACCGGCCATAGTATTTCACGGCCTCCGCATAATCTTTGGTCGCAGCCTTCAATTTCGCGAGCATACGCACCGCATACGCGTCCGAAGGATTCAACGCGATCGCTTTCGCGCAATCCGACAACGCCGCATCGTAGCTGCCGATCTCGCGGCGCGAGTCGCAGCGCGTCGCGTACGCATATTGATATTCCGGATCGATCGCGATGGCTTTGTCGTACTCGGCGATGGCGGCATCCGGGTCGCCCATCGTGTCGAGCGTGTCACCAAGCCACGTGTAGGCGACGACATAGCGTGGATTCACGGCGATCGCTGCCTCAAAGTCCCCTTTCGCGGTTTTGAAGTCTGATTTGTCGAATGCGGCGATGCCGCGGTTGAGCATCGTCTGCGCTTTCGCGGATGTGGAAGGCGGGGTCGCGTCCTTTCGAGCTTCCGCCGCGCTGCCGCACGCGAAGACCACGGCCAACACGGTCGCCAGGAACAGAACTGTCGATGGCATTCGTGCGCGCATGGAAACGATCTCCGCCGCCGGCAACGAAAGGTGTGCGCCGTATTTTGGCCCGCGGGCGGCTCTTGCCTCTCCCCTTCGTGAAGCGGGCCCACGACGTCGTCGGTCGCATCCCGGAGCGCACCAGAATTACCGAGCGTCGTTTGTCGTCGAGCGCACTCCTGCCAGGCAAGCTATCGCGAACGCGAGGGAACGTCGGACTTGGGCAGTCAAAGACAAGAGCGTTCAAGCCGGGCTAGGGCGCCGAATCCGAGCCCGCGGAGCGGGGGACCCACCGTCGGGGTGAATCGCACGCACGTCGCGCGCGAAGCGCACTTTCCGCGCTAACCCGTCAGCTAACCTCGCAGGTGACGGAAAGACTAGTGGACATGAGATCGACTCATGCGCTCGCATGTGTGCGCCTGTCAGCTCGCATGTTGTGGCTCGCATCAAGTGCGGCGCTGCTCGTAAGCTGTTCGCACTCAAATGGCGCCTTGCCGATTCCGCAGGCGATGCCGAATGGCGGCAACGTGACGAACGGTCCGGCGCCCACACCCGCCGAGCACGGCCTTTCAGTTCAAATGCATCAGCTGACCGAACTTTACGTCGCTGATGGGGCGCCGCGGATCGCCTGGACGAGCATGGCGCCGTGGCTCACCTGGGCCACCGCGACGGTGGCGCAATCCGTCATACTGCACAGTCTCGGGGTGAAGACAGAATTTTACACCGACCCGAATCGCGTCGCGCCCGGTGATCCGTTGTACACGAGTGATGAATCGACGTTCGCGCACGATTGTGCCGGTCACCGCATCACGTTTCCGAATAAGCCCGGCAAATATCTGATGGATCCGCATTCGACAAAGCTCGCCGGGCTCTGGAAGAGCTGGGTCGACACAGAGGGTGGACAGTTCGACGCCGTGTATGAGGACTCGGCGGACGTCGTGGTCGGCGTCACCAACACGCTTCCGTGCCGCTTCAATCAAGACGATTGGACAACGGCCACGAACGCGATGGACCGAGTGCTCAACCGTTCGATCATCTACAACGGATTAGGTGCGCTCTCCGAAGACGAGGGCGTTTGGACGTCGAGCCCGTCGATCGGTTTGAACAGGACGAGCATGGGCGGCTTCATGGAAGGCTGTTATTCCAGCGCGGGCAGCGACGCAAAACCGCACGAGAAGGTGTGGGCCGCCATGGAGGATACGGAGCTTCAAATGGTAGCCGCGCAGAGATGGTTTGTCTGTCGAGGTTTGAACGAGACATCCGCGGCGCAGGCGATTGCGTTGCGAGCGTATATGGATGCATCATTGCTGCTGACGTATGATCCGAGCCTGACGGCCATCGCAGAGAAATTTCCCACCCCCAGCGGCTTCGACATAGATCCGGAAGTCGAGTTCGTGCCGTTAGATCCAGTCGTCGGAGAACCAACGGATATCAGTGCCCTGTCTCAGCCTGGCGGCACGTACGGCCGGCAGTACACGTCGTGTTATCTTCTCGGCGTAAGCGTGGGGAAGTGCGCGATCGTCGTCAACTCCAATCGCGCGGGCTCTGAGACTTTTCCTTGGCCTGGGACATACAAGCACACGTTGACGCTGCGCGGCGGCGGAGTTCTCGACGGCGGAACGGTGCTTGCGAACGGAAGCGCGCCGCCGCAGTCGGTCCAGCCCGAAACTGCGGTGTTCGCGATCCAGTAGAGCTAGGTCGACGCCGGGGCCGGCGCGGTCGTCAAGTCTTGCGTCAGCCTCAAGCGGATTATGGCGCCCGGTTTGATCTCGATATTGGATTTCAACGTCGACGCGATCCATACGCCCGCAGCAGCGCCCGCGATAGTCCCCATCTTGTTGCCCGAGTGTTTTGCGATCATGTGACCGACCATCGCCGACGCGACTACGATTCCCGCATTGCGGAGCGTGTGGCTTTTCGGTTCAAAATCCCCGAGAGAGATGATGGTCGCACGGAGCGGCATCGACGTGCCATCGGCGAATCGCAAGTCGTCGAAAACGACCGTCATCGCCGCATTATGCGTTGGGCTGGCCGGGAAGACGCTCGTCACATGCCCATCGATCACCGCGTGGTTCAGCCGCGGATTCTTATGGAAGAACGTGTCGCGTTCGAGCAGTGAAAACGTGTTTCCGACTTTGCTCTTGTCCGAACTCAACGCTTGCTGCAACGTCCCATCCACTTCGGTCCCGCTCGTCGCGAGCGTCGCATCAGATGCGCTGCCGCCGGTCGGCTGATTCTGAGCGCTATTGTCGCCGCTTGAGGAGCACCCCGCGAGCGCGAGAACCAGATATGCACTTACGGCAGCGATATAAACTCGGATCATCCGTTGCGTCCTCCGTCCAATCACATTAGCGGATTGTTAATCCTTCGCGAATCGTCCCGCCGCGCACTTGGTGTTCGCCGTGGTTTCCCCCTTCGATTGACTACGCAGTCCGGGAGGGGACATGCATCGGCGCGAATCCGGCTTCATGCCAAACCGCGCACCGCCGAACCTCAGCGCGATAGCGCGCGCATTCGCGCTCGCGGCGCTCGTCTTGGTGCTTTCCGCATTCTCGGTCGCATCAGGATCGTCGTCTACTGCGGCGCCAGCTGCAAGCGATGCTCCATTGGCTGGCGCATCCCAGTCGGACCAGCAAGCCGCTATCGATGAGGTAGTGCAGTCACGCGCCGTGCTGCAAACGCATTTCGATGAGTTGACCCGCGTGGTCGGTCTGAACGGCGCGGCGGATCTGAGCCAACGTTTCGACGATGACTTTACAGCACTCACCACCGATTCTCGGCCGGACGGATACCCGCCGGCTGATTGGTTCCAGCGGGTCGCGACCGTCGCAAGGTTGGATTCCGACTTCTTGAATCAGGCGCTGTCGGGCAAACCGCTCTCACTCGAATCGGCTCACGGGCTCGTCGAGCGTCTCATGGTCTCAAAAGTGGACGGAACCTATCAGCCGATGGCGGTTTACGTGCCGCCGTCACCCGGTCCGCACCCAGCGCTCGTCGTGCTGCTGCATGGCCGGCCGCAGACCGAGTCGCAGATACTCGGCGGTTCCGTTTTCAAAGGTCTCGCCGACAGCACGCAGACGATTATCGTCGCGCCATACGGGCGCGGCAACTACGACTATGCGGCGCCGGCAGCAGAAGAAGTATATCAAGCTCGCGATCTCGCTGTGGACGCGTTTCATCCGGATCCGCGCAAGGTGTTCCTCGCGGGCTATTCGATGGGCGGGTTCTCCGTCTTCATCGTCGGCCCGATGCACGCCAGCCGCTGGGCCGGCATCATGTGCATCTCCGGCTCGCTCGTGAACAGCGACGTCGCGGACGTGCTATGGCATTTCCAGAACATGCCGGTCTATGTCGTCAACGGGAAACTCGATGACAGCATCCCCGCTAGTTATGGCGAACTCACCGCAGCGTATCTGGCGGCTTCGGGTATTCCGGTCGAATTCCGACAAGAACCGGCGGGCACGCATATCGTCGGAACGCTCCAGCCGTCGCTCGGGCTTGCCTGGAGCGACATGATCGCGGGCATCGTCCGCAGCGTGCCGCAGCCACTGAGCGGCCAGCTGCCGAAGCTGAGCCTACCGACCACATCCGACGACGTCAAACCCCCGTAGACCGATCGCGCCGCCGCAAGGTCCGGCCCGAGAGAGGGGTGGGCCTACCTCCATGCGCAATTCTCGGCGACGCCCGAGCAGCAGGAGGGATTGCACATGGCGCACGCAGCTCGATATCACGGATCAGCCGCCCACGACATCCGCCGGGCGGCCTCGTCTTCGGACGGCGTTTCGACCGCTTCGGAACTGCTGACTATCCTGTTCAACGGCATCGAGAACGCGCCCGCGGTCAAGCTCGCGGATGGGACCAGCCTTTTCAGCGGGTCGACGCCCCGCGCGACGCTGACCCTCAACGTGCTCGCCGTCCTGCGCGACATATTGATCACGGTCTCGGATGTCCGCGCGGGTGAAGCATTCGTGCGCGGAGACGTGCACGTCGACGGCGACCTCGAGAGCGTATTAGGAAGCCTAGAAGATGCGCGCGCCGCCCGTTCAGCGCGCGAACGAGCGCGGATCGTCCAGCTCGCGATGGCGCTGAAGCGACCGGTCGGGCCGCCTAAGCTGACCGCGGCTCGCGAACCGGCGAGATTGCGCGGCCAACTCCACTCTCGCGCACGCGATAGGGCGGCGGTCGAATATCATTACAACATTTCGAACGAGTTCTATTCGCTGTGGCTCGATTCCGACTTGACGTATTCGTGCGCATATTTCCGCTCGCCGTCCGACTCGCTCGACGAAGCGCAGCAGAACAAGTTCGACCATATCGCGCGCAAACTCCGCCTGTCACACGGTGACCGCTTCTTGGATATCGGCTGTGGTTGGGGCGGGCTGATCCGGTTTGCCGCGCGAAAGTATGGCGCGCGCGCGGTCGGCGTCACGCTGAGCAGCAGTCAGGCCGAATATGCTCGCTCGCGAATCCGAGACGAGGGCCTCGCAGACCGCTGCTCGGTCGAGCTCGTCGACTATCGCGATCTTTCGCGGCTCGGCAGTTTCGACAAGATCGCAAGCGTCGGCATGGTCGAGCACGTCGGATCAGCCAGATTGGCGGAGTATTTCAACGCGGCATACGGCGCGCTCTCGGACGGCGGTCTCTTCCTCAACCACGGTATTGTGAGCCAATCACCGGAACCAACCGGGCTGAAGAGACTGGTGACGCGCGCGACCGGCAGCGGACTGCGCGGGTTCGTCGGGCGATACGTCTTCCCGGACGGCGATCTCTTGCGTCTCGATCGCGCTACAGCAGCGGCGACGAACGCCGGCTTTGAAACGCTCGACATCGAAAATCTCCGGCCGCACTACGCTGCGACGTTGCGTCACTGGGTGCGAAGGCTTGAACTCAATGAAGCGCGCGCGCGTGTACTTGTCGGCGACGCGAACTACAACACGTGGCGGCTGTACATGGCCGGTTCGGCGCGCGGATTCGCCGTCGGCAGGATGGGAGTCGTGCAGGCGTTGCTCGCGAAGCGCGATGCGCGCGGCGCGGTCAACGTGCCCGCGACTCGCGACGACATCTACGACGTGAGCTAGAAGCGTCCGAGCGAACGGTTGACGATCAGCAGAAGGGCCGGCATCATGCCGGCCCCTTGCATTCTTGGAACGACGATTACATCTCGTCCGGGCCAGGGTCGCCGCCCGTAGCAGCGATTGCCAGCCGCTGGAGATATTTGGCCCAGCCTTCTCCGTGGCTTGCCCGAGACTCGTCGGAACCGAGACCGCGATGCGTGAGTTTCACGAGCGTGTCCGATCCGACCGCGGTGAGCGTGATCTCAACCGTGCTTGATCCGGCGGGCGTGGGACTGTCGTCGCCTTCCCAACCCCACGTGAAGACGAGTTTCGTAGGCGGCTTCACTTCGAGATATTTTCCGACGGCGACGTAGTCTTTTTTCACCATGATGAGGCGGTACGCGCCACCGACCCGGACATCGGTCGTGGCCTCGTTCGGAAACCAGCGCTCCAGTTTTTTGGGATCCGTCAGATAAGGGAAGATCGTCTCAGGTTTTGCTTTTATGGTTATTTCGCGTTCGAGGACTTGCGTGTCGACTGTTGGCATGGCGGCGTGAACCCCTCTCATCGGCTTCGACAATGTATTTGAGACGCCGCAGCTTCGCATCCCAGAACGGTTCGAGGAATCCTCGCAGCTCTGAGAGCCCTTCGGGTCTGACCCGGTAGAAGCGGCGCGTGCCTTCGCGGCGTTCCGATACAAGACCCGCGTTTTTCAACACCGTGAGATGCTGCGAGATAGCCGGCCGAGTGATCGCGAAGTGGGATGCGACTTCGCCTGCCGGGAGTTCCCTGACAGCGATGAGCGCGAGAATATCCCTTCGACGAGGATCGGCAAGTGCCCGGATAGCGGCGTCCATAGGCGGTATGTTAGCATACACGAACGTTAGTGTCAACTTACGCTTACGGCACGCACTGCGCGAAAATGAAAAAACGCACGCGGTCGACTACGCGATCATCCTTCGAGAGTCCGACGGATCGACAGCCGTGATCCACGGCCGCCACGTCCTGGGACTTTTTCCCCGCTCTGCATGGCACAATGCATTCGTCCGCGCGGGTTTTGCGGCGCGCTTGGTCCTCACGGACCCATGGCGGCGAGAAGTTTTTATCGCGCGCCCGAGCGACGTCGGGAATGCGACAGCGGATGGTAGAACCCAAGGATATGGTTTTCTCAGCGATCGCTCTGGCGTCGCTCATAGCCGCCTTTCCGCCCCACGCAGCGCGCGGATGGCGGCCGACGGTCGCCCACCAGATAGCGCCATCGCCGGGCGTCGAGATGTCTCAGACTATCGTGGTAGGCAGCCAGCGGCTGCATGCATGCACGCTGGCGGTGGCCGGCTACTGCGGACATCTGACCGTGCCGTTGAACTGGCTCGACCGGCCGGATGGAACCATTCCGATCCGCTTCCAATGGGTCCCGGCATTTTCACCGCATTCGAAAACGACGATCGTTGCGGAGGAAGGCGGACCCGGCTACGCCACGACGGGCACAGGCTCGTACTATCACGCGCTATTCAGACCGATCATGCGCGATCACAATCTCTTGATGATGGACCAGCGCGGCACGGGCGGGTCGGCAGCGATCTTTTGCAAAGACCTTCAGCCGTGGGGAAGTTATCAAGGTCCAGTGCCATTTTTCAAGGCGGCCGCGGAGTGCGGCTACCAGCTCGATCACACATACCGCGACTCGCACGGAGCGTTCGTCCACGCGAGCGACTTATTCGGCACGAGCCAGTCGGTCCGCGACCTTGCGGCTATCTTAGCCGCGCTCGATCAGGGTCCGGTGGATTTCTACGGCGACTCCTACGGATCGTTCTTCGGTCAGGTCTTCGCGTCACGCTATCCGGGCGCAGTGCGTTCCCTCGTCCTCGACAGCACATATCCGACGATACATCAGGATCCATTCGACACGGCGGGTCAGGATGAGATCCGTTTCGGCTTCGACGCAGTTTGCCGCCGGAGTCATGCCTGCCATGCGGTCGCACCCGGCCATTCGACTGATCGAATCCACGCATTGGCGCTGGCGCTCGATGAACACCCGCTCGTGACCGACGCCATGACACCGCTCGGCAAATCGGTTCGCGTCCGCATCGCGGGCCCGGACATCGAAACGTTGCTCGCGATCGCGGGCGACGATTTGGGACCGTATCGCGACTTAGATGCGTCTGCCCGCGCGTATCTCGAACGCGGCGATGGAGCACCGCTCGCACGGCTCTTCGTATGGTCGGTCGTGGGCGGGCCGGCGTTTCTGTCCTATGACTACCGCGAATTTTCGGAGGGCATGTATATCGCGGACGTGTGCACCGTCTATCGGAACCCATTCCGCATGGACATGCCGGTGCCGGAGAGGCACGTTGAATACGCGGAGAACATCGCCGACCTGCCGCGCGACTTCGGCTATCCAGTCGGCAACACCGACGTCTTCAATTCACCGACGGAAGGCTATGACTCGTGCATCACGTGGCCCGCTCCCGTCCATCGCGATCCCATCATCACGCAGAAACCGCCGATCGTTCCGGCGACGCTGCCCGTTTTGATCATCTCAGGAGATCTTGACGAGACGACATCGCCTGGCGACGCGCGGCAAGCCGCCGCGGCGCTCGGCCCATCAGTCCAATTCGCGTCGCTGCCCAATCAGATCCACGTGCCCGCGCTCGGCGATCCTTTCAATTGCGCTTCAGCGATCGTGCTCGACTTCGTGCGCCATCCAGGACCCGTCGACACGTCCTGTGGCGCCGCGTTGCCGGAGGTGCGCACAGTAGGAGTATTTCCGCTCACGTCGGCCGAGCAGCCGCCGGCCGTGGCGCTGCCTGGGAACACGGCGGATGCCGCCGAGCTTCGTCTTGCCGCGCTAGCGCTACAGAGCGTCGGCGATGCGATCCAGGGCGCACGCTACGCGTATAATGGATTCTTTCCGAACTGCGGTAACGGGTATTGCGGTCCCGGCTTGCGCGGCGGCAGATTTTCTGCCGGGGGAAACCTGCGGGCTGTTACACTGGAAGATTACGCTTTCGCAGATGACGCGGCGGTCTCGGGATCGGTCGGCATCAGCGGTGCGTTGCTTCCCGAGTATCCCGGATTCGTCCGGGCGCACGTGAGTGCGCGCGACAACGCGGGCGCTACACGCGTGAGGATCGACATTGAATATGACGAGCGCGCTCGAGCGGCGCTCGCCGAAATTAGCGGCGTCGCTTCCGATGGAAGAAAGATCATCGCAGTCTATCCCGCCCCGTAAAGATTTCAAGGCATCATGAGGAGAGAGAACATGAGATTCACCAAGGGGTTCGGTCCCATCTTCGTCGCGGCAGTCGCCGTCTCGCTGGCGCTACTGCAATCCGGAGCTTCGTCGGCATCCGGCAGCTATTCGCTCGTCTACCGCTTCACGGGCGGGAACGACGGCGGAAATGCAGCCACGGGCTTGACCTTCGACTCGGGCGGCAACGCGTACGGCACGGCGGTGATCGGCGGGCTATACGGCTGCGGCGTCGTCTTCAAACTCAGCCCGACGTCTCCGACGACGTTTCAGGAATCGGTGCTCTACAATTTCACGTGCGGGTCGGACGGCAAGAATCCCCACGGCTCTGTGGCCTTGGATAGGTTGGGCGATATCTTCGGCACCACGACCGCGGGCGGATCCGGTGGTGCATGCACCGGCGATGGCTGCGGCGTCGTGTACGAGTTGACGCCGCGCGGCGAGCGCGTGCTCTACAACTTCACGGGTGGTAACGACGGCTTTGGCCCCGGCGGCGGTGTCTCGTTCGACAAGCAGGGCCGCATGTACGGCACAACTCCGGATGGCGGCGCATTCTCACAAGGCGTGGTCTACCAACTCTCGCATTTTGGCGGGGCGTGGCACTTCAGCGTGATCCACGCGTTCACCGGCGGCGCGGACGGCGGCGTCGGATCGCTCGGTTCGCTGTTGATCGACAATTCGAACAACATCTACGGAGTAACCGAACTCGGCGGAGTGCATTCGGCGGGAACGGCATTCAAACTCGCGCCGGAATCGGGCGGCACCTTCGACCTCACGACGCTCTATGCGTTCAAAGGCATGCCTGATGCGGGTTTTGCATATGGCGGTCTGATCGCCGACGCAAGCGGTGACTTGTTCGGCACCACCTATTATGGCGGTGCACACGGCGCGGGATCCGTTTTCGAGCTCAGCGCGGCTGGCCCGCGCACCCGGCAAGAACATGTGCTTTACAGCTTCACGGGCGGAACGGACGGAGGCTCTCCGACGAGCACGCTCGTCTTTGATCCAGCGGGCGACCTGCTCGGCACGACGTCGGCGGGCGGAAATAGAGGCTGCTCGTGCGGCACCGTCTTCAAGATAAAGGCGGGCACAAATGTAGAGACGGTCCTGCATCGTTTCGGCTCGGTCGGCGACGGCATGAATCCGTACTACGGGCTGTCGCTGGCGCCGAGCGGATCGTATCTCGCCACAACGGTCGCCGGAGGTCCGGCCGGTCAGGGCGTCGTCTTCGAGATCAAGCCCTGAAAAAACCGAAGGGGAAAAAACTGAAGGGGCGGACTTTATGTCCGCCCACGTCGCGTTTGCCAGGGCCGACATGAAGTCGGCCCCTTCAGCGACGAAGTCGGCCCCTTCAGCGACGAAGTCGGCCCGTTCAGCGCGCGACATTCACGCGCCGATGTTGCCGACGGCGGTGGAGCAGCCATTCGACTCGCCCGATTGGCTCTTCGAGACGAAGTGGGACGGCGTGCGTGCGATCTGCACGGTGACGAAGAGTGACGTGAGAGCGAGTTCGCGGACCGGACAAGAGCTGACGCGCGCATTTCCAGAACTTCTCGAACTTCGTCATGCGTTCCACATGCTGCCCATCGTGGTAGACGGCGAGATCGTCAGCCTCGATCGGAAGGGGCGCTCGTCGTTCCAACGACTGCAACCGCGCATAAACCGCTTGAGCGCATCGAAAAGCGAATCTGTGAAGATCACGTTCGTGGTCTTCGACGTGCTCTCGATGGGAGCGCACGACGTGCGCAAACAACCGCTCGAAGTGCGCAAGGATCTCTTGAAGAAAGCGATCGTCCGCGGAAAATCACTCGTCGCGTTTTCACCCCACGTCATCGGCAAAGGGGTCCGGCTATTCCAAAAGGCTCGCGATCAGGGTATCGAGGGCATCATCGCCAAGCGCCGGACGTCGCAATATCACGCGGGCCGCACGCGCGAGTGGCTCAAAATCAAGGTGACCAACAGCCAAGAGTTCGTGATCTGCGGCTGGACAGAACCACGCGGAAGCCGCCGATATTTCGGGTCGATACTGGTGGGCCTTTATGACCATGGCGAGCTCGTCTACACCGGTCACGCCGGGACCGGATTTGACGAAAATGCCCTCGCGGCGCTTTTCGCGAAGATGAAGCCGCTCGAGACAAAACGCGCCCCATTTCGTGTTATGCCGGCCGCTGATGCGCCGATACACTGGATACGACCGAAATTGGTGGCGGAAGTGAAGTTCGGCGAGTGGACGCACGATGGCGTCTTGCGCCAACCGGTCTATCTCGGACTGCGAGTGGACAAACGCCCGGAAGACTGCGTACGAGTGCGGGAGCGTTCGTGACGCGCTAAGGAAGGGTCCAACATGGCACACGCGATCTGGAGCGGCGCGATCAACTTCGGACTGGTCTCGATACCGGTCCGCCTTGTGACCGCGGTTCGCACGAACGATCTTTCGTTTCACATGCTCCACGGCAAGGACAAAGGCCGCATCCACAACGAGCGCGTGTGCGATCATTGCCACAAGAACGTCGAATGGGCAGATCTCGTCAAAGGCTACGAACTCGATGACGGCAAGTATGTCATCATGGAAGACAAAGATTTTGAAGCCGCGCGGCCCGAGTTGACGAAATCGATCGACATCGAGCAGTTCGTCGACTCATCGGAAGTCGACCCGCGCATGTACGAGACGCCGTACTATCTCGAGCCCGAGAAGAAGGGGATGCATGCGTATGGGGTATTGCGCGAGGCTCTGGAGAAGTCGGGCAAGATCGGCATCGCACGCATCGTGCTGCGCACGCGAGAACATCTTGCGGCGCTGAAACCGTACGGCACCGCTCTCGTCTTAGAGCTGATGCATTTCGAGGGCGAACTGATCCCCGCCGAAGACGTCGACGTGCCCACGAAGAAAGACAAAGTCTCGCCGGGCGAGATGAAGGCGGCGATGATGCTGATCGGCGCGATGGCCGGCACGTTCGAGCCGAAGGAATACACGGACACCTACCGCCAGACGATGCTCAAGACGCTGCAGGATAAGGCTAAAGGCAAGAAGATCGTCGCACAGAAAAAGGCCGCGCCTGCAGAAGAACAGAGTCTGGACGACATCGCCGCTGCGCTGCAGCGCAGTCTTGCGGCGCGCAGCAAGAAAGCAAAGCCGGCGGTTGAGAAGCCGAAGACGAGGCGGACCACGGCGCGCACGTGAGCGCAAAAACCCGGCCGCCCGAGATCCCTCGGACGGCCGATTCCTTCGAGGCCTCGGTCGGCGCTCTGCGCGTGCGGCTCACGAATCTCGGCAAGCCGTTCTGGAAAAGTCCGGCGGTCACAAAAAGCGATCTGCTCCGCTATTACGCGGCGATCAGCCCGTGGCTCTTACCGCACGTAAAAGATAGAGCGATGGTGATGAAGCGCTATCCGAACGGCGCCGGCGGCGATTTCTTCTTCATGAAGCACGTTCCCCAGCCGCATCCGCCGTGGCTTGCCACGTGCAAGATCGAGCATGGCGAAGAACGCATCGTCGAGTTTCCGATGGTCAACGACCTCGCGTCGCTGCTGTGGATCGTGAACCTCGGCTGCATTGACCTCAACCAATGGTACGCGCTGTGCGACGATCCCGATCGCCCCGATTATTTTCACTTCGACCTCGACCCTGTTCCCGGCGCGACGTTTGAACGCGTCTGCGAGACAGCGCTCATCGTGCACGACGCGCTCGAGCGCCTAGACATGCCGAACTTCGCCAAGACGACGGGGTCGCGCGGCATCCATATC
The DNA here is from genome assembly GCA_013290125.1 of Vulcanimicrobiota bacterium. GTDB lineage: Bacteria > Vulcanimicrobiota > Vulcanimicrobiia > Eremiobacterales > Eremiobacteraceae > JABCYQ01. Next base: position 47,938 of record JABCYQ010000020.1, read on the forward strand.
TATGTACCGATCAAGCGCGGCCCGGTGCAGAAAGACGTCTGGGTGTTCTCAAAAGCGCTGGCGATGCAGATCGCCGAAGAGAACCCGAAACTGATCACGGCTGTCTATGCGAAGAGCAAGCGGCCCCGCGGTCACGTCCTCATCGACTACAACCAGAACGCGTGGGGGCGAACACTCGCATCTATCTATTCAGTGCGCGCAGCAAAACGCCCAACCGTCTCGGCGCCCGTCACCTGGCGGGAACTCGAAAAAGGCGTGCGGTTAGATGACTTCGACATCGGGAACATGGAGGCCAGGCTCCGCAAGGTCGGCGATTTGTGGAAGCCGCTCCTCGCCCGGACGGGGCGAGTCGATCTCGCGAAGTTTCTCAAGAAAGGAGCGGCTTGATGCCTGTCAAGACGTCGCCGCGCCGTCCGGATCGCTCGGATACATCGATCAAGAGCTACGATGCGAAGCGCGACTTCAAGCGGACACCCGAACCTGCCGCAAAGCGATCCGCGACGAAACCGCGATCGCTGCGATTTGTCATCCAGTTGCATGACGCGACGCAACTACACTATGATTTCAGGCTCGAGGCTGACGGCGTGCTCAAATCTTGGGCCGTGCCGAGAGGGCCATCACTCGATCCCGCCGACAAGCGCCTTGCGATGCGAGTCGAAGACCACCCGCTAGAGTACCGGACCTTTGAAGGCATCATACCAAAGGGAAACTATGGCGCTGGTGAGGTGATCGTCTGGGATAGCGGCACATACAAACCGCAGACCGCAGTTGCTCCTGAGAAGTCGATCGACAACGGTCAGATCAAGTTCACGCTGCGCGGAAAAAAACTCAAGGGCAATTTCGCGTTGGTGAAGATGCATGGGCGCGACGGCGCGGATAACGCGTGGCTCTTGGTCAAGGAGCGCGATGAATTCGTCGACAAGCGCTGGCGGGCAGCCGCGCACGCCGAATCCGTCAAGAGCGGCCGGACGCTGGCCGACATCCGAAAAGCTAAACGGGTCGCCCATTGGACCTCGAATCGGACCTCGTCCGACCGGGGCTGACGCCCGCAGGGGTGAGGGAGGCGGTCGTCCAAACGTATGTTCGAGGGACGGAGGCAAGCACCCGTGCACAACAGAGGTCGCAGGGTCAATGTCAGGTCGTTTTGCGATCGCGTTTGGGACACGTTATTCACGTCTATCGAGGCGTGCGACGAACTGAGTCGCGACCAGCGGCGCCTCTATACGTTTTTGTGGCGCACCGTGGACGTTCGAACGCGGATATTCGAGCGAGGTCTTGGCGTTGCTGCAATAGCGCGCCGGTTGCGCATGTCGGACGCCGCGGTGCAACGAGCCATTTCAATACTTTGCGCCAAGGGCTTCGCCCATCGCCTGCCGGAACTTCCGCGCCGCCCAGTTCGCCTTGCTCTCAATCCGCTGCTCATCGAAGCCGCATACGACGATGCGAAACGCTCGTTCCGAGGCCGCCTTGCGAGCTGACGGCCGCGTGGATATCTTCAAACGGAAGTGTCCGCGGTGTTTGAAGGCCGTGCCGTTTCGCGCAGGCGAGGAACGTGCGGGCGGAACCCATCGCATCGTGACGGTGGCTTGCACGTCGTGCGAGACGGTGATCGGCGTACTTCCGTACATGAACAAATACGCGGACAAGCGGGAACTTGCCGCAACCGTACGGGCCGTCGTGAAGACGCACGTCAATTCAGCCGTCAAGCGGCTGAAGCGAGGCCGTCGCAAAGCGCGATAGGCGTTTCAATCTAGTGAGCGCAGAGATTCGGACGACCGTTTGCATCGTCGGCGGCGGGCCGGCCGGCATGATGCTCGGCTTTCTCTTGGCCAGAGCGCAGATCGAAGTCATCGTGCTTGAGAAGCACGCCGATTTCTTCCGCGACTTTCGCGGCGACACGATCCATCCGTCGACCCTCGACATCATGGACCAGCTCGGGCTGCTCGACGAGCTCCTCGCGCTCCCACATCAGGAAGTGAGAGGGCTGGGCGCTCAGATCGGCGCGGCGACTGTCCGGATAGCGGACTTCCGCCACGTTTCGGCGCGGTGCCGCTTCATCGCGCTCATGCCGCAATGGGATTTCTTGGATTTCATCGCTCGTCACGGAAAGATATTTCCCGGCTTCCATCTCGCGATGAATACGTCGGCGACGGATCTGATCTACGACGACGCGGGCAAGATCATCGGAGTGAAAGCTGATACACCGCATGGCAGTCAGACAATCCTAGCGGGCTTGACGATCGGAGCAGACGGGCGTCATTCGCTCGTACGCGATAAGTCGGGTCTGAAAGTCGAGGATTTCGGCGCGCCCATGGACGTGCTCTGGTTTCGACTGTCGCGCCGTGCGGATGATCGCGGTCAAGCGTTCGGCAGGCTGGATCGCGGCAAGATGCTGATCATGATCGATCGCGGTGACTACTGGCAATGCGGCTACCTCATCCGGAAAGGCGATTTCGATGCGATTCGTGAGCGCGGCATCGCCGATTTTCGTTCGGCCCTTTTGTCGCTCGTGCCATATGTCGCCGATCGGGTTCGAGAGATCCGCGATTGGGATGACGTCAAGATGCTCACGGTCGTCGTGAACCGTCTCAGCACGTGGTATCGTCCGGGCTTGCTGTGCATCGGCGATGCGGCGCACGCGATGTCGCCGATCGGCGGCGTCGGAATAAATCTTGCGGTGCAGGATGCGGTCGCGACGGCGAACATCCTAGCTAAGACGTTGCTCGACGCGACGGTCTGCGAAGCCGACCTTCGTGCCGTCCAGCGGCGCCGCGAATGGCCGACGAAGATGACGCAAGGACTGCAGATCTTCATCCAAAACCGTCTGATCGATAGGATTCTGGGGCGCGACGTGCCATTTGCGCCGCCATGGCCGATGAAACTTCTTGACCGCTGGCCGCTGTTGCGCCGGCTTCCGGCACAGGTGGTGGGCATCGGCTTCCGCCCCGAGCGAGTCGATTCGGTAACCCAACCTTTTCGAAACGCGACCAAGCGGGTATAGACTTAAACCTACGGACGTCTTTTGGAGGACTGTCTCATGCAGGGCCAAGGAACATCAGTTTCTTTTGAACGCGACATTCGGCCGTTGTTCCGGGAAGTCGATATCGACCACATGGAAGGCATGGGCGTCCTACTCGCGGACCACAAGTGGATGTCCAATCCGAAGAACGCAAAAAGCGTTTACGACTTCCTGTCGGGCGATAAGGAGCCGCGCATGCCGCCGGGCGGTCCCTATTGGAGCGACGAGCAAATGAAGCTGCTTTCGAACTGGATAGAAGGCGGCTATCAACCGTAGCGATCGCAGGGGACAATGCTGCGGTGACGGCGTACCGCCGCGCGTATGTCTCTTGCGCCCGCTTCTTCAAGGGGCCTAGTTCGCGCGCTCGGTATCACGGCAGCGACGTCGCTGATCGTCTGCAACCTCATCGGTCAAGGCATCTTCCTCAAAACGCGCGCGATGACGTGCAACGCGGGGTCGCCGGACCTGGTCCTGATCGCTTGGGTCGCGGCCGGGTTGCTCGCGTTATGCGGCGCTCTCTCGTTCGCCGAACTTGGCTCGATGATGCCGGATTCCGGCGGCCCCTATGCGTTCTTACGTCGCGCTTTTGGCCGGCCAATGGCGTTCGCATATGGCTGGACCGTTTTTTTCCTCTACGCTCCGCTGGCTTGCGCAGCGCTCGCGGCAGGCGCTGCGATATTCCTCAACCTGATGTCGGGCGGCGCGCTGGAAGCGTTCGCGTTCCACGCGCAGCTGCTGGTTTGGCATTTCACCATAACCGGAACACAATGCGCCGCGCTCGCAATACTTGCTGCCGTCGCGCTGGTGAACTGCGCGCCGGTGCAGGTGAACGGAACCATCGCGACGCTGCTCACTATTTTGAAAGTGCTCATGGTCGGTGGCCTGACCATCGCCGCGTTCGCGGTAGGGCAGGGCGACTGGCACCATTTCGCCGCGAACGGGCTCGCCGGAGCTTGCGCGGGAATCGCGGCATCGGCTCGCGGCGGCGCGACTGGTTTCGCGGCCGCCATGATCGGCGCGATGTATGCATACAACGGTTTCGCGGCGCTCACGTACGTGGCCGGTGAAGTCAAGAATCCCGCGCGGACGATTCCCATAGCGCTTGTCGCGAGCATGACGATCGTCATCGTTCTCTACGCGGCTGCAAACGTGGCCTATTTCTACGTACTTTCGCCGGCGGTGATCGCCAATCTGTCGCCGGCTTCATCCGTTGGCATCGAAGTCGTTGGAACGGTCTTTTCGTCGGCGGCGCGGGGCACGGCGGCCGCGTTGCTCCTGATTTCTGTCATCGCGACGCTGCACGTTTCGATCCTGTCGACGTCGCGGATCGTCTACGCATATTCGGGCGACGGCCTTTTCCTACCGTGGCTTTCACGCGTGTCAGGCGCGCGCGTTCCCGTACGCGCCGTCCTGGCGCTTGCCATTCTCGCCGCTTTGCTTGTCACGTTGGGGTCGTTCGACTCATTGAGCGACCTCTTCGTATTCACGGGTTGGCTATTCTACGGACTGACCACTCTTTCGGTGTTCGTCTTGCGCAAAAAGGAACCCGAAGCGGACCGCCCATTCCGTGTGGTGGGCTACCCGGTCGTGCCCGCTCTCTTCGTGGTGACGACAGCATGGCTGCTCGCTGAGGTGGTGATGGCCGCGCCCGAGCGGTCGCTGATTGCGCTTGCGATCATCGCCCTGTCCTTACCGGTCTATTGGTGGCGTTCTCATGTGCGCACGGCGAGCTCTTAGGAGACACGCCCCGGCCGTCAGTCCGCGCGCGTTGATCTCTAGAGCACCCACGCCGAAGCGCTGCTGCTATTTCACGCGCGTGTACATGCCGTCGAATACGACGGTCCAACTCTTGCCGCCGTCAACCGACGACTCCCAAAGTTGTCGGACGTGATCGTCGTCGATGTGCGTCCATTGAATTCGGTTGAGGCGCTCGATGCCGGAGAGCGACATGCCAGATCCGCTGAGCGTCATCACGCCGTTAGCGTACGAGCCGTCGAGAAGTAGCACCAGGCCCTGGTTGTCGACCCACGTCTGGTGCCACTGTTTGGTTGAGGATCGATACGCGTTGAAGCTAGATCCGACATCTCCACCTGTGCCGCTCCAGTGCTCCTGTACGACGCATCCACCATACTCGAGCGTCACGTCGTTCGCGCCTGCTAACTGACCCTGCGGATTGGTCACGCGCCAGTTGCCGACCCAGAAGTCGAACTGACGATATTCCGGCGCGGAGCATGGCTTTGCAGGCGGCGGCGGTGCGCCGGCAGCGGCTGACGAAAGCGCGATTGAGATAGAGAGAGTGGCGATGGCGGCGATTGTCTTCATGACAAACGCTTCGGCCCGCGAAGGGAAGACTTCTTGGTGACCTTGTGCCGATGTCGTGCCAGGATATTGCAAGCGGGAGCCATGCGTCTCGATCGTCAGGACGAAGCGGCGGCGAGGTCAGATTTGACTCTCCCGCGTAGAATTTGAAATGTGCGGCAATCGCGACCAGCCACCGACGATATCCGGGCCCATGCAAGAGGTCAGCGGTTCGAGACCATTATCCTCCACCATTTCAATCCATTATCCCTAAAGCGTTGACGCAGCGTAGACTCACACAAATGTGCGGCTTCCGCGCTATCCGAAAACATTGGCGCAAACTCATACACGCGCACCCCGTCGCCGCAAACGCCTCTCGAAGCACCTGTCACCGTCGTTGCGCGTATTCGCGATCGACGGGCGTCTGCATGGTCATGAATGGATTCTTGCGGTCGTCGACGTCGAAACAGGCGGGAGGACAGATGAGGTTTCCGTTTGGACGCGTCATGGACCCGATCATGACGAACCCGTCATGCCGTCAACGCTGCTTCGACAGCTCGATCTTCCATCCAACTCGCACCCTCGTGCTGCAATATTTCGATCTCCGATTCGCTCAGCTTGGTTCGCAGCGTCGCCATCAACTTCTCGTGACTCCACCGCTCGGTGGGCTCGCGTTCGTAGAGCAGTTCTTGGTATTTTATGGCGACGAAGCCGGCGAGCGTCGCCGCA
>JABCYQ010000021.1 GCA_013290125.1 Vulcanimicrobiota bacterium
GACGCTGCTGTTGTCCGGCGAGGGTGGTCCGAACTGGTCGTATGCCGGTCTGAACGGCTCCGTGCATCGGCTGCTGCGCGACGGTGACGTGATCGATGTCGGCGATATCCGCGTGCGCGCGTTGCACACGCCGGGGCATACGCCTGAACACATGGCGTTTGCCGTCTTCGATAGCGCCGCATCTGCCGATCCGATGCTGCTGCTGAGCGGCGATTTTGTTTTTGTCGGCGATGTCGGACGGCCCGATCTTCTCGAACAGGCGGTTGGTGTCGCAGGATCAGCTGATGCGGGCGCGCGTCAGATGTTCGAGAGCTTACGCTCGAAGTTTTTGACGTTGCCCGATTTCGTGCAGGTCTGGCCGGGTCACGGCGCAGGCTCGGCATGCGGCAAGGCGATGAGCGCGGTACCGAGCACCACGGTCGGTTACGAACGGCGCTTCAGTTGGTGGGCACCGTTTCTACGCAACGGCGATGTCGAGGGCTTCGTGCACGAACTGCTCGATGGTCAGTCCGATGCGCCGACGTATTTCGCGCGCATGAAAACGATGAATCGCGATGGGGTGCCGGTGCTCGGCCGCTTACCCCAGCCCACACTAATGGATGCGAAGTCTGTTGCCTCTGCGCTAGCCGGCGGTGCCACGCTGCTCGATGCGCGCGACGCAGCGTCGTTTGCAAAATCGCATATCAAAGGAGCGGTCAACGTCCCCGACGGCGATCGATTCTCGACGTGGAGCGCGTGGATCGTATCGGCCGACAAGCCGGTGATCCTTGCGGCGCCTGCTGCGCGCATACCGGATCTCGTGCGCCGGCTGGTCCGCGTCGGTATCGACGACATCCGCGGCTGCGTCGCGCCGGAGGTCGATGGACTACCGCTTTCGAGCTTGACGTTTGTCGATGCCGGGCGTGCACACGAGCTGTGGGAAGACGGCGACGCATCGATCCTCGATGTTCGCAATCGCGGCGAGTTCGTCGTCGAACATATTCCGGGCGTTCTGCAGATCGCCGCCGGACGTATCGTGCATGAGATCGACCGCGTGCCGCGCGACCGCCCGCTCGTCGTTCACTGTGCGAGCGGCGGCCGCGCCGCCGTTGCTGCGAGCGCGCTCGCCGCGCACGGCTTCGAAAATATCTCCTGCATGACGGGCGGCATCGCCGATTGGCACGAGCGCGGCTTCCCGCTCGAATCCGGCCTCGTCGCAACGTAAAGCGGTTTTCTGAAGGGGCCGACGCCAGTCGGCCCACGTAGCGTCCGCTCTTCGGGTCGCCGCTTGCGTTTGCGTTAACTTTGTGATACAAAGTAAGTCTGTATGGTAACTTGGTTGGGCAAAGAAATGATAAGGCGCCGAGGGTCACATGGTGATCAGCGGTGCTACGGCGCGCGATCGATTTCGTCGGTGACGAGCACTTGCTGACCCCACGGCGTCGCGTCGTGCCAATAATAGACGCGGACTTTCGTCTGCCCGACAATGACGTCGGCGGGCCAGCCGCCGTCACACAGGACGGGATCGTACGGGTGACCGTTCAGTGGCGGGATCGCGCAATGGGTTTGCTTTCCATCGATGTACATGGACCGGCCGGTGAAGAAAGTCACTTCACTGCCCGCTGCGTCGCGAATCACCGCGCCGCCCGACTTCATGCCGGCTCCAAAGCCGATCAACACGCCGGTCCGGTAGCGCAAGTTCGCACCAGACGGACGCGCCGGAAAAAATGACGGCGGAGGCGTTCCTTTGTAGAACACCAGGCGGGGCAGGCTGGTCGGTGTGTCGTTCGGCAACGGAGCGGATGGTAAAGGAGTCATCGGCGGGGCGAGTTCGCCATAGTTCGTGACCTCGTGAACTGTTCGATCCTCGCTGTGGCAGCCGGCGGTCGATAGAAAAACGCAAAGCAACGCGAGGGTCGCGGTCAAGATCGCGCTTGACCGGCCCTCGCGATTCCGCCAAATGCGGAGAAACTCTCGACTAGCGCGTCTTTGCGAACGGGTTCTTGAAGCGCAACACTTTCGAGAGATCGGTTCCGCGGATGATGCCCGCGCTGTGATAGGTCAGCCCCCACGAGTCGATGGACGAGAGATCGGGGAAGATACACGCCTCGAGCGTCTGATCGACGGTGCCGAGATTCACCCAGCCGCCGCCGGCGCCGGTCGTGCCACCGAACTGATCGGAGCCGCCCAGCAACGTGCAGTAGCATGATGCCGGATTGCCGCCGCACTGACCGATCGGCACTTTCGCATAGTACGCAACTGCGGCGAGCGTGGGTTGCTGCGTGTAGAGCGTGTCAAGCAATAGATGGATGCGCGAGCCGTCGTGCGCCTTGTACCGGCAGAAGCTGCGATCGCCGGCCAATTTGAGCGGGTTCGGACCGTTCGTGCCGTACCATGCGGTGCGCGTCTCGACAGCGCCGCCGGTCTGCACGCAGTACGCCGCTGCGAGCGTGGGATTGAAATCCGGGCTGACGCCTTGCTCCGCGACGTTTCCAACTCCGGCGGCGAGCGCTGCGCTCACCGAAAGAACGGCCGCTGCGACGACACCCAAAGAAATGATCGAGAATTTCACTATGATCTCCTGACATTCGAAAAAGACTACGACGACGGTGAGCTATGAACGCCCCCGCGCGAGTCACGCAGCGTTCGACGACGCGAGAAGCGATGCTTGCCCTCCGCCGCGCTATGAACCATTCGGCCCATAGCGAATTCGCCTTCCTTCAGAGTCGTTTCAGGCCTAACGGGTACCTTGGGGGCACAGGGGTTCACCATCAGACGAAGATGTCTCGATTTCGTCATCGAGAAAGGTTGGGGGGCATGACTCTTAGCAACGGTCAGAGATTGTTCGTAGCTGCCGCGGCGGCGGCGCTGCTCGCAGGCTGCGGGGGCGGGGGTGGCACATCGGTCGCTCCGCCCATGAATCCAAACAATACCACGATGGGTGGCGTGTTACGCGGCGGCTCCAGCGGGCTCGCTTCAATCGATGCGAGCGGCGGCAACGTCGTCTATGTCTCCAGCTTCGACGGCAGACCCGGCGTCGGTGAAGTGATGGTCTTCCCGGCGTATTTGCACGCAAACAATCCAACGCCGCTCCGTCAGATCCAGAACGGCACTGCTCGCCCATACGGCATTTGGGTCGACTCGGCCGGGACGCTCTACGTCGCGAACATTCCACAGGGCGGCCCTACTATCGGCGTCGCGGAGTTTCATCCGGGTTCGGACACGCCGTTCCGGATGCTGACCGACAAGATGGCCTACCCAACGCAGGTCGCAGTCGGCGAAGACGGCTCGACGTACGTCGAACAATGCCAGCAAGGCGATGTGCCAGGCGTTTACGTGACGGTATTCCCGCCAGGCAGCGTGACCGCATCGAGGACGGTCAACCTGCACTTCAGCGGCTACGCATTGTCGTGCGATGAGATGGCGTTCGATAGGAACGGCGATCTTCTGGTCTCAGCGAACACGGTCCAAAGCCACACGCACGTCTTCCGCGTCACGCCGGGGACATTCCAGGTATCGCGCGTCAAGCTGAATCTTGGCGGCCTCGACGGGGGCGGTCTAGCCGTCGACGGCGCCGGCAATATCTACGTCTCAGGCGCGTATACCGGAGCGATCATGGTGTTCGCGCCAGGCAAAGCAGACGCGACGCGCATCATAAATCAAGGCGCAGCGTCGCTCTACGTCAAGCCTGACGGCACGCTGTATGCAGCAACGGCGGGCAGCATGGTCGATGAATATGCGCCGGGCGGCAGCACTCCGATCAACTCGTTCATCGATAGTGCGACCGGCCTCGGGATCGCGGTCGGACCGGCGAAATAGTAAGAGCGATATAGAAGTAGGGCAAGCGATGCTTGCCCTACTTCTATATCCTGGGTTCGTTACGGAGTGTAGATCTGCGTGTAGCCGAATATCTGCCGCTTCGGATTGTTCGTGTTCGTGCCGTCGAAGCAGTAGAGCAATCCGTTCACCGTGGCCGACGCCGTGTAAAGCGCCGCGATCGGCATCGGGGCTAAGCTGGCCCACGTGTCCGTCGCGACATCGTAACCGTCGAGACGGGTCTGAGCGTTTGCCGTCGCCGATGCGGATTTTGCGCCACCGGCCGCGTATAAGAACCCGTTGATTCCGGCCGCGCAGCCGCCGTATCTGTTCGATGGCATAAGACGGCGCGCTTTCCACGACGTGCCCCCCGATTTGAAAAGTTCGTTGTCCGACGTCGTTTTTTCGGCATTCGTAAATCCGCCGGCGGCGACGATATCTGTTCCCACCGTGCCTACGTACGCCGACTGCTTTGCGACGATCAGGCTTGGTGCGTTCGACCACGAGTTCGAACTTGGATCATACTCGTACACGGTAGCAACTCGCGACGCTCCGTTAAATCCTCCGACGACAAAGATCATATTGTTCAGCACCGTCGCTTCCATGACGTACTCCGTCGTCGGCAGCGGCGCTTTGGTCGTCCATTTGTTGGTGGTAGGATCGTAGGCCTCGACGACGGCGATTACGTTGTTTGTGGAGCCGAAGCCGCCGATCGCGTAGACGATTCCGTTCAGCCCGGCGGCCGCAAGACCAGTCCGTTTCGTCGGCATTGCGGCACCGGTCGACCACGTGTTGGTTGCGGTGTCGTAGATATCGTTCTTGCCGACGGTACCTTGCGCGCTAACCCCTCCGAGAACGTAGATCTTCGAGCCGACGACGGCAGCGGCTGCACCAAGTCGCTTCAGTGGATCCGGCGCTCCCATGGTCCAGGTGTTGCTGGTGAATGAGCGCGCCACGGTTAGGTCCGCCGTTCGTTGAATCGACTGTGGCCGGCCGCCGGCCAACGGCATGATGTGCGATCCGCCGCTGCAAGCGGCGAGAGATATAGGAAGCGCGCAACCGGCGATTACGCCAAGCGTCCACCAGCGAGAAATGCCTCGAAACATTGTTCCAACTCCTAAGCGTCGTATGATGAAAACTAAGGGCGCTCTGGCATCTGCCGAAACGCGCCGCTCGATCAATATACTATTTACGCGCCGCTCCCGACCTATACCGCTACTCAAGAAAGAAATGGGCCTTTCCCCCCAACGGTAGGGCAAGCAACGACAAGGCGAGCAAACGGGAGCGCTGACGGGATAGCCGATCGGATCTTCGAATGTGACCGGCGCTGGGGTATGCGTCGTGATTTCGAAAGTCAACTTGGTATCCGCCGCCTTCGTCCTCATTCTCTTCGCGTTGCCGTTCTCGGCCGTGTCCTGCAATGGGCATCAGGTGGCCCAGGCCACAGGCTACGAGATCGCGATGGGCACAAATTCGAGTGACGTTCTGACCGCGGACGGGCGCGGAATCGTCGGCTCAGACTATCAGTCGACAAGCCAACCCGGAAGCTGGCCGGCGCTGGCGGCGTTGGTCGTCGTCGTGATTGGCGGTCTGATCGGCGTCAGCCGTCTGCCCATGCGCAAGGTTGGTTCGGCGCTGTGTTTCGCCGCGGCGGCGGCGATGCTCGTCTACTTGCAGACGGCGATTCAGTCGCATTATGAAAAAAACGCCGCGGCATCTGTCTTCGAACTGCGATTCCTACCGAGCTATTGGGCCGCGCTGATTCTCTGCGCAGCCGCGGCCTTGGCGAACCTCATCGCGCCAGACACGCGAGACGAGAACAAACGCGGGACGCCTTGACCCGAGCCGCCACCGTCCGGTATACTACTCGGGCAGTACCCTTCGCACCGGCCGGCGCCGTAAGGCTGCCAGACCGGTCCGAAAGACGAAGGCGGTTCGCATCTCCGTCGTCTTTCTTCGGGTAGCCTGCCGCGCGGTGGGCTTTTTCGATTGGCCGGCTGCGACGCAACCCAACTTAGAAGGAGCAATCGCACATTCAAAGATCTTCATCGCAACTGCACGAGGTAGCGTCCGATTAGCCGGCCGCTCCGCGTAAACGAACAAATACGGATTCCCCAGGTCCGCGTGATCGCGGACGACGGCGCCCAACTCGGCATCATGATCACGCGCGATGCATTGGCGTTGGCCCGCGAACGGGGAGTCGACCTGATCGAAGTCTCGCCGAACGCCGTGCCGCCGGTCTGCCGTCTCTCCGATTACGGCCGGCTCAAGTACGAGCAAGCGAAAAAAGACAAAGAGACGCGCAAGAAGTCGCACAGCATGGAACTCAAGGAAGTCAAGCTTCGTCCGAAGATCGAGGAGCACGACTACCAGACGAAGTTCCGCACCGCCGAGCGGCTCCTGATGGGCGGAGACAAAGTAAAAGTGACGATCATGTTCCGCGGGCGCGAAGTGACGTATGCACAACACGGCCGACGACTGCTGGATCGCGTCGCGGCGGATTCGAGCAAAGTCGCGATCGTCGAACGCGAGGCTCGGCTCGAAGGACGGAACATGTTCATGATCATCTCGCCGCGACCGGAGATCGTCGCGGCGGCGCAGGCCGCTCACGCGGCCAAACAACATCAGCCCGGCGCGCCTGCCGCTCATAGCAGCGACAATAGCGACAGCAGCGTTGACAGCGATAACAGCGTTGTCAGCGTTGACAGCGTGCCGAGCGAACCGACAGAAGAGTAGGAAACAGACGTCATGCCAAAACTCAAGACGCACAAGGGTGCCGCGAAGAGAGTCAAGATCACCGGCACCGGCAAGTTCATGCGCGAGGCCCAGTTCTCGGGCTGCAGTCATATCCTGACGAAGAAATCGCCGAAACGGATCCGCAAGTTCCGCAAGCAGCGCGTCGCCGACAAGACGGACACTCCGCGCCTCAAGCGCATGCTGCCGTACGGCTAACTTTCGCATAACGTTCGAAGAGGAGATCGTCAGACATGGCACGCGTTAAACGCGGAATGATGTCGCTCAAGAAGCGACGCAAGGTTCTTAAAGCGGTCAAGGGCTTCCGCGGCGCGCGCGGCCGCAACTACAAGGCCGCCAATGAAGCGCTGCTGCACTCGCAGCTCTACGCCTTTCGCGACCGGCGCGTGCGCAAGCGCGATTTCCGCGCGCTCTGGATCACGCGCATCAACGCAGCCGCGCGGCAGGAAGGCCTCACCTACAGCCGGTTGATGAGCGGCCTGAAAAAAGAAGGAGTGAACATCAACCGCAAAGTGCTCGCCGACCTCGCCATCAACGACGCGAGCGCTTTCTCCAAGCTCCTCGCGCTTGCGAAAAAGCATGCCCCGAAGGTGGCCGCAGGAGCGTGACCGGTGGCTAGCGGCACCGCGGGTTATCATCACCCGCTCGTGCGCGCGGCGAAGGCACTGCATCACAAGAAGCACCGCCGAGACGAGCGGTGCTTTCTCGTTGAGGGCCCGAATCTCGTCGCCGCGGCGCTCGACGCGCGGGCGAAGTTGCGCACGATCTTCTTCAACCCGCGCGACGCCGCATCGCCGATCGCAGAACTCGCGGCGCGCGCGAAGGACGTCGGCGCGGACGAGATCGCGGTAGACGAGCGCACGCTCTCGGTGCTCTCGACCACGCGTTCGCCGCAAGGCATCGTGGCCGTCGCAGAGTTCATCGACCGGCCGATCGACGCGTTAACGGCGATCGTTCAGGGCCGGACAAACGCCCTCGCATTGGTCGTACACGACGTCAGCGACCCGGGCAACGCCGGCACACTCGTGCGCAGCGCCGATGCGTTTGGCGCATGCGCGGTCTGCTTCGGGCCCGATGCGGTCGAACCGTACAACGATAAGCTCTTGCGCGCAAGTGCCGGCGCGTTTTTCCGCGTGCCGATCTGCACGTACGGCGATTGGGCCCAGATGGCGGCCGCCGCGCATGCCGCCGGCCTGCAGTTGTTCGGAGCCGAAGCGGGTGCCGCCGATGTGCGCTCGGTCACAGCGCCGGCGCGTGTCGCGCTCGTGGTCGGGCATGAACGTCATGGCTTGACGGGCGTGTCTGCTGAGGATCTCGATGTCCGCATCGGCATTCCGCAAAGCCCGCAGTCGGACTCGCTCAATGCGGGCGTCGCCGGAAGCCTAGCGCTTTATGAATTGAGCCGCCAGATCGGGACCTTAAAACCTTAGTTATGAGAACGAATAACTCGTAAAAGTCAAGCCCTGTCAAGCCTTGTTCGTCCCGCGACCCTATGCTATACTTTAGCCCAAGCGGCCATGATGGCTATGAGGAGGTCGGCACTGACGATGCTTTCTCAAACATTTTTCTGGACGTTCTTCAAGACCACGGGATCTGTCCAAGCCTATTTGCTGTACAAGCACATGGCGCCGCAGGGGTCGCACTCATAAAACCACGGTCGGCCCCAGCCGACCTCCATCGCTAATCGTCCGGCGGGGGCCGGGCTAAGGAATCCGTCACTTTGGCCGCACTTCTAATGCGGCCGATTTTATTGCGGGGGACGATGTGAGCGACCAACTCGCCGAGCTCGAGGCGGCGGTTCTCGAGCGGGCGGCGAAGATCACGACGCGAGCCGATCTCGAAATGCTGCGCACCGAAGTCCTCGGCCGTAAGGGCGGTGCGCTCTCCCGTGCCATGTCCGGATTGGCCAAACTTCCGCCGGCCGAAAAAGCCGAGTACGGACGCCGCGTCAATGAAACCAAGCGGGCGATCGAGGCGGCTCTGGACGCAGCGCTTGCCCGCATCGAAAAAACCGAAATCCAGGGCGATCTTGCCCGCACGTACGACACCACGTTCCCGGGCAATACGCCACGTTCAGGCGGCTTGCACGTCTTGCGCCAGACGCTGGATGACGTCGTCGACTTCTTCCGCAGCCGCGGCTTTGCGGTCGTTCTGGGCCCGGAAGTCGAGACCGAATACTACGCCTTCGAGGCCGTCAACATTCCGGCCGATCATCCGGCGCGCGACAACATGGACACGTTCTACTTGCCAAACGGCTCGCTGCTGCGGCCGCACACATCGTCCATGCAGGTCCGCGCTTTGAAATCTAACCCGCCGCCCATCGCGATCTTGGCGCCGGGCCGAGTCTACCGCCGCGATGCGCTCGACGCTAGCCACTCGTTCATGTTCCACCAGATCGAAGGGCTGCACGTGGATCGCGGCGTGAACTTCGGCCATCTCAAGGGCTTCGCGGCGGATCTTTGCCGGCATCTCTTCGGCGCCGACCGGCGCACGCGTTTCCGTCCTTCCTATTTCCAGTTCACCGAGCCGTCGGCTGAGGTCGACGTCTCGTGCGGCGTCTGCGCCGGCCGCGGCTGCCAGACGTGCAAGGGTACGGGATGGCTCGAGATGGGCGGCAGCGGCATGGTGCACCCCAATGTACTTCGTGCAAGCGGCTACGATCCCGAGGGGTTCAGCGGCTGGGCGTTCGGCTTGGGCACCGACCGCATCGCCATGCTGCGTCACGACATCCACGACATCCGGACATTCTTTGAGAACGATCCGCGGTTCTTGGAGCAGTTCGCCTGATGCACGTCTCCATTTCATGGCTGCGCGATTTCGTCACGACCGATGCGCCGCCCGCGCGCATCGCCGATGTGCTGACGGCGCGCGGCTTCACGGTCGACGGCATCGACGAACAGCCGATGCCGGAACATATCGTCGTCGGGAAGATACTGTCGCTCTCGCGCCATCCCAACGCCGACCGCCTGCAGGTCTCCGAAGTGGATATCGGATCGGAGAAGTTGCAGATCGTCACCGGCGCAACCAATTTCGCGGTCGGCGACTTCGTGCCGATCGCGAAGATCGGCGCGGTGGTCTTCTCGCGCGAGCCGTCCGCCGATGGCGTGCGCAAGACGCTTGCGATCGGCGCGTCTACATTGCGCGGCGTTGCATCCAACGGCATGATGTGCTCGGCGTCGGAGCTCGCACTGCCCGGCGAATACGACGACGGAATCGTGATCCTCGATTCGGATGCGGTCGTGGGATCGGAGTTTTGGAAATCGGTCCGCTTCGGCGACGCGGTGCTCGACGTGGACGTGCCGAGCAACCGACCCGACTGCCTCTCGGTGATCGGCTTGGCGCGCGAAGCGGCCGCTGGTCTCGGCGCGCCGTTTGCCGCGCCGAAATTGGATGCGTTCGAAGGCTCGGGCGATCCGGGCATCAATGTTGAAATAGGCGACGCTACAATCTGTCGCCGCTTGGAAGGACAGCGTTTCTCGGGAGTTGGTAACGGCCGCACGCCGTTTTGGATGTCGCTGCGCTTGAAGGCGTCGCGCGTGCGCAGTCTCGGGTTGCTCGTGGACATCTCAAACTTCGTGCAGCTGGAGACCGGCCAGCCGCTCCACTTCTACGATGCGTCGAAGATCGGAGGTGGTCGCATCGTTGCGCGCGGTGCGAAGTCAGGCGAGATCATCGTGACTCTCGATGGCGTCGAGCGTGTGCTTGCGGCGGGTACGCCCGTGATCGCCGACGGCGACGGGCCGGTCGGCATCGCCGGTATCTTCGGCGGCCAACGTGCTGCCGTGGATGAATCGACGACCGAGGTGTTCCTCGAATCGCCGAACTTCGTCGGCGCTCCGATCCGCCGCGCTGCACTCGCGCTCGGTCTGCGCACCGAGGGCGCATCGCGCCACGAGAAAAATCTGCCGCTCGAACTCGTCGACTTGGGCCGTCGCCGCGCCGCCCAATTGCTAGTTGCAGCCGGCGCCAAGCCGTCGGCTGTTGTCTCGGCGGGTGAAAGTGCGGGCCCGGCGCGTTCGATCAAAGTCCGTCCGGAGCGAGTCAATAGGTTGCTCGGATGGTCGCTGCTCGCCAAAGAGATGTGCGACTCGATCGCGCCCATCGGCCTTTCGACCGAAGGGTCCGATCCGTTCGTCGTCTCCATTCCGTATTGGCGCACCGATCTAAACGAAGAGGTCGACATCATCGAAGAGGTCGCTCGCTCGATCGGTTTCGACAAGATCCCCGAATGGCGTGTTGCGGCTTCGCCGCAATCGGTGAACGAAGGCCTGTTCGTCCAAGACTCGGTCCTCGCGAGATCGTTCGCGGCATCGGGTTATGCGGAGTGCGTGACTATTGCGCTCGGCGGATCCAAGATGAAATCCGCGTGGGAGCGATCCGGCCTGCCGTTCTGGGCGAAGTTGGTAGAAGTCGTCAATCCGCTGTCCGACGATCAGCGCTTCCTGCGCCCGAGTCTGCTGCCGGGTTTGCTCACGGTCGCGACGCGCGCGTGGGAACGCGCCGACGGCGCGGTGCGTCTGTTCGAGATCGGTCACGTGTTCCGGCCGCTCGCGTCGTCCGACGAACCGAAGCCTGGGGTCAGTTCTGGCGCGTTCGATGAGAACGGCGTGCTCGAGTGGCCGTCGCTGTGCGGACTTGCGATGTATCCGCCGCTCAGCGCCGAGGAATCGTTGGATCGACGACTGCTGGAAGTCAAAGGCGATGTCGTTCGCGCCATCGAGACGCTGACGCGCGAGCCGCTCGCCACCGCGCCAGCACCGCGCTTCTATTTCCATCCCGGCGCGGCCGCAGATCTTATCGTCGGCGACCACACGGTCGCAAAATTCGGCCGCGTGCATCCGCTGCTGGCGCGGGCCTACGATCTGCCTGCCGACACGTACGCATTCATGCTTTATCTGGAGAACTTGCCGCAGCGCAGGCCGGTGCGCACGTTCGAACCGTTGCCGAGGTTCCCGGGAACGACGCGCGACATCGCCGTGGTGGTTGCGGAGAACGTGAGCGCTCAAGATCTGACTGATGCGTGCCGCGCGAACGGTGGAGAGCTGTGCGAAAGCGTGCGCGCGTTCGACGAGTATCGCGGCCCGCAAGTGGAAGGCGGCAAGAAGAGCATCGCGCTGAAGATCGCGTTGCGCCGCAAAGACGCCACAATCACCGACGCCGACGCCGACGCTGCGATGGAGAGAATCCTCGCGGGCCTGCGCGACCGCTTCGCCGCCACCCTCCGCACGTAGCTAATTTCTGAAGGGGCCGACGTTAGTCGGCCCACTTTCTATCGTCAATCTGACTGTGGCAACCTTGTCCCGCGATGCCCCATTGCCGAGACCGCAGATCTGCGGTATGATGACTGCAGAAAGGCAGTGCGGCTCGAATGAAGGTACTCATGGCGCAAGTGATCGACGTGCTTGGCGGCAAGAACGTGATCCGTCAGCGTGTCGGCAGCGAATCCGATATGAAGAAGTTGATCGAGCACGGGTTGCCGGGCCGATCGCTGCGCGCGCTCGGGCTGCGTCTCGAGTTGACGAACAAGGAGTTGGGTAACGCCGTCCTCATCCCGGAGCGCACGCTCATCGCACGGCAGAAGCGAACCACCTTGCCGGTCGACGAGAGCGACCGCGTCTTCCGGCTGGCCCGCGTATTTGCGTCGGCGCTCGCGGCGTTCGACAACGCCGAAAAGGCGAAGCGGTGGCTGCGCAAGCCCAACCGGTCGCTCGGAGGGCAGACGCCGCTCGTTGCGAGCCGCACTTCGGCCGGCGAACGTCAGGTCGAGGAGGCTCTCGGCCGGATCATGTACGGAACCATCGGCTAGGTGCGATGTTGGCGCGTCTGCCGTGTTAAGTACAAAGCACGCGCGTTCGACGGCGACGGCGCGAAGGAAAGGCCGGGGCGCTGGAATTCCCTGGGTGTACCTGTCGCGTACTGTTCGTCCATGCCGTCGCTGGCGTGTCTCGAATATCTCGCCACGGTTGATATGGAAGACGTCCCAGACGATCTTAGTATCATCGGTCTCGACATTCCCGAACATAGTGTCGCACGCGTCAGCCTCGACGAACTCCCGGAGGATTGGCGAGAGGTGCCGGCGCCTGAATCGACCCGCGCGTTCGGTGACGCCCGTCTCGCGCGCGGAAGATCGCTTGCGATAGCGGTGCCGTCCGTCGTCTTGCCCACGGAAGATCCGACGATCGAGTGGAATGTTGTGATAAACCCAACGCACGCGGATTTCGCGATGATCAAGACGTCCGAACCGAACAAAATCGACCTGAGCCGCTTCTTCTCCGGGGAAAACTAAACGGCCAGACATGAACTGGGTTGACATCCTCGTCGCTCTCACGCTGCTCGCGGCGTTTTGGGGCGGCTATCGCAACGGGCTCGTGCGCGAAGTCATCGGCCTCGCCGCTGTGGTCCTCGCTTGGTTCGCAGCCACGGCGTTCGCAAGCGCCGCAACAGACTGGATCTCCGCGCAATGGACCGTTGCACCAGCCGTCGCACGCGTGGCCGCGTTTTGGTCCGTGTTCCTTGTGGCGTTCGTCGTGGTTCGCGGACTCGGTTGGCTTCTCGAGCGCGTCACAAAACTTCCGGTGATCAGCATCGTGAGCGGCATTGGCGGCGGCCTTGTCTCCGGTGTCAAAGTTCTCGTTCTATTGTGGGCGGTACTGTTCGTCGCGTTGTTCTTCCCGATGGATCAACAAATCCGCGAGGCGCTGCGCCAGTCGCCAAGCGCGACGTTAATCGAATCATTCGACGGTCCCGTTGTCGCCGCTATCGACGCCGCATTGCCGAAAGTGACCCGACCGGTGTGGCACGTGGTGATGAAAAGGCATAGGTTGTGAACGTCTGCCCGTCATCAGTAGTGGGGCGAGCATCGCTTGCCCAGGCGGACCGTAAAGGTCCGCCTGCATTTTATATTGCGGCTGCCAAGCCGACTTCTAATCCCCCTTAATACTTGGCGGCATCAAGATAGTCTTGATAGCCGGTGGGTCCCTGCGGGCTGTCTTCTGTTTGCGAAATCAGCATGTGTCTTGGGCCGGATGCAAATACGTGTCCTCGGGAAAAAAGTTTCAAGGCACCACCGTCGAGGCGAAATACGACACCCCAAGTACCGCCGGCCACTACGGTGACGTAATCCTGACCTCCGAACGTCGAACAAAACATTGTAACCAAACGGTCATCCTCGATCAGTCCTCCGGTGGCACGCTGGAATTCGCTGCGGGTTACGAGCGGGCGCGGCGTGCCATTTGTCGTCGACGGCAACGCGTAAAGCACCGCTGGCAGTGCTAGATTTCGGGGTTGCTCGCAGCGTTCGCCGCTCGAAAGATAGTTAGCGGGTGGTCGCGCGTCAATCTCGCGATACGGCAGTTCGACGGCACGTGAAGGGGTCAGCGAGAAGAGCCGGTAGCCGCGCGCGGTGTCGTCTGCCTGCAGTAGCGCCATGGCGCCGTTACCCACAAAGACCATAGAGCTGTAACCAGCGCGAGTCGATGGCAAGGGTAGGAGGGTCAAGCGCCCCAGATTGAGCGTGGCGACGGCGAAGTGACTATCGAGACTTGTTTCGCCAGGTTGCGCAACCGCAACATACAGTACACCATTAGGCGCGACGAACGCATCACCGACAATCCACCGCACCCGGTATGCGGCCACCTGGACCGCGGGTCCAAATCGCACACTTGACATGCTCGGAGCATTCTCGAAGACCGCGAGCGCGCGCCGCAACGCATCGGCTCTCGCCGCTTCGATTGGCGGTTCCGGCACACTCGTATCAACGCCGATGAGGCCTCCGGAGTTTGCGGACTTGGCGTGGATCGCGAATAACGCGACGACGACTGCAACGGCAAGTACGACGAGGCCGACGAACAATCGCTGCATCGAGTCTTTCATAGTTTTTCACCTTGCTGAGCAAGTGCGCCTTACGCGTGGCCTTCTCCGCGTTGCCTGCGCAACATCACCCCGCCGTCCATCCTCCACTTGCGCTCGATCGAAGGCACGCTTCTCCTTCATCGAGGTGATTTGTGGGGACACCACCCATTTTGTGCCGGGGCCGCCTTTCGGTCCTAGTGACACTTTGAGCCGCCCAGCATAAAGAAGAGGGCCGACGTGAAGTCGGCCCCTTCATTAGATACCGCGCGATTGTTACGGGTGCGGTGTATGCACCGGATGCGGAGCCGGTTGCGTCGGCGGCATGTGCGGGCGCGCATGCACGACCGATGGATGCCTGATGATCACGAACGGTTGGAATGCCACACCCGTGAACAACGTGCCGTTGATATCTGACCAGTTGTTGGATGCGCCGTCGAGGAACGTGAAGGCGACGTGGTCAGTCCCCTGGATGACACCGCCCGGCGCCAAGATCGTCATCGTGGTCGCTGCGGTCGGGGTTGGGCCGTACGTGACGCTGCCGAGCGTCGAGAGTTTAAGGAAGGTCGAACCCTGCGACGAGATTTGAACGTACGCAAGCGAGATCTGGTTCGCCGGGTCGAAAATCGTTGAGTTGAACGGCTGCGTGAATGTGAACACGAACGTTATCGGCGGTAGGAGCGGCGTGCCGGTTGTTTGGACGCCGCCGACCGTGAATAGACCGGTCGTACCCGTGCCTGTCGGCTGCGGGTTTGCAGCGGCAGGCGCCCCGCCGTGACCGATCGCAAGCAGCGCGACGCCAGCGGTCAATAAGAGAACAAGTGGGTTGAATCCGGATCCGCCGTTGCCTGGCGGCGTGTTAATGGGTGGCTGCGCGTTGAGGCCGACGAGCCTATCGCCGATCGCGGGTTTGTAGCCGGCCGATGCATTGACGATCGTGACGACGGCAAACGAACCCGAGATCTGCGTGATGTTGGCTTCGGCGACTTTCTGCCCGGCGCGCAAGACGTTGAAGCGCTGACCGAGCGAGAAGCCTTCCGCTGTGCCGAGATCCGCGTCGAGCTCGCCGTTGTATGTCGAGTAAATCGTGCCCATCGGAGTGCGTGGCGCTTCAAGGGTGGCGATGTTCGAAGCGAAGGCGGCCGTCATCGCGTGCGCGTCCGACGGCGGATACGACTGCGTGAAGACTTGCGTGCGCACGAGCATGACGCTGCCGACGCGATAGACGCTTAAGCTGTAGTAGGCTTGGCCGTTTGCGTACTGCACGATGTTGCCGACGACGACTTCATCCGCGCCGGCCTTCGCCGCCGCATCCAGCGCCGGCCCGAACGACCCGCCGATCAAGTCTTGCTTGATCGGGAGCGGGCCGCCGCCTGTCGCCGTGTAGGAAGGCGACGACGAGATCGACTGGTAGAGCGATGCGCTCATCGCGTTGACAACCGACGCGGGCGCGGCCGCCTGGTTTTGGAACATCGTGACTGCGAGGCGCACGGGCGCATCGCCGCGCGCTGGCAACGCCGACGGCGCTGACACCGCGGCGATGAGCGCGAGACCAGTCGCGATCGAGACTATCCGGAAAAAGAACGAGCGAATGCCGGCGAAACTGCTCACTGTCGCACAACCCTCTCAAGGTACGGCCGCGCGCGGCCGCTTAGGCCAGGGCGGTGATCGCCCTTCCACATTTACAAGTTATCGGCCGCGCGTTCGTCCCGCCTTACCCGTCCCACTCTGCGGGGAGCGCGCCAATTGGCGTTCGCCTCCGTGATTCTCGTTGTAGGGCGAGCATCGCTTGCCCAGCGCGGCGGACGTGGGCCGACATGAAGTCGGCTCCTTCGACGACGCCCCGATAGGGCCGACGTAAAGTCGGCCCCTTCACCTCACGCCGTCACGAAACGACGTCGAGTCTTGTCCAACTCGCATGAGCCCGGCAACATTGGCAGCGCAAAAGGTCCGAGTCTACGACTCCGGCGGACCGATCGAGATCGAAAGCGCTTCGCTTGCCGACGACCACGGCCACGTCCGCCTGGTCATCTCCTATCGCAATCGCGGCGACTCCGATGTCCAGCGCTTCATGGTCACCGCCGCTTGCCCAGGCTCCGGACGAAAGCTCTGCCTGGTCGGCGCTTCGATCGGCCCGGGCCACTCGTGCGCCGCGTCGGTCGAGCTTTTCCAACTGCGCCACGTGCCCGCGCATCTCACGGTCGCGGTGACGCGCGCGCGTTATGCCGACCGCTCGCTCTGGACACTCGAACAGACATCCAAGAGCGCCTGACCGCCGTACTCTAAGGCGAAGAACCCCAAACGCTCTGAGGCGTAGAAGCCCAAACCAGGGACCCTTCCGAGCCGCGCCCAACGGGTTTGCGTCGCTGTAAACCCGCGCGTCACGATATCCGGAGGCCACCTTTGAAAGCGCCTGCTGCTATTTCATCTCCATCCGATCTCGACCAGCTCTGCATCAACACGATCCGCACGCTTTCGATGGACGCCGTCCAGAAGGCCAACTCCGGCCATCCCGGCACGGCGATGGCGCTCGCGCCGCTCGCGTACGTTATGTGGACGCGCCACATGCGCTACAATCCCGCCAATCCGCAGTGGCCCGATCGCGATCGATTCGTGCTCTCCGCCGGCCACGCGTGCATCCTGCAGTACGTGATGCTCTACCTCACCGGCTACGACGTGAGTCTCGACGACCTCAAGAGCTTCCGCCAATGGGGCTCCAAGACGCCCGGCCACCCGGAATACGGCCACACGCCGGGCATTGAAGCCACGACCGGTCCGCTCGGCCAAGGCTTTGGCAATGCGGTTGGGATGGCGTTGGCCGAGCGCATGCTCGCGGCGCGCTTCAATAAATCACCCGGCGCCGCCGTGCCGGTGAACCACTTCACCTACCTGATCTGCTCCGACGGTGACGTCATGGAAGGCGTCGCCTCCGAGGCCGCTTCGTTGGCCGGCCACCTGCAGCTCGGGCGCATCATCGCGGTCTATGACGACAACCGCATCACGCTCGACGGCCCGTCCGCGCTCTCATTCAATGAAGACGTCTGCGAGCGCTTCAACGCGTATGGCTGGCACACGCTAGCAGTGGAAGACGCAAACGACCTCGACGCGATCGACGCCGCGCTGACCGCCGCCAAAGGCGATCCGCGGCCGTCGCTGATCCGGCTGCGCAGCCACATCGGCTACGGCGCACCGCACAAACAGGACACGAACGCGGCGCACGGCGAGCCGCTCGGCGCAGACGAGATCAAACTCGCGAAGAAATTTTACGGCTGGCCCGAGGACGCGCAGTTCCTCGTGCCCGACGAAGCGCTGGCGCAATTCCGCACCGCTGTCGAACGCGGCGCTAAATACGAAACCGAATGGCGTAAAGAATTCGACGCGTTCTCCGGCGCCGCACCAGATCTCGCGCGCACGTTCACCGCGCAGATCGCGGGCGAACGGCCTGCAGGCTGGGGCGATGGTTTGCCCGCGTTCAAACCCGAAGACGGACCGATCGCCACGCGCGATGCGTCGAACAAAGCGCTGAACGCGATTGCTGCAAAAATGCCCGCGCTAGTCGGGGGCGCGGCCGACCTCGCCACGTCGAACAAAACCGACATCAAAGACGGCGGCTCGATCGAAGCCGGTTCGCTCGGTGATCGCATCCTGCACTTCGGCGTGCGCGAACACGCGATGGGCGCGGCCTTGAATGGCATAATGCTACATCACGGGTTCCGCGCTTTCGGGGCGACATTCCTCATCTTCTCCGATTACATGCGGCCGTCCATACGTTTGGCGGCGCTGAGCCGCATCAACCCCATCTACGTGTGGACACACGACAGCATCGGCCTCGGCGAGGACGGCCCAACGCACCAGTCGATCGAACAACTCGCGAGTTTGCGCGCGATTCCCAACATGACCGTCTTTCGCCCCGCCGACGCGAATGAGGCCGCGATCTGCTGGCGGCTCGCCATCGAACATAAAGATGGCCCGGTCGGCATCGTCTGCACGCGGCAGAAACTTCCGGTTTATTCCGCCGAGAGCGTGCGCGGCGCGGAGCGCGGCGGCTACGTCTTGTCGCGCGAAGCGTCTGACGATCCCGCGGTGATCCTGATCGGCACCGGCTCCGAAGTGCAATGGTGCATCGGCGCGCAGAAGCTGCTCAAAGAGAAAGGCGTGCACGCGCGCGTGGTCAGCCTGCCGTGCTGGTCGCTCTTCGACGCGCAAGACCAAGCATACCGCGACTCTGTCTTGCCGCCAAGCGTCACCGCACGCGTCTCGATTGAGGCTGCTGCCACGTTCGGCTGGGAGCGCTACGTCGGTCTGACGGGTACGATCATCGGTATGCGGCGTTTCGGCGCGTCGGCGCCGGCTGATATATTGTTCAAAGAATTCGGCTTCACGGCCGAGCATGTCGCCGAAGCGGCCGTAACTGCGATCGAAAAATCGAAGCCTTATACCGAAATCTATTCTCCCATACAAAGGAAGAACAAGGAATGAATCCGCTCACCAAACTCATCGACTATGGGCAGTCGTTCTGGCTGGACAACATCAGCCGCGGCTTCACGCGCGCGGGCTCGCTCGCCGACCTGATCGTCAACGACGGCCTGCGCGGCGTCACGTCGAATCCTTCGATCTTCGAAAAGGCGGTTGCTTCCAGCGCCGACTACGACGACGCCATTCGCGAATTGGCCGCGCAGAACATGACGCCGGAGCAGATGTACGACAAGCTCACGACCGACGACATCCGCGAAGCCTGCGACACCTTCCACGGTCTGTACACGCAGACCAAGGGCGGCGACGGCTTCGTTTCCATTGAACTGCCGCCGCATCTCGCCAAAGACACCGCCGGTTCGATCGCAGAAGCCCGCCGCCTCTGGCCGCTGATCAACAAGCCGAACGTCATGATCAAAGTGCCGGCGACCGATGAAGGCATCCCCGTGATCCGACAGCTCATCTCCGAAGGCATCAACGTCAACATCACGTTGATGTTCGGCGCGGGATACTACGAAAAAGTCATCGACGCATATTTCGCCGGCCTCGAAGATCGCATGGCGAAGAACTTGCCGCTCAGCGGCATCGCATCGGTCGCGTCGTGCTTCGTGAGCCGGGTCGACACCGCCGCGGACAAACTCATCCAAGCGGCCGCCGACGCCGCAACTGACGACGCGAAGAAAGCCCAACTCATGGGCCTGCTCGGCAAAGTTGCGATTGCGAACTCCAAGCGGCTCTATACCCTCTTCTTGCAGTCGATCGAGAGCGCGCGCTGGAAGAAGCTCGCCGCCGCTGGCGCGCACAGGCAGCGGCCGCTGTGGGCGAGCACCTCGACGAAAAATCCGAAGTACCCAGACACGTATTACGTGGAAGCGCTCATCGGACCGGACACGGTGGACACGATGCCGCCGGCCACGATCGACGCGTTCCGCGATCACGGCAAGCTCGGCGCGCACCTCGAAGCGGGCATGGAAGAGGCTGAGGAGCAGCTGCAGGCGCTCGAGTCGCTTGGCATCTCGCTCAAAGAGATCACCGACGCGCTGCTGAGCGAAGGGCTCGACACGTTCGACAAGGCGTACGACGAATTGCTCGGCGTGATCCAGAAGAAAGCATCGGTCTTGGCCGGCGCGGGCGCGGGCCAGTAATGGCGTACGGGAGAACCGCAGCCGACTTGCAAGCGCTCGCCGATCGCGTCTGGCAGCGCGATGCCGATTTCTGGAAACCGGGCGACGCAAAGCAGCGGCCGTCATCAAGAATCGCCTCGGCTGGCTGACCGTTCCCGAACTCATGCAAGGCCGGGTCGGCGAGATGACGTCGTTCGTGGACGGTCTGCGCCGCGACGGCATCCGCCAAGTCGTGGTGATGGGCATGGGCGGCAGCAGCCTCTGCCCGATCGTGTTGGCCATGACGTTCGGCCGGCGCGACGGCTATCCGGATCTGCAAGTGCTCGACAGCACGTCGCCGGAAACGGTGCGGATAGTCGAAAGCCATCTCGTGCTAGAGTCGACGCTCTTCATCGAATCCAGCAAGTCGGGCACGACGCTCGAGCCGCGCTGCTTCGGCGAATATTTCTGGGCCAAACTATGCGAGTCGATGGGCACGGCCAAAGCCGCGCAGCATTTCGCCTGCATCACCGATCCTGGCACGCCTTTAGAAATCCAGGGGCGCGAGCGCGGCTATCGCGGCATCTTCATCAATCCGCCGGACATCGGCGGTCGCTACTCGGCGCTCTCGTATTTCGGACTTGTGCCCGGCGCGTGCGCCGGCGTGGACGTGAACGAACTTCTGTCGCGCGCGGTCGCGATGTCACGCAATTGCAGCAGCGGCAGTGCGACGGGAAACACCAACCCGGGCGCAGCGCTCGGCGTGGCCTTAGCGCACGGGGCGCTCGGTGCTGGCCGCGACAAGATCACGTTTGTCACCTCCGCCGGTATTGCCGGCATGGGCTTGTGGCTCGAGCAGCTCATCGCCGAGAGCACGGGTAAGGAAGGCAAAGGCCTGATCCCGATTTCGGGCGAGCCGCTCTTGGCGCCAAGCGCCTATGGCAACGACCGCCATTTCGTCGCTCTGACGCTCGCCGGCGAAACATCGAACGATGCGAAGCTCGCCGCCCTCGAACAGGCAGGCCATCTCGTCACGCGCATCGCGCTGGCCGATCCGCTCGATATCGGCGCGGAGTTCTACCGCTGGGAATTCGCCACCGCGGTCGCGGGCGCGCTGCTCGGCATCAACTCGTTCGACGAACCCAACGTGCAAGAGAGCAAGGACAACACCAATCGCATTCTGGCCGAGCACGCACAGGCGTCGGCAACCGATTATGTCGCGCCCGACGATGCCGCAGCGGTCGAAGCCTTGCTCAAGCAAGTGCAGCCGGGCGATTACATCGACTTCGCCGCGTTCATCGCGGTCAAGCAGAGCCGCGACAATCTCATCACGGAGAGCCGAAGAGGGCTCTGCGAAGCGCTGCGCGTGGCCACCACCGCCGGCTTCGGCCCGCGCTTCTTGCATTCCACAGGTCAACTGCACAAAGGCGGGCCGAACACCGGCGTGTTCATCCAGTTCGTCATCCCCGATGGCGGCGAAGCGTTGCCTATTCCTGGTCAGCCGTTCGACTTCGGCACGCTGATCCGCGCTCAGGCGCTCGGCGATCTGCAGTCGCTGCGCGCGCACGGCCGCCGCGCGCTCGGCGTGAAACTCGCGCCCGATGTCGATAGCGGGCTCGCCACATTTGCGCGTACGCTCGCAACCGCATTATCCGCACAGGGGAGCAAAGTCTGATGCAGCTCGGCATGATCGGTCTTGGGCGCATGGGCGCCGGAATGACGCAGCGCCTCTTGAATGGCGGCCACTCGATCGTCGTGTTCGATCGCTCGGCCGACGCCGTGGCGCATTCCGCCGCAGCCGGTGCCAAGGGAAGCGCGTCGCTCGCCGAGTTGGTCAAAGCGCTTGCGCCGCCGCGCGCGGTCTGGGTGATGGTGCCGTCGGGCGCGCCGACCAAGAGCACGATCCAAGAATTGGGCGGCCTGCTGCAATCCGGCGACGCGATCATCGACGGCGGCAATTCGTATTGGAAAGACGCGCAGGCGCAAGCCAAGGAATTGGCGCTCTCGGGAATCTCGCTGATCGACGCCGGCGTCTCCGGCGGCGTCTGGGGATTGAAGGAAGGCTTCTGCTTGATGGTGGGCGGCGACGCCGCGCAGTGCAAACGCATCGAGCCGATCTTCCTCACCCTTGCGCCCAAGGATGGTTATCTCTACACCGGCCCCGTCGGGTCGGGGCATTTCGTGAAGATGGTGCACAACGGCATCGAGTATGCCATGCTGCAGGCGTACGGCGAAGGCTTCGAGATCATCCAGACGTCGGAGTTCGGCAAAGGCGTTGATTTGGGCCAGTTGAGCCATCTCTGGAATCAGGGCAGCGTCATCCGCTCGTGGCTGTTGGAATTGGCAGAGCTCGCGTTTAAGGAAGACCCAGATCTTGAACGCATCGCCGGCTACGTGGACGACACCGGCGAAGGCCGCTGGACTGTGCAAGATTCGATCGACCTTGCCGTGCCGGCGCCCACCATCGCGCTCTCGCTCATGATGCGCTTCCGCTCGCGGCAGACGGATTCGTTCTCGGCCAAGGTCATCGCTGCGCTGCGCAATCAGTTCGGCGGCCACGCGGTGAAAGCCGAACCTGCCGCCAACGCCGCTCCCGCCAACACCGCAGCTCCCGCCGCAAAATCGACGTAACTCGATGGCAACCACCACGATCGAAAATCCCTTCGCGCAAGGCGTCACGCAAGACCGCGCCACGCAGCCCGCGCAACTCGTCATCTTCGGTGCGACAGGCGACCTGACCAAGCGCAAACTTCTGCCTGCCGTCTACAATCTCGCGCAGGCGCAGCTGCTTCCGCCTGGATTCTGCATGGTCGGGTTCTCGCGCGACGACTCGTGTAACGACGAGACGTTTCGCAAACGGTTGTCCGACGCCGTGGCAACATCAGGCGACGTTCGCGAGCAAGACGCCGCGGTGCTCGCCGATCTCTCGGCGCGCTCATACTACCTATCGGGCGACTTCCACGATCCCCAGTGCTACGCGCAACTGAAAGCCAAGCTTGCAGAACTCGATCCCAAGTACGGCACGGCCGGCAACCGCATCTTCTACATCGCCACACCGGCGAGTCTGTTCGGCGACATCGTCCAGCAGCTGCACGACGCCGGCATGATCAACCCCTCATCCGTAGTAGGGCAAGCATCGCCTGCCCAATCCCCGCCCTTCACCCGCATCATCGTGGAGAAACCGTTCGGCCGCGATCTCGCGTCGGCGAAGCAGCTCAACACCGAGATGCTGCGCTACCTCGGCGAGGATCAGATCTACCGCATCGACCACTATCTCGGCAAAGAGACCGTCCAGAACATCTTGGTCTTCCGCTTCGCCAACGGCGTCTTCGAGCCGATCTGGAACCGGCGCTACGTGGATCACGTGCAGATCACGGTTGCCGAAAGTCTCGGCATCGAAGGCCGCGCGAGTTTCTACGAAGAGACGGGAGTCGTGCGCGACGTCATCCAGAATCACGCGCTGCAATTGCTCTCGCTCGTGGCGATGGAGCCGGTCACGTCGTTTGACGCCACCGATTTCCGCGACGAGAAGGTGCGCGTTGTGAAAGCGGTCCGGCCGATCGCGCCGCAAGACGTCGACAAGTTCGCGGTGCGTGGCCAGTACGGACCGGGCTTCATCACGGGAGCAGACGCGGTCGGCTACCGCCAAGAGCCAGAGATCGCGCCCGACTCAGCCACACCGACCTACGCGGCGTTCAAATTCGTGGTGGACAATTGGCGTTGGGCCGGCGTGCCGTTCTACGTACGCTCGGGCAAACGTTTGGCCAAGCGCGTGACCGAAATCGTCATGCAGTTCAAACAAGCGCCGCACTTGCCGTTTCGCAACGCGCAGATCTCGGAATTGGAAGGCAACATCCTCGCGCTGCGCATCCAGCCCGACGAAGGCATCACGCTGAAATTCGGTGCGAAGGTGCCGGGGCCTAGCATGCGCATCCGCTCGGTCAACATGGACTTCGGCTACGGCGCCACGTTCGGCCGCGAAGATTCGTCGCCGTACGAACGCCTGATCTTAGATTGCATGAAAGGCGTGCAGACGCTATTCGACCGCTCCGACGGCGTGGAAGCCGCTTGGGCGCTCATCGATCCGGTCCTGACTGCGTGGGCCGCCAAACCGCCGGCGAATTTTCCGAACTACGCGGCCGGTTCGTGGGGACCGCCTGAAGCCGACAAGTTGCTGGCCGATGACGGGCGCGAGTGGCGCAGGCTGTGATCGCAAAGGACGGGCAGGCCAGACCCGCGCCGAACGGCTTCGAGCCCGTGGAGGTTTCGGCGGTCGAGGCCGTGCTCGCTAAGAAGTGGGAGCGGCCGGCCGACAGCGCCGTGCCCGCGCCGTCGCGTTCGTGCGCGATGAATCTCATCACGTATCTCGAGGATCTCCACGAAGCGGCAGCTGTCTCTTCCGTCGTCGCGCGGCTTGCGGCCACGCATCCGATCCGCTCCATCGGCATCGCTATGGATTTTGCGGCGCCTGAAGATCAAGTGCTCGCGTGGGTATTGAGCGAATGCTCGGACGCCGGTTCCGACGCATCCATCTGCAGCGAGCGCATCGCGCTGCTCGCGCACACCGATCAAGCCGCGCGCCTGGCTTCGACCGCTATCGGCCTGCTCAGCCGTGATCTCCCCATGGTCTTGTGGTGGCACGGCGGCTCGCCGTTCTCCACGCGGCTCTTCCGCTTGATCGCGCCGCTCGCATCAAAGATTGTTGTGGATTCGAAGGATTTCGGCGACGGCGCTGCTTCCTTAGATACGCTGCGACGCTTGGAAGAATTTCGCGCCGGCTCGACCGCGGTGGCCGATCTGAACTGGGAGCGCACGACCGCGTGGCGTACGACCGTGGCCGCGTGCAGCGACGATCCCATCGTCGCTGCGCTGATCCCCGACTTCGATAATTGCGTCATCGAATGTGCAGCCTCGGCCGACGGCATCATTCCGCCGTCGGCACGCGCATTGCTGCTGGCCGGTTGGGTGACGACATGTCTGCCGCGATTGGCCGGTCACGGCTCGATCGTGGGCGTTTCCGGGCACGCAGGCGACCCGGGTTCTGTCACGCGGCTTAAGCTCGGCTCGTCGAAATCGTCTGCGGCGCTCGACGTGATGTGGGATGTGGAAGCCGGGCGCATCGAAGGCCGCGCGATCGATCCACGCGGCGCCGAAGTTCGCCGGCTTTCGTTTGCCGCCGATCCGCAGGAAGAAGCGGCGCTGCTCGATCGCTGCATCGGTTCGCTCGATCGCGATGCGCGCTTCGACGCCGTGCTGCGCGCCGAATGACCGCAGCTGCTATACCAGGTCTGCGCGTTTTGGATTCGCCGGCGGCCGTTGCCGCTTCCGGCGCCGATGCGTTCGTGCGAGCCGCCGGGCTCGCGATCGCAGCGCGCGGCCGGTTCGCCGTCGCACTCTCGGGCGGATCAACGCCAAAAGCGATGCTGGGTCTATTGGGCGAGGTCACGTACGCGCGCAAGATCGACTGGCGCCACACGCATCTTTTTTGGAGCGACGAGCGCTGCGTCGGCCCCGAAGATCCGGAAAGCAACTACGGCATGGCGCGCCACGCGCTCTTATCGGGCGGTCTCGTCCCCGATATGAATGTGCATCGCATGATGGGCGAGTTGGAACCGCGTGTGGGCGCGCTCGACTACAACTTGCGCCTGCACTCGTTCTTCGGCGCAACAACGCCGGTCTTCGATCTCATCTATCTCGGCCTCGGGCCAGATGGCCACACCGCGTCTTTGTTCCCGCACACCGACGCGTTGAAAGTTACGGATCAACCGTGCGCCGCAAATCGCGTGGATTCCGGCGTCGCGTCGCCGTGGCGGCTGACGCTGACGTATCCGGCTCTGAACGCAGGCCGCGCGGTGGTGTTCTTGGCGGAAGGCGCTGCCAAGGCGGAAATCTTGCAAAAGGTGCTCGCCGGTCCGATCGATCGCGACTCGCTGCCGGCGCAAGGTGTCGTTCCCAAACGCGGCGCCCTCACGTGGCTCGCAGACCGCGCCGCCGCCTCCCTATTGTAATAACGGCGCGAAAATGAAGGGGCTCGTTTGTCTGAAGGGGCCGACTTTATGTCGGCCCTCGATGTTAATGAACGCGTTGCGCCGGCTTGAGATGCGGCATCGTATGCGTCACGTTCGGCATCACCAGCGACCGAACCGTGATCATCGGCAATCGTGGCGAATGGTCGCCATACGGCTTTGCGACGATCCGATACTCGAAACCGAGCGTCGAATGTCCACCACGCAGCTCGCGAACCACGAACCCCGTCTTCGATTTCCCCGCGATGAACAGCCCGTTGCAGTCACCGTCCGGCGTCATAAAGACGAAGTAGTTCGCGTTCTGGTCGATCACGTTTGCAAATGCAGGATCGAGCGGCACGTGCGCCTCGCCGTTGACGAGTTGGCCTTCTCCGACATCCTCCATCGTCGGCTGGCTCTCGCGCGGCGCATACGATACGACGCGCTTTTGACTCGGCCCGTGTGCGATGCAACCATTGCCGCACGGTCCATTGGTGAAGAGTAGACCTGATATCGAGAGATTACCCACGCCGTCAGCGACTAGCAACGGCGTGTTGTTGACGATTCCTTCAAAAAGGGGTTGGCCGGTGGAATGCGCGACAATCACCCCATTTCCTGAACTCGAATCTTGCGAAAACGCCTCGATCGCCGAATCGAAACTCTGTGCTCGGAGGGCCGGGACCGTGCCTTGCGAATCGAAATCAGCGGAGGCCCCCGCTACGGAGCCCGATGTTATGACGTTCCCGATCTGGTCAACAAAGAATTCCAGCGTTCCACTACTGAAGCCGGTGTAGAGCAACGCGCCGGAGGAATCCGCCTCCACGGAAGTTCCCGACGTCCCGCTGACAGCTTGGACGGCTGTC
Organism: Vulcanimicrobiota bacterium; assembly: GCA_013290125.1. Classification (GTDB taxonomy): domain Bacteria; phylum Vulcanimicrobiota; class Vulcanimicrobiia; order Eremiobacterales; family Eremiobacteraceae; genus JABCYQ01. Next base: position 26,842 of record JABCYQ010000021.1, read on the forward strand.
GGGCCGTTCGCTAGGAGGCCAAAGCTCGCGCCATTGGCCGACACGCCCACTCCGCCGGTGCCTTCTGCAAAGGCGAGCACGCCTGTGCCGTTGGACGCGCCGCCGTTGGCGATCGCCTCCAGGGCTGTGCCACCAGTGCCGCTGCTTTCGGCCTGGGCGCCAAAGTTCACGCCCCTCGCGAACACGCCCGTGCCGATGGTCGATGTACCGGACACACCGACCCCGCTCGTGGAGACGCCGCTCACGCCAAATCCGGTCGTCGCGATGCCACTCACGCCGATGCCCGATTTCGTCGTGCCTTGCGCGCCGGTGCCGCTCACCGATGTGCCCTCCACGCCGAAGTTGAATTTGCCCTTGGTCGACGTGTCGGATCCGAGAACGCCGACCGCGAATTTGGTTTTCGACGTGCTGTTGAATTTCGTCGTGCCGGTGAGCCCGGTGCCGCCGACGCTCGTGTTCGCGCTCGCCGCTCCGCTGCCGTTGTTCGTGGTCGTCGTGCACGGCGAACTGCTCGTGCACGTCGTGTCCGGCGACAAGTATTGCTGGTAGACTTGCGCCGCCATCGCGGGCAAGTGCAGAACGCTGCCCAACGCGATGCCGCCCAGGCACAGCGCAGAAATACCGACTAGATGAAGGGCGTTGCGCGCTCTCATGTCTCCTCCACACGCCGGTCATCACCGGCTTCATGGAGGGGAGCGTACCAGCCGGTAGTCTGATTTCCATTCGATTGTGCTAGGACCTTAGGGTAGAAATGAAGGGCCGACGCTAATCGGCCCTCGTCGTTTGAAGCGGCCGACGTCAGTCGGCCCACGTCGTTAGTGAACGCGTTGCGCCGGTTTGAGATGCGGCATGGCGTGGAATACGCTTGTGTTTATTTGCGGCCGCACTTGAACCATCGGCAACCGAGCCGAATGATCGCCGAACGGCTTCGCGACGATGCGATACTCGAAGCCAAGCGTCGAATGTCCGCCGCGCAGCTCGCGTACCACGAACCCCGTCTTCGATTTCTCCGCGACGAAGAGGCCGTTGCAGTCGCCTTCCGGCATCGCGAAGACGAGATAGTTCGCGTTCTGGTCGATCACGTTTGCGAATTTCGGATCGAGCGGCACATGCGCCTCGCCATTGACGAGCTGGCCTTCACCGAAGTCCTCCATCGTGGGCTGACTTTCTCGCGGCGCGTAGGACACGACGCGCTTTTGGGCCGGACCGTGTGCGATGCAACCAAAGTTGCATGATCCGCTCGTGAATATCTGACCCGCTAACGTGAGATTGCCCGCACCGTCCGCATAAAAGTTCACCGTGGTGCCGTTGAGCCCCATGAAGAATGCACCGCCCTGCGTGAACGCTCGGAAGGCGGAGTTTGTCGTCGACGGATCGGTCGTTATCCCGTTGATCGCCGCCTGGGTATTCGTCGCGCTGAGCGTCGGGAATCCACCGCTGGTATTGCTGAACGAACCGGTAGTCCCCGACAATGTGCCCGCGGATCCGACGTTTCCAAACTGGTCGACGTAGAATTGAAGTATTCCGCTATTGAAGCCGGTGTAGAGTAACGAGCCGGTGGAATCGGCCTCCACGGAGGTTCCGGTCGACCCGCTGATGGCCTGACCGGCTGTCGGTCCGTTGGCCTGCAGGCCAAAGCTCCCGCCGTTTGCCGACACGCCGACACCGCCAGTACCGTTGGCATACGAGAGTACTCCGGTGCCATTCGAAGCGCTGACGTTCGCAATCGCTTCCAAGCCTACGCCACCGGTGCCGCTGCTTGCTGCTTCGGCGCCAATGCTGATTCCGTTCGCGGCCACGCCCGCTCCGGTGCTCGATGTACCGGTCACGCCGGCCCCGTTTGTCGAGACGCCGCTTACGCCGTTTCCGGTCGTCGCGATGCCGCTCACGCCGGTACCGGACTTCGTCGTGCCCTGCGCCCCGGTGCCGCTCACCGACGTGCCCTTGACGCCGATGTCGAACGTGCCTTTGGTCGACAAATCGGAGCCCAGCACGCCGACGGCGGACTTCACTTTCGACGTGCTGTTGAATTTCGTCGTGCCGGTCAGCGCCGTGCCGCCGAGGCTCGTGTTGGCGCTCGCCGGCCCGCTGCCGTTGTTCGTGGTGGTGGTGCACGGCGAGCTGCTGGTACAGGTCGTGTCCGGCAACAGGTATTGCTGGTAGACTTGCGCCGCCATCGCGGGCAAGTGCAAGGCACTCCCGAGGGCGATACCGCCGAGGCAGAGCGCAGAAATGCCGGCTAGATGAAGGGCGTCGCGAGCACTCATGAATCCTCCCCATGCCGGTCATCGCCGGCCTCACAGGGCAGAGCGTAACAGAGGGCCGTCCAGCATCCGTCCAAACGCGATCGCGCCGATCGACTTTTGGCGCCAAGCGCTTTCGTGGGACGATTGGGCGACGACATGCGGCGCCGGGATTTTGCGTATGAAATCGTAGGTTACGAACTGCGTTCCAAAGTGATTCGCATCAATTGGGTCAACACTAAGGCTGATGTATCGTGTTTAAATCGCGCCTCGCTGCTGAAAGGGTGGCCCCGATGCTCAACCTTGAAGACTTCCTCGCCACAGTTCTAACCGACTTCGGTGAACTAGTTCATCCGTTTGATGGTGGAGGAGTCCACGTCGGGCCGCCCCACGGCTAATACGCTATTAGCGATTGAAGCGAAGAGGGGCGCGGAAACGCCCCTCTTCATTTTTGCCCCACCTATCCGGCCGAGCTCGAATAATCCGTAGTCCGCGCGCCAATTCTCAGTGTTAGTCCGGAATCGGACGCACATCCTAAACGACTACGATAGTCCCATCAACTGCTGCCCGCCACGGCGGGCGAACGAAAGGGGACTATCATGGTGGAGTTCACGGCGAAGATCAAACCGACGATGCCGGTCGCGGCCGATAACGAGGAAAACGATGGGCGCACTCGGTTGGTCCGGATCCCGCGAGGCGCGGACTCAAGCATCTTCGGAGGCTGGGGAGTAAAGATCTGACGTGACGACAACTACGGCGAGGCCTGCGCCACTCCGGGCAGGTCTCGCCACTTCGCGATCAGCTCTGCTCGATTTCGCACCTCAAGCTTCGTGAAGATCGAAGCCAGGTGCGTTTCGATTGTTCGGGGACTCAGCGTGAGCGCATCGGCGATCTCTTTGGTTGAGCGACCGGCTGCCGCCAGTGTCGCGATCTCCCGCTCGCGTTCAGTGAGTTCTGATTTTGTGCGGCCGCGTCGATTGACCGGGTTGAGTATTTCTTTCATGCGCTGCGCGGAACGCACGTCTCCGGTCTGCTCGTATGCGCCAACTGCGTCGCGAAGCTTCCCGCCGGTCTCAAGCGCGCGCGCCACGTGCCAGCGCCAACCTAGCCTATCGTAAAGCTCGCGCGCCGACTCGGCCAGCGTCGTCGCCAGTTCTGCGTTTCCCGACCGCCGCGCCATCACGGCGTCATAGAGCAACACGTGCGCCGAAGCGATCTCGGTTTTCGTGTCGTCCGCGTACCGGGCGACGAACGCTCTCGCTGTCTTGGCATCGGCAGCCGAACCGTGCAGCGCCGCCAAGACAAATACGCCGTCATCATCGCGCGCGAGCGGCACGGCGGCATACGCCTCGACCACCCGATGGATCAGCGCCACGCCTTCCGACGCGCGCCCAAGCGCGATATCGCGCTCCGCAAAAGCCAACGCGGTGACGAGCATGGATTCGTTTCCGGGCACGAAGACGGCCTCAACCGCGTGCGGATCGTCGAAGCGACGCGCGAGATCGTCGTCCATAACGCGAAGGCCGATGGGTATCGCCGCTTGCGCGGCAAACGCACGCAGTCGCGGGCTGTCGGTGGGGTACTCCAAAGCGCGATAGACCAATTCGCGGGCCCGTGCTAAATCGCCGAACTGCAAACAACCCCACGCGTGCTGACGAAGGTAGACCGCAGAGTCGAGATTCCAAAGGTCCTCTTGCATCATGATCGTGGCGGCTTCGTCAAAGGCCGCCAACGCTTGCGCCCGCTCGCCGAGATCGGTGAGCTTGAGCCCCAGATTGCCGAGACAGCGTATCGCAAGCGAGACGTCGCCCTTGGAACGCGCGATCTTGCAGGCGCTGCGGAAATCCGAAGCCATGCCGTCCGCATCGCCGCGTTGGCCAAGCGCGAGTGCGCGGCATTGGTGGAACACGAGCGCGTCGTCTTGTGCACGCTCACCTGTGTAGTGGTCGGCGAGGGTGAAATGAGCCATGGCGGCGTCGCCGTCACGATCGATATTGAGAAGGCCGAGGAACGAATGCGCGCGGAAAAACGATGGGCTGCGTTCGTCTGCGAGTGCCAACGCCTTTTCGCATTCGGCAACGGCATCCGCCTCGCGCCCTTCTGATCGCAGAATGGCTGCGATCTTCACCGACAGTCTCGCCATCGGCTCCGCGACGGATCGCGATTCGTGGAACGCACGCGCCGAAAGGTATGCGGATCGCGCGGCTTCGCTCCGGCCAAGCCCGTAGAGCGCTTCGCCCAGATTCTCTTCGATCGAGGCCGAGCGGTCCGCATCCGCGTGACCGATGCTCCTGAGCGCACGATCGTAATGCTCGGCTGCCTCGGGGTACGCGCACAATCGAAGAGCACGGTCGCCCGATGCCTGGTTGTAGTCCGCGGCTTTGACGGTCTCCGCGGCCATCCAATAGTGGTAAGCGAGATCCGCCGCGCGCTGCGGCGACTCAGGCGTCTGCTCGAGCGCTTCGGCCACGAGCCGATGCAGCGCGCGGGCCTCATCGGGCAGGAGACCGTCGTATACGGCTCGTCTGACGAGCTCGTGTCGGAAACGCAGCGATCTTCCGTCGAGATCCGGCTCCACGAGTTGGGCCGAGACGCCGTGCTTAAGCGCTTCCAACACGCTCGGGTCGGATAATTGCGCTATTCGCCCGAGCAAGGCGGGTGTGAAACTGCGGCCAATGGCGGCGGCGCACGCGAGCGCCCGACGCTCCGATGGCGAAAGACCGGCGAGACGAGCGCGCGTCGCAGCGGTGACGCTTCTTGGCAGCTGGGGCGAGTCAAGACTGACGGTCTGCGCTTCTTCCGTCGTCTTGCTCAACTCCTCGGCTAGGAGCGGATTTCCATCTGATTGCTGCGCGATCGAGGCGATGCGGCGCGTCTCGTCCGTCGATGTTGACGTGGCGGCCGTCCTAAGCAGGCTGCGGATCTCGCCTTTTGATAGCGGCCTCAACTCGCGATGAAACGCGTTTGCGCCCCGCGCGAGGTTCGCGAGCGCCCGATGCAGCGGTTCGCTTTGATCCGCATCTGCGGATCGATAGGTCGCAAAGATGACGAGGCGCGATCGTTGCGCGTGCTCTGCTACATATTGGAGGAGATCTAGCGTGAGACCGTCGGCCCATTGCAGATCGTCCAGCGCCAATAAGACTGGTCGGTCGCGACTGTACGCGTCGAGGGCGCTTCGTAGCGCGACGAAAAGCCGGCGCTTATCTGTTGCTTCGGAGCCGGCAACCGCTCCGGGCGAGGTTAGAAAGGTGTCGACGACCTCGCGCACTTCGGGTAGCGCTTTGAGTGCGTCCTTGTCTGCTTCTCGAAGTTCGCCGAAGATATCCGAGATGGGACCGTATGGACTTTGGAGATAGTCGTAGCAACGTCCGATTGCGGCGCTCACACCCGACGCTTTGGAGTGACTCACGATTTCGCGCAAGAGCCGTGTCTTGCCAATCCCCGGTTCGCCGGAGACGAGCACGACACTGCCTTCGCAATTTGCAGCGGCGGTCAGCCTCGCCTTGACGAGGCTGACTTCCTCAGCCCGACCGATCAGCGAAGCGGATGGTCCCAATCTTCGTTGCCGTCGTCAACCCACTTACAGCGTTTGCCTCCGAGGACGAGTTCGAACACTTGCGTCAGAAGAGCCTCATCGTCCGGTGAAATGGGAAGATTGAACGAGAAGTTGCACGCTGATGCGTCGCGCGAACTTTTCTTGTGGTGCGGCGGCACATCGTGCCCTCTGCCGTGCGGTGGCCCGACGTGCGTTCCGCCGCCGCTATACGCATACTTGGTGCCGAGCGGTTGAACTGAGACGAAGATCCCCGCGATTTCGACTGCACGCTGAACGCGGAGATCGCGCCCGGCCAATGGGGACAGATTAGGTGTTTTCTTAGCGGCCACGTTGTGCCCTCACAATGGAAAACTTTGCACGATCAAGTGGCTGAACCGTATCTCGCTCTTCGAGCAAGCACGGTCCACCTACCTGGATGTACCAAACGGTTCTCTCGGATAGAGCGGCCTACGTATCTGAAGGGGCCGACGCCAGTCTGCCCTTGGTCGTTGTATCCCCTATCGTAAGCAACGCGATGAGCGCGCCTCCGGCAGCCAAACCCGCTCCGATCAGAACCGCTATCTGAAACGAGATCGCGAACGATTCATCCATCGCGCCGCGGATCTGATTTCGCACGTCGGTGCTCGCGCTCGCCGGAATCTGTGCCGCCGCCATCTCGCCGCTTTGCGCCCGCACTTGCTGGACGACATCCGTCGGCGCCTGAATCGCGCCGAGCCGCCGATCGAGTTGGCCGGCATAGACGACAACCACGATCGCGCTCATGGCTGCGATTGCGATGAGCCCGGCGACCCGCGATACAGCGTTATTGATGCCCGATGCGATGCCGAGGCGGCTCTCGTCGACCGCGCCCATCACGGCAGTTGTGAGTGGCGCGACGGTCAACGCCATGCCGAGGCCAGCGACGACGTTTCCGGGGAAGAACGTCGTCCAATAGGATCCGTCCGTGCCGGCCAGCGAGAATAGCGCAAATCCAATGGCCGCGACCGTCGGTCCGAGGATGAGCATCGTGCGAGTACCGACTTTCGCGACGAGCCCGCCGGCCCAGCGTGACAGCGTCGCGATCAATACGATGAACGGCATGAGCGCCAACCCCGCCTGAGTCGGCGTGTATCGATGCACTTGAATCATATCGAACGAAACGAAATACAACGCCTCAGAAAGCGCACCGTATAGAAGTAGCGTGACGAGATTGACGCCCGAGAAAACGCGCGATCTGAACAACTGTAGCGGCATCAACGGATTCGCCGCCGTTCGTTCGGACAAAACAAAAGCTACGAGTAAAATAGTTCCAACCACGGACCAAGTGATTGCTCGACTCACTTCGGCTCCCGTCGAGCCGGCAAGTATCAAGCCGAAAGTGATCGCCCCCAACCCTGCCGTTGCCAGTAACGCACCGAGCCAGTCCAGACTTTTTCCCTGTTCGTCCTCGTTAAGACTTTCCGGCACAAACGCCAGAGTAAGAATGATTACGGCCGCGCCTATCGGGGCGTTGATATAGAAAATCCACTGCCAGCCGCCGTGATCCACCAGCCATCCGCCGAGTGCCGGCCCAACCGCGGCGGTAACAGCGGTCGCGGCCGACCACGTGCCTATAGCCTTCGCGCGCGCGTCACCCTCGAAACAAGCGCTCAAGATGGCGAGACTAGCCGGCGCCATCAGGGCACTGCCGATTCCCTGTACAGAGCGCGCGACCGCAATGGCAACAATACCGTGCGATAGCGCGCAAGCAATTGAAGACACTGTAAACAGCGCCGTGCCCACGACGAATATCAATTTTCGTCCATATCGGTCGCCGAGCGCACCACCTACAAGTATGAGCGCTGCGAGAAAGAGCGAGAACGCCTCAACGACCCACTGGATGTCAGCCATGCTCGCCTGCAGGTCGCGCTGCATGACTGGAAGTGCGACGTTGACGGCAGTTCCGTCGATAAACGCCATACTCGAGCCTAGGATGGTGGCGAGCAAGACTAGCACTGCTCGGGGGGCGCTCGGCCTCCCGGACAAATTGCAATTGTCGCGCATCGGTTCATGGATACGGTGTAACCGCGAGAACCGCCTTGAATACGACGAAATGATTGGCCCATCAGCGGTCGACGGGCCGCCTGAAAGCCAAGTAGGTCCAAATTCGTCAATCATCCGCATAGATCTGGTAGAAAACTCCACCTGAAGGCATCTCCGATTTTAGCGCCAAACTCGCCGTAACGTTAAGGACATAGACAGGAGAATTCATTGAGGGGAGACACGATGGCGGAACTAGCAGCGGGTTGATACCCGCTGACATAAACGCAACGTACGAAGTGCATGAATGGCGCAATGCACTGGCCGTCCTCGTCGTTGCGCATCCTACGGAATGGCAAGAGATTTTGACCGTATTGCGCGGTTTTAAGCTGAGCAAAAGTGACATTTTGGTTGGCGGCGGCCGCAAATCTCTCGTCGCTAACAAGTTAGATGGACAGTTTTACAATCTCGGTTGGATAGAAAGACGATTTGACACAAAGATTGTGGTCGACGAGGCGGAGTATCCATCCCCAACGCACGGTGTAGATTGCTACAAGAATAAGGTCGCGCTGGAGGTGGAATGGAATAATAAGGATCCGTTCTTCGATCGCGATCTAAACAACTTTCGCCTACTGTTTGAGCTGCGCGCGGTCGACGTTGGAATTATAATCACTCGTTGTGACTCTCTGCAGCCCATATTCAGATCGCTAAATATCGGACCGAAGTATGGCGCGTCGACGACACACATGAACAAACTGTTACCCCGAGTTGAGGGTGGAGGCGGTGGAGGATGCCCGGTACTGGCGTTCGGAATCAGGCCCGCGCTGTACGATCCGAACTCATAACACTCGACCCTGGAGACTGGTTGCTTAGGTCGACCTCCGGCGCGAAATTCGGCACAGTTTTGGCCGACCCGCCGTGGCGCTTCTCCAATCGAACCGGCAAAATGGCGCCAGAACATCGCCGCTTGTCTCGCTATGCGACGATGAGTCACGAACACATCGCGGAGTTACCAATCCCTCAAATTGTGCAACCAGAGGCGCATCTCTATCTCTGGGTCCCCAATGCCATGATAACCGAGGGACTCGAGGTGATGCGCCGGTGGGGATTTACATACAAGACCAACATCGTCTGGTTTAAGGTCCGCAAGGATGGCGGGCCAGATGGACGCGGTGTTGGGTTTTATTTTCGCAATGTAACCGAATTGGTACTTTTTGGAATTCGAGGTCGCTTGCGAACGTTGAAGCCCGGTCGGACACAGGTTAATATTGTCGCCACCCGAAAGCGCCGCCATTCGCAAAAACCCGACGAATTATATGGCCTAATTGAGCGCTGCAGCCCCGGCCCTTACCTCGAGCTCTTCGCACGCCAATATAGGCCTAATTGGCATCAGTGGGGAGACGAGATCGAGAAGCCACCGCTGCGTCTTATCTCCCCGGTGGCGGACTCGACAGCCAAGAAGCCCGTTCGCAAGATCGCTTCTTTTGAATGCTAGCGCTCCAAACCGAAACGTGCCTTGTCCGGATTGTCTGCCGGATGTATGCGCCAGTCAACAGGATTTTAGACTCATGTTCGTTGCTTAGTTTTGAAGAATGGCTATGCAGTAAGAGATTCGGAAGCAAATGAATCACGCGCTACGCGATCGAAATAACGTCAACTTCGAAGCCGAACTGTCTTAAGGGATCTAGTCGGTTCGCGGGAGACAACATCGAAACCAGAGCAGTTGTAAATCTAGGGTCTCGTGACGTCGTTCACGTTGCGGAGCCATTTTCAAGTATCTTGAAGTGGGCGGGAGGAAAGGGATCTCTCTCGAAAATAATTTTACCAATAGTCCGGACGCACTTGAGAAACCGGTACATCGAGCCGTTTGCGGGAAGCGCCGCGATATTCTTTCGCCTATCGCCGAACGCCGCGATCCTAGGCGATCTAAATCCCCACTTAATGCGCCTATTCTCGGCGATTAAAAGTGATCCCGAGGGCGTTTCGCAAGCTCTGGATCGAATTCGACAACGCGCAAGTGGTTTGAATGGGAAGGCATTTGCTGCCTTCTATTACTCGCTTAGGGACGATTTCCCGAAGAAGAAGCGAAGCGAGAACGCTGCACTCCTCCTTTTTCTTAATCAACACTGTTGGAACGGACTATACCGCGTAAACCAAACGGGCGAATTCAACACACCAATTGGATCCTACCAATCTCTACGCACGATGCCGTCACTTCAGTCGCTAAGCGCTGCATCGGAGGCGCTTCAACGCGCTTCACTTCAACTCGCTGACTTCGAGGTTGTCGCATCGATGGCTAAACCGGGTGACTTTGTCTACTTTGACCCGCCTTATGCGCCCACGTCCCAAACAGCAAGATTCACGTCATACTCGGCGACCCAGTTCACCTGGCTCGATCAGGTACGGCTAAAACGGGTCCTGTATGACCTAACTGATAGAAAAATATCGTTTCTTCTCTCGAACTCGGCGACGCAAACGATGATAAATCTTTACAAGGACTTCGTACAAACCACTGTATCGGCCGCAAGATCCATAAATTCGGTTGGAAGCAAACGACGAGGTTTTGTTGAACTATTGGTTTCAAACTTCGAAATCGACAGCGCCGAGCATTCACTATTTCAATTTAAGGAAGTACCATGATTGACGAAACCATGCTTCCAGCTGATTCGGTCGAGGAAGAACTCGAAGAAGTTCAGGCTCTCGAAGACGTCGTCTTACCGGAAATCAAAGACCGCCGACTCGTTTTCTATTGCGTTAAGGGCAAGTGCTTAAACGTGGAATGCTATCGCGGCTTCGCACCGGCGAAGTATGTGAGTTCCATAAGCCAGCCTGACGTTTACAATCAATTCTCGAATCCGGAAGGTACTCAGCGCGAGCTGAGCATTTCAAAAGCTAAGGACGCATACGCTTATATGGATGCGGAGGGCGCGGATCCGGCGACAGATCAGCGGTTTATGACGGAAGTTGTCTTGAATGTGCGGCGCGAAAACGTTGTTGAAGTGGAGCAGCTTAGAGACGCTTTCTACAAAGTGACGGTGCTCCTAGACATGCTGACTGACAGTGAGGAAGAACCTGACATCTCGCGGGTTGAGGGCAACCATCGACTGACATACGCGCACGGCTTCAAAAAACTTCCGGCGCTCGATGTACCAATTAGTTTCTGCCTCATCTCCGGAATCAATAAGCTCATGGAAGCAAAGATCTTTCGCGACATAAATTCCAACCAAAAGCCAATGCAGACCAGCCATTTGGACAACATTGACATGCGCATTGACGAAATGGGTGGCAAGGCCGCAGAGGACCACGTGAAGATCGCGTTCAAACTTTCGCGTGATCTACAGTCTCCTTTTCTAGACATTGTTTACGCGGGTGGCAAGAAAGCCCCAGGTCAACTTCTCCCGATAACGCTCCGCTCACTTGGCACGCTTGTAAGGATCATGCAAGCGAAGAGTGAAAAGCTAAGCGCTCTAGATTTTGAGCAACAATATCATGTGATCCGCGCGTATTGGAAAATTATTTCCGGGATCTTTCAGGCTGAGTGGAATGACAGCAAGAAACAATACTTGTTGATGCGGAGCGCGGGCACGATCGCTTTGGCATTCGCCGGAGCAACCGCGATCAATGACTTGTACGTGCTCGGCAAAATTAAGAATTTGGCGGACTACCTCGAGCCACTTCGAGGCAATGTCGACTGGTCTAAGAATGGCCCTGCACAGGGCTTGAATGGTGTCGGCGGCGCCACTCAGATATACAACCGCTTTCTTAAACCACACCTAAGTGTCCGCAGTGTCGACCACTCTGACATAAGGAAGCAGATCGAACAATTATCGTCACTCTAAGCCGACGATTTAATTCATTTGAGCATCTTACTTAAGGCGCGCATGGCCCGCCACAAGAGTCGGAGTAGCCTTGCGGAACTCTGTGGAGTAAGCTCCAGTCGCGTTCTGGATTGGGAGATGGGGTACCACAGGATTCCCCCCATGCATATATCGAGAATTTGCTATTGGTTACGACTTAATAGAGAACAACTTCGAGTCAAACCGTCGGTTCGCGTATGCTGGATCTGTGAGCTCGAATCTCCTCTCGACCTTGCTCACGTAGTCCCGCTCGAAAGTGTCAGCCAGGAGGATAGCGATCGAGCGGAAAACCTCGCGGATCTTTGCCCAAACCACCATCGGCAGTTTGATTTTGAAGGCCTCGATTGTGATCAGGTGGACCGATTCTACGCTAACCTGAGTTACATTGTCGACACGTGCGGAGGCATGAGCATTGGCGAGTGCGATTCATGTGTTTACTCCATCCCATTACCTGATTCGGGCGCACCTTTTTGTTCGAATGAACGACTTCGCTTTGAGCTCTTTAAAATAAATTCCACCCGATTGCGAGCCCGAAAAACAAGCTAGCCGCTGGTGCAGCCGCATAATGAAACCCGACGACTTCAAAGACCCGAGGACAGGCCGGCTCGTTCAAATTGGGAACGACCATTGGGCATTCGTACCGGCAGACTTGCCGCCCAACATTTCCTGGACAGATGAGCTTGTTAGCCGTTTGAGCCTCGCGGAAAGATCCGTTGGCACGTTAACTGGTCTCTGCAGGTGGCTGCCCAACACGCAGCTTTTTGCACAGGCGTTTCTGAATCGGGAAGCGGTTTTGTCGTCGCGAATGGAGGGGGCCAGCGCCACGCTTTCGGACATATTTGCACACAAGATCGCGCCAAAATCGGCCACTAAACTAAGTGCGGATACTACAGAAGAGGTCTACAACTACGCCCTCGCGCTTGAACATGGTCTTGATCGACTGAAACATCTTCCTATTTCTCGTCGGCTGCTGTGCGAGGTACATAGAGTCTTGTTGGATGGGGTACGCGGTCAAGAGCATGCCCCGGGGAGGTTTCGAACAAATCAGAACATGATAGGGAACCGAGGTGATACGCCGCGCTCGGCTAGGTTTGTTCCACCACCGCCTGGTGAAGAGCTTGAAAACGTTCTGGATAAGTTAGAGAGCTACATTAACAACCCGACGGGCCTTCCCATTCTGGTTGATCTGGCCCTGATCCACTATCAGTTTGAGACGATACACCCATTTGCAGACGGAAATGGACGCATCGGCCGTTTGCTACTTACGCTCCTGCTAATTAGTCGCGGTGTGCTTGCTGCACCGTTCCTCTACTTGAGCGCCTTTTTCGAGCGAAATCGGACCGAGTATCAGCGCCGCCTGTTGGATGTGAGCCAGCGAGGCAACTGGACGCGATGGATTGACTTCTTCCTTCAGGCGATAATTGAGGAGGCGGATGATGCGATTGCGCGAGCTAGCTCACTGCAGTCTTTACGAGAGGAATATCGGCGTAGGGCGCAGGCGATATCCGGCCCACGCAGCATCCTTACCGCGATCGACTATAGTTTTGTTGAGCCAGTATTTAGCGTCGGGACGCTAAGGCGTATAATTGCCCGGTCCGCCGCTGACACACGCGCTGTTCTCCGACAATTGGTGGAGATGGGCGTGGTTGTCGAGAAGACCGGGAAGCAACGCAATCAGGTCTTCGTCGCCGAGCAAGTGCTCGCTATCCTAGAAGCGCCAACTACCGAATCCCCAATGCAACCCGCTTCAGGTGACTAAGTAGAACAAACCAGCTTGCGCCTGGGCATGATTCAACGCGTTTACGGCGCGAAATTCGGATGCTGCGGAGTTCGGCAAGTGGCGCCGTCCAGGCGGCGTTTTTGAGTATTGTTCACACTGCTGAACGCGAACGACCGGTTTCGCTGTTGTGGATCGAGCCCACCACCACAACGCCCCCACTGCGCGTAGCGTTCTCCGATTTAACCTGGCCATCCGGTGCGCAGAATAGCGAGAAAAATTGCTTCGTAGTCTGCGACTTCATTGCTTGCCTAAGGGTCTGGATGGTCCCCTAACCAAAAAGAAGTCAGTATCCCAGTACCAGCCTCTAGCTGTGTTACTCTTAGCCAAGTAGGCGTGCATGGCGGCTCTCAATATGCGCGGGCTATGCTAGACAGCCAACATCATCGAGCCTTTCGAGCGGCCAGCCGTATTGCAATAGCAATTTCGCGGCAAGCCGTCGGTCATCAGCAGAAAAGAGTCGCTTGAACTGTGGCATCAACACTTTGTACTCAACGGTCAGGTGATAAAGCCCAGCCATTGCGAGATCAGCGAATCCACTCGAATATCCGGTGTCGTTCTTCGACTTCCATGCCTTGGCGGCGCTTCCATACTCGGCGATGATATTCAACCATCGTTGCCTTGGCGGAAGCTTATGTATCTGGTGGACTTCGATTGCCGAGGCGATCGCTTCCCTTGTGAACCTCTTATCGAGCTCATCGTCACCCAAGTGGTCAAGGTTATCGAACTTCTGCGCATTCATCGTCGCTTCAGTTCCCCTCTTGAAGCTATCCAGCTCAGCTGGGTCGTTGCTCCCCTAAGACCGCCCTGGTGACTTGCTAAATAGTTGGCGCGGTCGACGCGATATGCGACGAGAGGCGGGCGAGCAATTATCGACGCGCAGCCGCCGGCAATTTATTTCCGTTGCGACGCCCGTTGACCACAACGGCCGGTGAGATCAGCTTCTCACCCAATGCGGCCTTCAGAACTTGTGATAACTCATCCGCATACGTAAACTTCATCGCCTTGCGCACTTCCGGCGGCACGTCTTCGATCACATCGGCTTCGTTGCGCAACGGTAGGATCACGTGCTTGATTCCCGCGCGGCGCGCAGCGAGAACCTTTTCCTTGACGCCGCCGATCGGTAGCACCTGACCGGTCAACGTAACTTCGCCAGTCATGGCAACGCCTGAGTCAACTTTCTTGTTGAGCATGGCAGAGGCGAGCGACGTGGCCATAGCCACGCCTGCGGACGGGCCGTCCTTCGGCACCGCGCCGGCGGGCACGTGGATGTGCACGTCGTGCTTGGAGAAATAATCCTTGTCAAGCCCGAGTTCTTCCGAGCGGCTGCGCAAGAACGAGAGCGCGGCCTGCGCGGATTCTTTCATAACATCGCCCAGCTGACCGGTTAGGGTTAACTTGCCCGATCCCGGCATTATCGTGGACTCGACGAACAAGATGTCTCCGCCCACCGAGGTTACTGCTAGACCCGTTGCCACGCCCATCGATGCGGTGCGCTTTGCGACTTCTGCGAAGAAGCGCTGCTTGCCTAAATACTCTGAGACGTTTTTGGCTGTCACGACCGCCGTGAACTTTGGATTTGATGCAACCTTGCGCGCGACTTTTCGGAAGATCGTCGCGATCTCGCGCTCCAGATTACGGACGCCCGCTTCGCGCGTGTAGTTCCCCGCGATCTCGGCAACGGCGTCGGTCATGAGGCGGCATTTCTTCGACGTCAGTCCATTCGCAGCTAGTTGCTTCGGAATCAAGTACTTGCGGGCGATCATGATCTTCTCGGCCTGCGTGTAGCCGGCAAGCGAGATGATCTCCATGCGATCGCGCAGCGGGGGTTGGACCGTGTCCAACTGGTTGGCGGTCGCGATAAATAAAACGCGGCTCAAATCGAACGGCAGGTCGAGATAGTGGTCGCGGAACGTGTTGTTCTGTTCCGGATCCAATACTTCCAATAGAGCCGATGACGGGTCGCCGCGGAAGTCGGCACCGACCTTGTCGATCTCGTCGATCATGATGAGCGGGTTGGCCGAGCCGGCGTCGCGGATCGCGCGGATGAACGAACCGGGCATCGCACCGATATACGTGCGCCGGTGGCCGCGGATCTCGGCTTCGTCGCGCACACCGCCCACCGACAAGCGCACGAACTTGCGTCCCATGGCGCGCGCGATGGACTTGCCCAATGAAGTCTTGCCTACACCAGGCGGCCCGACGAAGCACAAGATCGGTCCGGACAACGTGTTCTTGAGCTTGCGCACCGCCAGATACTCGAGGATGCGGTCCTTGACTTTCTCGAGATCGTAGTGGTCTTCGTCCAAGATCTTGCGCGCTTCTTCAATATCGAGGCTGTCCTGCGTCGTCACCGACCACGGCAGCGTGACCAGCCAATCCAGATACGTGCGGATCACCGAATACTCGGGGCTGGCCGACGGGATCTTGCCGAGCCGGTCCAGCTCGCGCATGGCGGCCTTGTTCGCGTCTTCGGGCATCTTGGCGGCTTCGATCTTCTCGCGCAGGTCTTTGATGTCGGCCTGCGTGGGATCGGTCTCGCCCAATTCGTCTTGGATAGCTTTGAGCTGCTGGCGCAAGTAGTACTCGCGCTGGTTCTTGTCCATCTCTTTTTGGATGTCGGTCTGGATCTTGTGGCCCAGTTCCAGCACATCCAACTCGCGCGACAAGTACGCGGTCAGCATCTTCAGGCGCTCGAGCGTGTTGCGCTCTTCGAGCACCGCCTGCTTGTCGCCGACGTCCAGCCGCATGGTGGATGCGACGAAGTATGAGAGCAGATTCGGATCGCTGATGTTGTTGACTTCGAGTTCCAGCTCTTTGGGCGCCGACGGCAGATAGCCGAGCAGGCGCGTGTATTGGCCCGCGAGGTTGCGCGAGAGCGCGGTGAGCTCGTCCGATTCGGGCGTGATCTCTTCCAACTGCTCCACGTGCGCTGCCAGGTACGGCTGTGCTTGGCTGAATTCGTCGATGCGAAACGGCACTGTGCCCGAGATGATGCAGCGCAACGTGCCGTCGGGCACTTTGATCATCTTCTGGATGATCGCGACGGTGCCCACGAGATGCACGTCGTCCGGTCCTGGCGGTGAGGCGTCGCGATCTTTGAGCGCGACGACTCCGACCGGCACGCCGGCCTTGAGCGCATCTTCTACTAATTTGATGCCCCACTGCTTGGTCACGGCCATCGGCATGACGGTGTTCGGGAACAGCACGCCGTCCTGCAGCGGCAGGATGGCGAGTTCGGTGGGGACGTTGCTGGATTCGCGCGGGGCCTTGGGCATCAGGCGCGGGCCTTGCAGACCATGCGGATCTCGGTGCGGTCGGCGCGGCCGATGCGGCGCTCCGCGGCGATCGGAAGAATTATGGTCAGCATCCCGTCGATGTATTCGGCGCGCGCGGTGTCCACGGCGACGGGCGACGGGAGCTGGATCTTCTTGAGAAAATAACCGTAGTCGATCTCCTTTTGCAGGACGGCGTCGGCGCGGCGCGCGTCGTTTTCGCGGGCGCCGGCGAGATAGAGCGTTGCGCCTTCGACGACAAGTTTGATGTGGTCGCTGCGCACGCCGGCGAGTTCAACCCTCACGAGTACGGTGCGGCCGCCGTCGGTGAGCTGCACGTCGGCGTTGGGGTTGAACGAGCCGCGGCGCGCGTGGCTCGTCATCGGCAAGCTCAGCTCGGCGAACATGCGGTCGAATTCGCGGAATAAATCGTCGGGATACATCGGCCTCTGTATTCCTCGTGTTTTGGGGGGACGGATGTGTTCGGCCTGAAGGGGCCGACTTCATGTCGGCCCGCGTTTGGGCAGCTCTGGACGCGCGATCTAGCCGTCATCCTTGAGCTCAATCGTTGACAAAAGCGGCGGAGTCGCGATCGCAGCGTCGAGAATCGCGCCGCAGTTCGGGTCGCTCGCGCACGGCCGCATCGAGAGCAATGCGTTGCGGAGCAACCGCGTTAGTTCGGGCGTCACCGGACACGTCTGCGAACCGACCGGCCTCTTACTCCTCAGGACGCGAAAGGGTAACTAAGAGGGGCCGTCCCGTATTTAGACATGAATAATAACTCACGTTATTAAAGTAAAAGGTCGATTTCCATGAACAACGCGAATCCTTATTCATGGCGTCCACGCGCAAGCGAGACTCTGGTTCACTTTTTACTCAACCGACCGGTTACCGTGCGTTCATACCTAGGCCGTTGCCGCTTGAACCGCCGCTTGAGCACGATGACCACACGTTGCAGCTACTTGAGCGTGCAACGCTTTCGCTAGGACGCCTCGATGGGTGCGCACGCATTTTGCCGGACCCAGACCTCTTTGTCTATATGTACATCCGAAAAGAGGCAGTCCTTTCAAGTCAGATCGAGGGCACGCAGGCGTCGTTGCAAGATGTCCTCGAGTTCGAAGAATCGCTTGCTACACCCGACGCTGACGTCGAAGAAGTTCTAAACTACGTTGAGGCGATGAACTATGGCCTCGACCGCTTGCAGTCGCTTCCGATGTCACTTCGGCTCATCCGCGAAATCCACGCGAAACTGATGGCGGGCGTCCGTGGCAAAGATCGACACCCAGGCGAATTTCGAACCACACAAAACTGGATCGGCCCCGCAGGCTCAAGCCTTGCGACGGCAACCTTTGTTCCACCGCCGCCGGCGGCGATGCTCGATGCGCTGAGCAATTTGGAGCATTTCGTACATTCGGAACAGACGATGCCTGCGCTCATCAAAGCTGGTGTCGTTCACGCGCAGTTCGAGACGATCCACCCATTTTTAGACGGCAACGGTAGGCTCGGCAGACTTCTTATCACGTTCTCGCTGTGTCAGCAGTCTGTCATGCTGCGCCCGCTTCTGTACTTATCCACATATTTCAACCAAAATAAGGCCGACTATTACGCGCTCTTACAGGCGACCCGTGACACCGGCGATTGGGAAGCATGGATCCGGTTTTTCTTGACAGGAATCGCCGCGGTTTCAAACGAGGCCGCAGACAGTGCCATGCAAATCACCGAATTGCGCGAGAAAGACCGGCGACTCATCGCGACAGGCCGTAGGGGATCGCCCGCTGCGGCGCAACTGCTCGAACACCTTTACGCAAGACCGATTGTCGACGTCAATTCGGTCGCACGCGCGACGAATGTGTCGTATCAAAACGCAAACGAACTCGTCCGTCGTTTTTGCGACTTGAATATCTTGACCGAATTTACGGGCCGGCAACGCGACCGACAGTTTTCATACGACGCTTATCTCGCCATCCTGCGCGCTTGATCTTGTAGTCAGACTTGGGGAAGAGTATAGCTTGGTCGGCCTCGAGCGGCTGGGACCTCGTCGGCTCACAACGCCTTGTTCAAAAAATCTTTTACGGCCCTAAGCGCGATCGGCGCGTGGAGCCCGAACGGCACGTCTTCAAATCCGTGCTCGGTCCACGGCAAGGTCACGAACGTGACGTCGTTGCCGTCGCGCCGGAGCGCGTCGCGAAAGGTTGTGGCGAAGTCGAAGTCCACGACGTGATCTCGGGTGCCGTAGATCAAGAGCGTCGGCGGCAGCCCGGGCCGAACGTGATCGATTGGGGACGCTTCGCGGTAATCTTGCGGCGCCTGCGCCGGCGTCGATCCCATGTACGCGCCGATGACGCCGCGGACGTCGATCGGGTCGGGCTTTGGCACGATCTCGTAGCCTTTGAGCAAGTCGATCGCGCCCGAGTAGCTGATGAGCGCACGAAACTGAGCGTGCGGCGCAAACGCACACAGCTCGGCGAGTTGTCCACCCGACGAATGTCCGAGCACCGCCATGCGCCGCGCGTCCGCGCGATATTGTGCGGCATGCGCGACGATCAGTGTGATCTCAGATTTGACGTCATCGAGTGCGTCGGGGAAGCGATATGCCGGCGCGTGGCGGTAGTCGAGCGCGAAGACCGCGTCGCCGTCTGCTGCCAGCCCGCGGTTGAGCCACGCATCGTTGACGGGCGTGCCGTTGCGCCAAGCGCCCCCGTAGATGGCGAAGACGATGGGATGGTTCGCGCCTGCAGCCGGCAGGTAGGCGCGGATGGCGGTCCGATCGTGCCCTAGCGTGACCGGGATGTCCATTTCGATGACCGAGCCGTTGTTTACCGCGGCCTCAGGCCAAACCGGGCGAGCGCCGGAAGCGATGAGCGCGCCCAGCGGCAGCGCGCACAGCACGATGTTAGCAGTGGCAACGGCGACGGCCGCCCACTTCACGCGCGCCCGCGATCGAAAGGCGCCGAACAGCAGCACCGCGTTGAGCACGAGCAAGTAGGGGCTGATTTCGATCGCGAACACGGTGGCGATGATCGCTGCTGCATTGGGCGGCGGCACAACGATCCAGAGGCACAAACACGCCAGCAGCGCCAGCGCGACTAGAAGCAGCACCAGTACACCCAAGCGATCAACACCGCTTGCAGCGGCAATCGCGCGTCGAGCGCAACTGGCGACGCGATCGCTGCGAACAGCGCCGGATGCAGAGCCATATAGAGGTTGGCGGGGAACACCGCGACAAGCAGCGCGATGAGTCCGACCCCCGCCGCCTTTCGCATCTGCGGCAGCACGACGCCGATACCGCCGAGGATCTCGCAGACGCCGCTAACGTACACCAGCGTTTCGGCGTGCCCGAACGTCGGCGGAACGATGCGGGCGTACGTTGACGGATAGATGAAATGCAAAGACCCGGTAACGACGAACGCCGCGGCCAGCACGTAACGCGCCAAAGTCCGCAGGCGTTCGACGGCTTCGGGCTTGATTCGGCTACCCCCGATTTCTGCAGTTGCGGTCTTGGGATGATATTCAACGCATATTTTGCATAGATAAGCCGATTTATTCTAGGCAAGACCAATTCGTGGGACCGATCAGGGGGCGGGGATGGAGCGGGCGGCGTGCACGCGCGAGCCGTCCGTTTCTAAGGCCCACACGGAGCCCTTTTCCCAGCGCGGTTCGCCTTCCAGAACTACGCCGGCTTCCGCGAAATGCTCCATGACGCCGGCGATGATGTCGCCGTGCGAACATAAGATGGTTGAGCTCTGCGCCGCTTCGTCGATGATCGCGCGAGCAGCAGCTGGATCCGCGCCTTCGGCGAGCGCGTCGGACAAGATCACTCGAAGTCCCAGCCGGCGGGCGATCGGTTCGACGGTTTCGAGGCAGCGCACGTGCGGACTCGACATGATGCGTGTGATCGAAAACGCCGCTAAGCGCTCCGCCAAGACTTCGGCCTGTTTCAATCCGCTCTTGGTGAGCGGGCGCATCTCGTCCGGCCCTTCCCACTCTTCGCGATCGCCGGCTTTCGCGTGGCGCACCAAGTATGCGGCGCGCAAATGCGGCTGATGCGGCAGTTCCACTCGGCCGTCCAGCCGTCCGAGCAGCGCGCGGTCGTGTTCGTACGTCATGAGATCTGCGGCTTTGTGCGGCGCGACCCAGCGCAGTTCGTCAACTTCTTTGTTGGGAGCAAAAAATCCAGACAGCGGCCGCATGAGCCAGTAGTGCACTACTTTGCGACGGCCCTTGTGATCCAGATAGCGCGTTGTCCCCAGCCAACGCTCCAAGCGGCAGCGTAGGCCCGTTTCTTCTTCTATCTCGCGGACGGCCGTGTACTCTTCGATCTCGCCGGGATCGAGCTTACCCTTTGGCAGCGTCCAATCGTCGTAGCCCGGGCGATGAACGAGCGCGATCTCAACAGCGCCGCCGGGCAGCGAGCGCGACACCACGCCGCCCGCGCCGCGGACGAGCCGCGTGCCTGCGAGAACGGGCGCGTCGACTGGCTTGACGCGCTCAGCCAACTGGTTCTGCCTGACGTTGCACGCGCGAGAGCGCGATCTCTTGGAAGCGGCGCTGGCTCGGCACGCCGTGATCGCCGTTGATGCGCCGCCACGAACCATCCGCTTGCAGCGTCCACGCGATTGCGTCGTGCGTGAGGTTGACGGCCAAGACGTCTTCGAGCCGTGCCTGTAAGACAGGATCCGCGACCGGTACGAGCGATTCCACGCGGCGGTCGAGATTGCGCGTCATGAGGTCGGCAGAACCAATGTAGTAGGCCGCGCCGCTGCCCGGCGGGCCGAAGCGATAGACGCGCGAATGTTCCAGAAAACGCCCAACCACCGAGCGCACGCGGATATTGTCGGAAACCCCGGGCACGCCCGGCCGCAAGCAGCACATGCCGCGCACGATCAGCTCGATACGCGCACCCGCCTGCGACGCGGACTCCAACACGGTTATCATCTCGGGATCGGTGAGGTGGTTGATCTTGATGACGATCTCGCCGCCCGGCTTGGATTGCGCGCGGATCATTTCGACGAGCCGTCGTCGCAAGCCGACCGGCGACACCAACAGTTTGTCGTACTCGCTCTGTTTCGAATAGCCGGTGAGGTAGTTGAAGACTTCCGCCACATCGTTGCCGAGCACGGGGTCGGCCGAGAGCAGGCCGATGTCTTCGTATAGTTCTGCGGTCTTCGGATTATAGTTGCCGGTGCTGGCGTGCGTGTAGCGGCGCAGCCCGCCTTCTTCGCGGCGCACGACGAGCAGCAGCTTCGCGTGCGTCTTCAGACCCACAATGCCATAGACGACGTGTGCGCCCGCTTGCTCCAGCGCGCGCGCCCATTCGATGTTCGCGGCTTCGTCGAAGCGCGCGGTCACTTCCACGACCACCACGACTTGCTTGCCGGCTTCGGCCGCGCGGATCAGCGACTTGATGATGCGGCTCTCGCCGCCCGACGTCCGATAGATGGTCTGCTTGATCGCCATGACGTTCGGATCGCGCGCTGCCTGATCGATGAACGCCTCCACGGATTTAGCGAACGAATCGTACGGATGGTGCAGCAGCACGTCGCCGTTGCCCAGCACCCGGAAGAAATCCACCGGCCGATCCGGTTCGGATGGCACGAGGCGCGGCGGCGTCACGGGCATCCACGGATCGAATTTCAGCTCGGGGCGGCGCAGCGCGTACATGCTCCAGAGCGAACCGAGATCCAACGTTCCCGGAACCACATAGACGTCGGATGATTCGATCTCGAGTTCGTCGAGCAAGAGGTCGCGCACGGTCGGCATCATGCCTGGCGCTATTTCCAGGCGTACGGCGTGCGGTGAACGGCGCCGCAAGCGCAGAACTTCTTCCACTGCGGCGAGCAGATCTTCGGCTTCGTCTTCGAGCGCGATATCCGCATTGCGCGTGACGCGGAAAAGGTGCGTGCCGAGTATTTGCACGCCGGGGAAGAGCGCGTCGAGATGCGCGGCGATGACTTGCTCGAGCGGCACGAAGCGGCCGCTGCCGCTCAAGCCGGTGCGGTTGCGCAGCGTCGGCACGAAGCGCGGCAGCGAGCCCGGCACCTTGATGCGCGCGATGCGCGGATCGTCGCCGTCGGCGGCGATCACGACCGCCAAGTTCAAGCTGAGGTTGGAGATGTAAGGAAACGGATGCGCTGGATCCACAGCCAGCGGCGTGAGCACGGGGAAGATCTGATCGGCGAAGACCGACGACATGTATTCGCGCTCAACTTGGTCGAGCGCGGCGAACGGCACGATGGCGATTTCGGCTTGCGCGAGCGCGGGGACGATTGAATCTTCGAATGCGCGCGCGGCGCGCGTGACGAGTTCTTCGACGCGCGGGCGGATCTCGACCAGCTGCGATTGTGGCGTGACGGGGGTTGCCGAAGTGGCGCCTTCGCCGGCACTGATCTGCACTTTTAGGCCGCCGACGCGCACTTGGAAGAACTCGTCGAGATTCTGGCTGCAGATGGCGAGGAAACGCGCGCGCTCGAGCAACGGCAGGCGCTCGTTTTCCGCAAGCGCCAAAACCCGGGCGTTAAAGTCCAGCCAGGAGAGCTCGCGGTTCAGGTTCCCGGTCACGTTGTGTAGTTGTCCTTGTTCTATACGAACGGACGGTCGTATGAAGCCGGTCTTTTTGAGGGGGCACAGAGGCGTCCGATTTGGGATTCGCTCGCTTGCGCGTCCCACCCTGGATGATGCGGAAACCGCAAGGTTCTGACGATAACACGACTGAGCGAGCAAGCAAATGGCAAAGAATTTAACCGTAGATTCCGCTGATAAGTCCGTGCGCTGGTACATCACGCCAGGCACGGCTTCAACATACGACCTACAAGTGCACAACGACACAGACCGGGCGGTATTGTGCCGCGTCACAGTTGCGTCGCATCTCGAGACCGCATCCGTCAAGCCCGGGTCGCTCACCCTCCAGGCGCACGAGACCCGCACCGTCGCCGTGACCTTCGGGGCGAACGCGGAACTGCCGCGCGACCGCAAGGCCGTGATCACGGTCAAGGACGCGGCCGGCCAGACTTTGAGCACGATTGAGCGCGAGCTGGTTTCGGGCGCAAGCACCGACGCCACGCTGGTACTCTCGTGGAAAGAACCTATCATTGAAGAGGGCGCGCTGCGCGGCTTCATCCTCTACTGTAACATCCGCAGCCTGAGCGGCACAGCCGACGATTTCACTCCCGACTTCACCCCGCATCCCGCTTTGACGTACCCGAAGCACGAGCCGGTCTGGCTTGAGCCGGGCGCAACCGCGATGCTCGAACTGCCGATCCGCTGGGATCGCGCCAAGCGCGATAACGAAGGATGGAATCACCCGCGCGCCATCGAGGCATCGGTTGCGGTTTCGCAGGGCCGGCGCAGTACACGCATGGTCTGGGATGTCGTGCAGCGCGCCGCCGGAGATCTGTTAGACCGCGCGGATAAGTCGCCGTTCGTCGAACGGCGCGCGAGCGCACCCGCGTTTGCGACGAGCGCGTCGCCGCAGCCCGCCGCGACGACCGACGCGCCAAAGGATCATTCTGAAGGGGCCGACCGTACTGAAGGGGCCAGCAGAACTGAAGGGGCCGACGCTAGTCGGCCCGCAACCGCGACGCCCGTTCAGCCATCGAAGAACGGCGTCGCAAAATCAGTTGAAGCGCCCGCTAAAGATTCCGCTCCCGCGAAGGACGCAGCGCTAGCGAAAGACGCTGCGCCCGCGAACGATTCTGCGCCCTTGAATAGTTCGGCGGCGCCGAAAGAATCTGTCGAGAAAAAAGATTCGGCCTCGCAGCAAGTTGTTGCACCGACGCAGCCATCAAACCCGCCACAACCGCAAGTCGTGGCATTGCCGTTAGCAATCCCGCCCGCCGCGCCGCACCCCGCGGAGATCGCCGCATCCGCCGCGCCAGCCGAGCATGCGGACATCCACAAATCGGTGCGCGACATCAAGACCGATGTTGAGAAGAATTTCGAAGGCTATCATCCTGCCTTCCAGATGGGAGCGGTGACCGCCGCTGCCATTCGTCCGCAGACCGGGCTCGCATTGCACGATGATCCCGCGCAGTCTTCAACCGGTACGCTTGTGACCGACGATCTCGACGGAGCAGTCGTCATCACAGGATCCCACTCAACGTATCACCCGATCGCGACTCAGCCGGAGAAGCCGAGAGCGCCGATCGGTCGCGGCAGTTTCTGGGTTGCCGGCGGCGTTGCGGCCTTGGCTTTGGTCGTTCTCTTGGCGCGTCCGCACGCGCCGACCAACACTCCGCAGGTAGCGGCGCCTGCAGCGGTTGCCGCCGCTCCGGTCGCGCCTCCCGCAAATCAACCTGTAGTAGGGCAAGCATCGCTTGCCCACGTTTCGCACCCCGCCCGCACGAAGTCGGCCGGTGCGAAGACGAAGTCCGCGACGCCGGTGAAAGTGGCACCGACAATTGCGCCCGCGCCGACGCCGGCCGCTCAAATAACTGCTGCACCCGTGGCGCAGGCCGCGGCTGCCCAAGCTTCACGCCCCACGCCCGCACCGGCGAAGTTCGCTGTGCTATCATCGAGCGCTATCGCGCGCCGCATCGCGCCGCGCCCTGCGCCGATCGATCGCAGTGCGCTGCCTGAGATCGACAATGTGGATGCGGCCTATACTCGGCTTGGCCGTGCAGTTCGGATAGCATGGGCTTCGTACGCGCAAGCGGGCGCCGATGTGCAATTGACCGATGCGCGCGGAACGTTGATCGCCCAAGGCGCGGTCCGCGGCATGCGCGCGCGGTTGCTGTTACCGCTGCCGCGCGGTTATCATGGCGACGTGTACGTGCAAGTGAGCGTCACGGGATTCCACGACGAGCGCGTCGTTCAGACTTCCTCGCTCCCGCCGTTCTAAAAAGTCCCGACGCTCAAATAGATCTGAATGGGCTGATTTTTGAAGGGGCCGATTTTATATCGGCCCACGT
>JABCYQ010000022.1 GCA_013290125.1 Vulcanimicrobiota bacterium
CTATTTTGACCGGCCACGTCGACTCGCTTTCTCTCCGTCCTCACGAAGCAGAAGATCTAGGCGTTCAAGACTCTCTTCCCAAAAGCGGCGATACCCGTCTGCCCAATCGGCGACTTGGCGGATCGCGTTTGGTCTGAGGCTGCAGAGATGCTCTCGACCGCGGCGTTTTTTTGCGACGAGCCGAGCGCGCTCCAGATATGCCACGTGTTTCGAAACGGCTTGCTGCGTCATCTTATGCGGCTTGGCGAGCTCGTTCACAGTCGCTGGCCCGCGCATCAGGCGATCGAGGATCATCCGGCGCGTGGGGTCCGAAAGGGCTGCGAACGCGGAGCTGAGAGTATCCACAACCATATAGTTGTATATTTGAGCCGAAAAGTCAAGCCCCAAAATTGGACTCTGATGCGGGAATCCTCGCCCGGTCGCAGAGTATCATGTCGGAGATGCCTCTGCAAAACCGGGTCACGCCGTTCGGCGAAATCGTCGCGCTCGAAGGACGCGGCCTGCTCATGGGCAACCGCGGCATCTTGCACGACGATTCCAAACGCATCGTTCACTACGCAAAGCTCAGGCGTTGGATCGCATGCCGGTTGGAGTTCAAGGGGATCCGCCGAGTTGTCATGACCCCGCACCGATACACCGAGCTCTTCTTCCTCGACGAGGCGACGGCGTTTGGCGCGGGCCATCGGCCATGTGCCGAATGCCGCCGCGAAGACTACCGCCGGTTCTGCGCGGCGTGGACCGGCCGCTTCGGAGAGCCCTCGGGCGCTGACGCGATCGATCTGCAACTTCATGGAGATCGGCTGATCAGACCCCGCACCAAACGAACTTACGCGGCGGACATCGCCGATCTCCCCGACGGCGCATTCATAGCGGATGACGGTGCCGCGTGGCTGGTGCGAGGCGACGCCTTACTCGCATGGTCGCAACAAGGATATAACACCCGGCGCAAGCGGCCGCCGCATCGAGAGGTCGAGGTACTTACCCCGCGATCAGCCGTCGCCGTTCTATCCGCCGGCTACCGAGCTGATATCCACCCAAGCGCGGGTTGATACTACTTTTTGCGTGCTTTGGGCCGAGACGCGCGAGCGGTAGCCGGTTTCTTCCGCTTCAACTCGGCGCGATTGTGAGCGGCGGCGGCGAGGATAAGCTTTTTCAGAGCGCGCTCGTTGACTCTATCGCCCTCGAAGAGATCGATCGCGCGCCATTCTTTGCCGCCTAACCCGTTATTGAAGAGCTTGTCCGGATCCGGAAGGCCTGCGCCGTGAGCAAATGTCAGCTTTACCTTATCCTTGTGAGCGTTGCCGATGCAGATCGTTCCATCGCGCGACCAACGCGGCGTGCCCATATATTTCCATTCTTCGATTATCTCGGGGTCGGCTTGAAGAATCACTTTGCGAACAGTGGCGAGCATTTTGCCCCGCCAATCCTTGAGGTCTGCGATTGCCCTGTCGATAATTTCAGATGGTTTCATCGTCCATGAATATGTCTATTTTTGCCACACGCCCTATTCTCAACGGGACGCCGTCCGCACATTTGCGATCAACCAACGCCTGACCAAAACTCGTAGGATTTTGGCGACCGTGCAGGCCATGCGCGAGCCGAGATCTACTTTTAACTCGCTTAAAGCACGCATTTGATGTTACGGAACGACGGAGACGTCGCTGTCAACCAGGCTCGTAGAGACTTTGCAGGACGCCGGTGGTCGAAGCACGTGAGAACGGACTCGACTGGCGAATTCTTATGCAACCCTAGCGGGTCGACGAGCAATAGGGAAGAAGCTGTTGGCCCGATTGGAAAAGTCCGTGACTTGACTCCGAACATCTAACAACGTCACTCGGACTGGAGTTCAAACTGTGCTAGATCCGCGACTCGCAACCATTGAATCTCGTTTGCGAAATTGGCGAGATATTTGGGAAGACCAGGTCGCGTCATTTAATGTCAATTCGCGTGGCTTAGAATTACGAGGCCCCCAAGTCATCTTACTCTATCTATTTGACGAGTTGCGACTTGGTGGACTGCGAAACAAGGCGAACCGGGCTTTCATCTGTGAGGAACTTCGATACTATATTGATTCGGATGAAATGCTCTCGAAGTCGGGCTTAGTAATTCTTTTTAAGCGCATTCTCGAAGAAATCCGTGAGATAAGTAAGACGCCTGACAAGATAGTTGTGTCCGCGCAACTCATTGAACTATGTGATCAGTCGACTACTGAATTCTTAAGAGGAAAGTATTTCGACGCGCTCTTGGCGGAACTCGTGTGGTGGATTACTGATCTATCGAAAGATTATAGGCCTGCAAAAATAGCAGTTTTGACAAGAAATGCAATCGTTGCAATGATGTTTCAAGGCTTCGCTCTAAAGACTATAGGAGAAATCCCGAGTCGGCTCCTTGATAACGTAACGCAAATTAATGACTACGTTTTTACTAGATTCCCGGCGATAACGACGTCGATGCGCCCTTTCTTTGAGGGCACGCGATTTGACCGAAAGAAATACTCGGCGGCATTAAAGCTAGAAATGGACGGGCTTACACCGACTCAGAGGCTGAACGGGCTTCGGACCCTTTTTCATGCGTTCCCACGGCGATACAATTACATGCTGCGCGTCGCGGGGCTCACCGGACTGCGCCCGCTCCAGGTCGGTGAAGTGCAATTTTACTCTCCAAGACTTAGGCCGCTCATTACATGCAATCATGCGAAGGATGAACTCGACCTTAGTTCGGCGCCAGGATATATGAACGCATCGATAACGCTGGAAGCACTCGATCCAATCGCCGGTTTGGCCGAGGCTGTCGAAAAAACAGCCCGTGCGGTTGATTTGATTCACTATTTTCTAAATCCGCATACGCTCATCGTCGTATCCGCAGACAATTACGTAGTTGCAGACGAAACTTATCATAGTGTTGCCTCAGGGTCTGGCACAGATACAAGGAATCCAGATGCTTTCGACGGCCTACTCGTTCTAAGGACCGATGGGCAATTCGATAGGGCAGCGATAGATAGCCTGACGAAGCTGGCTGAAGACCTGCAAACTAAGGGGCGTTGGCTCAACGGAAAGTTCGAAGCGGAAATGGCTTACAAATATTACCGAAAGGCTGAGGAGTCAGTACCACTTGAAGACAAAATATTGAATTACTGGATCTCCGTGGAGAACGTTCTCTCAACGAAGGGTGAGCGTCCGTTGTTGCGAGGGGAGGATGTCTCGATAGAGGCAACTTGTCGGGAAGTATTGTCGGCTCTCGGTGTACTCGCAAGGTGCCGTGAAGTCTTTTGGGATCTCTACTTGTTTCTGAATAACATTTTCAGGAACCAAGAACTTGGAAATCTCAGGCCCGGCGTAAACATCGGTCGACGGGAAGCCGATGAATTGGGTCTCACGCTACCGCTAGGCAAAAGTTTGGAGATTAAGGATTTCCTCGCGGCCGCGAAGCGCCTCCAACCGAATGTTTCTAATGTGCTAGTCAATGACGTGATAGAATACAGCGTTGCATTCTACGCTGATCCGACTTTCGCACTAAAGGAACTAAAGAGAACTCGGCAGTCGGTTCGCGACCTTGTCACGGTGATCTATCAATTTAGGAATCGATTGGTCCATGAGGCGACTGTCAATATGCGAATGCTCCCATATTTCACTCAAAGACTGCGGACTTTCAATATCGGATTGCTGTCCATCATCACACGAGCAACCGAGCGCGGAGGAGTTGTTGAGGCTATAGCAGATGCAATTGTTCGGGCGGATTTGGTGGTCGATCGGCTCTCGTCGAAGGAGCCCGTTGACCTGCTAAATGTATTTGCGTAGGATCAGAAATCCGTCCTTTCTGGTGAGCGAGATATTTTGATCTTGGCGAAGTGGTCACTGTTGCTTGATTTGATTCCTGAATTTGCTTCCGTTCATGTGAAGTCAGCTGCAAAGGCATACCTAGCGTAGTAAGGATCAATAACATGGCCGGCGGCGTGCTTGTGAATATCGCGTACGATGAAATGTTTCAGGGCTCAGCGAGTCTGTCAGAACTCGAATACTTAACATCCGCATGGCCTTTGGAATCAACTCTGGATCTGATCGGGCGACTTAGTGCCCTATTGCGCTTCGGTCAGCTAGACTACCGAGCGCCGAAGTTTCAGCACCAATTCGTTGAAGCGCTTCGACTCAACTGTCACCGTACGCGCTTGGACGAATTTATCGATCAGGGCCGCACTTTGTTCTATCCGGAACAATTGGCGATACTCATAAAGCAAGTAGTTAAACATAGCAGAGCTGCAAAACGCCCTCAAACCTTTGGCGACGACTTTTGTCGGGCCTTGTTGACAATATCAAGTCTTCGTTCCGCCAGTATCCAAAGAACGCATAGCGGTACTCCGTCAGACCTTGTACCGACGGAAATAGCGGGGATGTTTGGATTTGAGGATCCGTACCTAAACAAACTCCTCGTATACGCATCGTTCTTCCGTTGGGCATCAACCGAGGAGGCACGAGGACACCCGGCGTTTAGCGATGTCAACTCGGACGTAGTGGATCTCCTTGAAATGTCGTGGGTTGACTTTATGGCTGTTGGCTATGGGGAAATCTTGAGATTTAAACAAATCACGTCGTTCGAAAATCTATCAAACTACAGTTACCTTCTGCCTCCAGAATACCTTAATACGATTGCAAGTCCACAGGCCGTTGAAAAGTGGTTGCGGATCAACACGGTTGATGTTGCCGAATTGTCAACCCTTCTGGACACAGCGGGGTCGGACTCCCATCTTGGTGCGACGCTGTTCCCACTCAAACAACGACCATTCATCCGGCTTCCGAGCGGCAACCTTTGTTGCCCATATATTCCATTTTTAGAAAACGCGTCGACCTCAGGGCTCTATTACAGGCTCGCGGATGCTTATCGCGAGAAGAATCCGAAACGGTCAAACCTTCTTCGCACATTTTTTGGCCACTATCTTGAGCTGCATGTTTTGTCTCTCTTTTCACGAGTCTCGAAGGAGCGTCACTATGCAATTGACGGTGACAAGACATATAGAATCGGTCGCGTGGAGTACCACGGAGCCGACGTCGTGGTCTCCGACGGACGCGACGTTGCTTTTATCGAGGTGACTGCCACGCGATTTCGTGAAATCGAATCACTGATCGAGCTGCGCGATGAATTCATCGAAGAAGACATAGCTAGACTAATCGAAAAGATTGAGGAATTGGATGAAGACATCCGTCATTTCCGCGAAGGTCATCTTGAATACGAAGGGGTTAGTCCAAGGTCCCTCCATCGATTGTTCCCAATAATCGTAACATCGTTTGCCGTGCCACATTGGGTCGGCATCATATCACAGATTCGTGAAGCCATCAAAAGGAATAGCTGGCTCCAAAACACTGAGACTCTCGAAATAATTGAGGTACAGGCCCTTGACTTACTGGAAGGTGATCTTAGCGCGACGATAAGCATATTTGATCTCCTTACCGCCAAGCAATCGATGACGAAGACGTCTCCATGGAGCTTAATGAACTTCGTGGCGCTTCGGGGCAAAGAGATCGGTTTGGGGGAGCCAGTAGCTAAGCCCAATGCGCTAAATGAAATTGAGGACGAACTGCGTAAACGCTATAACTCATGGGGCGGTATGCAGATTGTAAAGCCGCCCTCAGGTTCACCACCTACAGGTTAGACGGCAGCTACGTAGGTTAGAATTACCGTGAAAATTCGTGAAATCGGAGAACTCATTTGGGCGGCGCTGGATCGACTCTTCCTGGTCGACTCAGCCCTTCTTGAATGCGAGCACAACCGAGACGGCCGCGACCCCAAGGGAGTGACCCCAATCCAAGAGGTCGACGCGACCGACCTGAGAGCCATAACCGTATTACCCGATATTATTGCGCATTGTCGCGCAGTTCCGAACAACTTACTTGTAATATTGAAGCAAAGAAGATTGAAAACTCGGAAATCACGCGTGACCTAAAAAAACTCCGGTCTAATAAAAGGTGTCTTGGATACGAATTCGCCGCCTTTCTTCGCCTTGGCCGCGATCGCCGGACGACGACGCTTGAATTCTTATAGCATCTAATTTAAAGTCATGACTAATTCGAGTTTGCTTCCTTGAACTTGGCCCTACGCTTCCTCTGCCGAAAATCGGTTTTTTTCAAAGCCCCAGGATTCCGAATCGAAACACTTGGGTCCCGGAAATCAAGTGGCTCGACAAGGTTTTAGTTGCATCCCCTACACCCCGCGGGACATCATGCGTTGACATGTTAACCTCCTAACTATATAATAAACTCGTAAATCATTAGGAGGTTAACTAATTCAGATGGTAGAGCCCGAAAGCGGTCCGACCCCGCTCAGCGACGAGATGAAAGCCATGAAGGCAGGCTTGCTGCGCATGAGCCAGCGCTGCGAGAAGTTCGACGTCGCGGCTGTCTACGCGCTGATCTCGCTCAAGCGGATGTCCGCGGACCTCGACGGCTTTGTCGACAAGATGTGCAAGACGTTTGATTTCTCCTCAGGCAGGCTAAACGTGCTTATGGCACTTTTCAGCGCTGATAACCAGTCGATGGCGCTCTCGGAGATCGGCCGCTATCTGGTAGTTACCAGGCCGAATATAACCGGCTTGATCGACGGGCTCGTCAGCGATGGCCTGGTCGAACGCATCGATCATCCAGATGATCGGCGACTCATCATCGCCCGCCTGACCGAGCATGGGCAAGAGTTCATGCGTTGGTTCGTCCCTCAGCATATCGCCAACGTCTCCGAACTGATGGGCGCGCTCAACCAAGACGAACTCCGTCAGCTCGCCCACATGATCGAACGACTTCGCGAGCGCATGCGCACTGCGAATTTCAAACCGTACGGCGAATTCAAGCCGGAATCCAAGATCGCGGCAGGCTAATGGCCACCAATTCGACAGAGACCATCGCACCTCCGACTCAAGCACGAAATGGAGCATCGATGAGCGCCGAAGACCAGAATTCGGGCGGCGTTGAGACGACCGGCCGCCGGCGCCGCATCCTCATACCGGCCGGCATCATCGTCGGGCTCGTGCTTTTGATCTTCGGCATCTCGTATCTCGTTTATGCAAGCCACCATGTCTCTACCGACGACGCACAAATCGAAGGCGACGTAACCACGGTCGCGCCGCGTGTCAAGGGCCAGATCACGGCGGTCTACGTCCACGAGAATCAATTGGTGCACAAGGGCGACTTGCTGCTCACGATAGATCCCCGTGACTTTGTCGCGGCCGTCGCTCAAGCGCAAGCCGCTCTCGAACAAGCACGCGGCGCAGCGCAAGCCGCCGCGATCGGCGTTCCGATGCAGTCGGCTCTGACGATTGCGCAGACGAGCCAAGCGCAGGCGGGCGTCGCGCAATCGCAGAGCGCGGCGGTCGGCGCTTCCGCAAAGATCGGCACGGCTCAGGCGGCGGTCTTGTCGGCAGACGCCGGCGTGGGCGTCGCAAAAGCTCAATTGGATTCGGCGAACGCCGCTTTGACCAAAGCCGCGAACGACCGCGACCGCGCGAAGACGCTCATCGCAGCGGGCGCCATCTCGCACCAGCAGTTCGACGCGACAGAAGCCGCCTACCAATCGGCCGTCGCCGCCCAGCAGTCTGCGTCCATCTCGGTGACGGCTGCGCAAGCAGGCGTTGTGCAAGCGCAGAGCAATCTCGAACAGGCGCAAGCCGGCGCATCCGCGGCCGGCGCGCAGATATCCGCAAGCCAAGCGCAACTCGCTCAAGCTCTGACCGGAAACGATCAGAACAGGATCAAGAGCGCGCAAGCGTTGACCGGGTCCGCGCAGCAGAGCGCGGCGCAGGCTGCATTGGATATCGCGAAGCTCCAGCTTTCGTACACGCGAGTCATTGCGCCCATCGACGGCATCGTCAGCAAGAAGTCCGTCAACGTCGGAGATAATGTAGCGGTCGCACAGCCGGTCATGGCCATCGCGGCGCAGACACACCTCTGGGTCACGGCAAACCTAAAAGAGACGCAACTCGAGCGCGTGCGCGTTGGCGACCCCGTTGCCATCAGCGTCGACGCATATCCGCACATCAAATTCACCGGCACGGTGACGAGCATCGCCGCGGCGACCGGAGCGACGTTCGCCCTGATCCCGCCGGACAACGCGACCGGCAACTTCACCAAAGTCGTCCAACGCGTGCCCGTTCGTATCATGATCGATCCGGCGTCGGATCCGAACCACTTGCTCCGCCAGGGATTGTCCACCGAAGTGGCGATCGACACGAGCTCGCAGCGCTGATGGAGGCGCGCGCAAGCGCCGCCTCCAACTCGCGCCTCATCGTCGGCAACAAGTGGCTCATCACGTTGCCGGTCATGCTGGCGGCGTTGACGGCGGTCCTCGACGGCAGCATCGTAAACGTCGCGATCCCGAATCTGCAGTCGTCGTTCGGCGCGAGCGTCGACGAGATCGACTGGGTGATCACGGGTTACCTGATCACAAACGTCGCGATCATCCCGACCACTGGTTGGCTTTCGAGTCTCATCGGCTTGCGGCGCTATTTCATCATCAGCCAGGTGGTCTTCGTGGCCGGTTCGATCGCGTGCGGCTTCGCGTGGAACCTTTGGTCGCTTGTGATCTTCCGAGTGATCCAGGGTGTCGGCGGCGGCGCGCTCATCCCGATCACGCTGACGATCTTACTCGAGGCGTTCCCGCCCGAGGAATTGCCAATCGCAGGCGCGCTCTACGGCATCGGCGCCGCACTTGGCCCTGCGATCGGCCCGAGTCTCGGCGGTTGGCTCACCGACGCGCTATCGTGGCGCTGGATATTCTTCGTCAATGTGCCGCTCGTCGCGCTTTCGATAACGCTCAGCTATTTGTTCATCGGCGAGAATCGCGAGGTCTCGCGCGCTCGCGGCAGCGCGCCGATCGACATCGTGGGCCTCACCACCGTTGTGCTCTGGCTTTCGACCATGCAGATCGTGCTGCAGAACGGCGAGAAAGACGGCTGGTTCGAATCGCCGTTTATCGCATCGTTGACGTTGATCTCCGCGGCGTCGCTCGTCGCGTTCATCGTGACGGAACTGAGGTCGCCGCATCCGCTCATCAACATCCGCATCTTCGCGAATCGTAATTTCGCACTTGGCTCGCTCGCGGGAACCGTCTTCGGCGGCGCGCTCTTCGGCAGCCTATTCATCATCCCGCTGTTCGCCGGCACGCTCTTGCACTACACGGCGCTACAGATCGGGCTGCTGCTCGTTCCGGCGGCTCTCGTCAGTCTCGCTGGCTTCGGCATTCTCGGTCGAGTGGGCACCCGGATACCGCCGCGCGCGATGATGGTGATCGGCATCGGCCTCTTCGTGCTCTCGCTCATCGGCAACGGCTTCCTCACATTGGATGATTCGTTTGCGGCGATCGCGTGGCTGCAGGTCCTGCGCGGCGCCGCGTTGCCGTTTCTTTTCACCGCGTTGACGGCGCTCGCGCTCGTCGATCTGTCGCCGCGCCAAAAAGCCGACGGCTCATCGCTGTTCAGTCTGACGCGGACGCTTGGAGGTTCCGTCGGCATCGCTCTTGTCGCTACCGCAATCGTGACGCGTCAGAAATTCCATTTCGACCGTTTCGGCGAACACATAAGCGCGTTCAGCATCGCGACACGGTTCAGGCTCGCTGAGCTGACAAGTGCGTTCGTCTCGCACGGCGCCGACGCGACGACGGCCGCTTCGCAAGCCACCGCGGCTCTCGCGGGGACTCTTACCCAACAGGCGTACATGGCAGCGTTCGACGACGCATCGATCGGACTAGCGGTTGCGTTCTCGCTGACGCTGCTGCTCGTGCCGCTCTTCCACAGCAAGCGTGCGGTTGCGTCTCAGCCGCCAGCGGCTTTGAGGAAGTAGCCGGTCCGCTGCGGCGCGCGGCCGAGCACGATCGCGACTGAAAGTTCGCTGCGCGCCAGCGGCGCGTTGGCCGCGATGATCGCAAGCATGCCGGCCGTGAAATGCGCCGGGCCAAAATTCGGATCGTCGTTGACCGCTTGCCGAGCGTCTTTCAATGCGGAGCTGATGTCCCCGTCGTTCAGCGCCTGCAGCGCGAGGCTCGTATACGTCTCGGGCCGATCGGCGATGCGAGCTGACGCCAAGAACCACGAACGCGAACCCGATTCGTCGCCGAGCGCTTGCGCGGTAAGACCCTCGAGATACGGCGGCTGCCAATCGTTCGGAGCGATCGTCGCGGCGGCGCGATATGCCGCGGCTGCCGTCACGAGGTCGCCTTGGAGCAGTGCACCGGTGCCGAGCCGCAGCAGTTCGGCGTCGCTGCGAGCGGAGGCGATCTTGGTTTTGATCGCGGCCGGTGAGTCTGTCAGATCGGCGTCCGGCAGCGCCCGCGTGAAGTTCAAATCCTGTCCGACGCCCAGCAGATAGCTGCGCGCATCCGAAGACACTTTCGCAAGATCTGGCGCCGGCTCAAGCGATGGTGCAGGCGTAGGGGTCGGCGTTGCGACGCGCTGAATGATTTTGACGTGGTGTGCGCGCGGCGTCGGCGGAGCAGTGGGTGACGCGAGCGGTGTCGGCGTGGGCGTGGGAGTCGCGGTCGGCGTGGCCTGCGCGACGACCGTAGGCGACGGGCTCGGGATCGGCGTCGGGCTCGGACTCGGCGCGACGAGCGGATGGATGATGAGTTTCGCCGTCGGTTTTGGCTTCGGCGCGGTCAGCGCGACGGTTGGCAATGCGTGGCCGAGCGCTTGCGCTAACCCGTCTCGCGCCGGCGCATAGTCGGGCGAGAGCGTGAGCTCGGCGCGGAAGTCGGCGGCAGCCGCCGCGCGCAACCCCTCGCGCAACTCGACGGTACCGAGATCGTAGTGGAGGAATTGTACTTTGGGCGCTATGTTGGTGGCGGCGCGGAGATTCTCGTCCGCCCCCAACAAATTGTCTTCACGCTCATAGAGCTGACCAAGCGCGATGAAATTCCATGGAAAGGATGCGCCGAGCCGCTCACCCGCAAGGTAGTCCGCTTCCGCCGCCTTCTCGTCACCGGCGCTGAGCTGAACGTTCCCCGCGCGGTAGGCCATGCTCGCGTCGGGCGACCCTTGCATTGCTTGTGCCGCGAAGAGCCGCGCGCTCGCGGTATCGCCGGCGGTGAGGGCGTCTTCGGCTTGCTGGATCGGCGAACGCGCGTCCGTCGTCGTATCGAAGCCGCCGGTCAGATGTTCGAGCAGCTGCTTCCCGGGCGGCGTCAGCGAGACGACCGCCGCGACGATCACGACGGCCGCCAGGCCCAGCGAAACTCGTATGATAAGCCGCTCGATGTCTTTCGCGAGCATGTGCGGGACATTCGCCGCCGTGGATGGGCTGCCTGTGGAGGCGCACGCCGTCCGCTCTGCCAACACTGACTTTTCACCGAACCGGCGTCGCGTCAGCGCTCCGTCCAAAGCGTGGTCTCTTTGACTATCTCCCCGCCCGCAACGAAGCGAAGATCCTCATCTCGATTTCCCAGGTTCTGGGCGGTCGCGATGGCGCTCGCGCTCGTCGTGCCGCGCAGCGCCGCTGCTTCCGGACCGGTCGCGATCGTCGCGAATCTTGGCGGCGCACTCACGGTGCGCGACACTTCGGGCGCCTCGCATGACGTGAGCGGCGCGCAGGCGCTTCGATCGGGCGAGACCGTGATGACCGGCATCAATGGCCTAGCCTCCGTCGCCGCCGCGGGTGCACTGCGCGCTCGACTCGGCGCCGGAACCACAGTGCAATATGCAAGTTCGACGTCCGGCACGACGCTGCGATTGAGCGCGGGAGCGATGTGCGTTGCCGCCGATGCGCCGTCGCTCGCAGTTACGACGGGCGGAGCGACGCTGACCGTCTCCAGTGTGCCCGCGGTGTTCGACATCGCGGCGGATTCGAGCGGAGCGGATGTCGCGCTTTATATCGGAAGCATCACGACCAAAGGACCGAACGGCTCGACGACGACCGTCGACGCTCCCGCCGCGTTGCGGCTTGCCGGCAAGAACGCGCCGACGCACCTCGATTTCCAAGCCACGACGCAAGAGTTCACCGCGCTGCCATGCCCCGACCGCACCGATGCGCAACGCGTCGCGAACGCGTCGGCATCTCCAGTGCCGTCTCCGGATGTCACGGCTGCGCCGTCTTCGGGCGGCGGCGGAGGTGGAATCATCGGTTTGCTTGCGGGCATCGCGGGACTCGCCGCACTTGCCGGCCATGGCGGGGGAGGCGGCGGCGGCGGTAGCAGTGGCGGAGGCGGCCCGCCGCCAACTCCGCCGCCCGGCGTGCTGAACACGAATCCGACGAGTTTGGATTTCGCGTCGCAAAGTGCGGCGCCGCAGCCCTTCACCGCGTCCGAGTCGAACTATACCGGCGCTATTTCCGCGGTGATCTCAGGTAATCCGGGCGTTGCGACGGTGAGCGGATCCGGTAACGGACCCGGCCCTGTGACATTCACGGTGACGCCCGTCGCCCCCGGAACCACGACGATCACCGTTACCGACGCGCGCGGCGGCAGCGTAGCGGTTCAAGTTGCGGTTTCCGGGCCTTTCCAAGTGAACCCGCAAAGCTTGTCATTCGATTCACCAACGGCGGGCCAAAAGCCGATCACCGTGAACGAACCTGACTACTCCGGACCGTTCAGCGCAATGTCGAACAACACGACGGTCGCGACGGTCAGCGGTTCGGGCAACGGTCCCGGACCGGTTACGTTTATGGTAATGCCACATGGCGCCGGCAACACGAATATCGTCGTGAGCGACAACCTTGGCCACACCACAAACGTGAGCGTCTCGGTCGCGGGAGTTCTGAGCGCCAACCCGACGTCGCTGACGTTCAACGTCGGCGCACCGGCGCAGAACGTCGGCGTTTCCGAAGCGAACTACACCGGCGCGATAAGCGGCAAATCCAACGATACGTCGATCGCTACGGTGACCGGAAGCGGCAACGGGCCCGGACCTGTGCAGTTCTCGGTGACCCCCGTGGGATCGGGCGCGACGTCGGTGACGTTCAGCGATGTCCACGGTAACACAGTCAACGTTTCTGTAACGGTGCAGACGCCGGGCGCGCTCCAAGTGCTGCCGACGAGCATCGGCCCGATCGGCGTCAACGCTGCCGGCCAGACGGTGACCGCAAATGAAGCAAATTATTCCGGCGCGATAAGCGCGGTAAGCAGCGACCCGACGATCGCGACGGTTTCCGGCGGCGGTAATGGACCCGGACCGGTGACCTTCACGGTGACGCCCACGGGAAATAAGCACGGCGATGTCACCGTGACGGTCAGTGACACGATCGGCAACTCCGTGCCGGTGAGCGTCAGAATCGCGGGTCCGATCAGCCCGAGCGTGAACAGCCTGTCGTTCAACGGCACCACGACGCCGCAGATGTTCACGGCGACCGATCCGAACAACACGCCGAACGGCACGCTGAGCGCTCACTCGAGCAACACCGATGTCGCAACGGTAACCGGATCCGGCGGCGCCCCGGGGCCGGTCACGTTCACGGTCACGCCTGTCGGGCAGGGATCGGCGAACATCACGGTCACCGACAACATCGGCCAGTCGGCTGTCGTCTCCGTCTCTGTTTCGACCGGTGGGCTCGTCCTCAATCCGACGAGTCTTGCACTGTACTTCAACGGCTCGTCCGGTACGCCCAAACAATTCACAGCGACGCAGGCGAATTTCGGCGGAACGATTTCGGCGTCCACGGGTAACGCCGGTATCGCAACGGTTTCTCCGGCATCGGGTCCCGGGCCCGGACCCGTGACGTTCACGGTGACGCCGGCTGGCGCCGGCGACACGAACATCACGGTGACCGGCAACGGCAGCGTCATGTTACCGGTGACCGTCACTGGGCCGCTGACGACGACGAAACAATCGCTGACGTTCGGCGGAACGACCACGCCGCAGACGTTCGTCGCGAACGACCCGAACTTCAGCGGCACCATCACGGCTTCGAGCGACGCGACCGGCGTCGCGACGGTCAACCCGACCGGCAGCGGACCGTCCGCCACGTTCACCGTGACGCCGGTGTCGAAAGGAAACGCGACGATAACGGTGACCGACGGTGTGGGCGGAACGGCCGCGGTCTCAATCACAGTCCAGACGGGCGCTCTCGGCATAGTTCCGACGTCGCTGACGTTCGCCGGCACGTCGGCACCGACGCAGACGGCGACGGCATCTGAGAACAACTATGTCGGCAACATCACGCCTTCGAACTGCGCCATCGCGTCGTTCTCTCCTCCAGTAGGGCACGGCCCGATCCAACCGTTTGTCGTCGGACCGATCGCGGTCGGCATCTGTCACGCGAACATCGTGACGAGCGATCAGCAGGTGACGCTGACCATCACCGTCTTCGGCGGGCTCATGGTCAGCCCGAGTTCGCTCACGTACAGTGACGTCAACGCATTGCAGACTGTCAATGTGTCTGAGAACACCTACACGGGCAATTTCAGCGTGGCGAACAACACGTGCTCGGGAATCGCGAGCGTCGGAACTCCGTCCGGTCCGGGTCCGACCGCGACGATCGCGGTGACTTCCAGCGTTTCCGCGTCGGGCGGCACGTGCAGCTTCGACGTCGACGACGATCACGGCGGATCGCAGGCTGTCAGCGTGACGGTCGGACCGTTCGGCGTGGTCAATCCGTCGCCGGCAAGCGTTGCGCTTTCGGTGACGAGCCCGACAACCGGCAACGTCAACGTCAGCGAGTCGAACTACGGCGGTCCGTTCACGGCGACGTCCGCGGACTGCTCTGGCATCGCAACGTTTAGCGGAGGACCGACCGCGTTCACCGTGACCGCCGTCGCGCCGGGGTCGTGCACGATCACGATGCACGACGATCACGGCCAGACCGCGCCTGTCGCGGTCAGCGTCGCGGGCGCACTCATGGTTTCACCGACGAGTCACACGTTCAACGACATCGGCCTCACAACCCCGATCGCGATCACGGAGCAGAATTATACCGGAGCGTTCAACGTGACCAATAGCGCCGACTGCGCAGGCATCGCGACGTTCAGCGCTCTGACCGGCAGCGGACCGAGCTTCACGCTCGGCGTGACCTCTGCGGGCGCCGGAACGTGCACGTTCGACGTGACCGACGCGTTTAGCGCAAGCACTCTCGTGACCATCACGGTCGGACCGTTCGGCACGGTCACGCCTGCACCGAATCCGTTGCCGCTCAACACGTCGAACAATACGTCGCAGTCAGTCGCTGTCTCGGAAACGGGCTACAGCGGCCAATTCACCGCGGGGTCAACCGACTGCAGCGGTATCGCGACCTTCCCAGCCGGACCGGCCACGAGCTTCCTCGTCTCGGCTGTCGCCGCAGGCACGTGTCACATCCAGTCCACCGACGATCACGGCGGTTCGGGCACTGAGACGGTCGTCGTCGACGGCACGCTGACGCTTTCACCGAATCCGCTCGGCTTTAGCGACGTCAATGTGACGACGCCGCTCGCCATCTCGGAGACGAACTACACCGGCACGTTCGCGACCGGGAATTCGACCTGTTCGGGAATTGCCACCATCGGAGCGCCCGCCGGACCGGGACCGAGCACGACGTTGAACGTCACCTCGCTCGCTACGGGATCGTGCACGTTCGTGGTCCAGGATACGGATGGACAAAGCGTGACCGAGACCGTGAATGTCGGGCCGTTCGGTGCGGTCGTACCGAGCACGGCGCAGCTCAATCTGAACACTGGCGGGCCGACGACCGGCACCTTCACGATATCGGAAACTGGCTACAACGGAACATTCACGGCGACGCTTGGACCGACGTGCAGTTCCGTGGCAAGCGTTTCGCCGGGAAGCGGCAACTCCAGCGTTACGTTCACCGTG
Organism: Vulcanimicrobiota bacterium; assembly: GCA_013290125.1. Lineage (GTDB taxonomy): Bacteria > Vulcanimicrobiota > Vulcanimicrobiia > Eremiobacterales > Eremiobacteraceae > JABCYQ01. Next base: position 15,746 of record JABCYQ010000022.1, read on the forward strand.
ACCGCACTCGGGGTGGGTACGTGCGGCGTCCATCTCGCAGACGATCATGGACAGACCGCGCTCGTCACGGTGGAAGTCGCATCGGGCGGCATGTCGGTCAGTCCCGCGTCGCTGACCTTCCCCACGACGACGAGCCCGACGCAGAATTTCACCGCCTCTGACCTGTTGGGAATCAACTTCGTCGTCAACAACCCCGATCCGACCGACCTCGGCGTCACGGTGACGTCGGGAATCGGATCGGCGAGTATAGCGGTCACACCGACCAACGCCAATCCGTCGTTCAGCGGCACGATCGCCTTGACCGTGACCGACGATATCCCCGGCTCGAGCGCGGTCGTCGAAGTGGGCATCGCCGTCGCGTCACCGCTTTCGAAACATCACAGGGTTCCGCCGGGCGGCGGCAAGCGCGTGCCGCCGCCGCGTCATGGTCCGCGTCATGGTCCGCCGCATCCGGGCTCGCCGCGTCCGATAGCACCGCACCCACTTCCGCCGCGCACGACGCTGCATCCACTCGCGGTGATGTCGCCCGCACCCACGAGGTCACCGTCGCCTGGGATGCCGCGCGCCGTCCTACCGCCGCGAAGCGCGGCGCCACCCTTGCAACCGGCTCAACCGTTTGACATAGCGCTGGCATTTGCGACCTTGGATAGACCCGGCGCACAGCTTGTGATTCAGACGCGTGGCACGCCGGACGGCGCGCTCGCGGCCGAAGTCTCCGATCAAACCATCTGCACCGTGCAGATCATGCCGGGTGCAGGCGCCGTCAGATCAATCGTGATCGTCGCAAAGGCGGCGGGCATCGCGTTGGTGCGCGTCACGGATGCGCGCGGCGAGTTCCGAACCATCGCTGTTCGCGTTCTTGCCCCGTCCGCTGCGCGTGGCGTGCCGCACACTCCCGGAGGGCCGAATTGAAAATCGACGTCGTGCGCGAAGACAATTTCGCGGACATCGTACGCAAGGCGTCGACCGGCCTAAAGATCGCAAACACCGCGCTGGCCGCCGAGGCGAAGGTCGCGCCCGGCCGCTTGGACGCGCTACTGGCTGAACGCGCTAACCCGACCGAGGATGAGGCGCATTCGATCGCGCGCGTTCTAAACTTGGATCCGCAGAAGCTCGCCGATATCGGGTGTCGCGATTGGAGCCCGCGATCGGTGGAACTGAATGGGGAACTCCAACACCAGATAAATGCGCCGTTCCCGAGCAACGGCTATTTCCTGATCTCGAAGGAGACGAAGACCGCCGCGTTTGTCGACCCCGGCGGCAATGCCGAGCATATCCTGCGCGTACTCGAGCGCGCCAACGTGCCGTTGGAATACATCTTGCTCACGCACAAGCATCACGACCACGTTGACGCCGTTCCCGAACTGCGCGATGCGTTTCCCAGCGCGCGCGTCGTCATCAGTCGAATCGACGCGCTCGAAATCGGCGACAACGCTCGCGGAGCGCTCGACGCGGTGGACGGTGGAACCATACCATTCGGCAAAGGAGAGATCCGCGTCATTCACACGCCGGGGCACACGGACGGCGGAGTGTGTTTCCTCTACCGCGACATGCTTTTCACGGGTGATACTTTGTTCGCCGGTTCCGTTGGTAAGTTATACGGCCCGCGCCTCGGCTACGAAGACCTCTTGAACAGCGTGGCGACCAGGATATTCTCGCTGCCTGCCGCGACGGTCGTACTGCCCGGACACGGCCCGCCCTCTACCGTCGAACAGGAGCGCGAACACAATCCCTTCTTCTAATGTACCATGCGCTGCTGCGCTAGGAGCCGAGATTTTGAAACCGAATCCAAGGTCGATGCAAGTGCTGATTCTCAAGCGCGGCGCCGGGGCCGCGCTCGCCGTCCTCGCCCTCCTGTCTGCCGCGTGCAGCGCGAACGGCGGATTCGGCAGCCCGTCGCCTCCAGTGCCGCCCGGTGGCCAAATGGGTCAGCCGGCCTATGGGGCGTCCCCAACGCCGTTCGCGCTGTCGTCGGGCTCCCCCGGACCCACGAGCAGTCCCACCTCAGTGTATCTCTCGAGCGCAGTTGTGCGCGCAGCGTACGATGGAAGCGCGAAAGATCCCGTGAAAGCGAACCGGCTTCTCGAAGTGACGTTCGGTTTCAAGAATCCGACCGCCGATCCTGACATCTTGGCGACATTGAACGTGGCGCCCGACGGCGACAAGATCGGCGTGCAGACGAACGTCACGCTGCAGATCCCGCCGGCCAAGTCGTCGGACGTTGCGGTCGTGGCGGTCGGGGTCAAACAGGACCTTACCAAGATCAAACACATCTCGCTGACGTTTGCGAACGTCGACGGCGACGATATCGCCACGACGATGTTGGATGCTCCCGCGCTTGATCTCGTCTTCACGCCGCTCGATGACAAAAAACCGGCCGGCGCCCTTTCGATCGTCGGTCTCGACGTGACGCGCGTGACCGGGCCGGGATCCGGCTTGCACTACGAGTGCACGTTCGGCCTGATGAATGCGAGCGGTTCGAAAGTCGCGGTTGACAGTTTCACGATCGCGCCGCCGAAGGGAACGGTCGCGCAGATGGCCATACCGGTCTCGCTCGCCGAGCGCACATCGTCGTCGCTGATGACGTTCGTGCTGCCATCCGACGGCAAGTCGCTGCCTGCCGGCAAGTACACCGTGACCGCGATATCGGGCGGTTCCGGCATTGCGCAGGCGACCGCCGATCTGCTGTAGTCCATAGGGTATCGAACACGCCATGCCGCGCCAACGCGACACGCTGGAATTGGATGTCCTTTTCGTCGGCGCGGGCCCCGCGAGTCTTGGCGGCGCGATCAGACTCGCGCAGTTGTATGCCGAACACAATGCCGCAGTCAAAGCCGGAACTCGTTCGGGATCCGAGCTGAGTCCTGAGAACATCATGGTCGTCGACAAAGCTGGCGCGATCGGCGATCACGGGATCTCCGGCGCTGTGCTCGATCCACGCAGCATGCACGAGCTCTTCGGCGATTTCTTATCCGCCGGATGCCCTGTCGAGGGACCGGTTACAGCTGAGTCTTTCTGGCTTCTGACCAAGGGCGCGCGCATCGCAGCGCCCATCATGCCGCCGGGCATGGACAATCACGGGAACTACGTCGCCAGCTTGAACAAACTTGTGAAGTGGATGGCGGAAAAAGCTGAAGCGCTGGGCGTGCAGGTCTTTGCGGAATTCCCCGGTCAGGAGCTGCTCTTCGACGGCGACAAAGTCGTCGGTGTGCGGATCGGTGACAAAGGCGTCGACAAGAACGGCAATCCGAAGCCGAATTTCGAACCCGGCCCGGACCTGATGGCGAAAGTCACGGTGCTCGGTGAGGGCCCGCGCGGCACGCTCGCAAAGCAACTGGCGCGGAAGATCGACATTGTGGCGGGCAAGAATCCGCAGACGTACGCGATCGGGATCAAGGAGCTCTGGCAGATGCCGGCGGGCTCGACGCCGCCTGGTCAGGTCATCCACACCGCGGGGTTTCCGTTGGACAACGCCACGTTCGGCGGCGGCTTTATCTATTCGATGGCGAGCGATATCTGGGATATCGGGCTTGTCGTCGGGTTGGACTACCGAAATCCGCGCTTGGAGCCGCACGCGAATTTCCAGGCGATGAAGACGCACCCGAGCATCGCAAAACTGCTATCGGGCGGAACGATGATCCGCTACGGCGCAAAGGCCATCCCTGAAGGCGGTTGGTGGGCCATGCCGCGGCCGTATGTGGATGGCGCGCTTCTTGTCGGCGACACTGCAGGCATGCTCAATCCCATGCGCTTGAAAGGCGTGCACACGGCGATCAAATCTGGAATGCTCGCGGCCGAGACGATCTACGACGCGCTTGTCGTCAGTGACACATCGGCCACTTCGCTCGCGTCTTATCAGACGAAGATCGAAAGTTCGTGGCTGCGCTCGGAACTCTACGCGGCGCGCAATTTCCATCAGGGTTTCAAGAACGGACTGTTCGCCGGCATGGCAAATGTCGGGCTCGGTTCGATCACCGGGGGCCGCGGCTTCGGCGTCATCGATCACATGCCGAACGAGCCTGGCCACGAGCGGATGGAAAAGCTCACCGACTACTTCGGCCGCAACGTGCCAGGGTTAGCCACGCCGCAATACGACGGCAAGCTCACATTCGCGAAACTCGACGACGTCTTTCGCAGCGGAACGAGGCATGAAGAGAACGCGCCGAGCCATCTGCGCGTGGCCGATACCGACGTGTGCGCGAGCCGTTGCGCATCCGAGTATGGCAATCCGTGTCAGTTCTTCTGCCCGGCGGCGGTTTACGAAATGGTCCCCGCGGCCGACTCGCGCAAGATCGAAAAAGATGGTTTCGCCGATAGCGGCAAACGCTTGCAGATCAATTTCGCGAACTGCGTCCACTGCAAGACGTGCGACATCATGGATCCGTATCAGATCATCGATTGGGTTCCGCCTGAAGGCGGCGGCGGCCCGGTCTACACCGGCATGTAGGGCGGTATTTGAAGGGGCCGATTTTATATCGGCCCGGGCGAATAAGACATGGGCCGACATAAAGTCGGCCCCTTCAGTTGGTCCGTCGGCGCGCCATAAAGGCGCGCCCTACATCATTGTTGTGTGAACGTCTGCTCGAAGAGCGCGTTGACCCAGCCGAAGCGCTCGCGCGTGAACCGGCGCGGATCGTTGACGTCGAACGATTCGTGCAGCGCACCGTCGCCCGCTTCCGAGTCCGCGAGTTCGCGCAGAATTCGCCCGCGCTCCGGGTTGCTCGCCGCTGTGCGATATTGCACCACGAGGCTCATCGGCCAAACGAAGTTGACCGGCGTGTGCGGGCTGCCGACGCCCGAGGCGTACCTTCCGCGGTAATAATACGGGTTGGCCGAACTGAGAATAAATCTGCGCGTGTTGTTGTACGCGCGTTGATCGTAAGCAAAGCCTAGGAGTGGAAGCGAGAGCAGGCTCGGCATATTCGCGTCGTCCATGAACTTCGCGTGGCCCAAGCCGTCGATCTCGTAGGCGTAGATATGACCGCGCGCGGTGGGCAGAATCGCGAGCCGCGAGATCGCCGACTCGATGCGTTGCGCCATCGTGAGCGCCTGATGCGCATCGGCCTGATCGCCATAGTGCTGGCTGAAGATCGTGGCCATCTCGCGCAGCGTGACCGCCGCGAATGCGTTCTCGGGAATATTGTAGTTGAAGGCGACCGGATCATCGGAAGGGCGATAGGCGCTCCAGATCAGACCCGTGCCGCTCGCCGCCGGATGTTCGTTCCGATGGTACGTCGAGCGATCTGCGTGGCTCTGTTCGTCGCTGAGCGTCGCGAGAATTCGGCGAAGTTCGTTCCAATAGCCGGCGTCGTAGATCGACGTATCGCCGGTCTGATCGACGTAACGCTCGGCGAGCTTGACCGGGTAACTGAGCGAGTCCAGTTCGAATTTCCGCTCGGCCACGACATAGTTCGCGCGGAAGGCGTTGGCATACGGATCGGAGCGGATCATCCGCTCCTGGCGCACGATGACGCCACGTACGAGTGCGCGATCGCGGCTGCTGTTCAGGGCCATTGCCTGGACGCTCGAATCGCGCAGCCACATCGCATCGATGTCGCCCGTGCTGACGTACGTGGTCCCGTCAGGCTGATGGAAAAAGCAAGCGGCATTCACTTCAGCCGCGCGATGATAGCGCTGGGAGATGGTGGACGACTGCGCTGCGACAGCCGTGAGCAGAATCGCTCCGATTATCGCCGTGACGTGTATGCGCATCTTCACCCTAGCTGCCTGCGGCCCCGCGAAGTGCCGCGGGCCACTACAACAGGTTTCGGTCGTTGGACCCGTCTCGCGCATAGAATGTTACCGGGGCCAGGGTTCGACGAGGGGAGCCTCGTCGACGAGTCCGATGTGGGCGATGGCCGCTCCCGGGTAGGCCAAGACGCCGTCCTCGAGGCCGATGATCCACGAATCTTCCGTGGTTCTGATCGTGCCTTCGCCAACCGGACGGCCCCAGATATCGCGAAGTTCGGCGACGACACCGCCGGATAGTACATAGTCGCCCGGTGCCGCCCGATAGTCCAAGACGCCCGCCAGGCTCGAGTACGGCCCGTCATCGCGTCGCCGCGTTCGCGCATCGGGCGGCATCGGTAGCGGCGGCATTGCCTCGTTCGGACTGTCCAACATCTCGGCCCAGCGCATCACGTTGCGCAGGCCGATCACTGCGGCCGCCACGTTTGACTCGTCGCTCACCGTGTGACTGCCAAGCTCGACGGCAAATGCCGGCAGGCGAAGTTCCTGGAGCGCCGCGCCGGTGGTGGATCGGTGGAGTTCCTTAGCGATGTACTGCGCGGCAGTATACTCCGCGACCGCACCGAAACCGAACGCCTTCACCATCGCGTCAAGCCGAGCGGAGAGGGCCTCAGCCGCGGCTCGCTCGGATTCGTCGTGATAGAGCACACGATCGCGAATGCTGAATGGGATGGAAAGGATCGAAGCGCAGTGCAGGTCGATGTAGTAGTCGGCGGTCTCCTTCATCGACTCGAACAGCCGCGCTGACAGCCGCTCGAAGACCGTCGGCTCGCGCAGCCGGTCGTCGTCCTTGCGCACGCCGGGAAACGTCCGGTTCGGATCGCGATCGTCGTAGTAGGGATGCCGGCGGTGCGTTCGGAGGCCGGCGGGATTGAGGCTCGGGATGATCACGAGCGTGCCGCGCAAATGGTCGACGATGTCGGAATTGAGCAGCCGGTGCAGCACCGCGATGCCCGCGACTTCGTCGCCGTGGATGTTCGCGGTCAGCCAAAAAACAGGGCCGCTCGTGCGGCCTTGCGCGATTATAACGGCGAGCATATCTGCGCCGCCGGTAGGAAGAGGCACGCCTTCAAGCGCGCCATACGTGATCGCTCCGGGGACCGCGGAGCATGTGCCGACCGACAGTGCATTCAAACGCACGCAACCGCAGTTCGCGCGCACGCGGACCTGACCTCCAGCCACACCGAAAAAAAAGAAGGGGCCGACTTTATGTCGGCCCACGTCACGTTGCCCCGGGCCGATATAAAATCGGCCCCTTCAAAATAAAGTCGGCCCCTTTAGCTAGGAAACGAATTCTGCCAAGTCGGCTGCGAATTGGTTGAGCAGCGAAAGGTCCTGGCCCCAGATCTGGCGTGCGTCGTTCGAATGGGCCGCCAGCGCGTGGGGTGTCTCATCCCGCCCCGCGAACGGCACAGCGGCCACACAGCGGATTCCAAAGCTTCGCGCTCGCTCGCGCCAAGGGGCGAATGACGGATCGTGCACTTTGGCGACCGCCGGTTCGCGGCGCCTGATCGCGCGGCCGACGGGGCCGCCGCCTTCCTGACTATCGTCCCAGCGCATCGGCAAACCACTAAGGTAGTCCAGCGCTTCTCCGGCTGCGCCCACTACGGAAACGCTTCCGTCCGGCTCGCCGCGCCCGATCCAGACGAGCGAGTAACCCCGGGACCGTGCTATAACACCGCAGCATTCGTGCAGCAGGTCGTCTCGCTCGCTTTTCGAGTCGAGAGCGCGGCCAAACTCGGCGAGCGCTTCGTCGCGACGCAAGTCGTCGATGCGGAGGGGCGTTCGACGTTCGATCTCGCTCAGTTCCCCAACCATTTGATGACGGCGACTTGCTCGTCATCGATTTCGATGCTCACGGCACCGGATGGGAAACGCAGGTTGGTGGGTCCGTTGCTCTTCAGGCGGACGTGCAGCATCGACCGTTCGACGCGCTCGCCTTGGCGCGAGGTCTCGCGCAGCAGCAGCGTGCCGGCACCATCGACGCCCAAATAATCATACACGACGCTCTCGATAAAGGGCATCGGTGCGCGGGCGCCAGTCGTGTCGAATTCACGAGCGGAGTCGCGGTCTTGCTGCATCTTGATGTCGATGTGGACTTCAGCGAACAACCGGTCGCCGATCGTAGCCCGATGCGCGCCGTTCTTAGGAAAAGCGAGTGTCGGCTCCCAGCGCGAGCGGCCGGCGCCGACGGATGCGTCGGCGAGCTGCGGGTCTGTGGTCCAGCGCCTCGATCTCGGCATAGTCGTCATCCTGTCAACGGCAATGCTGCGAAGCTCTCGGTACGCGATACCGTCACGCGTACACGCTCCCCAATTTGTCATCGGCATTTCTTGCGTGAAATCGCGCACTTATCGGCCGGGACGTCGGGTTTTTATGGGCCGGTCAACCGCTCGACGACGCGCGCGCCGCAGTAGCGCTCGTAGAACTCAACGGGTCCGACCGCGGGTATGATCGCGTATGCGAAGCCGAGAGATCGCAGCGAGCAGAGCGTTCGCCGGGCGAGCACGCTGCCGAGACCGATGCCGCGCACGCTCTGGTGGACGCCGAGCGGCCCGAAGACCCCGACGTCGGATCGCGCGAGCCACGTGGTCAACCACCACCATCGGTGGAAGCGTTGTTCGAAGGTGCAAAAGCCGACGGGCGCACCGTCGGCCATAGCGAACCAATTCCAGCCTGCACCGGCCTCCGCGGCCCAACTGCCGCCGAACGTCGAGTCGATGAAGGTTCGTTCATTCGCAGAGATCCCGTGACGCTTCTCCAATGCGAAGCCGGCGTGGGCCTTCGGCGGATCCGCTTCGTCTTTGAATTCCGTCAGAGCGAGATCGACCAGCATGTTGATGATCACGTTCGTGCGCTCGATTTCGGCAGTGCGCGATTTGTCATGGAGAATTATAGACGATTGACGGCGCGTGCGAGGTCGCCTCTGGCCGTCGCTTGAAGTCCGCGAGGTTCGTCCGTAATCGGAGTCCCACCCTTGCCGCAACGCCCGGTCGCATCAGACATCGGCATCATAGGCCGGACGTTTGCCGCGCTTCGCCATCGCAACTACCGCCTGTACTTCTCGGGCATGTCGGTCTCGCTGATCGGCTCCTGGATGCAGACGGTTTCGGCCGGTTGGCTCGTATTGCGCGTGACGTCATCGCCGTTCTTGCTCGGCGTCATCACCGCGATCGAATGGCTGCCGTCGCTCTTTTTCTCGCTTTTGGCGGGCGCGCTCGCCGACCGCGTTGACAAACGTCGCTTCGCGATGATCACGCAAGGCTTGCTCGCGTTGCAGGCGCTCTCGCTGGGATTGCTCGTGCGTGGCCACGCCGCCTCGTTCTGGCCGATCTTCTGGCTCGCGCTGTTCGCCGGCTTGGTGAGCGCGTTCGATCTGCCGGTGCGGCAATCGCTGCTGTACGACCTCGTCGGCGCCGACGACATCATCAACGCGACTGCGCTGAACTCGGTGATCTTCAACGTCGCGCGGATCGTCGGCCCGACGATCGCGGCGATCATCATCGAGCGCAGCGGTGAAGCGGTCAACTTCTTCACGAATTCGGTGTCGTACGTCTTCGTCGTGTGGGCGCTCGCCGCGATCCGCACGAGCAAGCGCGCGGATCAAGCGCGGGCGGAGCGCGTGCACGAGCCGCTCGCTCACCAGATCCGAGCCGGTCTCCGCTACGTCATCAACCATCCGCTCCTCGCTCGGATGTTTCTCTGCCTGCTCGCGATCAGCGTCTTCGGATATAACTACGTCTTGCTCATGCCGGTGTTCGCGAAGTACGTGTTGCACGGCGGCGCGCACGCTCTAGGCGTTCTGCTCACGTGTCTCGGCGTTGGAGCGCTGCTCGGATCGTTGACCATGGCCGGCAGGTCGCGCACCAGCATCCGTTCGCTCGTCATCGCGGGTTTTGTTTTTCCGCTCTCGCTCATCGCATTCGCAGCGACGCGAAGTCTCGTGCCGGCAGCGATCGCCGTCGCGCTCCTCGGCCTATGCATGGTGCAGTTCGCCGTCCGCTTTTCGTCGCTGCTGCAGACGGAGGCGAATGCCGCCGTTCGGGGGCGCGTGCTGGGATTGTACAACACGGTACTCGTCGGACTAGCGCCGCTCGGAGCGCTGCAGGCCGGCGCAATCGCGCAGGTGTATGGCGCGGGAGCCGCCCTCGCGGCCGGGGCTGTCGTCTGTCTGGCAGCGGTAGCGACGGCGATCGCGTGGCCGAAAAGCAAGCAGATCGTCACCGCTGATCACGTTTACTAGCTGCCAAGAGTTTGAAGGGGCCGATTTTATATCGGCCCGACGCGTACGACTCGACCCGCCAGCGCATCGTCGCCGATCGTGACGACGCGCGCGCCGTCCGCACGCAGATCGTCGGCACCGAACTGCTTCGCGTGCGGCTTGAACTGGAAGAACGTCGATGGCGCGCTCGCATATATCGTTTGACCGCGATGCGCTTCGAATTCCTGATGCACGTGGCCGAATAAGACGAGCTTCACGTTCGGCGACGTGTCCAAGATAGCGAGAAGCGCAGGCGCGTCGGAGATCGTCATCGTGTCCAGCCACGCCGATCCGACCGGTAGGGGATTGTGGTGAACGGCGATGACCACTGGAATCTGGCCGTCGCGAGCGAGTTGGGCGCGCAGCCACTCGCGCTGTTCGTTCCCGATGCAGCCGCCGTCTTCGCCCGCGACCGAGCTGTCGAGCAGGATGAAGCGCCAGCCGCACGCGTCAAACGTCTGCGTGAATTTCTCGAACTGTGCGAGGGCGCGATCCGCTAAGAGCCGCGCCATGAACGGCGCATCGTCGTGATTGCCCGGCAGATAGTAGGCCTTTGAGGAAAGCCGCGCGATTTTTTCGTGCAGCCGCTCGTACGATGCCGGCGTGCCGTCGGCCGAACAGTCACCCGTGACTATGACGAATTCCGGGTCGGGTGCGATCTCGCGCAGACGCTCCACGACCGCGTCGAGGCGTGGTTCTGGGGCGACGCGCCAGAGACGCGCGCCGGGGTCGGCGAAGAGATGCGTGTCGGATATCTGGATGAAATACGGCTTGCGTTCCACTACGGCTCCGAATCCGCGAGCGGCCGGGTCCATTCCTCTCCAAGCCGACCGCGCCGAATCCGCGCCGACAGCGCCGAATCCGACAGCGCCGCAAGACCCCGGCGAGGCCTTTTCACCATCGCGCGGCGAATAAAGAGGAACCATGGCAATCGCGCTACCGTCCAACGACGGCACTGTCGCCCGCGAGATCACCCCCGAACTGCGCGCGATGCAGCGCCGCATCCGCGATCTCGTGGCGCAGAAGAACGCGGTCATCCTCGCGCACATCTATCAGCGGGGTGAAGTGCAGGCCGTGGCCGATTTCATCGGCGATTCGCTGAATCTCAGCCGCGAGGCCGCCAGCACGAAAGCCGACATCATCGTCTTCTGCGGCGTGCATTTCATGGCGGAAACCGCCAAACTCCTCAGCCCGAACAAGCTCGTCTTGCTTCCCGACATGAAGGCCGGTTGCGGCATGGCCGACATGATCACGGGCGACCAGGCCCGCGAATTCAAAGCTAGCCATCCAGGCCGGCCTCTCGTCAGCTACGTCAACACGTTCGCCGAAGTTAAGGCCGAGTCGGACATCTGCTGCACCTCGACCAATGCAGCACGCGTCGTCCAATCGCTCCCGGATCGCGAAGTGCTCTTCGCGCCAGACCGATTCTTGGCGGCTTGGGTGCAAAAGCACACCCCTGACAAGAAGATCATCGCGTTCAACGGTTACTGCCCCACGCACTTCGTCATCAAGCCTTCCATGGTCGAAGCACGTAAGAAGCTTTCTCCCGACGCGCTCGTGCTCGCGCACCCAGAGTGTTCACCTGAAGTGCTGGAGATGGCCGATTATGTCGGGAGCACGCAAGGCCTCATGGATTATGCCGGCAAGAGCGATCGGCGCGAGTTCATCATCTTGACCGAGTCCGGTCTGCTGTTGCGCTTGAGAGAACTGTACCCGGAAAAACGCTTCGTCTCGATCGCTCCGTGCCCGCACTGCCCATACATGAAGTTCGTCGAGCTTGAAAAAGTTCTCGCGTGCCTTGAGAACGAGAGCAATCCGATCGAGATCCCGACGTCCATCATGCTGCGGGCGCGCACGAGCATCGAACGCATGATGGCCGTGGTCTAAGATACAAGAATGATCCGCACCGACGTGCTCGTGATCGGATCCGGCGCGGCGGGTCTGTTGTTCGCGCTGCACTGCGCGGCGCAAGGCAAGTCGGTGATGCTCGCAACCAAGGGCACGGCGGGCGAATCGAATTCGGCGTGGGCGCAGGGCGGCGTCGCTGCGGCCCTCGATCTTGAGGAAGACTCGCCCACCGCGCACCTCTCCGACACGCTCGCCGCTGGAGCGGGCCTCTGCGACGAAGCGGCGGCGGCGATCGTCGCATCGGAAGCGCCCCAACGCGTTGAAGAACTCGTTCGGCTCGGCGTGGCATTCGACTTCGGCGGGTCCGGAGCGCTCGACCTCACGCGCGAAGCCGCGCACAGCGCGGCGCGGGTCGCACACGCCGCCGACGCGACCGGCCGCGCGATCACGTCCACGCTCGTCTCACGCGCTCTCCGTCACCCAAACGTGACGGTGCTCGAACGCGCCACCGCGGTCGAGCTCATCGTCGACGATCGCGGTTGCCGCGGCGCCTGGTTGCTCGTGCACGATCGGCTGGTGGCGGTGATCGCAGGGTCCGCGACGGCGCTTGCAACCGGCGGCAGCGGGCGCCTGTTTGCGCGAACCACCAATCCGCCCGGCGCGACGGCCGACGGTCTGCCGCTTGCCTTGCAAGCAGGCGCGGTTCTCGCCGATCTCGAGTTCGTCCAGTTCCATCCGACCGCACTCGCGCTCGCCGGCGCACCCGCCCTGCTCGTCTCAGAAGCAGCGCGCGGCGAAGGCGGTATATTGGTCGACGCGGCGGGCCGGCGCTTCTGCTTCGACGCCGACCCGCGCGGCGAACTCGCTGCCCGCGACGTCGTCGCGCGCGCCATCTATAAGCAGCTGCAGCGCGATCCGGCCGGCGGGGTGCGCCTGGATCTGCGGCCGATCGGCACACCCGATGCGATCCGCGCGCGCTTTCCAAATATCGCGGCGGCGTGCGCGCGCTTTGGCATCGACATCGGCACGACGCCGATCCCGGTGTCGCCGGCAGCGCACTATCACATGGGCGGCATCCGCACCGATCTCTGGGGCCGGACGGCGCTGCCGGGACTCTATGCGATCGGCGAATGCGCCTGCACCGGTCTGCACGGCGCGAATCGGCTCGCATCGAACTCGCTCGCGGAGTGTCTCGTCTTCGCCGCACGCGCGGCGGATGACGTGCATGCCGGCACCGCCGAAGGTTTCGACTCAGGAGATCCGAGCGCGCCGCCGGCGCACGTCGAAAGTCCCGACGCGATAGCGCCGATCGCTTCTCTGCTGTGGGATTCGGCCGGGGTGGAGCGCGAGCGCGAACTTTTGCGACGGGCCGTCGCCGCTCTTGATGGCTTCGCCGTGGAGCGGCGGCCGGTCTCGCGCGCAGCACTTGAGGCGCGCGCCGTGCTCGCGGCCGGCCTTCTCATCGCTCGTGCCGCACTGATGCGCGAGGAGAGCCGAGGCAGTCACTATCGGTCGGATTTCCCAGAGCGCGACGACGCGCATTGGCGTGCGCGAATCCTGTGGTCCGCTTCCGGCCAATCGTTTGAGCCGGTCGCGGCGCCGACGCCGATCAGCTGATGCGCCATCCTTTCGAGCGCTCGCCTTCGTTCGTACCGATGACGGTCGAGTCGGCCGGCGAATTCGATGCGCTACTGCGCGAAGCAATGCGCGAGGATATCGGACCGGGCGATCTGACGACGGATGCGGTGATTCCGCCGGGCGCGGTTGCCACTGCCGACGTCGTCATACGATCGCGCGGCGTGCTCGCCGGACTAGGGGTGGCGTTGCGGTCGATTGAGTTGCTCGATTCCACGGTCGTCTTCGAACAGCGAATTGCCGACGGTGCGCGCGTGGCTGCCGGCGCATCTGTCGCTCGAGTCAGGGGCGCGGCGCGGGCAATACTCTCGGGCGAACGCGTCGCGCTCAATCTTTTAGGTAGGCTGTGCGGAATCGCGACCTTGACGCGGGCGTACGTGGACGCCGTCGACGGATATACCGCGCGTATCACCGATACGCGCAAAACCACACCCGGGTTGCGCGTGTTGGAACGCTACGCGGTGCGTGCCGGAGGTGGCGTTAATCATCGCTTCGGGCTCTACGACGCGGTGCTCATAAAAGACAATCATATCGCTGCGATCGGCAGCATCGGCGAGGCGATAGCGCGCGCGCGCGCCGCTGCGCCCGCCGGAACCATCATCGAAGCGGAATGCGACACGCTCGATCAAGTGCGCGCCGCGCTCGCGGCGCACGTGGATTCGATTCTCCTCGACAACATGACCGTGGAGGCGATGTCCGAGGCGGTTCGATTGACGCGCGGCGCCGCGATCGTCGAGGCGTCGGGCGGCGTCAATCTTTCGACGGTCAGAGCGGTGGCGGCGACAGGCGTCGATGTGATCTCCTTAGGCGCGCTCACGCACGGGGCGACGTCGCTCGACGTCGCCCTCGATTTCTTGCTCGGCTAGCATCGTTCGGACAGGAGTATATGGATGGCTAAGCGGCCGGAAGACGTCCAACAGGACTGGGTCAACGCACATCTCGGCAAGTCGTCGAAGCAGACGGTCGAGCGATTGCTGTCCGCGCCGCAAAGCCGCCCACCCAAAGACACCCCGATCTTGACGCTGCGTGGCGTTCGAGGGCGTTGCGTGGCCGGCGGCGCCTCGAATTTCTGGATCGTGGGTCATCCGGCAGCCGAGCCGACGTTGTTGGGCGCATTTCCGCTTATCGGCATGTCCCCGAGCGCCTACTTCGTTCAGGTTCAGGAGTACAACTGGCTGCCTTATGCCGTGCCGCGGGCCTTGCTAACCTCGGAGAACCACTCGATCGAGGGTGATATGAGACCCCTCGAAGCCGAGATGCACGAGGCCTACGGATAGGTTCCTTAACCTGCCGGAGGGCCGACCCGGTCCGCCGCGAAAACCCCTCGTAGGACCAACCACGCCTGCCGCGCGCGTGTCCGACCAACGGTCGACAAAAGGAGGCGTTCGTGAGCAAACCCATTGAGCCCGAGCACGTGATGCTCGAGTTTTATACGACGTGCTCGTTCCATCCTGACGACGAACCGGCCACGGCACCAGTACCCCTCTTCGTTCTGGGGTATCGAGAAGGCGGCGAGCCGGTTTTCGTTTGGCTTGTCGACAAGCACCACTTCGATGGATCGCGCTTGACGAAGGATGCATACTGGCTTCACGCACTCAACAATCTTGAAGAATATTTCCACAAGAAGCTCGCGAAATGCGTCGAAGAAGAGGCGTGTGTTCGTGGCGGATTAGAACTGCTCGTCCAGACTTATCAGCGACAATTGCGTTTCACGCCACTGACCCCGGTCGCCGACCACGCGTTCGGACTGCGTCGCGCGGAGAACACGGAACTCGCGTCCGTCTGACATCCTAACGCTGCGCGCTCGCGCACGATCTAAGACGGGCGGCCACGCGGCCGCCCGTTCGTCTTGTGAGGATAGATGCCAAAACAGGCCACGCATGCCACCGCCCCGCCGCGCCAGCGCGTGATCCTCGCGGGCGTCGACACGGGTCAGGACCACGTGCGCTTCGATGTGGAGATGGACGAACTCGATGCGCTCGCTCGCGCCGCCGGCTGCGACGTCGTGGCGCGCCTCGTGCAGCGCCGGCCGTCTGTAGACCCGGCAAGTCTGATCGGGTCGGGCAAAGTCACGGAAGTGTCGGAAGCGGCGCGGCTCAATAATGCGTCGACGGTTTTGACATTGAATGCACTGCGACCACGTCAGCGCACAAATCTGGAAAAACTGTTGGGCGGCGAGATCTCCGTGCTTGATCGGACGGTCGTGATCCTCGACATCTTCGCGCAGCACGCCCGCACAAGCGAAGGTAAACTGCAGGTGGAGCTCGCGCAGCTCAAGCATCAGGCCGCGAACCTTATCGGCGCGCGCGACGCCCTTTCGCGACTCGGCGGCGGTATCGGCACGCGCGGCCCCGGCGAGACGAAGCTTGAGGTGGATCGGCGCCACATCCGCTCGCGGATTGAGCTCTTGGAAAAGCAACTGGACGATGTGCGCACGCGCCGGCGAGAACAGCGCCGCTCGCGCGAGGGAACGCCGGTCGTTGCGTTGGTCGGCTACACGAACGCCGGGAAGTCGTCGTTGATGAACGCGCTGTCAGGCTCGACGGTGTTCGTGGCGGATCAGCCGTTCGCGACGCTAGACCCTACGCTGCGCAAGGCGAGGCTCTCGGACTCGCGCGACGTGGTTTTGGCCGACACGGTCGGCTTTATCAGCGATCTGCCAAAGGAGTTGGTCGCCGCATTTCGCGCGACGCTGGAGGAAGTGACGAGCGCCTCGCTGCTCGTCCACGTGATCGACGCCTCGAATCCGTTTTGGGAACGACAGCGCTCGTCGGTCGAGTCGATTTTGAAGGATCTCGAAGCGGCCGATAAACCGACGATCATCGCTTGGAACAAGACGGACGTCGCGAGTGCCCACATCGGCGGCGAAGGCATAGCGGTCTCCGCAAAGACCGGCGCCGGTTTGGCTGAGCTTCGTGCTGCGATTGAGAATGCTCTATAGGCGGACCAAAACTATTCGAAGGGTCTCCGTAGTCCGAGATTTACCAGATAAAGCGCAAGCATCGTTCCGACCAGTCCGAATACGACGAATATCAACGCAGTTAAGACCGTAGGCATTTGCAACTCGCGCGCGACCCGAGATAAGCAAAACGCAAAAATAACAAAACCGACGATTGCCGAGAACCCAAATGCCGGCGGAGCGACGAGGGCGTGGATCGAGTACCGCTGCAGCCTCGGAACGGCAGCGAAGAGCGCGAACGCGATGGCACCGAGCGCTACAAACGTAGCGGCATATATGACGTTCAACAATTCTGCCTGAATTCGTTGGCTGCGTTTCCGAGCGAAGTTGCGATCCGAACAAAGTACCCAGGCCTGGCACTATAACATATTTTAGCTCGGCGGTTACATAAGCGTATCCGCGCGTCCTTGACCCGACGTCGCTCGCAACCTAGAATTTCGGGCGAGCGTTGCTCGCCCTACGACGAGATCACAGGGTCACGCCTTCGCGCGCTAGTAGGCGGCGCTTTTTCGCGATGCCTTTCGCGCCTTCTCCGTATTGGCCGATCGAGCCGTCGGCGCGGACGATTCGGTGGCACGGAACGATCATCCAGAGCGGATTCTTTGCGATGGCGCTCGCCGCGGCCCGGACGGCAAGTGGTCGCCGCGCTTCGCGTGCGAGCCAGCGATAAGGCCGCGTCTCGCCCCAACGTATGCGCATCGCAGCGAAGAGCACATCGCGCTCGTAGTCGCGCGCCCAGGTGAGGTCGATGGGAAGATCGGTATCCTTCGCGCCGCGCGCGAGCTTAACGAGTCGGTCGCGGATCAGTGCTGGCACCCGCACTTCTTTGAGCGACATCTTGATCCGACGTTCGATCTCGGCCTTGATGCCCCGCGCCTCTCGGTCCACGAAGGCCACGCCCATGAACGTCCAAACGACGCGCAGCGTACTCGAACCCGCGCGGCACGTGCCGGTCGATGCAGTCGCCCGCGGCGTCAATGCCCGTAGCGATGCAGGATCTGCAACAGCCTGTCGTGCGGCAGACCGTACGCGGTGTCGCCGTCGCGCCCGGTCATCGTGGTGCCGGCGAGCAACGCGTTGATCACGGATTCTTCCGTCGCGTCTTCGGTCGCGTCGAAGACCGGATTGATGTGGTACTGGTCGAGCACCGTAACCTGAAAAGTCCGAGCCTCCGGATAATGCGGCACGACGTTGGCTGTGGAGAACGCAATCACGAGATCGCCGCTGCCGGTCATCGCCGTGGCGCCGGTGCGCGCAAGACCGAGTGCCGCGCGTTTGGCCAATCGTTCGAGTTGATCATGGAGCAGCGGCGCGTCAGTGGCGATGACGATGATGATGGAACCGTTTCCGGGCCGCGGCGCGCGGGGGAGCAGATCTTGGATATTCGCACCGACGGGCGCGCCGTCGACCATCAGTTGATCGCGTCGCGCGGTGTTCGTGTTGACGAGAACGCCGACCGTGTATCCGCCGTCGGCGGCGGGCAGCACGCGCGAAGCTGTACCGATGCCGCCTTTGAATTCAAACGACATCATGCCGGTGCCGCCGCCGACGCCGCCCTGTGCCACCGGTCCGCCGACGGCTGCGTCGAGCGCAGCGACTGCGTCTTCTGCCGTGTTGTGCCGCCCTTCCTGATCGTTGAGGAATTGATCGTCGCACTCCGCGACGACCGGCAGCGGCACGTCATCTTCGATGCCGATGCTCTGATACTGCTTGAGGTACCACGAGATGACGCCGTCGTCGACTCTGCCGACGGAGAGCGTATCCGTAAGCACGACCGGCACTTCCATCCAGCCCGCCTCGTTGACCCAATTCGTGCCGGTCATCTCGCCGTTGCCGTTGAGCGCCCAGGCCGCCGCGAACACTTTGCGATGCCAGACGTCGGCCCGGGGCAGTATGGCCGTCACGCCGGTTCGAACCGGCCCAACGCCGGGCACGAGTTTGCCTGTGCCGGAGATGTGCGTCACCTGCCCGACGCGCACGCCCGCGACGTCGGTGATCGCATCGTAGCGGCCCGGCTGCAATCGTCCGATATGGATGCCCAGCGCCGGCGCCTTTACGTACGGTCCGGATGTTGCAAATGGGTTGGCCGCAGCGGCAAGCGTTGCGGCCAACAAAATAGATGCGATCGTCATGCAGGTCGTGTTCGTCGCGGCGCGGCAACGCCTCCTGGCCAGGACAACCGCACGGATTGCGCGCACGGAATCGCGATGCGACGCAGTCTTTTCTTGCAAAGCTCCGGCGCGCTGGCGGTCGCGATAGCGGTCGGCAGAGTGCCTGCCGCGAGCGCTGCCGTCGGACGCACGATACGAGTCCGGCTCTTTCGGGGCCGCTCGCTGATCCGGGTCGACGTCAGTGGACCCGGCGCAGGCGGCGTGCCGCAGATCTTCTCGTTCGATGCGAACACGACCATCAAGCCAACGCTCATCGGCGGCGGCGTGCCGCTCTCCGTCACCGCGTACGATGCTGATGGGCTCGTCGCATCGCGACGGTACGGCGGCCAGATAACGGTGGCTCAGGCCGACGACGGCATACTCATCGTCAACACCGTCGATCTTGAGCAGTACGTGGGCTCGGTGCTCGCGGCCGAGATCAGTCCGAGCTGGCCCTACGAATCGATCAAGGCGCAGGCGATCGCCGCGCGGACGTTCGCGCTCCATGCATCGCACGCCAAACCGCACGCGTACGATTTGGGCGACGACACATCGAGCCAAGTCTACAACGGCATGGATAACATCGATCAAAGGCTCGTCGCTGCGGCGCAGGCGACGGCCGGAGTCACGCTCTTATCTGGCACTTCGCCGGCTGAAGTCTTCTACAGCGCGGCGTGCGGCGGCCACACGGCAAGCGCCGCCGAATTGACGGGCGCAACCGTGCCCGCATATTTGGCTGGAATCGCCGACGCCGATTCGGGTGGTCGCGCATACTGCTCGAAAGCGCCATTCTTCAATTGGCAGAACACAGTGAGCGCTGAGTCGATGGCGAGCATCTTCGATCTCGCGACGAGCGACCTGGCTGGCGTCGACATCGCCGCAACTTGGCCCGATGGGCGGGCGCGCACGATCACGGCGCACCGTCACGGTGGAGCGGACATCGCGATCGGAGGCCGCACATTCTATGCGAAGGCAGCCTCGGCTCTCGGCTACAAGGTGATCCCGAGCCTGCTCTTCCAGATCCAGCCTGGGCCGGGCGGATATCAGGTGACGGGCCATGGTCTTGGCCATGGCGTGGGCATGTGCCAGTGGGGTGCGCGCGGCCGCGCGGACGCCGGCATGAGCGCGCAGGCGATATTGACAGCGTATTTCCCCGGGACGTTGTTCAGCCAGCCGTGACTGCGCTCACAGAGCGCTCTTCTTCGGCTTTCGCGTGTGATGACACGGCAGTGTGCCATGTCGTATGAGCGGAGGGCATCCGCACCGCCATGGACTTCGACCCGCAATTCAGCGGCGCGACGCCGCGCGCTTACGGCTCAGACGAGCTGGAACAACATCTGCGTGCACTCGCGCAGACGGCGGTTTCGCTCGCACGCGACATCGACGCCGAGACGATGCTCTCGTGCGCTTTGCGCGCATGCGCGTCGAGCTGCCACGCATCGCGTGCGGTGATCCTGACGCGCGACTCGCGCGACGGCTCGCTGCACGGCATAGTTCCGGCGCTCGGTGTCGCCGACGAGGATGCGCTCGGCCTCCATGTCTCGCCCGACGAATGCGAGACGACGAAAGCAGCCTTGGAAAGCGGCGTCACGGCGTTCGGCGAATCTGCCGGCAATGTTGACTCGACGCCAAAAGTCGTGCGCAGATTCCGCGCCCGCGATTGGATGGCCGCACCGGTGACGTCAGGCCGCGATATCGCCGGCGTGCTCTATCTCATGGACAAAGATGCCGGCTTCGGCACGTTCAACGCGCTCGATGTCGCCTTCGTACGAACGGCGATCGGCCTGCTTGGCGGAGCGCTGCAAGGGCTGCGCGTTCGCGACCGCATTCCGTCTTCGGTCGTCGGCAACGTCGCCGGACTCGTGGGACAAGACGGTTTCGAAGAAGTCGTCGGTCTGGAAGTCGAGCGCGCGGAGCGCCTCGGCCACCCGCTTGGTTGCGCCGTGATCGAAGTCGTCGATTTCGCCAATATCCTCGAGGCGCACGGGCCGCAAGCCGCGGACGTGGTGATGCGCCACTTGGGTCAGACGCTTGCCAAGCACGTGCGACAGATCGACGTGCTCGCGCGTTACGATGATCGACGGATCGTCGCGCTGATGCCGGGAACACCTGGTGATGTCGCGCGAGTCGTCGTGCGTCGGCTCGACGCGCAAGTGTCGCGCATCTCGTGGCCCAAGATCGGGAAGATCTCTTTGCGCTTCGGCGTCGCTTCATATCCCGAAGAGACGAAGACCGCGCACGAGCTCGTTGCGACGACGCTCAAAGCGGCCGCGACCGCCAATCAAGAAAACTCCGGCGCCGCCTAACCAATTTTGACTGAACCGCGCGATTTCACTGAAGGGGCCGACTTTATGTCGGCCCACGCTACGCTTGCTGGGCCGACATAAAGTCGGCCCCTTCTGCAACTACATCGTCGAGATCTTCGCCAGCAAATCGTCCTCCGCGCGCCAGATCGAGTCCAACGAGCCATCCCAGTTGTTCACGATGAACACGTAGATCACGACCCCGTGATGCTTCGTCAGCACGTATCCCGCGAGGCTGCTCACGCCACCGATGTAGCCATCTTTTCCAAGGACGCGGCCGAGCGCGTCCGGCGCTAGATCGCGCACACGGACAGTGCCTTCTACGCCTACGCGCGGCAGCAGATTTTGGATCGCGGGTCCGGAGGCGTCCGTCGCGAGGCGTCGCAGCACAGCCGCAAGCGCACGCGGCGTGATCCGATCCGACGCGGACAATCCGGACGCGTCTTTCAGTGCGACGCCATCTTGAGGCGCGTCGATTCCGGCTAAAAATGCGTGCTCGCGCGCGATGCCATTCGAAAGCGTTCCGATTCCAGCGACGTGCGCTCCGACGACCCGCACGAGTTGCTCGGCGATATGATTGTCGCTGTCGAACAGCATGCGGCGGATGATCGCGCTCAAGGGGCGAGATTGCTTGGACCAGAGCGCGGTCGCAGCGGCAGGCGCGGCGCCGACTCGCGCGACGCCGCCGACGTCGATTCCGTCGGACTGAAACATCGTGCGCAAGGCGTTTGCCGCGCTCGCTTCGGGATGCGCGAGGCTGCGCCAATACTTCTGCGGTGCACCATTCGGTATGTCACCGGAAACATGGAAGCTGTCGGTGCCCGGAAGGGGATCGATGCGTAGCGTGTTCTCGCCGTCGGCTGACACCGTGCGCACGTCGCCAAGAATAGGCCCGACGAGATTCGTAGGATCGACGCGTACGTCAGCAGCGCCGCCTGCGGGATCGGGCGTGATCGTGAACTGCGCCGTGCCGCCGTCCAAAGTTACGGCGCTTGTCGGCGCGGCGTAGCCATACTCAAGATCGTCCGCTTCCCAGGTCGGATCCACGTTGTCCGAGCCGAACAGACTTCCATCGGCGACCACGTCGCCCGTGATCTTTAGGACCCCTTGGTCGCGAATCGCGTTCACTGCCACGCGCAGGTCGTGACTCGTCAGTTCTGGGTCGCCGCTGCCGACGAGCCAGACGGAACCGGCGATCGCGCCGGTCTGCGGGGCGGCATCCGTGACGACGCGCGTGGTAAATCGATAGGAAAGACCAAGGTCGTGCAATGCGGTCGCCGCGATGACGAACTTCTCGACCGAGGCCGGCGTCAGCGACATCGCCGCGTTGCGAGAGTACAAAACCGATCCGTCGCGAGCCGATTCGATCACGATGCCGGTCTGCGACGGAAAAGCGGGATCGCCGAACGTATCGACTGCCATCGTATGGAGCGCACGCCGCGAGTGATCGGTCCACGCTGCGCCGTGCCGAACGGCTGCGTTTGCGTCGACGTGCGAAACCTGCAAAGCCGACGCGGCTGGAGGCAACACGGTTGGAGCGCGCCGCGCCGCCACGGCGCGAGAAATCGCAACGGCCCCGATCGCGATCGCCGCAACGGCGGCAACCCATAGGATAAGTCGAAGCCATCTGAAGCGCTTGCGATGACGTCGCGCTCGGTATGGGTTCGGCGCGTCAGGCCGACGAACGCCCACTCGCGTCTTCCCACCAGGCGAGCTGCGCTTCCCAGCGCGCGAACCAGTAGACGAGTGATTGCCACTTGCCGAACTCCGCGAATCTGCGGCGGATCTGCTTCTCCGTTGGTCGCTTGCCGTTGAAGAGTTCGCGCTTCGCGTAGGCGTAGGTCGCGCTATCGATCGAGATATGCGCGTAGTGGCCGAGAAGATTCATCAAGAAGTGCGCGGACGATTTGCCCACGCCTTTGATCTGCACGAGCGCCTTGTAGAGCACTTCGTCATCTCCGCTCACCGCTAATGCCTCGATCTCAGCGAGACCCGCTTCGCCGGCGGCGTGCTTACGCGCGAGCTCGACGATGTACGGCGAGCGATATCCCGCGCGTACGCGCGTGCGCAGGTAGCGCTCGCCGGCTTTTGCGATCTGCGCCGCCGTTGGCCATGCGCGCAAGGTCGGATCCGCCGGGCAATGATCGCCCAACTCCGCGAGCCGGTTGATCATCACGACCGCTTGCTTCCAAACGACGTTCGTTCCCAGAATCGTTTTGACGACGTCCTCGAAGAGCGATGAGGCGCGCATGCAGCGGCCGGCGCCGTGGCGCAGCGCTGCCGCAAGCTCTGGCCGCGAGGCGCAGAGCGCGTAGAAGCCGCGCAGGTCTTCCTCTGCGTGAAGCATCGTAGAGCAGCGCCGCGTGATCTCGCGCACTACGTCGGAATCTTGCGCGCTTTCGCCCGCGATCTCAATGCGAAGATCGACATGTCCCCGCTTTTTGGACTTCTGCTCTGACATCTCGACGAGCATGGCGCGTCCATCGACGAGTCGTTCAGCGCGCTGCAAAACGCCGCGCTCGTGCTGCCAGCGAAACGGCAACGTCTGATACCAACCGTGCGAAATGACTGTTGAGAAGAGACCGAACGGTTTTCTGATCGTAAGTTCAGTTGTGGCGCGCTGCATCAGATCTCGAGCACGTAATCGATCTGAAACGTCTCCGTAACGATGCTTCCGTCGGCGTTGAGCGGAACGATGTACTTACTCGCCATCGCCGCATCAAGCGCGGCTTTCGCGTATGCCGGCGACGCTGATCCATTATCCAGATAAGCGACGAGGGGTGTTCCGTCTTGTGCAACGCGTACCGTCACTCCCATAGTCACGGAGCCCCTCGACCGGTCCTCGTCCGAGGGTTTATACGCAGGCCATGCGATGGTCGCAAACTGCGCGGGCATGTCCGATTGGATTTCGGGGGCAGTCACCCAGGGACTGGCAGTCGTAGCGTATTCGACAAGGGCGTCCTGTCGCACAGTGTTGTTCGCGCCGAACGCCTCGGAGTGGCACACCGCCGCTTTGCCCGCTAGTGTATCCTGCGTAGAAGTGATCCGTAGCGTGGTTACAGGCGGCCCCAACCAATAAAGCACACCGCCTTGGGAAACCTGGTCGTCGAATTTATCGTCGGCTACGGCATGCAGCGGCCACTGCACGGTAGTCGAATCGGAAGAAGTGCCTACAGCAATCGTCGACAAACCGTCTCCCGCACGTTGTCTGTGTAGATCGATGTCGTAGAGATGGATAGCGCCGCCAGATGCTCCGGTCAAAAGTTGAGCGTTAGCGAATGCGACTGGGCAATTCTGAAAAAGAATCTGATCCAGATCGTATCTGCCACTTCCCGCTGCGAAGCGGAAGGCATAAATCACCTTGTATTCTTGACTAACCGGCACGTCTTCGAAGAGCGTCGGCCTGTACTTGCTCTGCGCGGCAGCGGCCATAGCCGAGTCATCGAGCGCTTTGGAGCCGGACGAGCTGTCGATCGACTCTTTTGCTAGGCTTCCGTCAGCGGCGATGCGTATTAGGACAGAAACGTCCCCCGTGACGTTTTGGTCCTGTGCCATCTGGGGATAGTCAGGCAGCGCTTTGCGTTTGAATGCGGCTTCCGTGATCTCGGAATCCGACGCGGATCGCTTGGCCGCTACGGCAACGATATCGACTCCGACCTGCTGCGGATCGGAAAAGGTCACAATTGCTGTAGTCCGCGACGCATCGAGAGGACCGTCGCCCGCTTTGCCAACCGCCCGTTCGTTCGAGGCACATTTCGCGTCGTTGCCATCGACGTTGCGCGCTGACACGACAGACGCCGAGATGACATCGTCCGAGGGTCGGTCGAAGACCGCTAGCGCGAATGCTCCGCTCGTGCCGCCCACGAATTTCAACGCGTCGACTGGCTGCACGATGGGTTGGCCACCGCGCAACGTGAGCTGCACCGACGCATGCGTCGGTGCACGCCCAGGTCCTGCCAGCGACGAAAACCAGAGCGCGTAGTGATAGGCGCTGCCTGAAATGCTTCGGCCTTCGAGCGTGACGGCTGAAACGGAGATCGGGCATTGATCGGCTAGTGCCGTCCTTGGTAAGAATGCGAAGAGCATCAGCGCGAAAACAACTGCAGCGATTGGCCGCTCTCGCATCGGACGACCGTCCCTTCTCCAGGCAAGTGTTTTGCCGGCCTGCCGATTCGCTGTGCCGCAGGCTCGCCCCGCTCACGAGCGGAACTTCGAGCCGATGCACTCTGGTTCAACGGGTCACGACGCGCATGCCGTAGAGCACGGCCGCGAACTAGCGAAGCGAGTCCTCAGCGGCGATTGGCGATCTCTCGCACGGGCGATCACCGTGATCGAGAACGATGAAGCGGCAGCCGATGCGCTGGCCGCCGCGCTCTATCCAAAGACCGGCCACGCGCACGTGATCGGCATAACCGGACCACCGGGCTCTGGGAAGAGCACGATCGTCGACGTCCTGGTGAAAGTGATCCGCGACCAGGGCATGACGGTCGGCGTCGTCGCAGTGGATCCGTCGAGTCCGTTCACGGGTGGCGCGGTGCTGGGTGATCGCGTTCGGATGCAGCGCCACGCTGGCGACGCCGGCGTCTTCATCCGCAGTATGGCGTCGCGCAAACAGGCAGGCGGACTCGCTCCGGCCACGCGCGATGTCATCCGCGCGCTCGACGCATTTGGCCGCGATGTCATCATCGTCGAGACGGTCGGCGTCGGCCAAGTCGAGCTCGACATCATGAAAGTGGCCGACACCGTTGTCGTTGTCACCGTGCCGGGTCTCGGCGATGGCGTTCAGACGATCAAAGCTGGCCTTTTGGAGATCGCGGACATCTTCGTCGTCAACATGGCCGATCGACCGGGCGCCAATCAGAGCGTGAGCGACTTGAAGATCATGTTGACGCTTGGCGGCGCAGAAGAGCGCCGACGCCGTTGGAAACCGCCGGTGATTCAGACCGTCGCGACCGCGGGTACAGGAATCGCAGAGCTCTGGGAGCGCATCCTTGAACACCGCCGCGTGCTGCAGGCCGATGAGCGCATGGGTCGGTCACACGATCGACTGCGCGCCGAAGTCGTGGAGGCTGTGCAGCATCGCGTGGGCACGATCGTGAGCGAGCAGATGTCGAGAAATGGCTCGATGGAGCCCGTGCTTGCCGCCGTGCTGCGACGCGAACTAGACCCGCGAACGGCTGCATCTACCATCATCGCCCAGCACTTCAAGTAAGGCGTCCCGGCGAGCGGAATAACTGCCCGCACAATTGGGAAATAAGTTTCAAAAGGCTTTAGCATGGATAGAAGAAACTTGCTACGCGGCGAGGTCAGTAGGCCGCAATCCAATTGCCGACTTGTGAGGAGTACTCGATGATCACGCTTCCCACCGATGTGTTTCGCGAACCAACGGCCGACGATGTGCTCAAACTGGACGTTGTCAACGAATACGAGCGGCGACGCGTGATGCGTCAAGTCGCGGATACGATCGTCGCCGAGACAGGCGATGAAAGTTCTTCAATCGTGGACCGCGGCCGACCGACCGGCCCTTAATGTTTATCCGTTCGTAAATCCGGTAAAACGGATGGAGGGCAAGCAACGCTTGCCCTTTTCATTTTGTCCTGGCGGACCTAAACGGCCGCCCTACACTATTTCAACGCGCTCGCCGGCGTGCGCCGGCGTCACCGTAAATCCGTACTTCTTCCCGATCGCGTCGGCGAGCGATTGTGCGGCCCCAGGATCTGCATGAACGAGAAACGTTCGCGGCTTGCCGGTGAAATTGGCGAACCAGCGCAATAACTCGCCGCGATCGGCGTGTGCGGAGAAGCCGTCGATCTGGATGACATTGGCTTTGACGTCGACCGGCACGCCGAGGATCTTCACCGATTTCGCGCCGCCTTCCAGCTGACTGCCGAGCGTCGAAGGCGCCTGGAATCCGACGAAGCAGATCGTGTCGTTCGCGCGCGGCAACCGATTGCGCAGGTGATGTAGAACTCGACCACCGCTCGCCATCCCGCTCGCGGACAGGATGATCGCGCCTGATTGGATGTCGTTCAACGCGATCGAGTCGGCGGATTGCACCGTCACTTTCACGTTGCGCGCGCCGAGGCTCTCATCGCCCGGACCGAAGCGGGCCTTCGGATTGAAACGCATGGCTTCGGGATGGCGCTCCATGATGGCGTCGGCGGAGATCGCCATCGGACTGTCGACGAAGACGTTGACGTTCGGAATTGACGAATCGCGCTGCAGCTGACCGATCGCGTAGAGAAGCTCTTGCGTTCGGCCGACCGCGAAGGACGGGATGACGAGCACCCCCTTGCGCGCCATCGCGGTGTTGATGACCTTGCCGAGGTCGACTTGCGGATCGGACGCGGGATGCATGCGGTCGCCGTACGTGGATTCGGCGAGTACGTAGTCGCTCTCGGCGATCGGTGTCGGATCGTTGAGTAGCGGTCTCCCATACCGTCCGAGGTCGCCCGTGAACGTCAGCTTGCGCTGGTCGAACCAGAGCTCGGTGATCGCCGACCCAAGGATGTGGCCGGCATCGCTGAGACGATAGCGTAGTCCGGCTATATCGTCGCACATCGCGCCGTACTCAGCCGGCTTGAACTGCGCGACGACCTTGTCCACGTCGTCGTGCGTGTACAGCGGCGTGGCATGAAGGCCGCGATTCGGATGTTTGGCCGCACGCTGCGCTTCGTATTCCTGGATGTGTGCGGAATCGTAGAGGACGAGCGATGCAACATCAATCGTTGCTGATGTCGTGTGGATCGGCCCTTTGAATCCTGCTTGGACGAGCGCCGGCAAGTAACCGCAATGATCGAGATGACCGTGCGAGAGGATCACCGCATCGACCGTCTTCGGATCGACAGGCGGTAGAGTCCAGTTGCGCGCTTCGAGATCTTTCTCGCCCTGATACATGCCGCAATCGAGCAAGACGCGCCGACCGGCGGTCGTCTCGATGAGATGCTTGCTTCCGGTCACGACGCCCGCCGCGCCGATGAAGGTAATACTTGCCACGTCAGCTCCCGTCAGCTCATCTTTTCTTCTACAAATGTGGAGGGCCGCAAATAGTGCGATTCGCGATACTCAGCGATGCATCGGTCGATCAAGATATCCGGATCGGATTCGTAGACGATGCGTGCGCCCGTGACTTTGCCTAGTTTAGGAACGATCGCCTCGAGTTCGTCGGCCACGCCGCCTGAATCGGCCAGAACCCCGATGAGTTTGCCTTCATCGTACGCGATGCAGAACTCGCCGAGCGTGCCGGATCGACCGCCCGCGATAATGACGATGTCGGACGAGTGGATGTTGTGCACCTCGCGGCCCATCAGACCGCTGCCCGTGTAGATGATAACATCGTAGGCGTCGACCGGCGAATCGTATTTCATCACGTGTTCGCTGCGCGAGAGCGCCGGCGATACGCCGACCGACAAGCCGCCGGCATCGCGCGCGCCGCGCGCCGCGTCGTACGGCAATCCTGG
Organism: Vulcanimicrobiota bacterium; assembly: GCA_013290125.1. Classification (GTDB taxonomy): domain Bacteria; phylum Vulcanimicrobiota; class Vulcanimicrobiia; order Eremiobacterales; family Eremiobacteraceae; genus JABCYQ01. Next base: position 44,110 of record JABCYQ010000022.1, read on the forward strand.
GCACGCGCCCGTGATCAACACGCAACCCTTGCGCGCAATCGCTGCTCCGATCGCGTAGCAGCGAGCACGCACGGCCGGCAGCAATTCGCCGCCCGCCGCGCCCATCACGCCGATAGAGCGGACCGTGGGATCGAGATTCGGATCGTATGCCTGGTCTGCGTCGGGCGCGACGTCGCCTGTGTATGGACGCAGCTCCTGCCGCGCGGCATTGTCGCCGTCGGTGTTCGCCATGATGTTAATTCCCATTAAGATCTATCTTTGCGCCGCTGGCCTTTCTTTCACGCGGTGCGAGCGGCCTGCGAGCGACGAATGTCGGTGTCGCGACGGGTCGGCGATGCTCGGCTCGCGAAGATACGACATAAGATGCGCACCCGACCGGACATCCGCAACATCGCCATCGTCGCTCACGTCGATCACGGCAAGACGACGCTTGTCGACGGCATGCTGCGACAAGCCGGCGTCTTTCGCGACCCGAGCGCTCAAGGCGAGCGCATCATGGACGTCAATCCGATCGAGCGCGAACGCGGCATCACGATCCTCGCTAAGAACACCGGCATCCTGTGGGGCACGACGAAGATCAATATCGTCGACACGCCTGGCCACTCCGATTTCGGCGGCGAAGTCGAGCGCGTGCTGCAGATGGTCAACGGCGTGCTGCTGCTCGTCGACGCGGCCGAAGGGCCGCTCCCTCAGACGCGCTTCGTGCTCAAAAAGGCGCTCGAACAAGATCTCCCGGTCGTCTGCGTCATCAACAAAATCGACCGCAAAGACGCGCGGCCGCTTGAAGTCCTCGACGAAGTGCTGGCGCTTTTCATCGACATCGGTTGCGCCGACCACCAACTCGATTTTCCGGTCATCTTCGCAGTGGCACGCGAAGGCCTCGCCACGGCCGACCTCGCCGTTCCGGGCAAGGATCTCACGCCGCTGATGGACACGATCCTGAAGTATGTCCCCGAGCCGCCAGGCGATGACGAGGGGCCGTTCCAGATGCTCGTCTCCAACATCGACCACAACGAATATGTCGGGCGCATCGCGATCGGCCGGATCTTCCGCGGCGTCGTCCACCCGGGCGATTCGATCGCGCGCATGCATCGCGACGGCTCTACGACGCACCGCGTCACCAAGATCCTCGAGTTCTACGGATTGCAGCGGCGCGAACTCCAAGAGGCGCGCGCGGGCGACATCGTGGCGATATCCGGTGTGGAAGGCGTGAACATCGCCGACACGCTTGCCGACGGATTGCATCCTGAAGCGGTCGACGCGGTTTTGGTGGACGAGCCGACGGTCGCGGTCGACATCTTGGTCAACACCAGTCCGTTCGCCGGACTCGACGGCAAGTATCTGACAAGCCGCCACATCAAAGAACGCCTTGAGCGCGAACTGGAGAGCAACGTCGCGCTGCGGCTCGCGCCGATCCTCTCGCCCGACACGTTCAGCATCTCAGGGCGCGGTGAGCTTCATCTTTCCGTGCTGATCGAGACGATGCGCCGCGAAGGCTACGAGCTCGGCGTCTCCAAACCGCAAGTGGTCGTGATCGAACGCGATGGCGTCAAGATGGAACCGGTCGAATATGTCGTGGTCGACGTCGCCGAGGAGCATGCCGGCGCGGTGATCGAGGCGCTGGGCCGGCGCCGCGCGCAGATGCTCAACATGCTGACGATGGGATCGCAGCGGCGCCTTGATTACACGATGCCCACGCGGCTGCTGTTCGGACTGCGCGGCGAACTGATGACGCTCACCCGCGGCACCGCAACGGTCAACCACACGTACTTCGACCACCAGCCGGTGGGCGGTGAGATGCCGCGGCGCAATGTAGGCGCGCTCATCAGTGCCGAAACTGGCACCGTCACGGCATACGCACTCGATAACTTGCTGGCGCGCGGAACGTTCTTTGTTCCGCCGCAGACGCAGGTCTACGAAGGCATGGTCGTGGGGCGCAGCAAGACCGAAGACGACATCGTCGTCAACGTCTGCAAAGCGAAGAAACTCACGAACATGCGCGCTTCGGGCTCCGACGACGCGCCGAACCTTCCGCCGCCCGAGGAGATGTCACTCGAGCGCGCGCTCGAGTTCATCGAAGACGACGAGCTGTTGGAAGTCACGCCGAAGAACATCCGGCTGCGCAAACGCTATCTTAATGAAGAATCGCGCAAGAAAGCGCGCATGGCTGAGCGCCAGCGACTGGCCGCGGCAAAGGCATAAACCCGCGCCGGTCTAATGCACGGAACCGAGCTTCTCTTTTCTAGCTGCAATCGTCGCGTTGATCGCCACGTCGTGCGGCGTGATTCTGCTGCCAAACGCGCGCGTGAATTTTGACGCGTCCATCACAAACGGTTGCGCGAACTGATAGTAGACTTCAATAGCTTCGCGGATCTGCGGATTGAATATCCCCGCGAGCATCATCATCGGCTTGTTGATCACGCTCATTCGAACTGGCTGCCCGGCGACTTCGCTCACCATCGTGATGAACTGACGGCCGGTGATCGGCTCCGCGGCTGGGATGTGCCAGATCTGACCTAACGCTTCCACCCGCGCGCCCAACGTGACGAGTCCCCAGCCGACATCGGGAAGATAGCTCATCGTGCGCGCTGCGTCGAGATTCGCGATCCACGAAGCGGGGCGTCCTTGCAGAACAGGGTCAACTGCCAGGGCGATCGCCGCGCTCGCTCCCAACTTCCCGTAGAAATCCGACGCGCGGCCGATCGTGAGTTTCACGGTTCCGGCGGCGTGTGCGGCAAGGTAGCGCTCCTCCAAACGGCTGCGGAGTCTGCCCTTGTGACCAGCCGGCCGATGCGGCGTGGTCTCGGTCATCGGGCCTTGCGACGGCCCGTACATGTAAAGGTTGTCGGTGACGACCAGGGTTGCGTTTGCACCGGCGGCCGCATTTATCACGGCGTCGGCGATCGGGATAAGTTTCGTCTCCCATTCGGGGTACGGAACGTTCGCGCAGTGATAGACGACGGCGGCTCCCTGACAGGCGCGCGCGACGTCGTCTGCATTCGTCGCATCGAGCGCGACCCACTCGACGCCGGATGAACCTTGCGCCGGCGGTCGCCGGCTCGTCGCGCGAACGCGCATGCCGCGCGCGATCAGCTCATCAACTACCGCCGTACCGGCACCGCCGGTACCACCGAGAACCACGTGTAGCTCGTCCATCAGTTAGCTAGTCTTTCGTTCATCAATCTTTCGTCGTGAGAACGACTCTGAAGCGCGCGTCACCGCTCATCATCCGATTGTACGCGTCCTCGGCTCGTCTCAACGGAAATATCTCATTCATTGAGCGGATGCCGGTCAGCGCACAGAAGGCCATCGTATCTTGCGAATCGATCGACGAGCCCGACGCCCAACCCGCTACCGAATGTCTCCCACCGATCAACTGAAGGGCTTGAACCTCGATTGGATCTGATGGGGCGCCGACGACCAAGAGCTTTCCGTCGACGCCGAGACCGCCGATCGTCGCGGACATCGCCTTGCCGTTAGTGGCGGTTGCGAGTACGACTTTAGCGCCGCCGAGTTTAAGCAGCTCCGCAGCGACGTCTTGCGAGCTGCTGTCGATATAGACGTGCGCGCCCAGTTCTTTCGCGAGCGCGGCCTTGTCCGATCCGCGGGCGATCGCGACCGTGTGATATCCCATCTTGGCGGCGAACTGTACGCCCAAGTGGCCAAGACCACCGATGCCGAGAATTGCGACGACGTCGCCTGCCCGCGCCCCGCTGTGTCGTAGTGCGTTGAACGTCGTGACGCCCGCGCACATGAGCGGCGCGGCCTCGGCAAACGTGAGCGCATCGGGTATGAGCGCGAGCACGGCGGCGGGAACGATCATGAAATCTTCGTAGCCGCCATCGTACAAGATCCCCGGGATAAGCGGAGCAACTTGGCACGTGAGGAAGTCGCCGCGGCGGCACCGATCGCAGTAGCCGCAGTGGCCGCCGTGCCAGCCGACGCCGACGCGTTGCCCGACAGACCAGCCCTTGACGCCCTCACCGATCGCATCGATCGTGCCAGCTATCTCGTGTCCGGGAACGCGAGGATATTGAATGCCCGGCCAGTAGCCTTCTTTGGTCAGGGAGTCGCTGTGGCAGATGCCGCACGCCTCCACCGCCATCCGCACTTCGCCGAATTTCGGTTGCGGAACATCGCGTTCCACGGTTTCAAACGGCTGACCGGGTTTGGTCACTTGCACCGCGCGCATTTTTGCCATTGCGTGTGTTTCTCCGGATAGAACTGGTCGAGGGGGAGACGCGCGTTCGACGCCTGGAGGCTGAATGGCTCTAATGGGTTAGGTCACTTTTGGATATCGTTTCCGAAGCCATAAGCCGGTCGCCATGAGAGCGAATGGGATCACCCAAAACGCCATCATAAATACGTACGGATTCACGAGCGCGATCACGAACGCCAAAACGTAGCACCCAAGCACGACCGCAGCGCGGAGCGTTGTGCCGACGCGGATTTCCTCTGTCACGCGCGGATCGAGCAGCCCCTTGCGCACCGCATGCAACCAATGCAACAGTTGGAAGAGGCCGACGGCGACGATATTGCCGCAGTAGATCAGGCTCGCGAGCGCTACCCCGAAATATTTTCCGTAGACGTACGCGGTGAACGGCACCAGGGTGATCACAAAGAGAAATCCGAGATTGATCCAAACGAGTCCGTCGTCGGCGCGTGCGATGCGGTGCAGCTGCTTGTGATAGTAGAACCAGAATAGTCCGAGCAGAAAGAAGCTGATCACATAGCTGATGAGGTTGTCGGTGATGGACGCGAAGTAGGCGAGCAGCCCGTTCGTATCACGGGCTCCGAGCGGGGCGCCCTTCAGGTCGAAGACCAATATCGTCATCGCGATGGCAAAAACGCCATCGGTCAGACTTTCCACGCGGTTGAGATGCAGGCCGCGTAGCGGGGCCTGCCTGTGCGACGATTCGATGTCGCTGCTGTGCATCGACCAGGTGTTTGCGTCGATCTCGACCGTTCCTCTCCGACGCAAGAGGCGTCCGGTATCGAACGCCTAACGGCGCGCCATGTACCTATGGCTCAAACTCATTCACGTCGTCGCTGTGATTGTCTTCGTCGGTAACATCACGGTCGGTATTTTTTGGAAAGTGATCGCCGACCGCAGCCGCGATCCGCGCATCATGGCGCATACGATCCGCGGCATCATCGGCGCAGATCGAGTGTTCACGATCCCTGCCATCGTCGTGATCGTCGCCGCCGGCGTGGCGACGGCACTCGCCGAGCAGATCCCGATCCTCGGCACCGGTTGGATATTCTGGGCCATCATCTTGTTCGTGATCGCCGGTCTCGCATTTGTCCCGGTGTCTCGGGCGCAACATGAGTTGCAAGTGGTGGCGGACGAGGGCGCCAAGACGGGCACGGTTGATAGCGCGCGTTACGAGGCCATCTCGGCCCGCTGGAATTTCTGGGGCATGGTCGCTTTGATCGCACCGCTCGGCGCCGTCGCGCTCATGATCTTGAAACCGACTCTACCGGCTTTCCACTAGCAAGCGACCGAAAGTCCCCATCTCCTTTTGAGCTGCGCCAAGAGGCAGGGCCGCATCGCGTTGCCGGGCAACGACCTCGCGAGTCGCGTCACTTCCGTTAAAGAGAGGCGCCGTTATGCGCGTTCGCGTCGTCCTTTTGGCACTTGGGCTATTCTCGTCATTTGCGATCGGCTCGACCGCCGGAGCGACGCAGCTCTTCCGACCGGCTCCGGCGCCCCGCGCGCTTTCCGATGCGGCTCGGGCCGGTTCGTTCGTGGCGCCAGCGGATCGACGACTCGTGCTGAACGTCGGCGTTTTGCTGCATGGCCAGCACCTCGATGAGATAGCGGCGCTGGAAGCGGCGCTCTCCGATCCGCACACGCCGTTCTTCCATCACTGGCTGACGCCCGCGCAGTACGGCTCGTATTTCGGCGCGCCGGCAGACCAGGTGGAGAATACGATCGCGTACTTGCGTGCGCACGGATTCGCAGTCACGGTGAGCGCCGCCAATCGACGCTATTTGCTCGCGCGTGCGCCGATCGCGACCGTGGAATCCACGTTCGGCACGCCGATCGACATCCGACAGCAAGGCGCGCAGCGGTTCCTTGCCAATCGTTATGACCCGCTCATCCCCGCGCAGTTGAGCTGGGTCGCGTCAATCGGCGGGCTCGACACCTATCACGTGGTCCACGACCACCTCGCCAAACCGGCGCAGCGACCATATCCGCAGCCACAGGCGACCGTCATTCCGGGAGAGTTCGGCTTCGGACCACAGGATCTGTACACGGCGTACGACTTCGACGCTCGCTACAACGGGTCGGGGACGACGATTGCGCTGCAAGTGGTGCGCAATTTTCTGCCGAGCGACATCTTCAACTACGACTCGCAGTTCGGCATCGCAAATCCGTCGTACAACCGTGT
>JABCYQ010000023.1 GCA_013290125.1 Vulcanimicrobiota bacterium
CGCGCTTTTCAATGAAGATCAAACAAGGCTGTGGTTCGAACGACTGCGCGACGAAGTCGCGTGGCGCGCCGAGCGCAGGCCCATGTACGATCGGATCGTGGACGTGCCGCGTCTCGTCGGATCGTACGCGTTGAGCGACGCCGAGCTGCCCGAACCGATCGCATTGATGCGCGGTCCGGTTGAAGAGTTCTGCGGTTTTACCTTCAACGCAGCCGGTCTGAACTTCTACCGCGACGGCAACGACAGCGTCGCGCCGCACGGCGATCACGTAGAGCGCGGACCGGTCGGCGCTCCGGTGGCGTTGGTCAGTCTCGGTTCGATCCGCCGGATGAGGATCCGCAGCAAGTCCTCACCACGGCGCGTGCTCGACCTCGATCTCGAACCTGGCAGCCTGCTGCTCATGGACTACCGCAGCCACCTGAACTTCGAGCATGGCATACCGAAGACGCGCGACCTCGTCGGTCCGCGCGTCAGCGTTGCATTCCGGAACGTGTTCGGGCCGAAGCGCTAGATCCGCGAGACCTTGGCGGTCGCGCTCGGATACAGAAGGGCCACTGACTGCCGAACTTCGGTCACGACGACCGACCCCTGGCGCAGCGACACGTTTGACCTCTTGTTATTGGCATATAGCGCGCCGGCGATGAGGCCTGCCGCCCCGCCGAGATTTGTCTTGAAGAGCGACTTGCCGATCATGTTGCCCACGATCATGCCGCCCAACGCCGTGATGGCGGTGTTCGCGATCATATTGTGGCGTTGTGTCGCTTGCGATTGCAGCAGCATCGAAACGCCTGCCTGACGTCCGCTTGCCAACACCATGCGATCGATATTGAATTCGAGCACCGGGTTCTGCCCTTGGCCGGCTGAGACGACGCGCGTCACGTGCCCGTAGAGCTTGGCATTGTCATAGACGCCGTTGTTGCCGGGGTACGGTGTCAAAACGGTCATGGTGAATCTATCGCCGGCGTGCGCACTGCCGGAATCGATGGTCTGATTGATGCTCGATGTGACCATGCTGCCGGCGTTCAGCTCAACAGGATTGGTGGACGCCGCTGCCGCGATGGGCAACACGAAAGCAAATGTGATCGCGAGAGCCGCGATGGCGTTGAAGGGGGATCTCATTGGTGACTCCTTGATAACGGGTCCGAGATGGGGCTAATCCCGCTCTTCTCTCGTTACGTTATCGCGAGTTTTACCCTTCACGCTTCGGCATGGTGATATGATCTTTTGCATGCGCTGACATAATCGCAGCGTTGGTATTATCAGCCGGCGATTTTCCTTTTATGGATGGATGATCGCGTTCGGCAACATCATCGGTGGCCGCGGTCGCTGTGAAAAATCGAAATCGTTGAGCAAGTCGCCGAGCGGCGGATAGTTCTCGCGCACGTCAGGTCGCGGATCTGGTCTGCCGTCGGTGGTCGGATCGAGCCGTTGCGAACCCAAGAACAGATCTTCGATGAGTTTGTTATACGCGTCAAAGCTTAGCGTCTGATGATCGACGACGTTGTGCTGCGCCCAAGGCGAGATCACGAGTCCGGGCACGCGAAAACCGTAGCCGGCCCAATCCACGGTCGGCGGCGCCACGTGATCGAAGAAGCCGCCCCACTCATCCCACGTGATGAAGATCGCGGTCGAGTGCCAATCAGGGCTGCTCATGGCCGCATTCACGAGGCCGGTCACATACTGCATTCCCGTTTTCACGGAATTCGGCGGATGTTCGCTGTAGATCGCATCGGGAATCACCCACGACACCGCCGGCAGCGTGCCGGCCGCAGCGTCTTTGTAGAACGACTTACCGGGCACGATGTCGTTCAGTTGACCGTCCTGTCCGACATCGGAAAAAGCAGGCAGCGGATTCCATTGCGAGCCGATCTTCGCGTCTTGCTTCACGTATATGCCGTGAATGCCGTCGTCCTCGCCCGGGTTGATCACGTCCCCGGACTGACCGCCGAACACATAATACTTCCATGGCACGTGGGCTGCGTGCAGCAGCCACGTGATGTCGGTCCACCCGTAGGTGCCCGTTAGTGGTTGTCCGGGGACAAATGACGACGTGCACGTCGAGGGATTGTTCGGGAACGAGCAATACGCCGACCAGTTCGAGACGAGGAAGAGATGTTCGGGCAGACTATATGCGTTGGTCGGCGCGAACATCTCGTCTTGCAGAACGTATTGCTGCGCGTATGCCCAGTAATTTGTCAGCTGCGTGCCGTCGTGGTACGCCATAACCTTATCGGGAAACGGGTATCCCTTCGCCGCGGTGATAAAACCGTCCATCTTGCCGCCGTCGAGATCGGTCCGGAACGATGGCGGATCGTGCGGGCCGCCGTAATTGATGTCGTGAAAATCGAGATACGATGCGATGCACTTTCCCGTGTTCGGGTCGGGATTGCATATGGTCGGCTTGCCATTATGCATGGGGATTCCGTTGGCGCCCGGATAGGTTCCGAAATAGCTGTCGAAGGAGCGGTTCTCTTGGACGATGATGATGATGTGTTGCAGCTGCGGTACCGAACTGTGCCACATGGCCGCCGCCGGCGCGCCCGAAGCGGTCGCGGCAAGCGTCATAATGGCCGTAGCAGCTATTGCTGAAATACCACGTCTTCCATCGCGCACGAGCCACCCATCCTTTCCTCTAGAGGTAGGATACCGCCGTAACGGCTGCGTGCAAGAGTCCAAGGACCCGTTCCGCGCTTGAGCCGGCGGTCAAGGTCGCACCGTCATGACGATCCACTCGCCGCCCGCGTCTTTTGTTCTGCCCACCTCGGCAAAGCCCGTGCGCTCGTAGACAGCGCGAGCGGGCACGTTGTCCGGCCGAACTTCTAACCGCAATTCGGAAATGCTGCGTGATCGAAGGTAGGCAAGCCCGGCTCTGACGAGGATCCCGGCTACGCCGCGCCCGCGCACACGCGCCGCGGTGGCGATGTTCAGCAACTGCGCGTCGCCGTGCGTTCGAAATTCCCCAGACGAGCGGACGAACGAAAGCTTGTTCGCGAAAAGACGCAGTGCGTGCGGCCAGATGATCCCGTAGCGGCCGGTGACTGCGCGCCAGGCCCAGCGCAGCGGCGCAAGTCGGCGGATCGCGGCCGAGCGCAGCGCGCTGACGGACGTAGTGAGGAATTCGTAGCCGACGACAGCCCCATCGTCGTCGCGGGCCGCGAGGAACGCGTCGGGTTCGACGCTTCGCGCGAACGACCAGACGTCGATCATCGCTTCGGGTCGCGGCGGTTCACCATAGACATAGGCGGCGCTGTCGTGGAATGCTTCGAGAAATATCGCGACGGCGTCTGGGATCTCCCGCGCGTCGATGGGTCCTGCGACGAAGCGGGCTCCAATTGAAGAAGCCTCCCCAGGTTGCCGCGGATCCGTCCGTGGCGGGGAGGCTTCTTCTGTCATATGCGGCTGAAGCTTAGCGCTTCTTGCCTTTGTTCACTGAGTCGCGCAGATCTTTGCCGGCGTGGAACGCCGGAACTTTGCGCGCAGGTATGGTGAGCTTTTCGCCCGTCTTCGGATTGCGTCCCTCGCGTTTCTTGCGATCCCGCACTTCGAAGCTTCCGAACGGAATAAGTTGGACCTTGTCACCTTTCTGCAACGCCTTCTTGATGTGCTCGAGCACTGCGTCGACTACGGTCGCCACCTCGCGCTTGGTCTGTTCCGTTTCCTCTGCGACTGCATCGATCAGCTCAGCCTTGGTCATCAGTTTCCTCCTACAGCGTTTCGTGAAACTTCACGAGGCTCTGGCTCAAATGCAACAAGCGCCCAGAGGTCGTGGTCTGCGAAGCGACTTAGACCGCGGTTCGCCCATTCCTGCCCGGCGAGCGCTCAATCCCTTTATTTATCAAGCATTGCGACCACTGCGCGAACGCCGAGGAGATAGGAGTTCGCGCCGAACCCGGCGACGACGCCGTTGACGACCGGAGCCAAAACCGAGACGCGGCGAAACTCTTCGCGCGCGTGGACGTTCGAGAGATGCACTTCCACCTTCGGCACGTCGGCGGCGGCGAGCGCGTCGCGGATCGCGTACGAATAGTGCGAGAACGCGCCTGGGTTGATCACGATCGCGCTGCCTGCGACCGCCGCGCTATGGATCACGTCGATGATCTCGCCTTCACCGGAATGCTGGGAGGTCGAGATGTCGCAATCGAGTTCTTCGGCAAGCCCGCGGATGACGGCGTCGATATCCTGCAGGGTCGCCGAGCCATATGCGGCCGGCTCTCGCGTACCGAGCAGGTTCAGATTCGGACCGTGGATGACGACGACGGTCGGCCGTCGTCTGGCTGCAGCGCTCATGGCGACGGCCGTTCGGCAGGATGCGGTCACGCTCCGCTCTGAAGACAATTGCGATGCCTGTTGACCGCAGTTGCGATGTCGGCTGACCACATCGCATCCGCCATGGCGGCGGGAGACTACGTCCGCGTGCTCGCGGCGCGTACGACCGATGTCGTGATCGAAGCGCAATCACGACACGGCTGTTCGCCCACAGCGACGGCTGCGCTCGGCCGTCTGCTCACCGGCGCTGCGATGATGGGGTTCGCGCTGAACGGCCGCGAGCGGATCGCGTTGCAGGTCGCGGGGGACGGGCCCGTGCGCCGAGTCCACGCTGAGGTGCGGCCGGACGGCCGCGTGCGCGGCTACGTGGAGGAACCGCTCGCCGACGTGCCTTTGAATTCGCGCGGCAAGTTCGACGTCGCCGGATTGATCGGTTCCGGGTCGCTGCACGTCACGCGCACGTTCGACAGCGGTCAGCCATATACGAGCGCCGTGCGCTTGGTCTCCGGCGAGATCGGCGAGGATCTCGCGCACTACTTCGCGCGCTCGGAGCAGATCCCGACCATCGTCGCCGTCGGCGTGCTTGCGGGCCCCCGCGGCGTCGTGGCGGCGGGCGGCGTGCTGGCGCAGCTTCTGCCCGGCGCGGATGACGACACGACTCGCGCGCTCGAAGAGCGGGCGAAGCGGCTTGGTTCGGTTAGCACGCTCATCAACGACGGCAGCTCGCCCGACGATCTCATCCACGAACTCACAGCCGATCTGTCGCCGCGCATCACCGCGCACCATGAGGTCTCGTTCTCGTGTTCGTGCGATCGCGCGCGCGTCATCAAGGCTTTGCTCGGATTCGGCCGGGCGCAGTTGGAGACCATGGCACGCGAGGATGAGGTCACGGAGGCGCGCTGCGACTTCTGCGGGGCGACCTATCATTTCGGGCGAGACGAACTGCGCGAGATCGTCGCGGCGGCGACTACGTCAGCCTGAGGGATGCGACTATGTCAACCTCACGAAGCGGTGGTTGCCCTTCTGCAGCACCTTGCCGCTCCATGATGTGTTCGCGCTCTCCTCGCCGTCGGCGCGCGCCCCGTCCACCTTGATCGCCCCGTCCTTGATAAGGCGCTGGGCCTCGCGACCCGATGAAGCAAATCCGACTGCGACCAATACTTTCGCAAGGGGAGCGGCCGTCAGTTCCGATGCGAGTTCGAATACGGGGATGTCGGTGGGCATCTCTTTGCGGACGACGGTACGTTCGAAGTGCTCGCGTGCGTCCATCGCAGCCGGCTTACCGTGGTAGAGGCGCACTATCGTTTCGGCGAGCGCGACCTTGGCGTCGCGTGGTGCCAACGCACCGCTCTTGATTTCCGCGACTATGTTGTCGGCTTCTGCCGTTGACTTGTCGGTGGCGAGTCGCCAATAACGTTCGAGCAACGCGTCCGGCAGCGACATGATCTTGCCGAACATCTGCGCCGGCTCTTCGCGCAACGCGATGAAATTGTCGAGGCTCTTACCCATCCGCTGCACGCCGTCCGTGCCTTCCAGAATCGGAAGCGTCATGCAGATCTGCGGCGGCTTGCCGAGGTCGTCTTGCAGCCGCCGGCCCATCATGAGATTAAAGAGTTGTTCCGTTCCGCCCAATTCGACATCTGCGTCGAGCATGACGGAATCGTATGCCTGGGAGATGGGATACATGAACTCGTGCAGGCCGATCGGCGCGCCTTCTGCGTAGCGTTTGCTGAAGTCGTCGCGTTCGAGCATCCGGGCCACCGTGCTCGTGGCGAGTAATCCGATGAGGTTCGAGAAGCTTAAGGGGCCGAGCCACTCGCTGTTGTAGCGGATCTCGGCTTTCTCGATATCGAGGACGAGCGACGCCTGTTCGGCGTACGAGCGCATGTCCTCGCGGATCTGTTCGGGCGTGCGCGGCTTACGCGAGTTCACCCGGCCCGTCGGATCGCCGATCTGCGCTGTGAAATCGCCGACGACCAGAACCGCCTTATGTCCGCAATCCTGAAATGCTCGTAGTTGTCGCAACACGACTGCGTGACCGAGATGGAGCATGGGTCCCGACGGGTCGATGCCGAGTTTCACGCGCAGCGGCCGGCCTTGCATCAGGCGCGCGCTTAAGTCTTCGCGTGTGACCACGTCAACGCAATTTGCGGTGAGCCGCTCCAGTTGTTCGGCGACGCTCGCCATGCTCGGTACTTTCTCCCTTAGCGAAGGGTAGCCACGGTCACGCCGGAACCGCCCTCGCGATCGGCGGCATACGCCGTCGTCGCGACTTGGAGATGATCGCGCAAGAACTCGGCAAGCCCCTTGCGCAACTGCCCGGTGCCGCGGCCATGGATGATGCGCAGCTCACGTAATCCGGCGAGCGACGCCTCGTCCAGAGCCTTGTCCACGATGGGCGTCGCTTCCTCGACTCGCAGGCCGCGCACGTCGACCGATGTCTGCGCGCGCTCAGCAGCGGCGGCGATATCTTCGCCTTTGCGACGCGACACTGGCGAGGTCACGGGCCCAGTCGCGCGGCGTTCAAGTGCAAGATCGTTGCGCGAGACGATCGTCTTCGCATTGCCGATGGAGACGAGCACGTCTCGTTCGTAGACGTCGGCCACGACGCCGTGCGCGTTGAAGCTTCGCACGAACACGGCGTCGCCGATCTCAAAAGAGGTGTTGCTGCTTGTCGACGCACCACTGTCCGCGGCATCGAACGTCTGCGTCGCGCTCTCTAGCCCAAGACTGCGCCGCATCTCCGAGAGCGTGCGTTCGAGCGCCTCGGACGCATGCGGATCCGGCTTGCTTCGTTGGCGGCGCGCTTCGGCTTCGGTCGCGGCGGCTTTTAGGCGGACGTCCGCGGCGGCCTTTTCAATCGCTTGCGCAAGCGCCTCCGCCGCACGGCGATCGAAATCGGCACGCGCCGCCGCGGCTTCGTTCATCCGCTTGGTGAGGTCGGCTTCGCGCTCAGCGTTGCGCGCTTGCTGCGACTCCACGTCGTCCAGGGCGCGGCGCAGCGCGTCTCGGTCTTCTGCAAGTTGTGCGAAGATGCGGTCGAGATCCATCGCTTCTGCGCCGAGCAGTTCTTGCGCGCGCGCGATCGTGCTTTCGTCGAAGCCGAGTGAGCGGGCGAGCGGAATGGCAAGCGACCGGCCGGGCACGCCGACTGCCAAGACATACGTCGGCTCGTTCGTCGCTGCATCGAAGAGCATGGAGGCGTTGGCCACGCGCTCTCTGGCAGCCGCGAAGGTCTTCAACTGCATGAAGTGCGTAGTGACCACCACGCGCGAGCCGCGCTCGAGCAGCGACTCGATGAGCGCTTGGGCGATCGCGGCGCCCGCGCTCGGCTCTGTTCCGCTGCCGATCTCGTCGACGAGCACGAGCGAGCCGGGGCCGGCGACGCTATGCGCCGCGTGCAGTGCTCTGAGGTGCGCGGAGAACGACGAGAGATTCTCCGCGATGGACTGATCGTCGCCGACGACGCACGCGATGTGGTCGAACATCCCGACCACTGTGCCCGCGCCCGCCGGCAATGGAATCCCGGCGTACGTCATGAGACAGAACAGCCCGATTGTCTTGAGCATGACGGTCTTGCCGCCCATGTTCGGACCGGAGATAACCAGGGCGTCGAAATCCACGCCGACTTCGATGTCCAGGGGCACGGCTTTGCGGCGAAGCAGCGGATGGCGACCTCGGACGACGCGTATCGCTCGTTCGGGACTCAGCGCCGGACTTACGCCTTCGACCGAACGTGACCAACGCGCTCGGGCGCCGATCGCGTCGAGCTGCGCGCTCAAGTCAGCGTTGGCTGTAAGGTCCGGCGCAGCCCCGCCCAAGATGCCGGAGAGCTCGGACAAAACGCGCGCGACCTCTCTTTCTTCGGCGGACTCAAGACCGCGCAAGCGATTGTTCGCTTCGACGATCGACATCGGTTCGATGAAGATGGTCGCGCCCGACGCCGACTGATCGTGGACGATCCCCGGAAATTGCGCGGCGTATTCCGCCCGCACCGGCACGACGTAGCGGCCGCGGCGAACGGTGACGATCGGTTCGGAAAGGAGCTTGGCCGTCTCTGACCTGCGGACTAGCGTCTGACAGCGCTCGCGCACTTCATCGTGAAGCGCGCGCATCTGACGCCTGATCTTCGAAAGCGCCGCCGACGCGGCGTCGGCCACGCGGCCGTCCGGCTCGATCGCGTCTATCAGCCGCCGCGCAAGCGGCGACGTGGGCTTACGTTCTTTGGAAAGGATAAGCAGAGGTCCGTTCGCATATGTGGGGCGGACGTTCAACGTCCGCCGGCGGACCGTAGTGGTCCGCCCCACATTTGGATCGGTCCGCCCAACATTAGTGTCCGCCGCGCCGCCGCGCGCGATCGCAGCGCACGCAACCTCGAGCTTCACCTCGTTCTCGGCGATACGCCGCAACTCGGGCCCAGAGAGAACGCCGCCTACCGACGCGCGTTCGATCGCGGCGGCCATATCCTCCACGCCGCCAAGGTCGATCTCGCCGCCTGCCGTGAGAAGTTCCACCGCGTCGTCGACGCGCGCAAGCTCCAGTCGGATCGCGGCGACATCCGGCCGCGGCACGAGCGATCGAACCGCTCGTTGACCGGGTTCGCTCGTGGCGGCTGCGGCGATGCGGTCGAGAACGGTCGGGAAGTCGAGCGCCGCCAGCGCCGCGTCGTCGAACGCGGCCCCGGAGGCGGTCATCCCAGGCGTTCCTTGATCAGTGCTCTGACGATCTCGACGTTGGCCTTACCGCGGCTGACCTTCATCACTTGCCCGACGATGAAGTCGAACGCGTTTGCCTTGCCGCCTTTGTACGCATCGACCGATTTCTGATTTGCGGTGATCGCTTGATCGACCATCGCCGCGATCTCGGTGGAGTCCGTGACAGCGCCGAGCCCGCGCTCCGCGACAATCGCGTTCGGGTCGCCGCCCTTTGCGACGAGAATGTCGCAGACTTCTTTGCCCGCTTTGCCGGTGATCGCGCCCGACTTGACCAAGCGGATCAGTTCGCCGAGCTGAGCGGCGGTCATCGGGGACTGCGCGAGCGCCGTAAAGCCTGCCGACTGCAAGGCGCGCCGCACGTCGCCCATCAGCCAGTTCGCCGCCTGCTTCGGATCATCGCATGCCGCGGCGGTGGCTTCGTAAAAGTCGGCGTCGGATCGTTCGGCTGTGAGCACTTGCGCGTCGTATTCGGACAAGCCGTATTGCTGGGCGAAGCGCTTGCGCCGCGCGTCCGGCAGTTCCGGCAGCTCCGAGCGCCAGCGCGCGAGCACGTCTGCATCCAGCGCGAGCGGAACAAGATCCGGCTCGGGAAAATAGCGGTAATCGTGCGCTTCTTCTTTCGAGCGCATGGAATACGTCGTGCCTTTGACCTCGTCCCAGCCGCGCGTCTCTTGAACGATGCGGTCGCCGGCTGCGAGCCGCTCCGCCTGGCGTGCGATCTCGTGTTTGATCGCGCGTCCGACCGATCGGAACGAGTTCATGTTCTTCACTTCGGTCTTCGTGCCGAGCTCGTTCGCACCGCGCGGCCGGATCGAGACGTTTGCGTCGCAGCGCAGCGAGCCTTCGTGCATCTTGACGTCGGAGACGCCGATGTAGGAGAGCACGGCTTTGAGTTCGGCGAGGTAGTCTTCTGCCTCATCGCTCGAGGAGATATCGGGTTCGCTGACGATCTCCATCAAAGGAACGCCCGCGCGATTGTAGTCGATCAGTGTGTAGTCCGAACCCGCCATCGCTCCGCCGGCATGCAAATTCTTGCCGGTGTCTTCTTCGAGATGGATCCGGTTGAGACGGATGCGCTTGCCGGAGGACAGTGTCACGCCGCCGCCGGTCGTGAGCGGCATGTCGTATTGCGAGATCTGATAGTTCTTCGGCATGTCCGGATAGAAATAGTTCTTACGGTCGAACTTCGAGTACGGCGCGACGTCGCAGCCGAGCGCGAAACCCGCTTTGCACAGGTATTCCACGGCGACGCGATTGATGACCGGCAGCGACCCGGGCATGCCGAGGCAGGTCGGGCACACAGCGGTGTTCGGCTCGGCGCCGAACTCGTTGCGGCAGCTGCAGAACATCTTGCTCTTGGTCTTCAGCTCGACGTGCACTTCCAAGCCGATCACGGGCTCGTAGTCGTGCTTTGCCGTTTCCGTCGTTGCGACGTCTGGACTCGTCTTCATGCCGCGCCCACTTTCGGCGCGCGCGCCCACGCAAAACGCGTGCTCTGCTCGTATGCGTGCGCCACGCCGAGCATGCGGCCTTCCTCGAAGGCCGGTGCGGCGATCTGCAGTCCGACCGGCAGTCCGTCCACATAGCCGGCCGGCACCGACATCGCGGCGATGCCCGCGAGGCTCATCGGAATGGTGAAGTAGTCCATGAGATACATGGCGACCGGGTCCGACTTCGCGCCGAGCTCGAACGGCGGGCACGAGACAGCCGGACACGCGATCACGTCGCAAGCGCTGAATGCGGTGTCGAAATCTTGCTTCATCAGCGTGCGCACTTTCTGCGCGCGCACGTAGTAAGCGTCGTAGTAGCCGGAGCAGAGCGCGTAGGTGCCGAGGATGATCCTGCGCTTCACCTCCGGGCCAAAACCCGCCGCTCTGGTCCGTTCAAACATCTGATAGACGTCGCCCCCATCGGAGACGCGAACGCCGTAGCGCGCGCCGTCGTAGCGCGCGAGATTCGAGGAGCACTCGGCCGGCGCGATGAGGTAGTACGTGGCGAGTCCGTACTTGGCGTGCGGCAGCGAGACCTCGACCAATTCCGCGCCGAGCCGGACGAGTGCTGCGTACGCTTCCTTATACAATGAGCTCATCGCGGCATCGCCCGAGATGCTGGACTCGAACTCTCGCACGATCCCCACCTTGACGCCGCGCAAGTCGTCGCGCAGCGCGTCCTCGTAGTGCGGCACGGGCACATCCGCGCTCGTCGAATCCATCGGATCGAGACCGGCGATGGCCTCGAGCACGATCGCCGCATCGCGCACGTCGGCGGTCATCGGTCCGGCTTGATCCAATGACGATGCGAACGCGATCATCCCATAACGGCTGACGCGGCCGTAGGTGGGCTTGACGCCGACGATGTTGCAGAACGACGCCGGCTCGCGGATCGAACCGCCCGTGTCGGTGCCGACTGCGATCGGCACGCCACGCGCGCCGACCGTGCTGGCGCTTCCGCCGGACGAGCCGCCGGGCACGCGCGACAGATCCCAGGGATTGCGCGTGGGATGGAAACCGGAATTCTCGCACGACGAGCCCATCGCGAACTCGTCCATATTCGTCTTGCCGATCATGACCGCGCCGGCGGACTCGAGTTTAGCCACCACCGTGGCGGAGTACGGCGGAACGAAATTGGCGAGGATCTTCGAACCGCTGGTCGTGCGCACGCCTTGGGTGCAGAAAAGGTCTTTAATGGCCACAGGCACGCCCGCGAGCGGACCGCAGTCCTCGCCGCGCGCGAGCCGCGCGTCGATCTCTGCCGCACGCGCAAGCGCATACTCCGGCGTCAGCGTGAGGTACGCGCGAAGCTCTGGCTCGGATGCAGCCACGGCATCGATCGAGCGCTTGGTGATCTCAAGCGCGCTTGTCTCGCGACGCGCTATGCGATCGCGGATCTCGTGACCGGTCAGCATGCTCCGGTCATTCCAGGATGCGCGGCACTTTGAAGTACGGGCCGCTCGTGTCGGGCGCGTTCGCGAGTGCCGCCGCGCGGTCCAGACAATCGCGGATGATGTCGTCGCGCATGACGTTCATGATCGGGATGACTTGGGCGGTCGCGGAGACGTGGGTCACGTCGAGCGCCTGCAGCTCTTCGATATAACCGAAGAGCTTGGCGAACTGCGCCGTGAAGGCCGCAGACTCGTCGTGGGTCAGTGCGATGCGCGCCAGTTTGGCGACGTGCGCGATATCGATAGGTACGTCCGTCATCGTCTCCGCCTTGGTCTGAAGAGGCCGGCTTTACGTCGGCCCACGTTCGCGGCTTGGGCAAGCGTTGCTTGTCCTAGTACGCGAATCTGTCAGCGACTGAATTCGGCAAGAACCTCGACATGCCCCGTATGCGGAAACATGTCGTACGGCGTCACGCGCGCGAGGGTGAAGCCGCCGGCCGAAAGCGCTTTGGCATCGCGCGCAAGGGTCGCCGGATTGCACGAAACGTATAGCAGCCGACCGATACCCGAAGTCGCCAGCGCCGCGAGAACTTCGGGTTCGCAGCCTTTGCGCGGAGGATCGAGGATCGCGGCGTCGGCGCCGGCGAGGAGGGTCGCGCCGCGTTCCCCCTGGAGCGCATCGGCGACAGTCGCGCATTCGAACGCGGAACGGGTCAAGCCGTTTTCGGCGGCGTTGGCCGCGGCTTCACCGACGGCGAGCGCAAACGACTCCACGCCCGAGGTCGCCATGCCGCGCATGCCTGCGACCACGCTGAACGTACCGACACCGCAGTAGAGGTCGACGATGCGGCTCGCGCCTGCAAGCCGCGCGAGCATCTCTTGCGCGATAAGCTCGAGCACGGCGGAATTGATCTGGAAAAATGATGCGATGCCGAACGAAAACGTCGCGCCCGCGACGCGCTCCCGCACGACGGGGCTGCCCCATAGCACCGCCGACCGGCGTCCGAAGACGGCATTCTCTCCGGCCAAGTCCCAAGTCATGACGATGCCGGTCAATTCCGGCATCCGCCGACGCAGCTCTTCCGTGTGCTCGCCAAGTCTGCGATTCGCCGTGGGACCTGTGAACGCCACGACGAGTTCATCGCCAGTCGCGCTCGCGCGGGCGACGATGTGCGTCGCCCCTTCGCACGCTGCGGGCACTTCCGCCGCGAATCGCACGAGCGCTTTGACGGCCTCGTCCAGACGCGGAAGCAGCACCGGGCAGTGTTCGATGGCGACGAGGCGATGCGATCGCGCCTCGAAGAATCCGAGCCGCATCGCGCTCTTGTTATAGCGACAGACGAGCGTGACTTTATTGCGGTAACCGGCGCGCCCATCTCTCAGGCCCGAGACAGTCGGCGCGATCGCGACATCCGGCAGGCCGCCAATGCGCATGAGAGCGTCGCTAACGACGCGGCGCTTCCATTCGCGCTCGGCCTCGTCGCGCAGATGCAGTGTCTGGCAGCCGCCACAGCGCGGGAAGACGTCGCATTCGGCATCCACGCGATCGGGCGACCGCTCTTCGATCGCGACGACGTGTCCACTGCGATAGTTCCGTTTGACCGCATCGATTGCGACGCGAACGCGCTCGCCCGGCAAGCCGCCGGTGACGAAAGTCACGACTCCGTCGGCGCGCCCGACCCCTTGGCCGTTCTCGAGAAGATCGTCGAGAAGGATCGAGCCGTCGGCGGGCGCTCTAGGCGCGCCGCTGATCGTCAAGCGTTTGGAGCAGTTGATCGGCCTCGTCGATCAGCGCTCGTATCCGGTCGCGCGTGGGATCGCATTCGTCGAGAGACGTGAGCGTGCGGACGAGAAGGTACGTGCCGACCGCCGACGCGAGAAAAGCTATCGTCCAGACGAACGGGTAAAGGCGCCTCATGCGCGCGCGGTATCCCACATGTCGTATAGGTTAGACGATGGCGTCGATGTGTCCCGCCGATGCATCGCTTGCGGCGTTGGGTACTTCGTACCGTGCGAGCAAGCACATCGCGCGCGGTCCGGCGGCGAAGACCGATCGGTTTCCGTCGATATCGATGACGTAGACGGTCGCGTGCTGACCAAGCGTCCTGGCGGCCGCGATCTCGATCTGCGCGAGCGGGCGGCGGCGAAACCGCTCGAAAAATCGCGCGAGCGCTTTCATCAGATCGCCTCCGTCATCCAGGCCGGCACGATGAAATTCAATTCGGCCGCCGATCCGGCTAGGTTGAGTTCGATGTTCGCCGCGACGCAGCGCGCGCGGGCCAGCTGCGCATCCGATGCGAGATGGACGATGCGCTGCGGTACTCCGGACAAGCGCGGCAAACGATCGGCGACTTCGCGGATCAACTGGCGAAGCGCCGCTTCAGCCGCCGCGAGAACGATGGAACCAGATTCCCAGGATGCCGGTACGGGAACGCCTGCGACCGCGGCGGCAAATGCCGCGACGGCATCGCGCGGCGCGGAGAGCACGAGCGCGCCCGGTCCACCTGCCGTGAGCGCGAGGCGCAGAGCGGCGGCCGGCAATTGCGCGTCGTCGATCTCTTGAACGGTCGGCTGGCCCGAGGAGACCGCGCATCGCAACGTACCGCGGACCGACGAACAGGCCGCGACAAGCGCTGCGCCGACGCGTTCGCTCGCCGTGCGCTCGTCGGATTCGGTCGGCGCGTCGGCTGTAGCGCGCGCGTGAGGCATTTCAGGTTTGCTCTCGATCGTGGCAGAGACACTCGTCTCCGCGACGCCGGCGCGCCACGCAAAAGCATCGGCTCCGACGGCGCACGTGCCGACGATCTGGGCGTCTTCGAGCCATGCCTCGTCTACGATCCGAGCCGAGGCGGGCGGTGCGAACGATGCCACCGCCGTGATCTCTGCCAGAAATATCGTCGCGACGCGCGTCGCGAGCTCTTCGCAGCGCTCCGCATCTTTTGGCCGTTCGGCCGTGCCGCTGCCGCCGAGCATGGCGTCCGCTATGCTCCAGACCAACCGCGCATCGAAATCGATCCACCATCGTGTCGTGCCGATCTCCGCCGCGTAGATAACGACCTCGCGCGGACGTGCTGCGATGGTGCGCACATCGGCGGACACGCGGACTGGCCGGTTCAGATAAGCCGCAAGCGCCTGAGTGAGCGCGCGGCCGAACGCCTCGGTGGCTGCGGCCGCACGCAGCTCCGCTCGGACTGCATCGATATCGTGCGTCGTTCCGCGCGTCCGCGGCGGCGACGACCCGGGAGTGAAATGCGCAAGCGATGATGCGAAGCGCCGAGCCGAGTCGTCGTCCATGCGGCTCATCGCTGATCGGCTCCGGCCCGGCGTGCTTGCCGACGCTCGAGGCCGATGCGCAGTCTTGCCCACGGCAGCAGCATGTCGGCGGCGCACGCACGCGCCGCCGCGGCGGCGTGCTCTTGCGTGCTCAGCATCGCGTGCATAGAGCGGACGAGCGCATCGCGAGCGGCTTCAGCGGAACACGAAAAACCGCTGAGGCGTCGAGCCGCGGCAAAGCGCCGCAAGCGGTCTGCGGATTCGCCTCGCACTCGCCTCTGCTGGGCGGCGACCCGTCCGCTTTGCAACGCGGCCGCCATGAGCCGAGCCCGGGCGCGCCTTTCCATCGCCTTGACGGTTTCTAGGGTTCGCGATGCAGTCACGCGCCGGCGGCTTGAACTGCGGAGCGCTCGCCGCGTTCGATGATCTGGCTACGCTCCGGACCGACCGAGATCAGCGTCACCGGAATTTCGCACGCTTCTTCGATGAACTTCACGTACGACCGCGCATTCGCCGGAAGGTCGTGAAACGTGCGCGCGTTCACCGTGGGCTCATCCCATCCGGGAAATGTCTTATATTTCGGCTTTGCGCCCGCGGCGATCTGAAGCGGGGCAGAGAGCGCCGTGTCGCTGTCATAGGCGATGCCGACGCGGATCTCTTCAAATCCGTCGAGCACGTCGAGTTTGGTGAGCGCCAGTTCGGTGAAACCGTTGATGGTGGCCGCATAGCGCAGCGCGACGAGGTCGAGCCAGCCACAGCGGCGCGATCGCCCGGTGACGACGCCAACTTCGCGACCGATAGCGCGCAGCCGTTCGCCGGCAACGCCCGTGTCTTCCGTGGGAAACGGTCCGCTGCCCACGCGCGTGGCATAGGCTTTTGAGACACCGATGACCGACGCGATACGCATGGGCCCGAAGCCGAGTCCAGCACCGGCTCCGCCGGCAACGGTGACGGACGACGTCACGTAAGGATACGTTCCGAGCCCGACATCGAGCATGCTGCCTTGTGCGCCCTCTGCCAACACCGTCTTTCCATGGTCGAGCGCGCTGTTGATCATGGCCACCGTATCGGTGACGTGCGCGAGAAGAGTCGTGGAGATCGCTTCAAGCTCGCGCCAGACTTCCGCCGCGTCAAATGTGATCCGAGCGCTCTTGAGTTCCTCGGCCTTCGCGGAGATGATCGCTTTGCAGCGGGCGGGATCGCGAAGATCGCCCGCGCGTATGCCGCTGCGCGCCACACGATCGCCGTAGGCCGGTCCGATCCCGTTGCCCGTGGTGCCGAGCGCATCGGCGCCGCGGGCGCTTTCGCTCGATCGTTCGAGAGCGATGTGGTACGGCATGATGAGATGTGCGAGGTCGGATATCCAGATTCGCGACGTGTCGATTCCGGCCATCGCGAGCGCCTCGATCTCGGACAAAAAAGTTTGCGGATGGATGACCGTGCCCGGTCCGATGATGCATGCCTCGCAGCCGGCCACCGCGCCGCTCGGCACGATGCGAAGTTTGTAGGTCTTCTCGCCGACGCGAACGGTGTGTCCGGCATTGGCGCCTCCGCCGTATCGTGCCGCGATGTCCGCGCGTGCGCTCAAGTAGTCGACGATGCGGCCTTTGCCCTCATCACCCCACTGAGCTCCCACGACAACGTGTACGGGCATGCCGGCGGTCCTTTCGCGCGGTCGTTCAGTGACTGGCGGCAGCCGCGCGCTCGACGCGCGGCGAAGCTCCGCCGAGATCCGCGACAGGCAGGGTGGCGTAGCCCATGACGCGGTTCAGCACGAGTTCTGCGAAGAGCGAGCAGGGCCAGCCGAAATTCGACCGCGTATAGCGTGCCGGTTCATTCGGGTCGAACGATTCGTGCAGCAGGTGATCGCCCAGATCGGAATTGTGCAGTTCTGCGACCACCGTGGAGACTTCCGTGGCGTCGGTCGTGGTGAGGCCTTGCATGACGAGCGCGAGCGGCCAGACGTAACCCCGCGGCGTGTGCGGACTACCGACGCCGCTTGCGGCCGCGCCTGTGAAATAGTACGGATTGTCCGGCGAAAGCACGAAACGGCGCGTGTTCTGATAGACCGCGCTCGTGGCCGGCTCGTAGCCCAGGTACGGTATCGATAGCAGGCTCGGCACATTGGCGTCGTCCATCAGATCCGATTTGCCCAGCCCGTCGACTTCGTACGCATAGATGTATCCATACTTATCGGTGTACACGATGCCATAATCATTGATGCCCGTGCGCACGCCATCGCGCACTTCGATGGCTTGCGCGCGCATCGCGTCGTCGTGCCAGACGTTTGCTTCCAGATCCGCGAGATCCGACAGCGCGACCACCGCGAACATGTTGTCGGCGATGTTATACCCATATTCCGCCGGATCATCGGATGGCCGAAAGCCGGTCCAGATCATGCCGGTGTAACCGACGAGGGCGCCCGACCCGCCGTTGGGGAGCGAACGGTTCGTGTAATGGGAGAGCTGGTGATCGCGCTCCAATTCCATCACGCCGAGCGCCGATTCGTATGCGTGCTTTGCCGTGAGCGTGAACGGCGTCGTGTCGCCGGTCTGCTTCCAGTACGTCCACGCCAGCCAGATCGGATACGAGAGCGAATCGAGCTCGAACTTCTCTTCGGCGACTTTGTAGTCGCGATTGAACGCGTTCGCGTATGGGTCTACCAGCAGGTCGTTGGCCTCGCGCGCGATGACGCCTTTCAGCAAGGTCCGCACATCCGGATCGTCGGCGAAATACAGGTATGGCCGAACTTGTGCGCTCGCGTCGCGCAGCCACATGGCGCCGATGTCGCCTGTGATCACGTAGGCTGTGGAGTCCGGCGCGTACGAAACGTCGTTGCGGATCGTCGTGAGCAGGCACTGCTGGTACAACAGCCCGGTGTCGGCGCTGCCGCCGTGGAAATCGGCGGCGGCTTTTGAGATGGCGTCGAGTTCTTCTGCCTGGCCGATGGTCGGTGCCGCAGCGCATAACAACGCGACCGCGGTTGATACGGCCAACCAGATCCTCACCCGCGCTCCTCCTGCGATGGCACCGCGCGACGCTCCGTGTCTTTAAGCGGCGTCTTTCGATGAACAACGTTAGGCCGGGGGTTTCAGCGCTCCTGCGCATCCTCACCGAAGGGGCCGACTTTATGTCGGCCCGCCATTCGCGGCCCAAAAATCGAGGGCCGATATAAAATCGGCCCCTTCAGAAAGTTGCCTTTGGGCGATGATCTAATGATCGCGAATAGGTAACAAAGCGATGACACACCCACCGCCGCCGTTGCGTCGCGACGACGCGCGCAACGTGCCGCCGTGCGCTTCAACGAGCATACGCGCGATGGACAATCCGAGACCGAGATGGCCCAGCGGGCCGACCGCGAACGGCCGCGCGAAATCGCGCAGTGTCTCCGGCGCAAAACCGGCTCCATCGTCCTCGACGGATACGCGGATCTTGCCGGCGCGGCTCGCGATGCTCACCGAGACTTGAGCTTTTGCGTGCCGCGCCGCGTTGTCCAAGAGGTTGACGAAGATCTGCAGCATTCGTTCGCGGTCTGCCGCAGCCGTCGCATCTCCATGCCGAACGTATTTCATCTTGCGAGTTGCGTGCCGGAGGCCGACTGAGGCCCACGCCGCATCGGCCAGCTCCCCGATGCTTGCCGGCTCTGTGCGCAGGCGAAGGCTGCCGGCTCCCCATGCACCGGCATCGATCAAGCCTTCGACGAGCCACGCCAGCCGTCGCCCCTCGGATTCGATGATCGCGAGATCGTGCCTCATCCGACCGACAGTTGTACCGCCGCCGGTTTGCAAACGCTCCGCGTAGCCGATGATTGCCGTCAGCGGCGTGCGCAGCTCGTGAGTCACGCTCGCTAGGAATGCCGCGCGGCGTTCCTCGATGCGCGCCACAACGGCGGCGCCGCGGACGGCATGGCGCAATTCTGAAAGCGCTGAGCTTAAGTCGACCGGTTCCACGATGGTCCACCCGGCACGCACGCCGGCTCTAGCGGGAATCGCGCCGCGCGCGGCTTCCTCACGAAATGCGGCCAAGACCGATTGCCTCAAACGCGTCGCAGCGACGACGAGATCCGCGTCCGGCGCAACCGGCCGGCGCGCAAGATCTATCGACCGGCCGACCAGCAGCGCGGCAAACCACGCGGCGTTTGGTCCGGCGGCGACGGTGTCGCCTCGCCGCAACACGCTGCCCGCAGACGCAGCGAGGGCCGCAGCCACCGCGCTTTTGCAAGAGCGCAGCGCCGCCTTTCGCGCAGTGGGTCGAAGCCCGTCCAACCCAGTGATCTCAAGATAGAGCAGCGGCACGGCTCGGCGCCGCAGCGCAAGATCGCGCAGCGGCGGAACGAGAGCGCGAAATTCAGGGATGCGCGAGGCTAAGTGGCGGCGCTCGGCTTTCGGGCGCACGGCTCTAACCGGGCGGCGGTGCGGCGAGCTTGTAGCCGAGTCCGTGGATTGTGTGCAAGTAGCGCGGCGCGCGCGCGTCGTCGGCGATGGCGCGCCGGATGCGGCGCACGTGGACGTCGACGGTTCGCGGGTCGCCGTCGAAGTCGAATCCCCAGACGGTCTCGATCAGTTGATCGCGCGTGAAGACGCGGCCTTCGTTGCACGTCAACAGCCAGAGCACATCGAATTCGCGCGGCTTGAGGCGCACCGGCCGGCCGCCGACCGTGACTTCCCGTTTCTGCGCGTCGATCTCGATCTCGCCCACGGCGCGCCGCGCCGCTGCTTCGGGCGGCGCCGAGCCCGCGCGCCGCGAGACTGCGCGCACTCGCGCGATGAGTTCGCGCGGTGAGAACGGTTTGAGGATGTAGTCGTCCGCGCCGAGCTCAAGGCCGACGACGCGATCGACTTCAGAACCGCGCGCGGTGAGGAAGAGGATCGGCGCGTTCGATTCTTTGCGCAGTTGGCGGCAGACTTCGAAGCCGTCGAGACCCGGCAGGCCGACGTCGAGGATCACTATGTCGGGCGAACGCTTGCGCGCGCTGCGCAACGCGGCCAAGCCGTCGAGCGCGGTGTCGACCGAATATCCCGCACCATCGAGTGCATCGCGGACGAGTTCGACGATTGCGGGTTCGTCGTCCACTACGAGCGCGGTGCGCGTGGCGGGCGCCTTGGCCGCTCGATCGGAATCGCGCGAACTCGTCATGGCCGATCGACTTGCGGCAGCAGCGCGAGTGCAGCCATGAGCGGCCCGCCTTTGCCGTTGCGCCTGTACGAATGGAGCAGATCAGCGCGGCACCGCGTGCACGCTTCGGCGGCGTGGATTGTCCGAACCCCGGTTTCGCGCAACCGGCTGGCTATCGCCGCGGCCAGATCCAGCGCGACGCTGTCCGATCGTTTGCGTTCCACGAGCAGCACATCGGCGGGGCGGGTGAAACCGACGAACTGCGACGCCACTTCCGGCCCGATCTCGAAGCAGCAAGACTGAAGGTGTGGACCGATGGCCGCAACGGTTCGTTCGGAGCGGCCGCCGTGCGATAAGACCGCGCGAATGCCCGCTTCGATGATGCCGCCGCCGGTGCCGCGCCAGCCCGCGTGGACGAGCGCGACGACGCGCGCAGAGGAATCGACGAGCCAGACCGGCGCACAGTCGGCGGCCATAACGACCGGAATGTCCTCGGCCGACGACGCACACACACCGTCCGCCTCGTGTCGGCTGCCATCGCGAAGTTCAACAGAATGGAGAACGATGGCGCTATGCACCTGATCGACGCCTCGGAGCCGAGCTGCCGCACCGGGTGCGCGGCGCTCGACCCAGTCAGAAAGCTCTTGGCGTTTTCGAGCATTCACCGATGCCGGCGTCATCAACGCCTCGTAACCGTCCGGCAAACCGATGCCAACGATTGCCGCGCAACCGACCTCGCCACCAGCCGCGCCGCTGCTGTCTGCGACGAAGAGGAAGCCGCCGCCTAAATCCTCGCGCGCGATCGCGAGTCTCGGAACGGCGCGGCTCATTCCAGGATCTCGATGCGGTCGGGCATTTCGCCGCGGCGCGAAAAACTGCGGCGCAGCGCCGAAGCGATCGCGGGTGCGCCGAAGCCGAGACGCTCCAAACGCCGGCCGAGCTGCGCGTAGCCGTCGTTCGGACGGGCCGACTCGAGTTTCGCCAAAGCTTGATCGATGCGCGCATCATCGGAATCGTCGAGCTCCGCGATCACGGCGCGCGCGAGTTCCGGGTCGACACCGTGTTTCAACAGTTCGTTCTTAAGCCGAAGCGACCCGAGCGCGCGCCGCTCGAGCAGATTCTTCACAAGAAGCTGTGCGTAGGTCCGGTCGTCGAGATACTTGCGGCGTTCGCATTCAGCAAGCGCCGCTTCGATCGAGTCCGCACTATGCCCGCGGTCGCGAAGTTTCTGCGCCAGTTGCGTGCGCGTGAGCCGCCGCACGGAGAGGAGCTTGACCGCCGCGGCGAGAGTGCCATCGGCGGCGCGGACGCCATCGACAGGGCGGACGCTAACCGCCGCGAGCGGGTCGTCCACGGCCGGCTATTCGCCGACGACCGCGTAGCGGGCGCTGCCATTGTCGACCGCGGGTTGATTCGGTTTCAGCATCGTGGACCTGATCTTCGTCTCGAGCTCCTCGGCGACGTCGGTGTGCTCTTCGAGATACGTCTTTGAGTTCTCGCGGCCTTGACCGATGCGCGTCTCGCCGTACGTATACCACGATCCGCTCTTGCCGACCAGATTGAGCTCGAGGCCGACGTCGATGAGCGACCCCGTCTTGCTGATGCCCTTGCCGTACATGATGTCGAAATCGGCGACGCGGAACGGGGGCGCTACCTTGTTCTTCACGACCTTCACACGCGTGCGGTTGCCGATGACGTCGGTGCCGACCTTGATCGTCTCCAGACGCCGTACATCGAGGCGGACCGACGCGTAGAACTTCAGCGCGCGGCCGCCGCTCGTGGTCTCCGGGCTCCCGAACATCACGCCGACCTTCTCGCGGATCTGATTGATGAACACCATCGTGGTGCGCGATTTACTGATCGCGGCGGTGAGCTTGCGCAGCGCCTGCGACATGAGCCGCGCCTGCAGACCGACGTGTGCGTCGCCCATGTCGCCTTCGATTTCGGCCTTGGGCACGAGCGCCGCGACCGAGTCGACGACGACGATATCGATGGCGTTGGAGCGCACGAGCATCTCGGCGATCTCAAGCGCTTGTTCGCCCGTGTCCGGCTGTGATACGAGCAGATTGTCAAGATCCACGCCGAGATTGGACGAATACAGAGGATCGAGCGCGTGTTCGACATCGATAAACGCAGCCGTGCCGCCATTGCGCTGCGCTTCAGCGATGCAATGCAGCGCAAGCGTGGTCTTACCGGACGATTCCGGCCCGTAGATCTCGACCACCCGGCCGCGCGGCAACCCGCCGACCCCGAGCGCGACATCTAAGGCGATGCTTCCGGTGGACACCACCTCGATCGCGATCGTGGTGGAAGCCTCGCCGAGCTTCATGATCGCGCCCTTGCCGAACTGCCGCTCGATCTGCGCTAGGGCGTTCTCGAGAGCCTTATCTTTTTCCGACACCAGCTGTACCTCTCAAAATAATGCGTCCACGTACGATCGAGGATCGAACGCGTTGAGCTGTTCGATCTTCTCACCAAAGCCTACGTATTTGACCGGAAGATCGACTTGGTCCATCACCGCGACGATAATCCCGCCTTTCGCTGTGCCGTCTAGTTTCGTGAGGACGACCCCGGTTACTTGCGTCGCCTCGTGAAAGAGCTTCGCCTGGGAGAGCGCATTTTGACCCGTGGTAGCGTCGAGCACCAACAAGGTCTCATGCGGTGCGCCGTCGACTTCCCGGCCGATCACTCGCCGGATCTTCTTCAACTCTTCCATTAGATTGTGTTTGGTCTGCAGCCGCCCTGCCGTGTCGATGTAGACCGTGTCGATCCCACGGGACTTCGCGGCCGCCAGACCATCGAAGATGACCGCCGCCGGGTCTGCCCCTTCTTTGTGCCGCACCACATCGGCGCCGACGCGGCCGCCCCATATCGCCAGCTGTTCGGCTGCCGCCGCGCGAAACGTGTCGCCAGCCACGAGGAGCACCGATCTGCCGCTTCGGCGCTCCTGAGCCGCCAGTTTGCCGATCGTCGTCGTCTTGCCGGAGCCGTTCACGCCGATCACGAGGACCACGTGGGGCTTGGTCGCGGCGCGCAGCGGGGCCATGGCCGGATGCTGCAGATACTCGGAAACGTCTTGCCGGAAGGCTTTGATGACGTCGTCAGCCGCGGTCAGATTACGCTGCTGTGCCGCTATCCTAAGATCGGCGACGATTTTGCCAGTCGTGGCGGCGCCGAAATCCGCTCCGATCAGCGTTTCCTCGAATTCGTCCCAGAACTCGTCGTCGACGAGCCGCCGGCCTATCAACGCATTCCAATGACCCGCGAGTTCGCCTCGGGTCTTGGCTAGCCCATCGCGAAAATTCTGGAGCCACTGCACGCTAGGCGGCTTCGCCGGAAACCGGGCGGACCATTCGCCCGATTGAAGGGGCCGACTTCATTTCGACCCAGTTCAGCTTGCGGTCTGCGGCTTTTTCCGGACGTACTTCTGTTTGACGTTGGGGTCGCCTTCGCGGAATCCGCCCTCGACGTGCATCCCCTTGAGTTTCGAACGAAGGCGGATGACCGCTTGGGCGTGGATCTGCGAGACGCGCGATTCGGAGACGTCGAGCACGCTCTTGATCTCTTTGAGCGTCAGGCCCTCGAAATAGTAGAGCGAGATGACGGTCCGCTCTTGCGGCGGCAGGCTGTCGACGGCGCTTGCGAGCGCGCCTTTCATCTCGGTTGACTCAAGGATGAAGGTGGGGTCCGGGCCGCCGTCTTTGAGCGAATCGACCAGCGCGACGTCGTGGCCGCGCTCGTTCGGCAAGAATTCTTCGAGCGAGAGAATCGACGTGCCGCGCACCTTCAGCAGGAGGGCGTGGTAGTCGCGCAGCGAGATGCCGAGCGCTCCCGCAACTTCTTCATCGTCCGGGGCGCGGCCGAGTTTGCCTTCGAGGTCCGCGAAGATGCGCTCCATCTCGCGCGCCTTTTGCCGCACAGCGCGCGGCACCCAGTCGAGCGCGCGCAGCGCGTCGAGGATGGCCCCGTTGATGCGCGTGATCGCGTACGTCTCGAACTTGACGCCGCGAGAATCATCGTACTTGTTGATCGCGTCGATGAGACCGAGGATTCCCTCATTGACGAGGTCGTTGATCTCGACGTGAGCCGGAAGATTGATGGAGATCCTGCCCGCGACGTACTTCACGAGATGCAGGTACTTATGGATGATCTCTTCGCGGGTCAGCGTCGTGCCGGCGATGGTGCAGCGATCGCGGGTCGGCGTGCGCGACGTCATGACCGGCCTCGCCGTGCCGCGGCTGGTGCGGGTGCGCCGTTTGGATGGAGCCGCTTGACGTCGGTCAACTTGGCCAGCGCTTCGCGTCGGAAGCGATATTGGCCGCCCGGAGTCTTGATCGCGTCGACGAGTCCCTCGCGCGCCCAACGTCGAATCGCCGCTCTCGTCATGTTGAGAGCGCGCGCGACCTCACCGGATGTCATCCAGTCCTTCTGTTGACCACCGGCAAGACTTGCGCTCCCGCGCCGCACGTCCGCCACGCGCCCGCCTCCATGAAGACGCTAAGCCGAGCGATTGAAGAGCCCACACAAAAAACGACCCGACAATAACCCGGTGCCAAGTCTATCGAAGACCTGAGCTTGGGGGTCGCTTTCTTACGCTCGGGATATTTTCCCTTTTTGCGCAAATGACCGCATTATCTCTTATATCCGGAATAGCCGAAACAGCGCTATAGCGTGTTAGGAGCTACTACGTGGAATGTGCAGCGCGTACGGCCGAACGTGACGATATCGCCGTCCTGGAGAACCGCGACCGTGTGAGCCGAAACTCGAGTCGTCCCATTCACGTACGTGCCGTTTGCGCTGTCGAGGTCTTCGACCGCGAAGCCGTCGTGCCGCCGCAGAATGAGGGCATGCCGGCGCGAGACAAACGTATCCGGATCGGCGGTGGTCAGGTCTACCTCCGGAAATACGCGATCGTGCGGCGATGCTCGACCGATCAGATTCACGTCTTTGTCGAGCGTCGCGGTTCCGCCGGCGCTGCCGACGCCGTCCTCATGTATGATCAACTGCGCGATCAGCGAAGGCGGCGTGAAGCGTCGCGTCGCGAGATCGAGACTTGGCGGCGCTTCGGTCGGAGCCGGGAGTTCGTCGCCACAGACCTTGCAAAACGTCTCGCCGGTGGAATTCCCGGCCATGCAACGGCCGCAGATGCGGGTCGCATGGACGTTGCTTGGCAGCGGAGCCGGCGACGACGGACGACGTCCGCCGGCGGATAACTCCATCGTGCGGTCGCTCATGGGGCTATCGTATCATGTCGCCCTGCCGCGGGCCTGTGACAGACATCAATGTAGGGGCATTCTGAAAACCGGCCTAGGCGTACCGGATCCGCGGATTCAGCACCGCGTAGAGCACGTCTACCACGAGATTCACCGTCACAAAGGTCGCCGCGAACAGCAAAATCGTGCCGTTGATCAACGGGTAATCGCGGTTGCTGATCGCCTCAAACGCGAGCCGGCCAACGCCCGGCCATGCGAAAATGCTCTCCGTGAGCACGGCACCGCCGAGCAACAACCCGGTCTGCAAGCCGACGATCGTCACGATCGGGATCAGCGCGTTGCGCAACCCATGATGCACGACGACGGCAAAACTGCTCAAGCCTTTCGCTCGTGCCGTGCGGATGTAGTCGGTCTGCATCACCTCGAGCATGCCGGCGCGCGTCATCTTCGCGATGATCGACATCGGTATCGTGCCGAGCGTGATCGCGGGAAGAGCGAGATGGCGGAGTACGTCTAAGAACGCGGGCCAGTTCTGCGCGAGCAGCGAGTCGATCGTCATGAGATGGGTGCGCACGGGAATATCGTAGCGCAACGATATGCGACCGCCGATCGGCAAGAGATCGATGTGCCATAATCTGGTCGGCTCGTACGCGATAAGCCAGAGCAGCATCCAGCCCAGCCAGAAGACCGGTACCGACACGCCGACGAGCACCAGCACCGAAACCGCCGTGTCGATCCACGTGCGATGATTGAGTGCGGCGACGATGCCGGCGGGAACGCCGACGACCACCGCGATGATCATCGCTGCGAGCGCGAGTTCGACCGTCGCCGGGAAATACGCCGCCAACTTGCTCACGACGGATTCGTTGTCGGCAAGCGACACGCCGAGATTACCGTGCAGTACTTGTCCGAGATATGCGAAGAGCTGCACGTACCAGGGCTGGTCGAGACCGAGATCCCGCGTCAACCGGATGACGTCTGCGCGCGATGCGTGTTCGCCGAGCAGTATCTGAACTGGGTTGCCGGGGATCCAATGCAAGAAGAGCCGGGTGAGAACGGTCGCGGTGAAGAGCACCGCTACGAAGCGTGCTGCTCGCACGCTTAAGAATCTCGCCACGCGGATGCGGCTTCCCGCCGTTCGCGAGCGACCCTTCCGGCATGACGTCCGTCCCACGCCGCAGGAGGCGCATGGCGGACCGCAAAGTTCAGACCATTCGCGCACATACCGTGTCAGGTATGTCTTCCGCTTCATCGCCGTGCGGCGCTCGCCGCGACTCCACGAAGGGTTTCACATCATCACATGATGCACCAATACTTCTCCATGGAGCAGATGGGTATCGGCTTTGCGATCATCTGCGGTCTGGCCGCGATCATCTACGGTGCCATCCTCACCTCTTGGATCCTGCGCAAATCCGATGGCAACGACAAGATGCGCGAGATCGCAGCCGCGATCCAAGAAGGCGCGATGGCCTACATGAAGCGCCAGTACAGCACGATCGCTGTCGTCGCGGTCATTCTCGCGATACTTCTCGCGATCGTCTTCCACGGCTGGGAAGCGTCCGTAGGATTTCTCATCGGCGCGATCCTCTCCGGGCTGACCGGCTTCATCGGCATGTTCGTCGCCGTTCGCGCGAACGTCAGAACTGCAGAAGCGGCCAAAGGCGGCCTCGGCGCGGCGTTCGACGTCGCGTTCAAGGGCGGCACGATCACCGGCCTCTTGGTCGTCGGTCTAGGCATCATCGCGGTCGCCGGATATTTCGCCATCATGCACGCCGTCTACGGCGATGATCTGCGTTCGGCGCTGAACGCGATGGTCGGCCTCGGCTTCGGCTGCTCGCTGATCTCGGTGTTCGCGCGTCTGGGCGGCGGCATCTACACCAAAGGCGCGGACGTCGGCGCGGACCTCGTCGGCAAAGTCGAAGCCGGCATCCCAGAAGACGATCCTCGCAATCCGGCGGTGATCGCGGACAACGTCGGCGACAACGTCGGCGATTGCGCGGGTATGGCGGCCGACCTTTTCGAGACCTACTGCGTCACCACGATCGCGACGATGCTCCTCGGCGCGCTTGTGTTCTCATCGAATCCGCAACTCGCGTTGATCTCATCTTTATTCCCGCTCGTTCTCGGCGGTATCTCGATTCTCGCATCGATCGTCGGCACGCTGTTCGTCAAAGTGCGCAACAAGAATATCATGGGCGCCATGTACGTCGGCCTGGCGATCGCCGCGATCCTCTCCGCCATCGCGTTCTATTTCGCGACCGGCCACATCATGCAGAACGCGGCGCAGGTCGACGCGCGGTTCACTCCTTTGAACCTCTGGCTCTGTTCGCTCGTCGGCCTCGTGATCACGGCGCTCATGGTCATGATCACTGAGTACTTCACCGGCACACAGTTCAAACCGGTGCAATCCATCGCGCTGGCTTCGACGACCGGCCACGCCACGAACATCATCACCGGCCTCGCCGTTTCGATGAAGGCTACGACCTGGCCCGTGCTCGTCATCGTCGTCGGCATTCTCGTCTCGTACGGGATGGCCGGACTTTACGGCGTCGCGATCGCCGTGATGTCGATGCTCTCCATGGCAGGCATCATCGTTGCGCTCGATTCGTACGGCCCGATCACGGACAACGGCGGCGGCATCGCGGAGATGGCGCACCTCGGCCCCGAGATCCGCGCGATCACCGATCCGCTCGACGCGGTGGGCAACACCACCAAAGCCGTGACCAAAGGCTACGCCATCGGTTCGGCGGCGTTGGCCGCGATCGTGCTCTTCGCGTCTTTCCAACAAGAACTTAGCGGCCTCGCCTCGACTGCGCTCGTCTTCGCGCTCGACAAACCGTATGTGCTTGCCGGCTTGCTCATCGGCGGCGCCTTACCGTATCTGTTCGCCGCGCTCTGCATGGAGGCGGTCGGTCAGGCCGGCAGCGCTGTGGTCGAGGAAGTGCGCAGGCAATTCCGCGAGATCAAGGGCATCATGGACGGCACCGGCAAGCCGGAATACGGCCGCTGCGTCGACATCGTCACGTCGTCGGCGCTCAAGCAGATGCTCGTGCCCGCGCTTATCCCCGTTTTGACTCCGGTCATCATCGTGCTGCTCGGCAAGTTCGGCGTCATCTCGAGCGAGAACGCCGCGCTCATGCTCGGCGGCGTGTTGGTGGGCTCGATCGTGACCGGCCTGTTCGTCGCCATCTCGATGACATCGGGCGGCGGCGCTTGGGACAATGCCAAGAAGTACATCGAAGACGGTCACTACGGCGGCAAGAAGAGCTTGGCGCATCAGGCCGCGGTCACGGGCGATACGGTCGGCGATCCTTATAAGGACACCGCTGGTCCGGCGATCAATCCGATGATCAAGGTGCTGAACATCGTCTCGCTTCTGCTGGTCCCGTTCTTGCACTAAGAACTAGCCTGAAGGGGCCGGCAATGCTGAAGGGTCAGCAATGCTGAAGGGTCAGCAATGCTGAAGGGGCCGACTTTATGTCGGCCCGGGCGAACGAATCGTGGGCCGACATGAAGTCGGCCCCTTCCGACAGCGGAAACTCGGACCAACGAAATTGCGTTACTAAGGCGTCATGAACACCATCGCCAGCCCCCGCGTCTCACGCCGCTGCCTGCTTTGCGGAGCCGGCGTATTCGTCGCGCTCGCGGCCCTCGACGGCAGGCTTCCCGCCGCGGCCGACGATCACTCCCAAGAGCTTCAGATCGGCGCGCAAGTCTACAATCAACTGCGCAGCCAGAACCAGATACTCGATACGTCGAGCTACTATCCCATTCTTCGCACCATCGGCGAACGGATCAGCGCCGCCGCCCAGCCGCACTGGTACACGATGAACTTCATCGTCGTCAAAGGCGCCCAGGCAAACGCGTTCTCCGTGCCGGGCGGCAATATCTATGTGAACGAAGCGCTGCTCAAGAACGCCGAAAACGAAGACGAACTCGCCAACGTCCTCGGTCACGAGACGGGCCACCTGGTGCTCGGACACGTCATGAACCGCCTGCACCAAGCACAGACGGCAAATGTCATCGGCAACATCCTCAACGTCTTCATCAGGAATCCGTACGCCGCCACCGCGGTGAATCTGCTCGGCAACTATGCCTTCTTGAACTTCTCGCGCGCACAGGAGTATCAGGCCGACCACGAGGGCGTGATCCTCTCCTCTACGGCCAAATACAATCCGTACGGCATGGTGTGGTTTTTCCAGAAGCTTGAAAAACTGTACGGAAACGCAGGCTTCGAGCAGTACGTGGAAGACCATCCATCCACCGACGACCGGATCAAGCGCATCAAGACGTTCTTCGCCGCCGATCCCGCGCGGTTCGCTAGTTTTAATAACGTGATGACGTCGACCGCCGGCCTCGCCACATCCAGCGGATCGGACGCGAAGTTGATCCTGCAGGCGCAATAAAAAGAGGGCCGACATAAAGTCGGCCCCTTCAGAGCCGCCCCTTCAGATAGTCGCTATTTGATCTCGACTTTGGCGCCTTCGGCTTCGAGCTTGGTCTTGATGGCCTCGGCTTCGTCTTTGGTCACGCCCGTCTTGACCGCCTTGGGAGCGCCCTCGACCAGATCCTTGGCTTCTTTCAAGCCGAGGCCGGCGACGACTTCCCGGACGACCTTGATGACGTTGATCTTCTTCTCGCCTGCTGCGGTCAGGATGACGTCGAAGTCGGTCTTCACTTCCGCTGCGGGTGCGCCCGCAGCAGCCGCGCCGCCCGCCGCCGCCATCATGACCGGAGCCGCTGCGCTGACGCCGAACTTGTCCTCTAACGTCTTCACGAGTTCGTGCAGCTCCAGCACGGTCAGTTTGTCGATTTTCTCGATGATGTCTTGAATCGCCATGATTGCTACTAAACTTCCTTTCGAAACGAAATGTGATGAGCGGTCAGGCCGCCGGGGCTTCAGATCTCTTGACGTGCAGTGCGCGCAGCGCGTGGACCAACTTGGCTCGGTTGCCGCCCAAGACCGCGACGATGCCGAAGATCGGACTCTTCAGGCTGCCGACGAGTTTGGCGAACAGCTCTTCGCGAGCCGGTACCTTCGAGAGCGCTTCGATCTTCGACGGGTCGAAGTAGACGCCGTCCACGAAGGCTGCTTTGATGGTCAGCTTCTTCGTGTCCGACGCGAACTGCGTGAGCGCCTTGGCTGGCCCGACCGGATCAGATCCGGTGAACGCGACAGCCGTCGGTCCAGCGAGCACCGACGTGAGCTGCTCGCGTTTTTCTGGCCCGATAGCCAATCCGAAGAGCGTGTTCTTCACGACTTGGTAGCTGGCCTGAGCCTTGCGAAGACTCGTGCGCAGAACGCGGAGTTCCCCGACCGTGAGGCCGCGGAAGTCGGTGAAAAACACGCTCTGGCTCTGCCCGATCTTCTCGCGCAGCGCCGCGATGGCTTCATCTTTTTTTGCGGTAGGCATAAATTCTAGTCACCTCCTTGCGATAACGATGCGGGCGCCCCTCGATTGCTCGAGAAAGCGCCCGCGAAATTTCGTTTCGCTTGTCGCTCCCTCGGCAGGCTCCATCTCTGGAATTAGCGGCTCGCCTTGCGGCGGGCACGACCTGCGGTCATCGGACGACCCGCGCGACCTGACTAGAGTCGCGCTTTGCCCGGCCAGCGCTTTCCGCCGGCCGTACCAAACTTTAGTGCCGGATCATGCGGCGTCCGCCGCGCTCTTCAGCCGTGCGGGATCCACTCGCACGCCCGGGCCCATCGTGGATGCCACGCTGATGCTCTTCAAGTAGACGCCCTTGGCCGATGCCGGTTTGGCGCGCACGATCGCGTCCATCAGCGCTTGGAAGTTGTCGATCAGATTCTCCCGTGAGAACGATGCCTTGCCGATGATGGCGTGCACGATCGCGGCTTTGTCCGCGCGATACTCCACCTTACCGGCCTTGATCTCGGCGACGGCCTGGCGGATGTTGTTCGTCACCGTGCCGACGCGCGGATTGGGCATGCGCTGTGCGAGGATCTTGCCGAGACTCGAACCCACGGCGCCCATCATGTCCGGCGTGGCCACAGCGATGTCGAACTCGAGCCAGCCGCCCTTGATGCGTTCGATGAGGTCCTGATCGCCCACGACGTCGGCGCCGGCTTCCGTCGCCTCTTTGGCCTTCTCGCCTTTCGCGAAGACGATCACGCTTTTGCTCTTGCCGGTGCCATGCGGAAGCACGACCGTGCCGCGCACGTTCTGATCGCTCTTCTTCGAGTCGATGCCCAAGCGGACGTGCAGCTCGACCGTCTCGTCGAACTTCGCCTTCGCCGTGGCTTTGACGAGGTCGATCGCGGCGGCGGCGTCGTAGGATTTGTCCGAGCCGATCGCCTTCACGCTCTCGCGATATTTCTTACCTGGTTTCGCCATGTCTCTCTCCTGTGGTGCAAGCGGCCGAAGCCTCCCACGGTCATGCCGGACCAAAAAGGTCCGCCCTACAAAATCTAAATTAACCGACCTCGACACCCATCTGCCGCGCTGTGCCTGCGATGATCTTCATCGCAGCGTCTATGTCGTTCGCGTTGAGATCCGCCATCTTCGCCTTCGCGATCTCGCGGCACTGATCGAGGGTGAGTTTGCCGACCTTCTTGCGATTCGGCTCACCCGAGCCTTTTTCGATGCCGGCCGCCTTCTTGATGAGTTCGGACGCAGGCGGCGTCTTGAGGATGAACGTGAACGAGCGATCCTCGTAAACGGTGATAACAGCTGGTATGACCTGGCCCGCCTGGCTCGCGGTGCGCTCGTTGTAGGTCTTGCAGAACTCCATGATGTTGATGCCGTGCTGGCCAAGCGCTGGGCCGACGGGCGGCGCCGGCGTTGCCTTGCCGGCAATGCACTGGAGCGTCACTTTCGCGATGATCTTCTTTGCCACGATCTATACCTTTTCGACTTGATAGAATTCGAGTTCGACCGGAGTCTCGCGGCCGAAGATCGAGATGAGCGCGCGCAGGCGCTCTTTCTGCGCGTCGATCTCGTCCACGGTGCCGGTGAAATCGAAGAACGGCCCGGACGTGACTTTGACGCGATCGCCGCGCTTGAAGTCGATCATCAGCTTCGGAGTCTCGATGCCCATCTGCTTGAGGATCGTCTTGACTTCTTTCTCCGCGAGCGGCAGCGGCTTCTCGCCGGCGCCCGGCGAGCCGACGAATCCCGTCACACCCTGCGTGTTGCGCACAACGTACCACGACGCGTCCGTCATCTTCATCTCGACGAGCACGTAGCCGGGATAGACTTTCTTTTCAACTTCGCGCCGCTTACCGTCTTTGAATTCGACCTCTTTGTCCATCGGCACGAGCACGCGATAGACGAAGTCTTGCATATTCATGGACTTGATGCGGCGCTCAAGGTTAGCCTTGACCTTGTTCTCGTAACCGGAGTACGTGTGGATGACGTACCACTTCCGATCGGGATCGACGGGAGCAGCTGCATCGGCGCCGTCCGCGGAAAGCGCGGTGGCCTGGGTTTCGTCGACTTCTTCGATCATGGCGCTTACTGCGTCCCGAATATCTTGCCGGCAATCGCCGAGATCAGCGACGTCCAGAGCGCGACGATGACGACCAAACCGACCGTCAACATCGTTGCGGATACCCACTCGTCTCTACTCGGCCAGGTGACGCGTTTCATCTCCGAGACGATGGACCGTACGCCAGCCTGGGCGTTTTTCCAACGGCGCTGCGCGTCCGCGGAACGTTCCGCGAGCTTCTCTTTCTCTTTGTCTTTGTCGCCGTCATTGGTCGATTTCAAAGTTCTTCCTTAGATACTACAGTATTCGAGCGCGCGAGTCGTGCAGGGCGGACAGGACTCGAACCTGCAACAACCGGTTTTGGAGACCGGGACTCTACCAGTTGAGCTACCGCCCTATCCTTGCTCTACCTAGTTTCCTTATGCGCCGTGTGGCAATGGCACCACTTGCAATACTTCTTTAACTCCAAACGCGCAGACGAGTTCTGCCGATTCTTCATCGACGTGTAATTGCGGCGCTTGCAGTCCCCGCAGGCGAGCGTGATGATCACGCGATTTTCTTTCTTCGCCATGGTACTATTCGATCACCTTAGTGACGACGCCGGCGCCCACCGTGCGGCCGCCCTCGCGGATCGCAAAGCGAAGACCCTCTTCGCACGCGATCGGCGTGATCAGCTCCACCGTCATGCGCACGTTGTCGCCCGGCATCACCATCTCCACACCTTCAGGCAGCGTGATGCTGCCCGTCACGTCGGTCGTGCGGAAGTAGAACTGCGGACGGTAGTTGGAGAAGAACGGCGTGTGACGGCCGCCCTCGTCCTTGCTCAAGATGTACACCTCGGCTTCGAACTTCTTGTGCGGTTTGATGCTGCCCGGTTTAGCAAGCACCTGGCCGCGCTCGATGTCCGTGCGCTCGATGCCGCGCAGCAGCACGCCCACGTTGTCGCCCGCGATGCCCTCGTCCAGCAGTTTGCGGAACATCTCGATGCCCGTCACCACCGTCTTACGCGGCTTGTCCATCAAGCCCACGATCTCGACTTCGTCGCCCACCTTCACCTTGCCGCGCTCGATACGACCTGTGGCGACCGTACCGCGGCCCGTGATCGTGAAGACGTCTTCCACCGGCATCAGGTACGGCTTATCCACGTCGCGTTCTGGCACCGGGATATACTTGTCCACTGCGGCCATCAGCTCCAGGATCTTATTGCCCCACTCGCCGACCGTGGTCTCTTCCAACGCCTTGAGCGCTGAACCCCGGATCACCGGGATCTCCTCGCCGGGGAACTTGTAGCGCGTCAACAGTTCGCGCACTTCCATCTCGACTAGGTCGATCAGCTCCGGGTCGTCCACCATGTCCACTTTGTTCAAGAACACCACCAGGTACGGCACGCCAACCTGGCGCGCAAGCAAGATGTGCTCGCGCGTCTGCGGCATCGGGCCGTCGGCGGCCGACACGACCAGAATCGCGCCGTCCATCTGCGCTGCACCCGTGATCATGTTCTTGATGTAGTCTGCGTGGCCGGGAGCGTCCACGTGGCTATAGTGCCGGTTCTTGGTCTCGTACTCGGCATGGTACAGCGAGATCGTGATACCGCGCTCTTTCTCCTCAGGCGCGTTATCGATCTGATCCACGATCAGGGCTTTGGTGCCCGTACCTGACGCCGCAAGCACCTTGGTGATCGCCGCCGTCAGCGTCGTCTTGCCGTGGTCCACGTGACCGATCGTGCCGATGTTCACGTGCGGCTTCGAACGCTCGAACTTCTGCTTAGCCATTGCTCACTCCATTACCGGACTGCGACAGGCGCGACTGTTTCGTGTACATCTACTTGCCCGTGGTCTTCGCGACGATCTCTTCTTCGATGCTCTTGGGCACTTGCGCGTAGTGCGAGAACTCCATCGTGTAGCTCGCCCGGCCTTGAGACCGGCTGCGCAGATCCGTTGAGTAGCCGAACATCTCCGACAACGGCACGGTGGCGTTGACCTTCTGGATGCCCTGCGATTCCGGCTCCATGTGGAGCACGTGCCCGCGCCGCGCGTTCAGGTCGCCGATGACGTCGCCTAAGAACTGATCCGGCGTCACGACTTCCACGGCCATGATCGGCTCTTTGATGATCGGACCCGCCGAACGGTTCGCTTCTTTGAACGCCATCGAGCCCGCGATCTTGAACGCCATCTCATTCGAGTCGACTTCGTGATACGAACCGTCGAACACCGTGGCTTTGAAGTCGAGGACCGGATAGCCCGCGAGCACGCCTGCAAGCGCCGCTTCGCGCACGCCGGATTCGACCGCGCCGATGAACTCTCTCGGGATAGCGCCGCCTTTGACTTTGTCGTCGAACACGACGCCCGATCCAGGCGGAAGCGGTTCGACGCGGATCCAGCAGTCGCCGAACTGACCTTTGCCGCCGGTCTGGCGGACGTAGCGGCCGTGCTTTTCGACGGTCTTCGTGACGGCTTCTTTGTACGCGACTTGCGGCTTGCCGACGTTCGCGCCGACTTTGAATTCGCGCAAGAGGCGGTCCACGATGATCTCGAGGTGCAGCTCGCCCATGCCGGAGATGATGGTCTGGCCGGTCTCTTCATCCGTGAACATGCGGAATGTGGGATCTTCTTCTGCCAACTTCTGCAAGCTCTGTCCGAGCCGTTCCTGATCGACCTTCGTTTTAGGCTCGATCGCCTGGCTGATCACCGGATCCGGGAACTTGATATTCTCGAGGACGATGGGCTTTTTCTCGTCGCAGAGCGTGTCGCCGGTGGTGGTGTTCTTCAAGCCCACGGCCGCCGCGATGTCGCCGGCCTCGACTCCCTCGACATCTTCGCGGTGGTTCGCGTGCATGCGCAGGATCCGCCCGATCCGCTCGCGCTGGCCTTTGGTTGAGTTGTAGACGTACGATCCGGCCTTCAACGTGCCGGAATACGTGCGGAAGAACGTCAGCTTACCGACGAACGGGTCCGTCGCGATCTTGAACGCGAGCGCGGAGAACGGTTCTTCATCGGACGCCTTGCGCGTGAGCACGTTGTCCGGATGGTCAGGATCGATGCCCGACACGTCGGGAAGGTCGACAGGCGAAGGCAGGTAGTCGACGATGGCGTCGAGCAGCGCCTGCACGCCTTTGTTCTTGAACGCGGAACCGCAGAGCACGGGAAGTACTTTGGCGGCGATGGTCGCGGTGCGCAGCGCCTTGCGGATCTCGTCGCCGCTGATCTCGTGACCCTCGACGAACTTCTCGGTGAGATGCTCGTCGGTCTCGGCGACCGCTTCGATGAGTTCGGCGCGCCACTTGTGGATCAGGTCGTGCATTTCGGCCGGGGCATCCGTCTCTTCGAAAGTCTTACCCAGGTCGTCGGTGTAGATCGTCGCTCTGCCCGTGAGCAGATCGACAAACCCTTTGAACTGATCTTCTTCACCGATCGGCAGCTGGACCGGCATGGCGCGCGCGCCGAGGCGCTCGCGGATCTTCGAAACGGCGTTGTAGAAGTCGGCGCCGGTGCGGTCCATCTTATTGATGAAGATGATGCGGGGGACTTTATACTTGTTCGCCTGGCGCCATACGGTCTCGCTCTGCGGCTGAACGGCGGCCACCGAGTCGAAGAGCGCGACGAGGCCGTCGAGCACGCGCATCGAGCGTTCCACTTCGACGGTAAAATCCACGTGGCCGGGCGTATCAATAATGTTGACGCGCGTGTCGCGCCAAATGCAGGTCGTCGCGGCGGATGTGATCGTGATGCCGCGCTCTTGCTCTTGCTCCATCCAGTCCATCGTGGCCGCGCCTTCATGGACTTCGCCGAGCTTGTGCGTGCGGCCGGTGTAAAAGAGAATACGCTCGGTCGTCGTCGTCTTGCCCGCGTCGATGTGGGCGGCGATGCCGATGTTGCGTGTGTTTGCGAGCGTGTACTGTCTAGGCACTTTCCCCTGTACGTGATCCTTGGACGCGGCGGGCTTACGCTCGCCTGCGGGAGTGAGCTGGCCGATCACCAGCGATAATGCGCGAAAGCCTTGTTGGCTTCGGCCATGCGGTGCGTGTCCTCGCGCTTCTTGACCGATGCGCCTTGGTTGTTGGCAGCGTCGAGCAGCTCGGCTGCGAGGCGGTCTTCCATCGTCTTACCTGGGCGTTTGCGCGCGAAGCCGATGAGCCAGCGCATGCCCATCGCCTGGCGCCGATCCGGGCGCACTTCCATCGGCACTTGATAGGTTGCGCCGCCGACGCGGCGCGGCCGGACTTCGACAAGCGGCATGGCGTTGTTCATCGCCTGCGTGAACACGTCCATGGGATCTTTGCCGGTCTTCTCCCCGATGATCGTGAGCGCTCCATAGGTGATCCGCTCGGCGATGCTCTTCTTGCCGGCGAGCATCACCTTGTTGATGAAGCGTGCGACGGTCCGCGAGTTGAAGCGCGGATCAGGCAGCACTTGACGCTTGGGGACCGGTCCTTTTCGCGGCATATCTTCCTTATATATGGGCAAGCGATGCTTGCCCTACTACAAAATAGATTCTGACTACTTAGGTCGTTTGGCGCCGTACTTCGATCGGCTCTGTTTGCGGTTCTGCACGCCCTGCGTGTCGAGTGTGCCGCGGATGATGTGGTAGCGGATGCCGGGCAGATCTTTCACGCGGCCACCGCGGATCAGCACGACCGAGTGCTCTTGTAGGTTGTGCCCGATTCCGGGGATGTAGGCGGTGACTTCGATGCCGTTGGTCAGGCGAACGCGGGCGACTTTGCGCAGCGCCGAGT
Organism: Vulcanimicrobiota bacterium; assembly: GCA_013290125.1. Taxonomy (GTDB): domain Bacteria; phylum Vulcanimicrobiota; class Vulcanimicrobiia; order Eremiobacterales; family Eremiobacteraceae; genus JABCYQ01. Next base: position 37,645 of record JABCYQ010000023.1, read on the forward strand.
TCGGCTTTTTCGGCGTGATCGTCTTGACTTGGGTACAGACGCCGCGCCGGAGCGGGTTTCCTTGCTTAATCGTCTTGGTGCGCTGCGGTAGGTCGGGATGACCCGGCTTCGCGCCCGTCAGCGCCACGTGAAACGCCGGCGATTTCGACTTTTTGCGGAGCTTCTCGCGGCCTTTGCGCACGAGCTGACTGATTGTCGGCAACGACTGACCTCGCAGAGAAGCGCGTTCACAAAAGAAAGGAGACACCGGCGGCCGGCCGCTGCCTCTCCCTGGGGGGATCCCGCCTCGCGCGGTGGTGGAAACGCCTCCGGGGATTTCTCGCTGCCGCATGGGTATTCGAAGGCGGCGCGTACTGAAGAACCGCCGGCACCTTCTGGCACCAGCCGAACCTTCGTATTCTATCAAAACCGAACGCGGGACGTCAAGCAATTCCTAGGGCGGGTAGTGGGTCAATTTGAATCCTGGGACGATCTATAAGCCTAGCCGTGATTTTCTATGGCGATCGAATGCAAAGTACGCCCCGATCGCGGCAATCGCTGATGCTACTAAGGTCACGAGCCCCCATCCCGCCATCCAAGCGATGATTGCGATAACCCCACCGATAAGGAGGAGCCCCAGTCCGCCGGCCTCATCCTCAAGTCTTTCCATGAGGAATGCCGTTCGTGTAGCGCGTGTATCTATCATGGCGTGATGCCACTGCACTCGCGCCGGTGCCGACCCTATACCCTCTACCCGATCGGCTAATCGCCGCTTGGCTGGTAGCCGATATCAAGGAGGTGACCGCTTCGTCAACTCGCACTTCGGGAGTCTCTGGTTGGCCGCTCGCGCTCCTCGTGATCGTGGTCTGCTCGGGCGTGTGGCTTCTGGTCAACCCCCAGAACTCGCTGACCGGGCTTTTCCGGGCTAAGATCACCGATCTCGATACCCGAGTCGTGACCGGGCCGTATCCGTCCGCCGACGATTTCGCCGTTCTTCGATCGAACGGGGTCGAGACCGATGTCAGTCTGCTCGATGCCGACCTCCCCTACGAGGCGATGCTGCTCGAGCAAGAGCGCGTCAATGCCGCAAAAGTCGGCATCGCATTCGTCAACTTTCCGATGGAGAGCATCTTCGGCACGCACGCCGGCACCGACTACGACCGCCAGGCGCATCTCGCCGCGGAATTCATCGTGCGATCGAGAGGCAGGGTCTACCTCCACTGCTATCTCGGCATGCACCGCGTCCGCACCGTCGCGGCGCTGCTCACCAAAGAGGGGACGCCGTCGGCGCCCTATCTCCTGAGAAGCGGCGTGCGCAGCGCCGATGCGCGGCTTCTCGACGAAGCGCAAGCGGACTACGACGCCGGCCGCTATCTGCTCGATCGCAAGGCGCTCGCCGGCATCAAGTCGCCGACTATTCCGGCGCGACTGCTGGCGGCGTGGACGTCGTATCGGCTCGATCAGATCGCATTGGCGCGCGCCCAGTTTGCCGCCATCGTAAAGACCGACAGCTCGCAGCCCGGCGCTTTCGAAGGGCTTGGTTACTGCGCACTCCGCTCAGGCGAATTGGAAACTGCGGCGGCACTTTTTATGGAATCCACTCGGCTCGCACCCAAGGACGCGGCCGGGTACGCCGGTCTCGGTTTCGCGCGATCACGGCAAGGCCGCACGACTGACGCGAAAGCGGCTCTGCATCAAGCGCTCGCGCTCGACCCCGGTGACACCGAAGCGCGCACGGCGCTTGCCCGATTACGGTAAGCCGCGCGAAGCAATCTCTCGGTTAGACGAAACTGCTTCGTAAACCCGCGATGGTAGGGTTTCCCCCGATACTGCACGTCTGGCAAAGCTCTTAGGATACAGGAGTACTACCTTCAGGCGGCCCGGCCGCTGCATTCGCGCGGCCAGCGAAGGAGATGCTCCATGTTTGCTTTTGTCCGAAAACCTTTGCCCCTTATCGCGTTTTGCTGCGTCGCATGGGCGTTAACATCCCTCACGGCGTGCGGCGGCAGCAGCAGTACGACGCCGGGGCCGAAGGCCACCTCGACCCCGGCGTCGGTCACCGAAGCGCTGCCCGCGGCCGGACAGCCTCTCGTCTTCCCGCAGCACGCCGGGTTCAGCGGACAGCTAACGGTTCCACCTAATAACGCCCCCGCTGGAACGCAAGTCACCTTGACGACGTATACGACGCAGCCTTCAGGTGCGCCGGCTCCGGCCGACCTTTCGCGCAGGCCGATGGATGCCGGAAAGGCCGGTCCACTTGCAGCGAATAGCGTCGTGGTGATGTGGGAAAGTTTGGATTTCACGCAGGCGCTTATGCTCTCGAACCAACCATCGGTGCAATTCACCCTGCCGGCAAGCATTTCCACGACGGCGAACACGTTTACGCTTGAATTGTTGATCACGAGCAACAATCCGCAATACACGTGGGTGCCGCCGACCGTATCGGGTCAGACGCTGACGTTCGCCGGTGGAAACGGCGAGATCGCGGTGGAGCAGGCGACCTACTGGCTCGAGCTGATCGCTACGCCGATCGCCACGCCGCCGCCATCGCCGTCGCCGTCGCCATCTACAAGCCCGTCGCCATCGCCATCACCGTCTGCGAGCCCGTCACCGTCGCCGAGCCCGTCTACATCGCCAAGCCCGGGCCCATGCAACCCGGCTGCGCCAAACTCGAATTGCGTCATCACCTTCAGTACGATCGCGGTGATCTTCCCCGACGTGCCGCCGGCGCAATGGGGCTGCGGTGGCAATCCTTATCAAGTGAACTTCAACGCCATCGAATCCGGCTATACCGGCAACTTCACGGCCGTGAGTTCGAATCTGCAACTGGCGACCGTTTCTCAGTCGGCTCCCAACGCGTTCACCGCAAGCGACGTCTGGACGTATCCCAACGGCCAGAATGGGGCAAACTTCGGAATCGTCGTCTCGGACACTCAGGGTAATGCGTCAGTTCTCGACGGCGATTTCAACGCGATCTGCATACCTTAACAACACCGACCTACGACCAAGGGGAAGCGGCCTCGCAGGCCGCTTCCCTTTTCTTTGGGTCGGATTTTCCGCGGGGGCTCTCGCCCGGAGTTCAGCCTTCGTCGAGTAGAGCCGGTAGATCGGTCAGTTTTTTGATCGTGCGATCGGGAGCGACCAACTGACCCGGATACGACCGTCCTTCGAGATCGGCCCAACAAGCGATCAGGCCGGCGGCTTTTGAACCGGCCACGTCCGCCTCCGGCGAATCGCCGACGTACATCGTCGAAGCGACCTCAAAGCTCAGCGCATCGCACGCGTGATGGAAAGCCCGCGCATCCGGCTTCCAAAACCCGATCTCTTGCGAGGTCATCACCCGGCCTGGATAACCCGCCGCAGCCGCTTTGCTTCGCTGCAACTCCGTCCAGCCGTTAGAAAGTACGGCGTGTGCGACGCCGCGCTCGGCCAACTGCTCGTAAAGCTGGCGTGCCCCTGGCGTCGCTTCAACAGACGACGGCACGAGAGCTAGACAGCGCTCGCGGTATTCTTTCGCGACCGCGCGACGGTGCTCGCCGCCCCAGTCAGCGATCGCGTCCTCCACCATCTCGTCCAGCGAGATCTCACCGCTGCGGAACTCGGCGAGTGCACTCGTGATTTCCGTCCCGGTCGGAACGCGCAAACAGTAACGCATGGCGAGCTCGAGGAGAACGCGCTCCTCGAGCCGATTGTCTCGCCCGAGTGTGTGGTCGAAATCGAACAGCACCCGGCGGGCGGCGGCACCGCCGCCCGGCCGGATCACATGTCCATCTCGGACACTGGATCGATGATAGGCGGCGCACCGTCCGTCGTGGCCGTCACCGCCGTCGCGCCGACGAGCGGTTCGGGCTGCTCACCGCCGCCGAACTCCGCATCGAGTTCAGCGAAGATGTCCACCTCGCGGTGGCGCGGCACGCCCTTACCCCAGACGTCCACGCTGCGATAGCGCGGCATCCCAGTACCCGCGGGGATGAGCTTGCCGATGATGACGTTCTCTTTGAGGCCGAGCAGCGGATCGTACTTGCCTTCGATCGCCGCTTGCGTCAGCACGCGTGTGGTCTCTTGGAAGGACGCCGCCGACAAGAACGATTCGGTGGCGAGCGACGCTTTGGTCACGCCGAGCAGCACGGTGTCGGCTTTCGCCGGCTCCTTGCCTTCGGTGGCACCCTGCGCGTTGATATCGTGGAACTTGTCCGCATCGAGCATCTGGCCCGGCAAGAGCCGCGTGCCGCCGCTCTCTGTGACCTTCTTCTTGCGCAGCATGCTGCGCACGATGACTTCGATATGCTTATCGTTGATGTCGACGCCCTGGCTCTTGTAGACCTTCTGCACTTCTTGCACGAGATAGTTCTGCAGCGCGGTCTCGCCCTTGAGGCGCAGGATGTCGTGCGGACTCACCGAGCCGTCGATCAGCTGATCGCCCGCGACGACTTTGTCGCCGTCGTGGACCATGAGATGCACGTTGAACGGGATCTCGTAGACGTGCTCTTCACCTTCGGCATCGGTCACCACGACTTCGCGGATACCCTTATCCTCTTGGATGTGGATGGAGCCCGCCTCTTCCGTGATGATCGCCTGGCCCTTGGGCTTGCGCGCTTCGAACAGTTCTTCGACGCGCGGCAGACCGGTGATGATGTCCTCGGACGCCACGCCGCCCGTATGGAATGTGCGCAGCGTGAGCTGCGTGCCCGGTTCGCCGATCGATTGCGCAGCGATGATGCCCACCGCTTCGCCGATATCGACCTTGCCGCCCGTGGCCAAGTTCCGTCCGTAGCAGACCGCGCACACGCCGACCGGCGCGTCGCACGTCAGCACGGAACGGATCTGTACGTCCTTGACGCCCGCGTCGACGATCGCTTGCGCGTGTTCGTCGTCGATCTCTTGGCCCGCCTTGACCATCGGCTTGGTCGGGTGCGCCGGATCCATGACGTCCTTGAGCGCAAAGCGCCCATTGATGCGGTTGAAGAGACCTTCGATGATCTCTTTGCCGGAGGCGATGTCGCGCACGGTGATGCCGCGCTTCGACTTGCAGTCTTCCTCGCGCACGATGACGTCCTGCGCGACGTCGACGAGACGCCGAGTCAGATAGCCAGAGTCCGCCGTGCGCAGCGCGGTGTCGGCAAGACCCTTGCGCGCGCCGTGCGTGGAGATGAAGTATTCGAGCACGGTCAGGCCTTCTTTGAGGTTAGCCTTGATCGGAATGCTCAAGATGCGACCCGACGGGTCGGCCATGAGGCCGCGCATGCCGGCGATCTGCTTCACCTGCGCGATCGATCCGCGCGCGCCCGACGTCGCCATCATCAGAATCGGGTTGAGCCGGTTCTGACCTGCGAGCAGCGCCTGCGTGACTTCTTCGCCGGTGCGCGTCCAGATGTCGATCGTCTTCGTGTACTGTTCGTCGTCGGACAACAGACCCGTGCGATACAACTCGTTGACCTGGCCGACCGCTTTGTCGGCGTTGGCGATCAACTCGTATTTCTTCGCGGGGATCACGATGTCGGCGATGGAGACCGTGGTGCCCGAAATCGTGGCGAACCGGAAGCCGAGCGTTTTGATCGAGTCGAGGAAGCCGGCCGTCTCCGCGTTGCCGTACTTGCGGTACAGCGTGGCGATGAACTTCGTCAAGCCCTTCTTGTCGATCGTGTGGTTGACGAACGGATGGTTCCAGTGATCCGGCAGCGCCATATTGAAGATGAGGCGCCCCATGGTCGTGTCGATGCTCCCGCCCTTCCAGCGAAGGCGGATGGGCTCGTGCAGCGTGATCGCCTGGCAGTCGTACGCGATCTGAGCTTCTTTCTCCGAGAAGAACGAGCGCGCGACCGGATTGCCGTTGTCGTCGCGGCGGCTGGGCTCCGTGCCGGCCATCTCGTGATCGATGGTCAGGTAGTAGAGACCGAGCACCATGTCTTGCGACGGGATGGACACCGGATTGCCGAACGACGGCTGCAAGATGTTGTTCGCGGAGAGCATGAGGATGCGCGCTTCCGCCTGCGCGCCCGCGGAGAGCGGCAAGTGGACGGCCATCTGGTCGCCGTCGAAGTCGGCGTTGTACGGCGTGCAGACCAGCGGATGGATCTGGATCGCTTTGCCTTCCACCAGCACCGGTTCAAACGCTTGGATGCCCAGGCGGTGGAGCGTTGGGGCGCGGTTCAACAGAACCGGATGGTCTTTGATGACCTCATCCAGCACGTCCCAGACCTCTGGCCGCACGCGCTCCACCATGCGCTTCGCGCTCTTGATGTTGTGCGCTTGACCGCGATCGACCAGCTTCTTCATGACGAACGGCTTGAAGAGCTCGAGCGCCATCTCTTTCGGAAGGCCGCACTGATGCAGCCGCAAGTTCGGGCCGACCACGATGACCGAACGGCCTGAGTAGTCCACGCGCTTGCCGAGAAGATTCTGACGGAAGCGGCCTTGCTTGCCTTTGAGAATATCCGACAGCGATTTCAGCGGCCGGTTGTTCGGCCCCGTCACCGGACGGCCCCGGCGGCCGTTGTCGATCAGCGCGTCTACCGCTTCTTGCAGCATGCGCTTTTCATTCTTGATGATGATCTCGGGCGCGGAAAGCTCGAGCAGCCGCTTCAGGCGGTTGTTCCGGTTGATGACGCGCCGGTAGAGATCGTTGAGATCGGACGTGGCGAAGCGGCCGCCGTCGAGCTGGACCATCGGCCGCAGTTCGGGCGGGATCACCGGCACGCACGACATGATCATCCAATCCGGCTTGTTGCCCGAATTGATGAAAGCTTCCACGACTTCGAGGCGCTTGACCGCCTTGATTCGCTTCTGTCCGCTCGTGCCTTCGAATTCGCCGCGCAGTTCGGCCTGCAGCTTGCGTAGGTTCAATTCGCGCAGCAGTTCGCGGATCGACTCCGCGCCCATGCCCGCTTTGAACGCGCTGCCGTACTTCTCGCGGTGCTCGCGGTACTTCTGTTCGGTCAGGATCTCGCGATGCTCGAGCGGAGTTCCGCCGGGATCGATGACGATGTACGCGGCGAAGTAGATGACCTTCTCGAGCTGGCGCGGCGACATGTCGAGCAGGATGCCGATGCGCGAGGGCACGCCTTTGAAATACCAAATATGCGAGACCGGCGTAGCCAGCTCGATATGGCCCATGCGCTCGCGCCGCACTTTCGCGCGCGTGATCTCGACGCCGCAGCGATCGCAGATCATGCCCTTGAAGCGGATGCGCTTGTACTTGCCGCAGTGGCATTCCCAGTCTTTGGTTGGGCCGAAGATCTTCTCGCAGAACAGACCGTCGCGCTCGGGTTTGAGCGTGCGGTAGTTGATGGTCTCCGGCTTTTTGACTTCGCCGAACGACCACGCGCGGATCTGCTCAGGGCTTGCCAGCCCGATGCGCATCGCATCGAAGTTATTGACGTCTAGCATCGTTGCCATTTATTGCTTAGGGCTCCACATCTTCGATCGAACCGAGGCCGCCGTCGCCGACGCTCTCGGGGCTTTGGTCGTCACCAGTTTCGCTGTCTTCTTCTTCGTCGTCAGGATCTTGATCGAGAACGGCGGTCGCGGTGCTCACGCCCACGCTCTCGACTTCATCCACGTCGCCGTCCGAGCCGGCCTTGCGCGGCCGCGATGCCGCGGTGGTGGGCGCCGGCGCGACGAGCTTCGGATCCTCATCGCCCATGAGCAGACCGATCTCGCTCGCCTTCTCGCCCAGATCTTCATCGGTGAGCCGGATCTCGATCTCTTCGCGCGATGCCGTCAGCACCTTGACGTCGAGCGCGAGCGCCTGCAGCTCTTTGATGAGGACCTTGAACGATTCGGGCACGCCGGGTTCGAGGACGTTCTCGCCCTTGACGATCGCTTCGTACGTCTTCACGCGGCCGACGACGTCGTCGGATTTGACCGTGAGAAGTTCTTGAAGCGTGTAGGCCGCGCCGTACGCCTCGAGCGCCCAGACCTCCATCTCGCCGAAGCGCTGTCCGCCGAACTGCGCTTTGCCGCCGAGCGGCTGCTGCGTGATCATGGAGTACGGGCCGGTCGAGCGCGCGTGGATCTTGTCGTCCACGAGGTGCGCGAGTTTGAGCATGTAGATGTATCCGACGGTCACGTCGCGGTTGAACGATTCGCCCGTGCGCCCGTCGTACAGTTTTGTCTTGCCGGAAGGCGCGAGATGCGCGCGTTCCAGCCACTCGCGGATGTCCGATTCGCGCGCGCCGTCGAAGACGGGCGTGGCGATGTGGAAGCCGAGCAGCTTCGCCGCCCAGCCCAAGTGCGTCTCCATGATCTGGCCGATGTTCATGCGGCTCGGCACGCCAAGCGGATTGAGCACGATCTCGATCGGAGTTCCGTCCGGCAGATACGGCATGTCTTCTTCGGGCAGAACTTTCGCGATCACGCCTTTGTTGCCGTGGCGGCCCGCCATCTTGTCGCCTTGGAGGATCTTGCGCTTCTGAGCCACATAGACGCGTACGAGTTCGTTGACGCCGGGTGAAAGCTCGTCGCCGTTCTCGCGCTTGAAGACCTTGACGTCGATGACCTTGCCTTTTTCGCCGTGGGGCACTTTCAGGCTGGTGTCGCGGACTTCGCGTGACTTCTCGCCGAAGATCGCGCGCAGCAGCCGTTCCTCGGCGGTCAGCTCGGTCTCGCCCTTCGGCGTCACCTTGCCGACGAGGATGTCTTCGGGGCGCACCTCGGCGCCGATGCGCACGATGCCCTGCTCGTCCAGATCCTGCAGCGCGTCCTCGCCCACGTTGGGGATGTCGCGCGTGATCTCTTCAGGCCCGAGCTTGGTATCGCGCGCTTCGCACTCGTACTCCTCGATGTGGATCGACGTGAAGCGATCGTCTTTGACCAGACGCTCGGAGATGAGGATCGCGTCCTCGTAGTTGTAACCTTCCCACGGCATGAACGCGACGAGCACATTCTGGCCGAGCGAAAGCTCGCCGCCGTCGCTCGACGGTCCGTCGGCGATGATCGCGGCGCGCTTGACATGCTCGCCTTTGCTGACGAGCGGCATCTGATTGATGCACGTGCCCGCGTTCGAGCGCATGTACTTGACCAGTGGATACGTCTTGACGACGCCCTTCGCGTTTTCGATCTCGATGCGATCCGCGGTGACGCCGACGACCTTGCCGGATTCCTCGGCGACGACAACGCCGCCCGAATCTTTCGCCGCGCGGTATTCCATGCCGGTGCCGACAAGCGGGGCTTGCGGACGCAAGAGCGGCACGGCCTGACGCTGCATGTTCGCGCCCATGAGCGCGCGGTTCGCGTCGTCGTGCTCCAAGAATGGGATCAGCGCCGTGGCCACCGAGACGATCTGCTTGGGCGAGACGTCCATGAGGTGCACGTCTGCGGGAGTTGCTTCTATATACTCTTCGGCGTAGCGGCAGACCACGCGCTCGCCCAGCAGCCGGCCCTTCGAGTCGATCTCGGAGTTGGCTTGAGCGACGCGGAATTGATCTTCCTCATCCGCCGTCAGGTAGATGATGTCGTCGGTGACGATTCCCTTGCGGACGATGCGGTACGGCGTCTCGATAAAGCCATACCGATTCACGCGGCCGTACGTCGCGAGCGATCCGATGAGGCCGATGTTCGGACCTTCCGGTGTCTCGATCGGGCAGATGCGGCCGTAGTGGCTGTGGTGGACGTCGCGGACTTCGAAGCCCGCGCGTTCGCGCGACAGGCCGCCCGGCCCGAGCGCTGACAAGCGCCGCTTGTGCGTCAGTTCCGCCAGCGAGTTCGTCTGGTCCATGAACTGCGAGAGCTGGCTCGAACCGAAGAACTCTTTGATGGCGGCGACGACCGGCCGGATATTGATCAGCACCTGCGGCGTGACCGTCTCGAGATCTTGCACGGTCATGCGCTCGCGCACCACGCGCTCCAAGCGGAGCAGACCGACGCGGAACTGGTTCTGCAGCAGTTCTCCCACTGAACGGATGCGGCGGTTGCCGAGGTGATCGATGTCATCGATGGACTGCGTGCCGTTGACCACTTCGACGAGTTGGCGCACGACTGCGATCAAGTCGTCGCGCGTCAGGCAGCGCACGGCCTTGGACTTCACCTTGCCGTGAGCGTCCTTGATGTCTTCGATCTGCGGCGCCTCGACGTTCATCTTGGCGAATTGCAGCGCAAGCTTGCGGCTGAGTTTGTAACGGCCGACGGCGGCGAGATCGTAGCGCTTCTCATCAAAGAAGGTGTTGCGCAACAGCGTTTCTGCGTTGTCGGGGTTCTCGGGCTCGCCGGGGCGCAGCTTCTTGTAGAGTTCTTTCAGCGCGTCTTCGCGCGTCTTGATATCCTTGT
>JABCYQ010000024.1 GCA_013290125.1 Vulcanimicrobiota bacterium
GGAGCCGTTCGGCGCCGGCCAGGTCGAGAATCGTCCGCGAATCCACCTGCGACGACGCGGCGAACGCGATGCGCGATGGGATGTTCGCCTTGATGAGCCCGGTGATGACGTCGACCGACGGCCGCTGCGTGGCGACCACGAGATGGATACCGGTGGCGCGAGCGAGCTGCGCGATGCGGCAGATGCTCGTCTCGACGCGCGTCGGAGCGACGAGCATGAGGTCGGCGAGTTCGTCGATGATGACGACGATATAAGGGAGTTTGTCGTCCGGATTCTCCGCGTTGTATTCTTCGATCTTGCGGACGCCGGCGCGCGCGAAGCGTTCGTAGCGCGCGTCCATCTCGCGCGTGAGTTCGTAGAGCGCGCCCGCCGCGAGCTTCGGATCTGTGATGCATTCCTTGATGAGGTGCGGGATGCCGTTGTATTCGGTCAACTCGACGCGCTTCGGGTCGACGAGCAACAGCTGGACCTGTTCGGGCGTGCACGTGGAGAGCAGCGACGCGAGGATCACGTTGAGACAGACGCTCTTGCCGGCGCCGGTCGCGCCGGCCACGAGAAGGTGCGGCATGCGCGCGAGGTCGGCGATCACAGCGCGCCCCGTGATGTCCTTGCCCAATCCGATGGAGAGTTTGCCTTCGGCCCTTGGCAGGTAGTCTAATATCTCGCGCATGGACACAATCGAAACGGCGCTGTTCGGCACTTCTATGCCGACCGCGCCTTTGCCGGGGATCGGCGCTTCGATGCGCACGCTCTGCGCCGCAAGCGCGAGCTGGATGTTGTCGGAGAGCGATTTGATCGCACTGACTTTCACGCCGCGTCCGGGCGTCATCTCATAGCGCGTCACGCTTGGACCGCGCTCGATGTGCGTGACGGTCGCCTCAACGCCGAACGACGCGAGCGTCTCTTCCAGCGTTTTCGCCGCGCTCGTCTCGTCGATCACGCGCCTCTCTGGTGGATTGAACAGCGAGAGATCGGGCAGGCGGTATCCGCCGGGGCTCACGGGTTGACGTACTTGCTTTTGCGGTTTCGGTTCGGGTGCGGCAGGCCGGATGATGTCGAGCGGCGCCGGCGCCGTTGCAGGGGTTACGCGAATGAGCTCTTCCACATGGTCTTGGCCGACAGACGATGGTCGCGTGTCTTCGCGTTCGATTTCGGTCTCTGGTTCGACGACGAGCGTGGGTCCGACGGCGGTCGGCGCGATCGCGGCTTGTTCAACGGCGTCGAGTCGATCGATCGGTCGTTGCAACGCCCGCGCGCCGGCGCCGATCAGACGACCGGCATTCGCGCTGGCTCTCGCGGCGCCGATCGCCGTAGCGCCGAGCACGCGCTTGAGCGAGATGCCAGTCGGCGCCACGAAAAACGCCACGAGTGCGAAGAACAAGATGATGCTCGCGCCGGCCGAACCGCCCAGCCACACCAATCCGTGAGCCAATGCGTTTCCGACGATGCCGCCGCGTGCGCCCATGCCGAGAAGAGCATCGAGCACGAGAAATTCCGCGATCGCACATCCGGCGAACATCGCCATCATCCGCAGCACGTGCAATTCGAGAAAGATGATGACAGCGATCGTGGCGAGCGCGACCACCAAGATCCAGGCCCCGCCGCCGAACCAGACGTGCATCGTCGCGTTGGCGATCGGCCCGATGGTTCCCGAGTGTCCCGGCGGGAGCCAGAGCGCGAGCGCGCACAGAATCGCGACGCAAAGCACGCCGATACCGAGGATCTCCAGATTGAGCGTCAGGCCCGGCAACGGGTCGACGCGGCGCGATCTAGCGGCCGATCTCGCGCGGCTCATGCGTCCGAAACCATACGCACGGATGTTCGATGACTTGCGAAACGCTGCCTGCGCATCATTTGATGGGCAACGCGCCCTGAAGGGGCCGACGCTAGTCGGCCCACGTTATGTTTGCCTGGACCGACTAGCGTCGGCCCCTTCGTGAATCCGGCGTCGGATTTTAGCGTTTCGATTCTAGCGGTCGATGCGAAGAGTCTCCGGCGCTGATCGTCCGAATTCTTCGGGTGCAAATTCCAAGTGCGCGTCGGCGCCGGGCCAATCGAATGAGCCGCCAGTGACGGCGCGCGCGATGTACGTCACCGTGGTGCCCGACCACGATTCGGAGAGATGCCAGACGATTCGGTCACGAAAAACAGTCTGTTCTCCCCAATAGTAATCTCGCGTGTCGTGGCGAGGCAGTGTCGCGTTCTCGCTCGCGAGCTCCCCGTTGACTGGCTCGAGACCGGCGGCCAAGCGCTCCACTATGACGAGGTGATCCAGCTCGAGCTCCGGCGGAGAAAGGACGCGCACGGCTATCTCATAGAGGCGGCCGGCAGACAGCGCCAGCGGCGTCGACCCCGACTCTGCAAGCGGCGCGCCGGCGATCCCGTTTGCATCGAGGGGCTGCAGTGTTCGGATAACGCGAAGACCGCGATCCAACGCCGGCAAATCGCCCGCTAACATATACGAGTACACGGCGACGTAATGCAAGTCGCCTCTCCCGTGGACCGCCAACAAGAGATCACCGGAGCTCGGCGGCAACGATGCGGACTGCACGGAAAGTAGACTGCTCGCGCGACGACCCGCGTCGAACGTGACGCTGCCGACCTGCCGGTCTGCTAGCGTCGCGGTCGCCATGAATCCGTCGAGAGACTTTCCCGCGTCGGCGTAGTCGGCGAGCGCCGAGAGAGCGTCCGCGGTGCTATGCGGATCTTCCCATGCGTCGCCATCGCGCCGCGCGAGAAGTCCGCGAATGATGCGATCCTGTGTCTCTGCATTCGCCGATCCGGCGATCGCGGCTTCGAGCAACTCCGCTTGGGCCACGGTTCCTGAATCGAGCCACGACCATTGACCAGGCAGGTTGACGAAGACCGACCGGCCCGTGTACGACTCAAACGGCGCCAAATCGCGGAAGACGAGCCGCGCCTGGTACGTCCAACCCGGCGTCGCAGCGAGAAGATGCGCGAGACGCGCAAGACCCGCGAGATCAAATCCGACTCTGAACGCGTAGACCTCTGCCAAGTGGTCGGTCCTCGGCGCGCCAAGTTCGTTCAACGCCAACATCGAATCGAGCCGGACGCGAGCGATGTCCGACGCCGTGAGGCAGTAGCGCCACTGAGTGGGATTGTCGATAAGGCCATTGAGGTATTTTTCCAATCGATCGATTTCGATGGGATCCGTAGCGAAGCCGGCGCGCTGCGCGAGCGAGAGCGCTTCCGCGGCGTACGCGCTCAAGTACGGATCGGAGACTTGATTGAACGGTACGAAGCCGAAACCGCCGTCGTAACGTTGCATGACGGAGAGGCGACCAAGTTCAAGCGCGCCTTCGTCAGCAATTTTACTTCGCGCCACAGCCGATCCAGAGCCGGTGCTCAATCGCTGAACAGACGCTGCCGCCACAAGCCGACTTATGACGGGTTCAAGCCAGTCGAGATCCTGATCGGCGATGAGGGACTGTGCCGGCAACGTTACGTCGGGCACGATCGAATTCGCCAGCGTGATGTCGAGACGACCGGATCCAGGTACCGAACGGCGGTCGATCGCAAACGGTATGCGTTCAACTCCGGTCGTCGCACCGGTTTCAACGACGTCCTCGGGCGAGGTATTTGCAATCACCGAGAAGGGAATCACAAACGCGTCGTTTGCAGTGCCGAGTACGGCGTCGAACCGCAGCCTGGCCGCCGACGCGATTCTGGTCTGTACGTCGAAGAAACGAGTGCCTGTGTCTCCGGCAGCAAGGTTATTCATTACAGTGGACGCGTTTGAGCCAGAGCCTACAAATGTCAGCGGACCTGTGAGTGAACCTGATACACGAACGTCGCCGCGCGCATCCGTCGCATTGGTCACGATCACGCCAGCACCAAAACGATCGCCGGGCCTTGCAAAGTTCGGCAGCGCCGGATTCGCCATCAAGGGCTTGCGCGCGACAAACGTGGTTTCGGCTTCCACAACGGCCATGTAGCTCGCGTCAGTCGGCATTTCCGCCGCATCGGGCACGGCGACGACGCGAGCGCGCCACGTCGTGAGATCGTCGGGGAGGCTGAAGCTCACCGTGGCATGCCCGCGCGCGTCTGTGCGGACGGCTCCGGCAAAGTATGCGAGCGGTCGAAAATGAATCCGCGCTGTCGGCGGCGGCGCAGGAGGCGTTCGCATGGTTATCGCGCCTATCACGCGCGGCGGATTCGACGGATTCCAAACGATCGGCGGTGAACTCGGCGCCGGAGTCGCGGCGCCGCAGCAACTGGACCAGTGAAGCGGCGTCAATGGGGGCGCGAGTGAAATGGATGGCCGATTGTCCCCGTAAGCAGTCGGATCTTCGTACGTATTGAAGCCGGTACCGTTCGCTCCGTTCATCCCCGGTAATTGGGCCCACGCGACTCGCAATACATCGTCGCTGTCTACCATCACCGTGAAGCGGCCTTCGACGGGCTTGCCCGCATCGTCGAAGAGCGACAAGTGCAGCGTCTGGCGACCGCCTGGAGTGATGACCGCAAACGCAGGCTTTACCGACGCTTTGAAAGACCGCTGTGACTGAAAAGCGCCGAGATTTGTCCACCTGGTGGCCGACAGGGTCTCTCCTGGTGGGCCGGCCGCACCGTCGCGATCGGTGCCGCGTCGCACAGCCATCGCCTCGACTGCGGCTCCCTTTTCCATTTCCGGCGTGACGGTGAATGAAACTTCAGCCGATCCCTGCGTTACGCGAAGCGTTTGGCTCCAGAGAAGCCGACGGCCGATAACGCCCACGAACACATCGGCGTCTGGATAGGCGGTCTTGAGCGTCACGTGTTGTTGCGAGCCGACGCTCACTCCCCACGTCTTCACCGCGATCTCGAGCGGATCGGGAGTGGAAGTCGCATTGGGCGCTGGTACCGGTCGCGACTCCAAACTCGACACTGGAGCGGCGACGTTGACGACCGTGTCCGTCTCGCTGTCCGCATTGGCGGCGCCGGCAAAGTTCGCACGGATTATGTACTCACCGGGCGGCTGTGCCGCGAACGTGACCGATCGCGCGTCCTGCGCGGAGATCACCTCTGCGCTAGCGACAGTCGCATAGGACACGTTTGACCGATCGTCTACGGATTGACGCTGCAAATCGAGGTGAACGCCTTTTCCGACAAGATTCTTCTTGTCGAACCCAAACGCGATCACGCGGACGACGATCGGTTGCGCCACGCTCGCCGTGTCGTTGGCACTCAATCCGATGAACGATGATGTGGGCGCCACCAGCACGTCGTCACGAGCCGATGTCGGAACGTTTCTCCCGTCGGATGCCTGGACGTCGACGTCGTAGAGCGTCCAATACGCCAGATGCGCCGCCGTAGCAAGCCGGTAGATCGCGGCACCGCTCGCATCGAGAAGGCCGCTCGCGCGCATGTCCGCAGGCGGCGGCGACGGCGGACTATCTGGCGATATCCATTCGCGACCCATCGTATAGCCCCAGTCGAACCAATGATAGCCGCGGCTCGTGACGACATGCCATGAAACCGCGCCGTGCGCGAGCGGCGCGTCGTACGAATACCTCCCGAGCGCAGTGAGCGAAACTGCATCACCGGCGATCGGATCCGGACTGTCCGACTTGACGTCAACCGAATATTGCGCGGCTTTGAATTCTTGCACGTTGAGAGTTATTTGAAACGTATTACCGTTTGCCGCGCTCGCGGTCAGTTTGTACGACCCCGGCACGACGTGCGGCGCAAACGGCACCATGAGCGAGAATGCCCCGCCCGCATCCGTCGTTCGATCACCGAGCGAAGTGGTCGTGCCGTCCGGCTGCCCCAAAGTTATCGCGTATTGAGTGCCAGCGTCGCGAGAAAGGACGCCGTCGCGGCCGAAGTATGCATACGCCTCCAAGGTAGCCGTCTCGCCCGGCCTATAGATGCCGCGGTCCGCCATGAACCAGCCGTTTCGCTCGATCTCCGCTGTCGGCCAAAATGAAGTCCCGGATGCGCCGGTATAGGGTGACGCGACGTCGAGGCGCACTGTCGTCCAGTCGTTGCCGTCACGCGCGGCGGCGAAGAGTTGCGGTAACGTGAACGGCCGGATACAGTTCGCTACCGAAGCCGCGTCCATGACAAGCAGACCGCCCGCATCGGTAGTTCCAGTGGCGCAAGGCTTCGCAGGTATGCCCGAACCTACATCATAGAGTTCTACCGAGGCGCCGGCGATCGGCGATCCGTCGTGCAGGTGGTGCACGCGAAAAATCCCGTTCTCGCGGAGTACCTGCGCGAAGAGACCGATGTCGGTGAAATCGGCGACACCGGAAAACTCCGCGCGCGATATGCGCATGACATCATCGCCGATTTGATAGTAGCCGACGCCGGCGAGCACACCATAGGCCAAGACTCCGAATCCGCTCTGGCCACGATCGATCGGTATCGTCATCGATGCGACGCTGTTGCGCCGAGTACGGATCGTGAAGTTCTGCCATTGCGTGGTCTCCGGCAACAGCGGCGCTGGGTCGCCGAACGGTCGCGGGGTCGCGAATGGATCGGGCGGTGTCGGCGGAGGCAACAACGTCAGGAGGGCCGACATATCCAGCGCGCGCGAAAATATGGACATTTCGGAATCGGGTGGATTGAGCACTGACGCGGACAGAGACCATCGGGCACGCGCTGGGATGATTCGATACCCGACCGGAGCGGCAAAATCGGGCGACAGATCGCCGGTGGTGAACGTCGCCGTCTGAGCGACGCCTAAGCGCTGCCCACTCTCGTCGGTCACGCCTGGGCCGATTCGAACATTGTACGTGGTGTCCGGCATCAGAGCGGCGTCGTTGAATCGCTGGGGATCATCGCTGGCGAAGAGAGGGAAGCCCGGTCGGGGGGTAGGCGAAAGCGTCACGTTGGCCGCGAGAGTCGATGCGTTGATCTGATTGTTGAAATCTATCTTCACGGCGCCGCTCGCGAATAGTTCGGCGGCCGCCGGAGCGTTTGAATCGTACATTTCCAACTGCAAGAATCGCAGCGGATCAACCGTCCGCGTCCTATCGCTTTCCGGCTTCGCCAGCGGCAAGTTGCCGACGAGCGCTCGAACTCCAGCCTGAACGTCGACTTGGTACACGGTGGAATCTCGCAGCGGCAAGAGCGGCGTAATGGTGTAACTGCCGCCTTCGGATCCGTCGTCTTCCGTGGGACCGTTTGGGTCTGGTTCGGGAAGCGGAATGGGGCGCCACTGTAGTTTCTGATCTTTGATCGAGATCGCGACCGGGATTATGGCGTGATCCGTGACGTCGGTAAACGTCACGCGTGGAACGAGAGTCCGAATGTCGAGCGAAGTGTTGGCATACAATGTCGCGGGCATCGCCGGCGAGTACGAACCAAACCAAGACGTGTTCAACGACAGCGCTTCGGTCTCGAATGTCCACACGAGCGGCCTTGTGAGACGATCGCGGGCTAGATCATGCAGCCCCGCGCTGACGTTAACGCGAAGTCGCGTAGCGATCGGAAAAGGACGATACGTGTCGAAGACCACGAGGCGCGGCGAGACGATCCGGAACGCGCCGGGCATCTCCGGATAGATGGAGAAGTGATCGAGAATCGGTTTTTCGAGTGAAGGGTCGGTGCCCGTTAGCGGCACGATCGGCGTCGCGAACCGGATACGCACCTGCGTCGACGACGAGGCTTGACCTATCGGAGCCGCTTCCACGATCCATTGCGGAAGGACGGGAGCCGGCAGCGGCGCGACGTCGGGCAGCCGCAGGCCGAACGCCGGCTGATCCGACGCCATGCCGACGCAGACCATGAGTGCGGCGCAGATCACCGGCTTAGTGCGCGGCATTTGCGACCTCCGCGTGAGCCGTTCACGTCTTTCCGGGGCCCGCCCTAGACGACCTAATTAAATTTGGATGATGATTGGACGTCGTAACCCGGCTAAAGCCGGGGCGCCAAGACGATCGTCATTTCGATTTTGGGTCGAGTGCGTCGCGCAAGCCGTCGCCCAGAAGATTGAAGCCGAGCACCGTCAGCGAGATCGCGATTCCTGGGAAGAGCAGCGCCCACGGCGCCGACAGCCAGTAGTCGCGCGCGTCGTTGAGCATCGAACCCCATTCCGCGGTCGGCGGTTGTATGCCAAGACCCAAAAACGAAAGGCCGGCAGAATCCAACTCGGCGGTGCCGACACCGAGCGTTGCCTGCACGAGCAGCGGCGCCATGATATTCGGCAGCACGTACTTGAGCAGCAACGCGGGAACGCCGTTGCCGATCGCTTTCGCCGCTTCGACGTACTCCATGTCTTTCACGGCGAGCACGGAAGCGCGCGCAATGCGCGCATAGACCGGTATCCCCACGACGCCAACCGCGATGAACAACTTGACGACGTCGCTCACCCGCGTGTCGAGCACGGCGGAGACGGCGATCGCAAGGATGATGCTCGGAAACGCGAGCATGACGTCCATGAAGCCCATCGCGACCGAGTCGAGCCAACCGCCCCAAAAGCCGGCGGTCATGCCGATAAACGTTCCCAACAACAGACCGATACCGACCGAGACGAAACCGATCTCGACCGAAAGCCGCGCGCCGAACAACAGTCGTGTGAAGATGTCGCGGCCGAGTTTGTCCGTACCGGCGAGATGGGCGAACGTCGGCGGCAACGTCGTGGCCGCCGTTGCGAGATTCTGCGCGAGCGGATCGCGAAAGCCCGAGAGTGCGGGCGCGAAGATCGCGCAGATGGCGAGCACGGTGATGATCGTGAGCCCGATGAGCGCGGACGGACTTTTGCGAAAGCGCCGCCACGTATCCGCCCACACCGACACGTACGGCGCGTCGTGCATCGTGGCATCGGCGTACGCCGATGCGGCGAACGCCATCGGGCTTTAGATCTCCATAACCACGGGAACGATCATCGGCCGGCGTTTCGTGCGGTCGAACACGAACTTGGACAGTCCTTTGTGGATGTCGTCGCGGATCGCCGTCCACTCGGTGATGCCGGCATCTGCGCCTTCTTCGATGATGTTGTGCGCTTCGCGCCGTACTTCGTCAAGCACGCCGTCGGCGGTCGCCGACTGGTCGAACGTGAAGCCGCGCGACACGATGTCCGGCCCGGCAAGCACTTTGCCGTCGACGCTGTCGATGGTGACGGTGACGATGATCATGCCGTCGCCAGACAGATGGCGCCGATCGCGGAGCACGACGGTGCCGACGTCGCCGACCCCGAGTCCGTCCACGTAGACGGGCGCCGCTGGCGCTTTGCCGATGCGCGAGGCCTTATCGCGATCGGTGAACTCGATGACGTCGCCGTTCTCTACGACGAAGACGTCGCCCGGCTCTAGGCCGGTCTTGAACGCGAGCCGCGCGTGCTGCACGAGCATGCGGTATTCGCCGTGCACGGGGATGAAGAACCTGGGTTTGGTGAGATTGAGCATGAGCAGCAGCTCTTCTTGACAGCCGTGTCCGGAGACGTGCGCGAGACGCTGCTTACCGTAGATCACGTTGACGCCGAGACGGAAGAGATTATTGATAGTCCGTCCGATGCTGCGTTCGTTACCGGGGATCGGCGTGGCCGAGATCACGACGGTATCGCCGCGTACGAGCTTCACCTTCCGGTGATCGCGCGCCGCCATGCGCGTTAGCGCGGACATGGGCTCGCCTTGGCTGCCAGTGGTGCAGATGACGATGCGTTCCGGCGGATGCGATGCGAGCTCGTGTTCGCGGATGAGCTGCGACGGTTCGATATTGAGGTAGCCGTGCTCCATGGCGATGCTCGAGACGTTGAGCATGCTGCGTCCGACAAAGCAGATCTTGCGGCCGTGGCGCGCCGCAGCGTCGACGGTCTGCTGCAGGCGCGGCACGTTCGACGCGAACATCGTCACGATGATGCGCCCTTCTGCGCGCGCGAAGATATCGGCGAACGTCTCGCCGACCACGCGCTCCGAAAGCGTGTGGCCCGGGAGTTCGGAGTTCGTCGAATCCGAACAGAGCAGCAGGACGCCTTCGTTGCCGTAGCTCGCGAGCGCGGCCATGTCGGTGGGCTTGCCGTCGATCGGGGTCTGATCGAACTTAAAGTCGCCCGTGTGGATGACCGTGCCGACCGGCGTGTGCAGCGCGATCGCGCAGGAGCCCGCGACGCTGTGCGTGACGTTGATGAAGTGCGCCCCGATGCCGCCGACCGTGACGGTCTCGCCCGCATCCACGACATGCGTGACGACGTTTTGGATCTTGTGCTCTTTTAGTTTGCCGCGCAAAAGCGCGAGCGTGACGTCGGTGCCGTACACCGGCACGTTGAGCTGCGCGAGGAAATATGGCACGCCGCCGATGTGGTCTTCGTGGGCGTGAGTCAGGAGAAGGCCGCGAACTTTGCGTTTGCGTTCGAGCAGGTACGTGATCTCGTCGATGACGAGGTCCACGCCGAGCATCTCTTCTTCTGGGAACTGGACACCCGCGTCCACGACCACGATGTCATCGCGGGTCTCGAAAACCGTCATGTTGCGGCCGATCTCGCCACAGCCCCCTAAGGGGATGACTCTTAAATACTGGCCGTCGCGCGGCGGGTCGGGCAAAGGATCGTTTGAATCGCGCGTGTTCGCGACTGGGAAAAACTCATGTAGCATATCGGTATATTCGCCGGCGGCGCTCTATTTGCCCCCAGGCCTTTCACCACTGCTGTAGCGTCCATCGCAGTGCTACGGGCGTGATCTGCGCCGGGCAGAGCATCTCGATCGATCGAGATTCCCCTGGCGCGATCGAATCTACCGCGTACGAGAGGTCTACGTTTTTCCCCGCCGCGTCTTCCACGTGAGCGATGATCAAGCCGGTGAACGCCGATCGAGATCGGTTGCGAACTCGCGCACGCACGATCGGGCTGCCGAGAAAGTCGAGTGCGATAGAAGATGGGCCGACTTCCATGTTCGACAGTTCCGTCGCCGCATCGAGTCTGACGAGCGGCGTTTCCGTGGCTGTCAGGGCCAAGAAATCTTCCAGCGCTGTTTCGCGCCGCGTGAGCGCGGCGATCACGGCGAGCCGGACGACGCGACGGCGGATGACTCGTTCGGTTGCGATCGGGACTTGACGCTGCGCGACCGGATGATGCTTCCGCTTAGGGCGCGCCTGAAGCAATGCGCTGAGGGCTGCGGCGGCGATGATGGTTGTCATGCCGCGCGTTTCCCTCGTTGCCCATAGGAGGGCAAGCATCGCGTGCCCACGTGATTTGTCTGAAGGGGCCGACTTCATGTCGGCCCGGGTTACGTACGCGGGGCCGACATGAAGTCGGCCCCTTCGGTCGTCCCTTCGGAGAAGCAAAATCGTTGACAGGCCGCCTAAAGGACATTATAATGCAGTTGTCCTAAACCACTAGGACAATGAGACAGGATAGGAACATGTAGTGCTCTTCCACCTGGATTCGGCAAGCGCCATCCCGGTCTACGTCCAGCTCCGCGAACAGGTGCTGCACGCGATCTCGCGCGGTTCGTTGCGCATCGGCGACCAATTGCCAACCGTCCGCGAAGTCGCTGTCGCCCTTGCGATCAATCCCAACACGGTCAACCACGCCTACGCCGCGCTCGAGCGCGAGGGCGTGCTCGTCAGCAAGCGCGGCCGCGGCACGTTCATCGCGGGTGGCGGCCGCCCCGAGGACGACGCCGCACGGATCACCCGGCTGAACGACATCGCGCGCCGCGCACTCGGGGAGACCCGAGCTTTCGGTTTCGCACCTAAGGAACTCATCGACGCTGTGGCGCGCATCGCGCGCGAAGACCACGGAGGAGAATGACGGAGATGCCAATCATCACGAGTTCGCCGGCTCCCTCGAAGGACGGGTCCGGTCCGTCCGGGGCCGTGGCGCAAGGAACCGCTTCAATCCACTTCGGCAATCCGGTTTCGTGGCTTTTGGCCGGCATCATCACGCTTGCCGGCGTGATCTGGACCGCGACGGTTAGCAGCCCCACGTACGTCGTAGCCGCGCTGATCGTCTCAGTCTTGCTTCTCGTGACGCTGCAGATCGCCACAGTCTGGGAGCGCGTGGTCGTTTTGCGCTTCGGCCACTTCCGCATGCTGGCCGGCCCCGGCGTGTTCTTCCTTATACCAGCGGTCGACACGATCGCGGCGTGGATCGATCAGCGCGTGCAGACCAGCACGTTCACAGCCGAAGAGACGCTTACCAAGGATACCGTACCGGTCGACGTTGACGCGGTGCTTTTCTGGGTGGCTTGGGATGCGAAGAAAGCAGCGCTCGAGGTGGCCTCGTACCGCGATGCCATCGGTTGGGCGGCCCAGACCGCGCTGCGCGACATCATCGGAACCACGAACCTCTCGGACCTCCTCAGCAATAGGCAGGCCGTCGACGACAAGCTCCAGCACACCATCGACGCGCGAACCACGCCGTGGGGGATCACGGTGCAATCGGTCGAGATCCGCGATATCAAAATCCCAGACAACCTCCAGGATGCCATGTCCCGACAGGCCCAGGCGGAGCGCGAGCGCGAAGCACGCGTCATCCTCGGGGACGCCGAGCGGCAGATCGCGGCCTCCTTCATGGAAGCGGCGAAACAATACGAAGGCAACAACGTGGCCCTGCACCTGCGGGCTATGAACATGCTCTACGAAGGCTTGAAAGAGCGAGGGGCGATGATCATCGTGCCGAGCACGGCAGTTGAAACGATGGGTCTGGGTGCGATTACCGGGTTGTCGGCATTGAGCGGAGCGCTGCCAGGAATAGCAGCAAACCCGACCACGCCGCCTGGCCCAGCTTCAGGAGAAAATGGATGATCGCAGCAGTTTTCCTTGCCGCAGCAGTGGCGGCCGCCGCCGCGCCGCCCGACGGCACATATACGTACGACATCGAAACCGGCGGACAAGTTTCGTCAGCCACGGTCACGATCAAACGCGACGCCGCAGGCCTGCACGTGGACGAAACCACTGCCATCGCGTCAAAGACCGCCACCGCGACGCTCGTTCTCGATCCCACGACGCTCACGCCGATCTCGTACGTCGCGGCTTATAATCCGGGCTCGTCAAACCCAAGTTCCGTCGCGATCGCATTCAACGGTCAAGGCGCGTCGGAGACTGTCGACGGGCAGTCGGGTCAACCGATCGGTCTCGCACCGCTCGTCGGCGCGCCGAAGATGCTCGTACTCGATGGCGCACTGCTCGCGGGTTTTGTCGTGTTGCCGGCGATCGTGTCGAGCTCATCCGACAGCAGCATGACCGCGATCGTCGCCGCCAATGGCACCGCGTATCCGATCGTGATCGACCGCAAGTTGAAGGCGGCGCATCCGACAACCGTGCCGGCGGGCGACACGTCAGTCTCTGTGATCACGCCGACCGCGTTCACGATCTGGTACGACCCTCGAACGTTCGTCATGGACGAGCTCGACGTGCCGCTGCAAGGCGTCACCGAGACGCTCCGTAAGCACACAGCCGCAGCACCGGTCATTCCGGATCGCGCGGCGCTCGCCATAGATGTGAGGACTAGATGACGATCGATACTAGCGGACCCGCGACGCCGCCCGTTTACGTACCGGCCGAGAAGCCAAACGGCTTAGCGACGTATTTCGGCGTCCTCTTCTCGCCGGGCGAAGCGTTTGCGACGCTTGCCCGCACGCCGATGTGGGGCTGGGCAGCTATCATCGGCATGTTGCTCGTCGTCGCCGCCTCGACTATCTCTTTGCCCGAGATCATGAAGATCAGCCAAATCGCTCAGGCGCAAGCGATCAGCCAGATGTCTGCGGATCAGCAGGCGCAGGCGCATCAAAACATCGCCGCTTTCGCCGGAGTCGCGAGAGTGTTCATCATCGTTTTCGCGTTCATCGGTCCGTGGGTCGGATGGCTCCTCGCCGCGGTGGTATATCTCATCGGCGCGTCCGCCTCGAAGGCCGACGTAAATTTCGGCCGCGCCTGGACGCTAGCCGTAAACGCCTTCTTGGTCTTCTTCCTCGGGCAACTCGTGAACGCGGTGATCCTGGCGACGCGCGGCCCGGATTCGATCGCTTCGGCGGCCGATGTGTATGCGATTCCATCGCTCGCCATGTTCACGCACGCGCCGAAACTCGCCGCTGCGCTGTTCGCGTTCAATCCGATCAATCTTTGGTACTACGCGGTCATCGCGATCGGGTTGCAGATAGTGATGCGCATGAAGCCGACTGCCGCTTGGATCACGGTCGCCGTGTATGCGTTGATCGGCGCCGGCTTCGGCGCGGCACTTGCGCGATAGCAGATAGTAGACGATAGATGTTCGTGACCTTGCTCGCCGCCGCCGTCGCCGCAGCGATCGCGGCATCGCCGGCGCCTGTCGCGCAGGCGCAAGCGCAGCCGATGACGCTGGATCAGGCGATATCGTTTGCGATGTCGCACGACGCGACGGTGTTGGCGGCTCGCTCGGCCTACGCCGCGGCGGGCGCGCAACTCGCCGCCAATCGCGCGGCCGGTCTATTGAACGTCGACGGCCAGGCGCAGTCGATCTTGAACCGGCAGAGCTCGAGCAATGCGGGTGCCTTCGCGCAGTTCGGCCTGTCGCCCAGCCCGAATTTCTCCCAGAACACGACGCAGCTCACCGCGTCGCAGAACGTCTTCGACCTCACCACGTCACTCCAGGCCAAAGAGGCCCAGCGTGCATACGACGCGGCTAGCCGCGACCTTCGGCGTGCCAAATCACAAGCCACGCTCGACATCATGACGTCGTTCTACGGCTTGGCCGAGGACGCGCAGCTGGTCACGCTGTCGTTAGCGGATCTAAAATATCAACAGGCGCTCGTCCAGATCGCGCAGATCAACTACCAGACGGGCAAAGTCGCCGGCATCGATGTCTTGAAAGCGCGCATACAATCCACGACCAGCCAAGAGCACGCGTCGTCGTCTGAAGCCGACCTGGAAGATGCTCGCCAAAATCTGGCGCAGCAGATCGGCGCGCCGGCGGATCAGACATTCGCCTTGCCGGACTCGATACCGGCGCCTGCGCCGCCGGCGGGCGATCAACCCACGTTGACCGCATTGGCGCTGCGAAATCGACCGGATTTGCTCGCGGCGTCCGATGCGTTCGATGAAGCGCTCATCGTCCGATCGCTCGTGGACGCATCGGATCGGCCGATCGTGAACTTGACGGGCGGTTGGGGCAACCAGGTCTCTCCCACCAGCAATGCCGCGACGCTGGCCGCATGCAACAATCCGAGCCATCCGCTCGGCGTGCCGTGCGGACTCGGTTCGTCACACTTCTACAGCGTCTCGCTGACGTCCACGTGGACGCTGCCGCTGCTCGACTGGGGCGCGAAGCACGCGGCGCGCCAGAGCGCCGAACTTGCGGCGGACGAGAAGCGCGCTGCGTACGAATCCGCGCGGCGGCAGGCCGCGATCGATGTCGACCAAGCTTTTCGACGACTCGGCGTCAACAGGCAGAACCTCGATCTCGCGACTGCGAACGAACAGCTCGCAAAACGCACGGCGGATGTCTCGCAAGTCCAATATCGCACGGGTCTTATCAGCCAGATCGACGTGACGTCGGCCGAGCAGACGTATCTCCAGGTCGCCAAAGATCTGCTCGACGCGCAAGTCGGTTACGTGCTGTCCGTCGCGAAGCTCAAACTAGCGGTTGGGGATTTATGATAAAAATGGGAGATTGCGTTGCGGAATAGACCCAAGTGGCTCATACCTGCCGTTGTCGCGGCAGGTGTCCTGCTGCTCGTGATCGTCGGCACGGTCTCGCACCATGGCAGCGGCGGCGTGGAGGTCACCACCATCGTCGTCTCGCCGGGGAACATGGTGGTGAAGCTGCCCGAAAACGGCGTCGTGAATCTGCCGCAGACCGCGACGATCGGTGCGCAAAGCGCGGGGACAGTCGTGCAGATCGTGGCACATGAAGGCCAACGCGTCTCGAAAGGGTCGCTGCTCATGCTGCTCGACGACCGCCAAGCGGCCGCGAAAGTCGACGCGGATCGCGCGCAAGTCGCGCAGGCGCAGGCGACGCTCGACACGGCGCAGCAGGCTGCCGAGACGGCGGGAGATACCAGCGTCCAGACTGTCGCCAGCGCGGAGCAGACGCTTCTCCAGGCGCAAGCTCGGCTGCAAGCCGACACCAACAGCAAACGAGAAGGTCAGTTGTCGGGCGCGGTAGCCGGCAGCGCCGGCCTGGGCGTCAGTGGCGAATCGGAGCTGATCCAGCAGCAGCAACTGCTGCAGGCCGCAACTACGAACCTCGAAACTGCGCGCGAGACCTACGCTTCCGACCAAGCCCTATACAAGATCGATGCCGTATCGCGGCAAGTGCTCGACCGCGATCGCGTCGCGTACGAACAAGCGCAGACCGCCGCGACCGCCGCGCAGCAGCAATACGACCTCGTCAAGCGCCAACTTTCCGACAACGCCGCACAATTCGAGAGCACGATCGAAGCCGATCGGCAAGCGGTTGCAAGCGCCGAAGCGGGCGTGCGCCAGGCACGCGTGCAGGCACGCGACGACAAAACGATTGGCGTCCGTTCGGGCCAAGCCGGGCTCGACTCGGCGAACGCGCAGCTGGCGATCGATCAGGCCGAACTTGACGCGACCAGAGTGCGCGCGCCGTTCGACGGCGTCGTGCAGTCGCTCGGCACCGTGCAGTCATCGCTCGGCACCGGCTTGGTTCCATTGGCTGTCGGCGATACGGTGCAGCCGGCGCAGACGCTTTTCACTTTCGTTGGCAGCGGGCCGATGGTCGTAAAAGCGCAAGTGGACGAACAGGACATCATCAACGTGAAACTCGGCCAGCACGCATTCATCACCGGTGAAGACTTTCCAGGGCAGACGCTCACCGGAACCGTGACGCGCATCGCGCCGGTGGTGGTAGCGCAAAGCCAAGCCGGCAACGCCGCGAAAAACGTAGAGACGACGATTGCGCTCGGCCGATCCTTCCCATTTCTGCGCGATGGCATGTCGTGCGACGTGGACATCGTCACGGGCAAAGCCTCGAATGCGCTCACGGTGCCGCAAGGCGCGGTCGTCGACGATGGCTCCAAGCACTATGTCTTCGTCATCAAGGCGGGCACGGCGCATAAGGTGCGCGTGACCGAAGGGATCAAGAACGACACCGACGTCGTGATCGTGCGCGGGCTGTCGAAGGGCGACGTGGTTGCGACGACCGGCGTGAAGGATATCAAGGACGGCGCGAAAGTGAACGCCACTGCCGCCACCCCAGCGCCGACCTCGAGCAGCTGATGTCGTCGACCGAACTCGTCGCGGGCGTCCTCGAGGTCATCGCGTTCGGATGTGTCGCGGCGATCATCGCGGTGACGGTTGCGGCGTACCCGGGATTGCCGGAGCGCGTCCCCGTGCACTACGGCTTGACCGGCCAGGCCAATAGCTGGGGGCCGCGCGGCTTCGTCTTCCTGATACCGGCGATCTCGGTCGTCTTCTTCGTCATGGCGACGTATTTCAATCCGATATTCGGCTTCGTACTGGAAGACAAACACGGCGTCGTGCTTCATCCGCTGATCCCGATGCCATGCGGTGTGCTCTCCGTCGTGCTGGTCCTCTTCACTGCTCTGCAGATCGCGATGCTTGAAAGCGCGCGCACAGGCTCACCGTTGAACATGCGCATCGTGTTGCCCGCTGTCGCTGTCGCGGTCTTATTCGTCGCCGGGTCCGCGATCTCGGTCGCGTTTCCGTTCGGTCGATGAAGCTTTTCGAATTCTTTATCGCCGCCCTGGACACGCTGTGGGCCAACCGCATGCGGACCGGCTTGACCATGGTCGGCATCGTGATCGGCACGTCGGCGGTGATCTGCATCTTCGCGATCGGGCAGAGCGCCTCGTCTTCCATCGGCGGTCTGCTCCAACTCACCGGTGACCGCGGCACGATCATATTCCCCGACACGAGCACCACGCAACTTGCAGAACCCTTTACCTGGGCCGATATCCAGAAGATCCGCGACAGCTGCTCGCGCTGCCTGAAAGTCTTTCCGTCGTACAACAACGTGTACTTCATGGAGATCGCGCATAAGGAGGCTCCGGTCCGTCTCGTGTCGCGGACGGACTACATCAAGGACTCGTTGCCGATGGACGCGGGGCGGCACTTCGACGCAGACGACATCGACGGAGCGCGCGCGGTCTGTCTTCTCACGTTTGAAACAGCGCAAAAGGTTTTTCCGCAGGGCCATGCGCTCGGAGGCGTGATCCGCGTCGCCGACCACCGGTTCACGGTCATCGGGGTCTTCGCGCCGATCAGTCTCGGTTTGCTCGGCGCTCAACAAGGCGACGTCGTGTTCATCCCGTATACGACCTACCATCATCTTCCGGACAGCCAATTCACGTATATCCAAGTCTATCCGATTCCCGGCGCAACCTCCGCGCAGACCACGGACGAAGTGGAAAGCATTTTGCAACGCTCGCACGGCGCGCGCGCGAAGTACAGCGGCGTGGATTCCTCGCAGCAGGAGTCGGCGTTCTTGAACATCATCGGCTTCGTCTCGCTGGCGATCTCGATGATCGGAGGCATAGCGCTGCTCGTGGGCGGCATCGGCGTGATGAATATGATGCTCGTCTCGGTCAACGAGCGCACGCGCGAGATCGGCATACGCAAGGCGATCGGCGCTTCGACGCGCGACATCCTCGTCCAATTCCTCATCGAGGCCGCTGCGATCACGTTGTTCGGCGGCGCGATCGGCACGCTGCTCGGCGGTCTGGCCGGCGCGGGCGCGAGTACGCTGCTCATCACCAAACTTTCGGGCAGCGCGGGAACCGTGGCATGGTTGCCGATCATCTCGGTCTCGCTGGGCTTCTCCATTCTCGTCGGCGTGTTCTTCGGCACATATCCGGCTTTGCGAGCATCGCGGCTATCGCCGATCGATTGTCTGCGTCATGAATAAGTTCCGCGAATTCCTGATCGAAGCGCTCGCGGTTCTCTGGAGCAACCGCTTGCGGTCGCTGCTCACGATGCTCGGCCTTATCATCGGGGTGGGATCGGTCATCACGACCCTTGCCGTCGGCGATTCGATGAATAGGTCGGTCAAAAACTTGCTGTCGCCCTTCTCGCAAGCCGCAAGTTTCGTCTCGCCAAAAGAGGACCAGCCGGATCCGCAGAACGCGGCGATCCGCTATGAGGACGCGCAGCGCATCGCGCCGCGCGTGGCCGACGCGAGCGCCGTCTACCCTGTCGTGGAGATCGTGACGACGACCGAAGTCCGGCACACGGAGAAGACGCTCGTCGTCGATACCGATGGCGCCGGCGTGGGCTTCGACCAGACGCCGCTCGCCGAGGGGCGTCGCTTCACCGTTGACGACGTCACCGCGCATCGCCACGTGGCGATTCTCTCGGATCAGGCGCGTCTGGAGCTTTTCCCCGATGGCGGTCCGGTCAGCGGGCGATCGGTGCGGCTCGCGGGCATCTATTATACGGTGGTGGCGGTTCAGCAGAAGCCGCTGAACGGCGGCGCGCTCGGCGGTTCGTCAGACGATATCACCGTCACCGTTCCCTATTCGCTCATCCCCGAACTGGGATACACGTATGTGGACGGCCTCGCGGTCGTCGCGCGCGACCAGGACAAGGTGGCGCAGGTCGGCGACGAAGCGATCGCGGCGTTGCAGAAGATCCACGGCACGAGGGCGCAGTACGACGCGCAAGATCTGAAGTCGGTCAACGATATCATCAACAAGACGTTCACCGTGCTGACGCTGGTCGTGGGCTTCGTCGCTGGGATCTCGCTGCTCGTCGGCGGCGTCGGGATCATGAACATCATGCTCGTGTCGGTGAGCGAGCGGACGCGCGAGATCGGCATTCGCAAGGCGATCGGCGCTTCGCGGCGCGACATCGCGGTGCAGTTCCTCACCGAAGCGCTCATGCTCTGCTGTATTGGGGGCCTGATCGGTCTCATTTTCGGGGTCGGCGTCGCGGAGATCGTCATCCACGCCGCGATCGCAAAAGTCGTGGGCACCGTCGTGTCGTTCGCGTGGTTTCCCATCGTCACCATCGCGATCGCCTTCTCTGCCGGCGTCGGGCTGATCTTCGGGATCTATCCCGCCATCCGCGCATCCTATCTCAATCCGATCGATTGCCTGCGCTATGAGTGAAGTCATCCGGATCAAGGGCATGACGCGGACCTACACGATAGGCGACATCGAGGTGCTCGCGCTGCGCGGAATCGATCTCAAGGTTGAACGTGGCGAATACGTGGCGGTGATGGGACCGTCCGGGTCCGGCAAGTCCACGCTGATGAATCTGATCGGCTGCCTGGACAAGCCGACGTCGGGAACGTACGAACTTGACGGTGTCGACGTCTCCGCGCTCGACGACACCGCGCTTGCGGCCGTGCGCCTGCAAAAGCTCGGCTTCATCTTCCAGGGATTCAATCTGCTCGCACGCACCTCGGCGGTGCGCAACGTCGCACTTCCGCTCTTCTACGCCGGCGATCCGAATCGCGAGAAAAAGGCGATCGCCGCGCTCGAAGAGGTCGG
Organism: Vulcanimicrobiota bacterium; assembly: GCA_013290125.1. GTDB lineage: Bacteria > Vulcanimicrobiota > Vulcanimicrobiia > Eremiobacterales > Eremiobacteraceae > JABCYQ01. The sequence continues at coordinate 20,337 of JABCYQ010000024.1, forward strand.
GCTCGGCGACCGCATCTCGCATCGTCCAAACGAGCTTTCCGGCGGCCAGCAGCAGCGTGTCGCGATTGCGCGCGCGCTCGTGAACGATCCGGCGCTGATTCTAGCGGACGAACCGACCGGCAATCTTGACTCGACCACAGCCGAGGGGATCATGGCGGTGTTCGAGCGGCTCAACGGCGGCGGCCGCACCGTGATCATGGTGACGCACGATGAAAACGTCGCGCACCATGCGAAGCGGATCGTGCGATTGCTCGACGGCGTCGTCGTAAGCGACGACTCGGTGACCAACCGCACCGTGTGAAAGAGCCGATTTTATTGAAGGGGCCGATTTTATATCGGCCCACGTTTAGATCAACGCGAACGAAAAAAAAGGGGCCGACATAAAGTCGGCCCCTTCGATTTGATCGAGTTTGCCCTAATGGATCCGATGTGCGACATGCGGGCGCCGGCGGTTGATCCCGCCGCCGCCGTAGGTCGATGAGAACACGTTCGAGATCGAGATGTCCGCCTGGCCGCCGCTGTTCGGACCAGTGAGCGCCGGAGTTTGCGAGGAGCTGCCAGGCGGCGACGCTTCGAACGCCGGGTAGTCGTACACGATCGCATAGACCGCGTAGTTGTCGCCTGCGGCCAAACTCGCCGATGCCCCAGCGCCGTTCTGACAGTTGTTGCCGGAGCATTTGCCGAGAGTGTCGGGCAGCGCGCCCGAGAGGGTTCCCGTTCCCGCCAGCGGCCCGATCGTGAAGAAGAGCCCAGACGTGGTGTCGGCGATGTAGAACATCGTCTCAAAGACGCGTGCATCAGCCGGCACTGTTGCCGACACATTGGAAAGTCCGCCCGTGCCGTCTTCCGTTACGCTCGGCGCTCCGACGCCCGGCAGCGGCGCAAGACTTGTCAGAGTCGCAGATGTAGAGAACGTCCGGGTCGGGCCGTTTGCGATTGGAACGATCAGCGAAACCCCGTACGAACCGGCGGTCGCGGGCGTCTCGAAGGCGCTGAAACCTTGCGAGTACCCGACAAAGCCGCTGATAAACGTGCCGTTGTTGAAGAACGGATATGCCGGCGGTCCACCGGCGATCGGCACCGGATCACCCGAATAGAATGGCTCCGCGTACAGACCCGGTCCGTTTGGATACGGATTTCCCGTATTGTCGGAATTATACGGGGCGATGCCATATTTGAACGCGCCGCCGGCAAATCCGAACGTGTTCGGCGGCGGCGTCGCCCCGGTCGAGACTTGCACCGAACCGCTGATGTGGTTCGTGCCGGCGTCCATGGACGGTGCGTTTGCCGTGACGACAAATCCCGCCGGTCCGGTGATCGTTGGCGCGTCGAGAAGAACCGCAGAAAGGCCATTGGGCTGCCTGAACGTCGTGACGACGTTCAGGCCGACCGTTCCATCGAAGCCGATGTTCGCCGTGCCGACGGCCATCTGCAGTTTGTCGTTTCCGAGATTCCCAGGCGATACGGTGGGGTTGATGCTGGAGCCATTCGTGGAGCAGCCCGCGAGCAAAGCCCCAGCGATGAGCGCCCCGATTACGTGTCTGAATTTCATCGCTCGGTCCTCACATCTTCACTTGCAAGTAGAGGTAGTAGCTGCGCGGCTGGCCGTCCGGGCGGTTGACGTACGCGTTCTGTCCGCGGATGAACGGCAAGTAGTTGTATTGCCCCAGACCTGGGAAGAACGGCTGCGAATGCAGGCCGGAAAGCGGACCGGAAAAACCCGTGGCCACCGGCTGGTAACGAGCGTTGAGAACCGGGCCGCCGTTGATGTTATTGAACACGTTGTTCAGCGTGAACCCCAGAACTTGGTTGTGACCGAGGCTACGCTCAATCGTCAAGTTCGCCGTGGTGAGCGGATGGTCGAGTTTTCCGCCGGGCCACGTGCCTTCCGGAGTGCCGCGCGTAGCGGCGATGTGCGGATTGAAGAACGATCCTGGATCTTCTGGATCAATGTATTGGACCGTGCCGTTTGGCGCGGCGTTGATCAATCCGGATGCGTTTGTATTGAGCAGATTATACGGCACGCCGTTCACAAACGCGGCCGCGAATAGCCCCGCGCCATTCGGATAGCCGATGTCGTACGAGAACTGCGGGCTTATGCGCCAGCCGTTGCGCTGGTAGTTGAGGTCGAGCGACGTCTGGAACGGCGAGAGATAACCCACCCGGTATAGATTGTTGAGCAGCAACGACGGGGGCGGAATGGACGGGAAGAAATCTTCGCTTCCCGAGAGCGGTATGACGTTCGAGAACTCGTTGATGTACGTAGCAGTGAACTGGCCGGAAAGTCCAGACGCCGCTTCCTTCGTCACGAGCAATTCCACGCCGGTGGCGTGATTCGTGCCCTTGTTCGTGACGACGGGCGGGAAGAACTGGAATCCGCCCGCACCGTTTGACACGGGCTGGCCGTTCACGAGGATCGGCGATTGCACGGAAGCCGTCGCATCGTAACCGCGGCGATACCACGGCGTCACCTTGAACGCAAAGCCGCCGGCGAATTGATGCGAGTAGGAGAAATCGTAGTTGTCGAATAGTTCCGGCTTGACCGGTTGGAGCGGCACGCCTTGGAACGTGTTCTGGTTTTCCCAATAGAGCTGCTCGCCGTAGTTCTTGCATGGAACCTGGAAGCCGGGTATGCCGCAATTCGCCGGCAGACTTTGCCCGGTGAACAGGAAACCAAGCGTATCAAACGACGGGATCTTTGAGTACCCTGCGTATGCCTGCGGCGGATCGTAGAGATCCACTTGCCCGAGCGGCGGGAATTCCACCGACCGGCCGTACGAGAACCGGATCGCGTCGTTATCACGCAGCTGATAGGACATCGCGAAACGAGGTTCCGGGATGCGCGGCCGCGTTTGGGCGTTCGTTATATTATTGAATGTTGCGATCGGACAGCCTGACGATACGTTTGTGTTCCAGCTCGTCGGCTCGTAGAGCGTGGTGCATGTCGCGGGGTCGACACCAGGTGTCGGCAGTCGATAGTTCGCCCCGTCGAAACGCAGACCGGGCTCGATCTGGAGTCGCGGCGTGGCCGAGAACGTATCGTCGATGTAGATCGACATATCCTGACGAGTGGCGATCGACTGCTCGAGGTTTTGCGGCACTCGAGACGGCAACGACGGGAGGAACGGCGTTAAGTATCCGCACGCGCCGACGCCAAACGGGCAGTTCGCGTCATTCGGCAGGAAATCGAGGAACTCGAAGGCACCGAGACCGGTCACGGAATCGCCGCCGCCGAAGAGAGTAGACTCGATGCCTTGCCCTGGACCCGGCTGATTGTAGACCGGGCGTAGATATGCGTAGTCGGCCCCGATCTTCAGCAGGTTCTTGTCGCCGAGTTGCGATGTCAGGTCGGCTGTGACACCTTTTGTGAAGCCGCCCTGTTGAATCGAACCGCCGAATTCTTCCCAGGCCGGGAAATCGAACGTGGTGACGGCGTTCACCTGATAGAATTTCGCGCTGAAGAACGTCGTCGAGTTCACGTTGTCGTCGAACTGCAGTTTTAACGCGTGGTTCGGCTGATAGTACGTCGCCGGTGCGCGACCGACCGACGCAAGCGTCTGATTCTGACCGCTCTGGTAGGGGACAAAGCCGGTGATCGATGCCAATTGCTGTTGCGAGATATTCGCACCGATCTGGCCCAGCAACCCGTTGATAGCCGCGCCGTATTCGCCATCGCAGCCCGGGAAGCAGTACGGGTTCCCGCCGTAGCCTTGTGTGAATTGGTGCTGCGCGTCGTCGTAGAACAACTGTACAGACTTCGTGCTGTTCGTGCCAAAGCGATACGTGAAATTGTTGATGAATTCGCGGTCGATTTCGGTCAGTGTGCTGAACTGCCGGCCGAACTGAGCGGCCGGGATTCCGGCGTTGCCATAGTAGAAGCCCGTGTTCTGGCCCGAGAAGGCGAAGTAGTTCGACCAGCGACCATCTGCCGCCGCGGTGCCGTAGTCGAAGTTACCGGCATGGTAGAACTGCCCGCCGCCGGCGGCTACTTGCGCGTCTGTGAACGCGGGGTAGGCGCCTCGTCGCGCGATGAGGTTGAGCGTACCCGTTCCGCTGTTACCGAAGACCGCGCTTCCGGCGCCCGGCGTCAGCTGGACGTTCAACAGGCCGAGGCCCGGGGTTGCGAGCGTATTGACGAATTGGTTCGTGAAGGCGTCGGTGTATGGAATGCCTTCGAACTGGAATCCCTCTTCGTTCTCGCGTCCGCCGCGTATCGTCGGATAGCCGTTCGAGTCAGCGGCCGCGCCCGGTAGAGAGGTTATCAAATTGGTCTCGCTGATATTCAGCGAGTTGCCCTGGATGTTGTTGATCTGTGCCTGCGTGACCGTATAGGTATCGACGGTCTGCTTCGGTTGGTACGCGCCGCCGCTCACGCCGCGCACGACTTCTTTGCCGAGCGTTTTCGTGGAGGTCCGCATCGCAGCGTCAACGCTTGCTGATTGATCGGCAAAGACGTTCACGCCAGGCACGGACAGCGGATCATAACCCGTTGCCGAGAACGTCAGCGTGTACGTATCCGCATCCACGCCGAACATACTATAGAAGCCAGTAGCGTTCGTGGTGGCACTATACGTGCCGGTCGGCGCGACCGCAGAAACTTTTACGCCGGCGAGCGGTGCGCCGGATTGTGCAGCAGTCACTTTGCCGGATATGACGCCGGTCGTACCGGCGACGGCCGCTGCCGAAAACGCCGCACCAACCAATATGATTGCGACGAGCGATCCAACCAGTCTACGATAGGTCCACATCTCGGTGTCCTCGTTTCCCAAGACGAACGCGAAATAATGCGCCAAGTCGCACAGCCACAGAAGTGACGCACGAATCTGCATTAAGGGTTCGTTAATTATGTGGTACGGGTCACCAATCCCTCGGGACGAAGACCCATATTGACGATTGGCACTCTCGATGCTATAGTGCTAAAAGTAGTCGGATTTCATGCATGCCTCGAATACCTGCGGGACGCTCTGACTCGGGCGATTCCCGGAACATTCACAACTCTTTTCGGGTACACTGATGCAGGGCACCAATCGTCCGCGCGCGGCCGCCGTGGCGCGATTTTCAGGGAGTCGAAGATTTTCAGATGACAAGTCAAGTGCGCACGTCCATCGGCTTTCTCCTAACGGGAGTCCTCGGCGTACTCGTGGGGGCGTTGATCGTGGCTTGCACGTCAGGCAAGCTTCTCGGGTCCAGCGCGCCGCAAAATCAGAACGTCGCTTCGGCGGCGGCGCTCCACCAGAATCTCAATCCCGATATAGAACAGCGGATCATCGAAGCCGTCAAGCAGTCGGAGCCGTCGGTCGTTCTGATCAAGTCCACCATCCACGGCGTCCAGCAGTTCTACAATCCGTTCGGCCAAGATCCGTTCTTCAAGCAGTTCTTCGGCCCGCAGGGCGCTCAGCCGTTCACGGCGACCGCGTCAGGCTCGGGCTTTATCTACCAGCGCGATGGCGACACCGCGTACATCGCCACCAACGGTCACGTCGTCTATAAAGCCGACAACATCCAAGTGCTGCTCTCCAACGGACGCAAGTTCGCGGGAACCGTGGTCGGCAAAGACATGCAAGACGACGTCGCGCTCGTCAAGATCACCGGATCGAATCTCCCTCCCGCGTTGCCGGTCGGTGATTCGCGCATCCTCCAGCAAGGCGAATTCGTGCTGGCGATCGGTGAGCCGGTCGAGTTGCAGAACTCGGTCTCGTTCGGAATCGTCGCAAACGTCGATCGCCAAGGCATCACGGCCGGCGGCCAGGCCGATATCCCGGCGATCCATTACAACGACCTCATCCAGATCACAACGCCGATCAACCCGGGCAATTCGGGTGGTCCGCTGATCACCGATACCGGCGAAGTCGTCGGCATCAACGCGGTTGTGGATTCGGGCGCGCAGAACATCGGGTTCGCCGTGCCGATGCACAACGCCGGACCGATCCTCGCCGACATCCAGAGCGGGAAGTATATCGCCGCGACGCATCCGTTCATCGGCGTGCAGATGGCGCAGCTCGACACACGCTGGCGCACGTACCTCGGCTATAGCGGCAAGACCGGCGTGCTCGTCGCTGCAGTCGTGCAGGGCAGCCCGGCGGATCAAGCCGGCCTGCAGCAAGGCGACGTCATCGAGCAGATCAACCGTCAGTCGGTGGCATCACCGGACGACGTGACAAAAGTCATCAAGACCATGAAGGTCGGCGAGAAAGCAACGCTCGTGGTGTGGCGGCAGGGCAACGTCCAACCCGTGGATGTTACCCTCGGAGACGAGAACAACTTCAGCCTGCCGCAAGGCTGACGGCTCGCGTAGGCCGTATCGCGTATCGCGTTGCCCGTACCGCGTAAATTGTATCTCGTTAACTCGTAACTCGTGACTCGTAGTAGGGCGAGCATCGATCGCCCTACTACGAATAAATCGGATTCAATAAGAAATCTCGGAGGAACCAATCATCATGGCAAAAGTCGTCGGCATAGACCTCGGCACGACCAACTCGGTCGTGGCCTGTATGGAAGGGACGACGCCCACGGTCATCACCAATTCGGAAGGCAGCCGCCTCACGCCGTCTGTCGTGGCGTTCACGAAGAGCGGCGAACGGCTCGTCGGCCAGCTCGCGAAACGTCAGGCGATCACGAACCCGGATCGCACGGTCTCGTCGATCAAGCGCCACATGGGCACCGATTTCAAAGTGAGCATCGACGGCAAGAATTACACGCCGCAAGAGATCTCGGCCATGGTGCTGCAAAAGCTCGCCAATGATGCGAGCACGTATCTCGGCGAGAAAGTCACGCAAGCGGTCATAACGGTGCCTGCGTACTTCAACGACGCGCAGCGCCAGGCCACCAAGGACGCAGGGCGTATCGCCGGTCTGGAAGTCTTGCGCATCATCAACGAACCCACGGCTGCCGCGCTCGCCTACGGCCTGGACAAGAAGGGCAACGAGACCATCCTCGTGTGGGACCTCGGCGGCGGCACCTTCGACGTCTCCGTGCTCGAAGTGGGCGACGGAGTCTTCGAAGTCAAGTCCACCAATGGCGACACGCATCTCGGCGGCGATGATTACGACAAGCGCATCGTCGACTGGCTGGTCGCAGAATTCAAGAAAGATCAAGGCATCGATCTGTCGAGCGATCGGCAGGCGCTGCAGCGCTTGACCGAAGCCGCGGAAAAGGCGAAGGTCGAGCTCTCGTCCATGACCCAGACTTCCATCAACTTGCCGTTCGTGACCGCCGACCAGAACGGTCCGAAACACTTGGACTACACGCTCACGCGCACCAAGTTCGAGCAGCTGACTGAAGATCTGACCAATCGCTGCCGCAAACCGTTCGAGCAGGCGATCGCGGATGCAAAGCTCACCATCAAGGACATCCAAGAAGTCGTGCTGGTCGGCGGATCCACGCGCATGCCGGCGATCGTGGAGCTCGTCAAGCAGCTCACCGGCAAGGAACCGCACCAAGGCGTCAACCCGGATGAAGTCGTGGCCGTAGGCGCCGCGATCCAGGCCGGCGTGCTCTCGGGCGACGTGCACAACGTCGTGCTGCTCGACGTCACGCCGCTCTCGCTCGGACTTGAAACGCTCGGCGGCGTCATGACGAAGCTCATCGAGCGCAATACAACGATTCCGACAAAGAAGTCGCAGACTTTCACCACGGCCGAGGACGGCCAGACATCGGTGGACATAAGCGTCTTCCAGGGCGAGCGTGAGATGGCGCGCGCCAACAAAGCGCTCGGCCAATTCCGGCTCGAGGGCATCGCGCCGGCGCCGCGCGGCGTGCCGCAGGTGGAAGTCGCGTTCGACATCGACGCCAACGGCATCACGCACGTGAGCGCCAAAGACCTCGGCACGGGCAAGGAGCAGCGCATCACGATCACCGCGTCGAGCAATCTCTCCAAGGACGAAGTGGATCGCATGGTCCGCGAAGCCGAGTCGCATGCGGATGACGACCGCAAACAACGCGAAGCGGCTGACACGCGCAACCGCGCAGACCAACTCGTCTACGTCACGGAGAAGACATTGAAAGAGGTCGGCGACAAAGCTGCGGCCTCCGACAGACAAGACGTGGAAAAATCGCTCGAGAATCTCAAGTCGCTGCTCAAGACCGGCTCACCTGAGGAACTCTCAAAGGCCTCGGACCAGCTGCAAGAGATCTCGCTCAAACTGGGTCAGCATATCTACGAGCAGGCGAGGGCCGGCGGCGGAGGCGACGGTTCGACGAACGGCAACGGAACGACATCCTCTGATGGTCAAGGGGCGGCGGGCGCCGGAGCAGGCGCCACGTCTGCGCCCGAAGGCGATGTCATCGACGCTGAGTTCAAAGAACGGTAAGGCGTAATGCCCGATCTCAATCCGGTTGACGAGTACGACTCTTTGTCCGGCGCTCCGGTGCCGGGCATCGACGACGTGGCGACCGCGGACCAGCGCGCGGATGGACAGACAGACGGCGATCTCGCGCGGTTGCGAGGCGAGCTCGCCGCCGCGCGCGCCGATGCCGACGAGCAGCGCGACCGGTATCTGCGTTCGCTGGCGGACTTCGAGAACTATAAGAAGCGCGTCGACCGCACGATGGCCGATCGATCTTCCGAAGGCCGGCGCGATCTGCTCAAGCGCGTGCTTGGGGTGCTCGACAATCTCTATCGCGCCGCCGCGTACCGGGAACAGGGCGCCCCAGCCGAGCAACTCGTGGACGGTCTGCTAGCCACCGTGAAACAGTTCACGACGATGCTTGAAACTGAAGGCGTGCGCCCGATCGAGGTCGTGGGGCGCCCGTTCGATCCTGCGACCGCCGAAGCGGTCGGCACGCGGCCGAATCCCGACGTGGCCGAACACACGGTGCTCGACGAAGCGCGCAAAGGCTATCGCCTCGGCGACGACGTGCTGCGCCCGGCGCAAGTGATCGTCTCCACGGCCGAATGACATGGCCGTCCAATACAAGGACTACTACAAGATCCTGGACGTCCCCAAGTCCGCCACGGTTAAAGAGATCAAGTCCGCGTATCGCAAGCTCGCGCGCAAGTGGCATCCGGACGTCAACCCCAATAAGAAGAAGGAAGCGGAAGAGAAATTCAAAGAGATCGCCGAGGCCTATGAGGTTCTCGGCGACCCCCAAAAACGCAAGACCTACGACACGCTAGGTCCGGATTGGCAATCGCGCGCGCAAACGCCGCCGCCCGGGTACGGTCAGTGGCCAGGCGGCGCGGGCGGGCAGAGCGTCCATTTCGAGAACGGCGACTTTGAAGACGCCGGTTTTTCCGATTTCTTCCAGGCTTTCTTCGGCAACATCGGGCGCGACGCGGGCGGCGCGACCACTGCCGGCAATGTGCGGCGCGGTCAGCGCGGCATGCGCGGACAGGACGTCGAATCCGAGCTGCACCTCTCGTTACGCGAGGCGTATTCGGGCGGCCCGCGTTCGCTCTCGCTGCAGACGCAGACCGCTTGCCCGCGTTGTCACGGCACGGGCAGCGACAACGGCAAGCTCTGTCACCAGTGCCGCGGCACGGGGACGGTGGCCGCGCAGCGCACTCTCGACGTGACCATTCCCGCAGGCGTGCGCGACGGCCAACGCATCCGCCTCGCGGGGCAAGGTGGCCCGGGGTTAGGCGGCGGTCAGAACGGCGATCTATACATGATCGTGCGCATCGGCCACGATCCGGTCTTCGAACGTCGCGGTGACGATCTATATCTCGAGCACCCGGTCAGCGTCTACACGCTCGTGTTGGGCGGCGAGATCACGGTGCCGACTCTGACGGGTCAGATCGATGTCAAGGTTCCGCCCGGTTCGCAGAACGGCCGGACGCTGCGCGTCACCGGCAAAGGCATGCCGCGCGTCGGGTCGGGCGGCGGATTCGGCGACCTCTACGTCAGGCTTGCGGCGCAAGTGCCGACGAATCTGACGGATGCAGAGCGAGACCTCTTCAAGCAGTTGGCAGAACTAGCGAAGGCACGCTGATGGATACTGACACGGTCGACGGGTTATATGCGATCACCGCGATCGCGGGCCACTTCGATGTGCAACCGGAGACGCTCGTGCGTTACGAACGCGCCGGGCTCTTGCGGCCCACGATCGTGAACGACGTGCGCTTCTACACGGCGGCGGACGTCGACCGGCTCTCCACGATCCGGCGGCTCACGGATATCTGCGGCTTGAATCTGGCGGGCGTCGACGTCGTGCTGCGGCTCCTCGACGAGATCCAGATCCTGCAGGGCCAACTTTCCTGAAGGGGCCGACTTTATTTGGAGGGGCCGACTTCATGTCGGCCCATGCCGTCTCTGAAGGGGCCGACTTTATGTCGGCCCTTAGTGCGCGGCCTCTCTGAAGGGGCCGACGCCAGTCGGCCCACAATACGCGGCGTCGGGGCGAGCGTTGCTCGCCCTACTACAAATAGATAAGATCGATAGACGAGGCGCTCGCCATGCCGTTCAGCCGGTCCAGATTCCTCTCGCTCGTCGCAGCCTTGTCAGCCGCTGGGTCTTCCGCCGCACCGGCAGCCGCAGCGGTTCCGCCGTGGTACCCGCTGCCGCCTCCGATCAAACCGTCGCGACGCGCACTCGTCCTGAGCGGCGGCGGCGCGCGCGGCGCCTACGAAGCGGGCGTCCTCGCGCGATTGTATGAGAACGTGGAGACTGATGGCCCGCCGTTCGACATCGTCTGCGGCACGTCGGCCGGCGCGATCAACGCTGCGTTCGCCGCGCGCAGCACGCGCGCGTCGATCGATGAGGCGCGTAAGTTCTGGCTCGAGATTCCGGACGCGCATATCGTCGACTTGATCGATCCGGTGCAGCACGCCATGCTCGCCGCCGATGCGTTCCGTCAATCCACGCAGCACGGCTTTCCGCGCAAGCTCAAATACCTGGCGCGCGCGAACGGCGAGCTTGGCGCGATGGGCCCGCTTTCGGATTTGAAAGACACGCTCGGGGTGGTCAGCGAGCAGCCGATCTTAGACCTCGTCCACAAATACCCGATGTCGCTTGACGAACTTCGCGCGACGCTCGTCATCACCGCGACGAACGTGACGGTGCTCGGCTCGGACGCATTCTATCGATTCGTCGGGCCGACCGCCGTGGCCGACGAAGCCCGCTTCGTCGACCTCGGCCAAAAGTTCAAGACGGCTGAACAACAGATCTTGCGAGGCGTCCATGCGCGGCGTGTGCCGCTGCGGGAAGAGACGTTCATCCCTGCCGTGATCGCGTCAACGGCGATTCCAGGTGCCTTTGCGCCGGTTTCTATCAGCGACGCCGCCGGCAACGTCAGCGTGTACGTCGATGGCGGCGTCGCGAACAACACGCCAGTGGGTCTCGCGACCGACGCCGGCGCTACCGACATCACCGTCGTGTTCGTCGATGCACCCGAGGAATTCGAGCCGCCGCAGCCCGTGAATATGCTCGAACTGATGGCGAACTGCTACAATCTGATGCACCAGAAGATCGTCGAGGCCGATCTCGAGCTTGTTCTCGCACAGAATCTGATGACGCAGTACCGCGAGTACAGAGGCCTTAGTTCGCTCGCGCAGCGCTATCTCAATACTCTCGGCAAGGAGGCCTGGCATCCACTCACGTTGCGGCTTATCCATCCGCGGGCGGCACTGCCGGTCGACGTCATGGGCTTCAACGACCCGGCGGGGTTGAAAAAAGCGTTTGAAGCGGGGTTCGCCGACGCGGCAGAGCCGCAGATCTACACGACCTGATTTTAACGGCGCTCCAGCAACGCCATCGCGGACCAATACTTCGGATCTCGTGCGCGCAACATCCCGAGCGCTCGAAGAAGCCATGCATTCGGCATCTCTCGATTCAGGCGGCGCGCTTCGCCGACCATGTCGCGCACCTCGCGCGGCACCCATCCTTGCGGCTCATGAAACGCAAGCCCGCTCGCCGGCCCGAACAGCATCGGAGCGTTTGCGGCTTCCAAACCCTTGTGATAGCCGCGGCGCATGAACCCAAGAATGGCCGGCGACGCCTGATCGATGAGCCAGAGCGCGAAATTCGGACAGGCATAGAGAGCGCGCCCCAAACTCGCGACACTCTCCTCGGTTAGATAGACGGTCAGACCCTCGCTCACGACCAAGACGCGCTTACACTGTGTGTTAACACGCGCGAAGAGCGCGGTGCGTGCGCCCTCGTCCGAAAGATCCATTGCGATCCGCTCGAGGCTGCACGCGGATGGCACGTCTGCAAGACTCTCGGTCTTGTAAGCGATCATCTCCGGCAAGTCGACTTCGATCCACAACAGACTCGATGGCAGCGCGAGCCGCTGCGGACGCGTGTCGAGGCCCGCGCCCAGGTTGAGCACGCAGTCGCAGCCGCCCACCGTGACTTCGCGCACGATCAACTCGTCGAACACCGCCGTACGCGTGATCATGGCCCACGCCGCCGAGCGCGCCGAGCGGCTAAAGCCGGCCATCGACGTACCGGCGTCTCCCGCGAACATGCGCGCGTACGGATCGCGGAAGATCGCGTCCGGCTTATCCGTCTCTTGCGCGCGGTACATCGCGATCCAGCGCGCGGTGTCGGCGACGCTGTGGAAAGGCGAACTCGGCGACCCGCTCACGCTTGCCGCATCCCGCGGACTTGGATGCCGAATTTCTGCTCGAAATCGTTGCGCGCTTGCGCCGGGATGGCGCTGCCCGTGACGACGATCGAGCGGACGGAAGTATGACTGCCGCCTGCCGGCGGACCGCCGAACAACAGATCGTAGAATTGCGTGGGCACGAGTGCGAGCCACGTCGCGCGCTGCGCCGCGACTTGCTCCCAAAACCGACGACCGTCGAAGCGCTCGGGCACGACGCACTGCCCGCTAGACGTGAGCGCCGCAACGAGCGCGGTCACACCGTCGCGGTGACCGAGCTGAATCGCGCAGATCGCCCGGTCTGTCTCAGTTAGGCGAAGTTCTGACGTCAACGCGTCGGCATCCGAAAGCAGATCGGCGTGCGTGCGGCGCACCGGTTCGAAACCGTCCGTGTGCGCGCGGTACGATTCGACGGCGACCGCGTCGCCTGCCACGTTGAGCAGTTGCTGATGGTTCGACTCCGTGGCCGCGGCGAGCGCGGCATCCAAATCGAGGTCGCCATCTTCCGGCGAGTGCGCGCCGGCGACGATCGTGGCGTGCAGCGTTGTGCATTCACGGCGTAGCCCGTGCAGTTCCACGAGACGTTTTTGGTCGATCGCGAGCGCGCTCGCCCCGCTGGCCATGATAAGGTCGCGCGCGTCCGGTCCCTTGAGCATCGGATCCACCGGCACGACGGCGGCGCCCAAGCGCCAAGACCCCAGGAGACACGTGACGTATGCCAGCCCGTTGCCCATCATGATCGCAAAGCGGTCGCCGGCCACAACGCCGTTGGCCTCCAGCACACCTGAAATCGCGCGCGCGCGCGCCGCAGTCTCAGCAAACGTCAATTCGACGTGCTCGTCCGGGAAGACGAAAGCGGTGCTTGCGCTCTGCCGATCGGCCCGCTCCGCGAGCACGTGGCTTACTGTAGCCATGCGATGCGATCCATGCACTCCGCATTTGCTCCGTGCGCGCGCCGCCCTGCATGACTCAAGGACCAAGGGCGCTTACCGCAACGGACAGAACTCATCGGCGTTGTTCTTTTGACGTTGAGGAGAGATGCCGTCATGCTGGCACCGGAACGAAACGCTGAAACGCTCGAGATGGAGCGGATGATATTGGACACGGTGCGGCGCATCACGGCCGACAAAGTTGCGCCGCGTGCTGCCGAGATCGACGCGACCGGGAACTATCCGAAAGACATCCGCGACATTTTCGCGGAGAACGAACTCTTCAGCGTGCCGTTCCCAGAAGAATACGGCGGGCTCGGATCCTTCTCGACCTACGTCAAAGTCGTCGAAGAGGTGAGCAAGGCGTGTGCCTCGTCAGGGCTCATCATCGCGGTCCAAGAGCTCGGCGGACTGCCGATCATGATCGCCGGCAATGAGGCTCAGAAGAAGCACTATTTGCCGAAACTCTCCACTGGCGAACTGATGGCCTCGTACGCGCTCACCGAAGCGTCATCGGGTTCCGATGCTGCAAACATGCGCACGACAGCGGTCCGCGACGGCGATCGCTATGTCCTCAACGGCACGAAAGTCTTTATCACCAACGTGGCCGTGGCCGACATCTGCATCGTGTTCGCTTCGACGAACAAGGAACTCGGTCCGAAGGGCGTCTCGGCCTTCATCTGCCACACTGACGACCCGGGTTTCAAACTGGGCAAGGTCGAGCACAAGATGGGGATCCGCGGTTCACCGACCAACGAAGTCGTGCTGGATAACTGCACGATTCCCGCCGATAGGCTTTTGGGCGCCGAGGGCGAGGGCTTCCGCATCGCCATGAAGACGCTCGACAAGTCGCGACCCGGCGTTGCCGCGCAAGCGCTCGGCATTGCACAAGGCGCGCTCGACTTCGCAGCAAAGTATCTGCAAGAGCGCGTCGCGTTCGGCAAGCCGCTGTCCAAGCAGCAAGGACTACAATGGATGATCGCGGACATGGATCTTGAGGTGCAGGCCGCGCGGTTATTGCTGTACGAAGCGGCACGGCGCTGCGATCTCGCGACGGACGACGTCACGTACTGGGGCGCGCTCTGCAAATTGAAATGCGGCGACGTGGCTATGAGCGTCACCACCGACGCCGTGCAGCTCGTGGGCGGCTACGGGTATATGACGGAGTATCCTGTGGAACGCATGATGCGCGACGCGAAGATCACGCAGATCTATGAGGGCACGCAGCAGATCCAGCGCATCGTGATCGGGCGCCACATCCTCGGCCGTTAAATCTCGCTACTTCTGAAGAGGCCGACTTCATGTCGGCCCCTCTTCTCCGTCGTTCCGTAGTAGGGTAAGCATCGCTTGCCCGCGAGCGAACGTGAGCCGTCGTCAATCCCGGATCACGGCGTGAGGGTCGTTCGGGGCGGACCAAACGCCGCTCGGTACGAAATAAGAGTTGGCAAGGTAGAAATAGCTGTCCCTAAGACGGCCCGGCGCTATACGTCGTGTCGACCGTTGGGATATTCCACACGCCGTTCGAGACGATGAAACGGTTAAGTGGGTTTTGATTTTCTGCGCTGAGCTTGCTTGCAGCGCTACCTCATAGACGACATCATTTCCGCTCGGGCTAGCGCCAACTCGTTCGAAGCTCTTGATGCGCACCGAGCAACTCTCTGCCCGGCTTTCGGTAGAGAAACAACCTACGCTGGCGACGATTGCAAGTAGCGCCGCCGCCCCTGAGCGAACAATAACAACTCGACGTGATTTCATACGACGCCTCTAAGAAAGCTGACGCATGCAAATTCTCGCACGAGAGTCTCAAGTTCCTTGGGCCGACTAAGGGCGAAGAAGTAAGTCGCTTCGGGGTGGTGCACCACGAGCGCTACCGTGGACTGCTCCGACACAACTTGGAACGCCTCGGTTATCGTCATCCCGATCGCGTCGCACGGCATGATCGCGAAGAATTTCGGCCGCTAACGTCGCATCGCTCCGCGTGTTGCGACCTTGGAGATGCTCGTAAGTTCAGCCGAGATTGGTTCGTAAGCCGCTAGGACGTCATCAGGAACGATATAAGCCGCGGGTCCCACCGAAAGGGAGTTCCAGGGCCGCTCGTGTCGATGCGGGCAAAATCGGGGTGTTTGGGATTCAACACCACGTTTCGGTCTTGAGGCACGACGGCCGATGGAACGTCAAGCACCGCGGTGCGGTTCTCAGAAATCCACGTATCTCCGAGTGCGAGGCAAGCCGGATGATTGAGTTCCTGCCAATCGTTCGGCAAGTCTGAGAGGCTGATGCGCAGCTGCGCGATATCGATCGGAATAACTACCTGAATGGCCAGTTCATCAAGCGGTATGGCGTCAGGCGTGCCGGCATGAACCAAGATTTCCAGCGCGGCTGTGGAGAGGCTGTTGGACGCATACACCGCGTAGCGACCCGGGCTGTTCCACCGGCCGCCATATCTGAAGGCGCCGGCTCCGGAAAAGGCTGTCGCACGATCGACCGCACGCACCATTCTCCATGAGACCACCTCAGCCGACTACGCCTTCGCGCAAGCGCCCGAGAACCGTTTCAACTCGCTTGGCTCCGGCATCTGTGTCAAGTTCTTCGATTGGCCGCGCGCCTTGCAGCGCCCGATTCGGCACGTTCATCCATGCCAGCGCCTGTGGCCGCGTTCCTATGGACTCCTCGGCAAAATCGATTACACGCGCTATCCTGACGAGACGATCCGATTGATCCGGCTGCAGCCGCATTGCGGCGCGGCGTTCAAGCGTGCGGCGCGACACGCCGGCGACCCGTAGCAGCGTGTCGAAAGGAACGCTGGGTGAAGTGGATTCGATGAACTTGCAAGCGTTCTTGGTGGGCAGACCAGCGCGTACGACATCGGAGAGGGAGCGCCCCGATCCAAGTCTCAGCTGGAATTGCTCTAAGATTCTGTCTTCGGATATAGCACGCATGTCGTCACCTGTCGCTAATTATAGCGACACCTGCCAAAGTTGTCAATTGATGCAGGTCCGCGCGTCTTGAAGTTCGCGCAGGACTAGGGAAGGGACGCGGTCAGCACGCTCTCGCCGGCGCCGAGGGCCGAGAAGTAGGTCGCCTCGGGGTGGTGCACCACGAGCGCGACGGTGGATTGTTCCGGTACGAGCTGGAACGCCTCGGTGATCGTCATGCCAATAACGTCGCAGGGCATGATCGCGAAGAACTTCCGGTGTTCCTCGATGTCCGGGCAAGCCGGATAGCCCCACGAATAGCGTTTACCCTGACCCGCAGGTATACCCAATTCCCGGCGGATGTGGCGATGCACGAGTTCCGCCAAACCCTCTGCTGCTTCAACCGCAAGCCCATGGACGTAGAGGGCTTCCGCATATTCACCAGCCTGTTGGAGGCGCGTGTAACGCGCTGTCGCCTCGGCCCCCACCGTTACAGCTTGCAGCGCGACCACATCGCGCCGCTCTTCGTCCACACTCGCGAAGTAGTCCGAGATGCAGAGGCGCGGCATCGCCGGCTGGCGCGGGAACGCGAAACGCGTCAGCTCGATCGCCGGGTCGCTTGGCTGGAATAGGACTAGGTCGTCGCCATCCGAGGCGGCCGGGAAGAATCCAAAGACCGCTTGCGGCGCAAGCCAGCCGGTCTCGATCGCTTCCGTCTTCATGCGTTCGAAGCGCGGCCGGAATTCTTCGTGCAGCAGCGAACGCCACGCGTCGCCCTTCGCGCTCTTCGCGCCCCATTGCAGGCGATACAGCGAACGGACGTCGAGCGTACGGAACACCTCGGGAACTTTAATATCGCGCAGTTCGCGCGCACCCCAAAACGGTGGTTTGGGAATCGGCGCATCTTTCGCGACGGCCGAACGCGCCGGTACGTCGGCAGCCGCGGGAACTGTGCGGGCCGCACGCCGCGCGAGTGCGTCGCGCGCTTCGGTCTCCACCCGCGTGCGCAAACCTTCGCGGCGCGACGGATCCTGCAACGTGTCCATTAGCGCAAGGCCTTCGAAAGCGTCCTTCGCGTAGAACACGCCGGGCCTGAAGTACGTTTCGGGGTCCACGAAGCCTATGCGTTGCACGTACGCGCGATTGATGGCCGCGCCGCCGACTATCACCGGAAATTCATGTCCTTCGCGATGCAGTTCTTGCAGGCAGAGCGGCATCTGCTTGGATGTGGAGACCAAGAGAGCGGATAGACCGATCGCGTCCGCCTTGACCTCCACCGCTTTCTCGATGATCGCGTGCAGTGGCACTTGCTTGCCGAGATCGTGCACCGTGTAGCCGTTGTTCGAAAGGATCGTGTTCACGAGGTTCTTCCCGATGTCGTGCACGTCGCCGAAGACCGTCGCCAACACCACGATGCCTTTTGTATAGCTGTCGTTTTTCTCGAGGAATTGTTCGAGGTAGGAGACCGCCTTCTTCATCACCTCTGCCGACTGCAGAACGAACGGCAGGATGAGTTCGCCAGCGCCGAATCGATCGCCGACGTCTTTCATCGCTCCGAGCAGACAGCCGTTGAGCAGATCCACCGCCGACTGATCCCGCAGCGCCTCATCGAGGAGCGCTTCGATGCCCTCCTTCTTGCGATGCAGAATGCGGCGATGGATGCGCTCGGTCACCGGAAGCTCTGCGTCGTCGGCTTCAGCTTGGCCGTCCGTGGCAGTCGCCGCGCTCACGCCTTCGTAGCGCGAGATCACCCGCTGCAGCGCATCCGGCCGCCGGTTGAAGATCAGATCTTCTGCCAGCTCGCGTTCGTCGCCCATGATGAGCGCGTAGGGTGTGATGTCCTTCGGATTGACGATCGCGAGATCGAGTCCAGCCGCCACGCAGTGGTAGAGGAAGACGCTGTTGATGACGGCGCGCGCGGCGGGATTCAACCCAAACGAGATGTTGGAGACTCCCAAGACCGTCAGCACGCCGGGCAGCGCGGTCTTGACCGCGCGGATCCCTTCGATCGTGTTCGCACCCGCATCGATATACTCTGGCTGACCGGTCGCGAGCGTAAACGTCAGCACGTCGAAGATGAGGCGGCCGCGTGGCAATCCGTATTCGCCACAACAGATCGCCTCGATCATCTGTGCCACCTCTACCTTGGCGGCGGGCGTCTTGGCCATGCCGACCGATTTTTCGATCGTGAGCGCAACGACGGCCGCGCCGTGTTCGAGCGCGAGCGGCAAGATGTCGTCGATGCGCGAGCGCCCGTTCTCGAGGTTGACGGAGTTGATGATCGCGCGGCCCGGATTGGTCTCGAGCGCGCGGCGCACGACTTTGGCTTCGGTGCTGTCGATCATGAGCGGCGCTTCGACCGATAGTTCGAGCCGTTTGACGATCTCGGCCATGGTCGTGTCTTCGCCCTCACGCTCGGTGAGCGCCATGCAGACGTCGAGCGCGTGCGCGCCGCCGCTCACCTGTTCGCGCGCGACTTCCACGAGCGCGTCGTAGTCATCGGCGAGGATCAGGCGTTTGACTTTGCGGCTGCCTTGCGCGTTCAACCGCTCGCCGACGATGAGCGGACGAGGTTCTTGCGCGAGCGGCAACGCGGTCATCGCGCTCGCAACCTCTTGATCCGGCTTCGGCTTGGGGACTCGCGGCGTCTTGCCTTTTGCGGCGATGGCGAGCAGCCGTATGTGCTCCGGCCCGGAACCGCAACAGCCGCCGATGATGTTGACACCGTAGTCGGCGACGAACGATTCTAGATGGTCGCGCATGCCCTCTGGCTCAAGCGGATAGATCGCAAGGCCGCCTTCGTTGCGCGGGATGCCCGCGTTCGGTATGCACGAGACGTATTTCGACGAATGCTGCGCCAGATAGCGCATCGCGTCGCGCATATACTCGGGCCCTGTGCTGCAGTTCAGACCGGCGACGTCGCACGGCAGCGCCTCGAGGATTGCACAGACCGCGGCGATGTCGGTGCCGAGGAGCATGCGCCCTTGCGTGTCGAGCGAGACCGAAGCGATGATCGCGGCCCGTGCGCCGCCGGTCGCATCGGCATGCGCCTGCGCCGCTCGGGAGCAGGCGGTGATGGCCGCGCGCGTCTCCAAGATGTCCTGCTGCGTCTCGACGATCAGCCCGTCCACGCCGCCTTCGAGCAGCGCTTCGGCTTGTTCGCGGTAGATCTCGAACAGATCGGCGTACGACAACCGGGAGAGTGCCGGATCGTTGGCCGATGGCAGCATGCCGGTCGGGCCGAGCGATCCCACGACGAAGCGCGGCCGCGATGGATCGCGCTTCGTGAACTCATCGGCCACTTCGCGGGCGATGCGCGCCGACGCGATGTTGTGTTCGCGCGTCAGATCGCCGAGCCCGTACTCGTCCAGCTTCAGGCGCGATGCCTGAAACGTGTTCGTCTCGAGCGCGTCGGCGCCGGCCTCTAGAAACGCGCGGTGCAGCCCGCTGATCACGTCTGGCTTCGTCAGGCTGAGATGATCGTTGCAGCCTTCTTTGCCGCCGAAATCCGCGGCAGTAAGGTTCATCGCTTGCAGCGTGGCGCCCATCGAGCCGTCGAAGACGACGACGCGGTGCGTGAGGCCCTCTAAGAGCGGATTACGACGCGGCATCGATCGCCTCGAGCGACGCTGGATTTTCGAGCGCCGAGAGATCGCCGAGCGCATCGCTCTTCAAGTAGCGAGCGCGCGCGACGCGGCGCATCATCTTGCCGTTGCGCGTGTGGGGCAGATCGCTTACGAATTTCACTGCTTTGGGCGCAAGCGCTTTGCCCAAACTCCGCGCGCACGCGCCGACGAGTGCGGCCCGCAATGCTTCGTCTGCCTTCGCGCCCGGCCGCAGAACGACCAGACAAACGACGACTTCGCCTTTCACCGGATCGGGCACCGCCACTGCCGCTGCTTCCTTCACCGCTGCGTGCGCGACGAGGGCGCTCTCGTACTCGGCCGGTCCGACGCGCTTGCCCGCGACATTGATCGTGTCATCCGAGCGGCCGTGGATGAACCAGTAGCCGTGATCGTCGACGCTGCACCAGTCGCCGTGCAACCAGACGCCTGGGATCCGCGACCAGTACGTCTGTAGATAGCGTTGATCGTCGTGCCAGAACGACTGGGTCATGCCGGGCCAAGGCTGGCGGATGCACAGTTCGCCGACTTGCCCGCGCAGCGAAACTCCATGCTCGTCCACGACATCAGCGTCCATACCCGGCACCGGGCCATGAAATGCGCACGGCACGAGCGGCTGCGTGGGAAAGCAGCCCAAGATCCCACCGCTGATCTCCGTGCCGCCTGAGTAGTTGATGATCGGGCAGCGGTCCGCGCCTACGTGGTGCGCGAACCAGCGGTACGGTTCTGGATTCCATGCTTCGCCGCTGGACGCGAGAATGCGCAGGCTCGAGAGATCGTGTTTGTGCGGATGTTCGTCGCCGTGTGCCATCAGCGCGCGGATCGCAGTCGGCGCGATGCCGAGATGCGTGACACGGTGCCGCGCGACGACTTGCCAGAGACGGTCGGGGCTCGGGTAGTCGGGCGTGCCGTCGAACAGCACGACTGTGGCGCCTAACCCGAGCGCGCCGAGCACGAGAAAGGGCCCCATCATCCAGCCCATGTCGGTGAACCAGAGCATGCGATCGCGGGGTTTGACGTCGAAGCAAAGATACTGGTCGATCTGCACCTTGACCGGGAAGCCGGCGTGTCCGTGCACCGCGCCCTTGGGTTTGCCGGTGGAGCCGGACGTGTAGAGCAAAAGATATGGATCATCCGCCGCGGTTCGCTCAGCCTCGATGAAGCTCGGTTGGCCGCTGACGAGCGTCGTCCAATCGTGGATTTTGAAACTGATCGTTCTCTCGCTCGCCATCCCGAAGGGGCCGACGCCAGTCGGCCCATCTTCGTCGAATACGACGACGTGTTCTATGGTTGAAACTTCGCTTGCTGCCTCGATCGCAGTATCGAGCATGGGAACGGCTTTTCCGCGGCGCGATGCCGTGCGCACGGTCAGCAACGCTTTCGCTTCGGCGTCGGCGAGCCGCGCCACGAGCGCCGGTGCGGCATACCCCGAGAACGCCGGCACCGCGATCGCACCGATACGGCCAATCGCCAACAGCG